>NZ_CP028057.1:0-291019 GCF_043545505.1 Pantoea sp. SGAir0183
ATGAACAGAGCGTACCGGATAGTCTGGAGTGCAGCGCGCCAGGCGTGGATAGTGGCGTCAGAAAAGGCAGGCAGCGGCGGACGTCCGCCGCTGGCGGTGAAGAAGGTGGCGGGCGCTCTCCTGCTGCTGGGCGTGGCGGGCGCGGCGGCGGCGGCTACCTATAATGGCTCACAGGTTACCTATTATAACCCCCTCACGCTTAACTCAGGGGACACTGCCAACAGCGCCGTAGTATCAGGCGGGGGAACCCTCAATGTAAACAGCGGTGGGCTGGCGACCAGCAGTTATGTTGGTGGCTCCGCGTTTGTCGGCTATTACCTGCCAACGATCAGCGTCAACAACGGCGGTACTGTCACGGGCACAACAGTCGCATCGGGCGGTCATCTTTATGTGAGCAGCGGCGGCACGGCCACCAGTACCGCACTGAACTCTGGCGGCTTTCTCAACGTCGCCTCTGGTGGCACTGCCACCAGTATCAGCCAGGCCTCCGGCGGTGCACTTCAGGCGTATGCCGGTGCAACTCTCAGCGGCACAAATGCGCTCGGCGGATTCTCTGTCAGCAATGGCCAGGCGAACAGTCTGCTGCTGGAAAACGGCGGATTTCTGTATGTGCAAAGTGGTCAGTCTGCCGTCAGTACCACTGTACAGTCAGGCGGTGCGCTGCGGATTTATGACGGTGGCACCGCGACACAGGTGGCGCAGTCAGCTGGCGGAGCATTGCAGGCATGGACGGGCGCAACGGTAAGCGGCACCAACACGCTGGGCGGATTTTCTGTCAGCAGTGGCCTTGCCAGCAATGTCCTGCTGGAAAATGGTGGTTTTTTGTACGTGGAAAACGGCAACTCTGCGGTCAGCACAACAATCAGGACAGGCGGAACGCTGACTGTATACGACGGCGGCAGTGCGAGCAGTGTGTCGCAGTCGTCGGGCGGCGCACTGCAGGCCTACACGGGCGCGACTGTCAGCGGCACGAACGCACTCGGCAATTTCTCTGTCAGCAACGGAGTGGCCAGTAATCTGTTGCTCGAAAACGGCGGTTTTTTATATGTGCTGTCAGGTAACCATGCTTCGGGTACGACCGCTAACCAGGGCGGGATTGAGTACGTTGTCAACGGAGGCTCTGCTGTCAGCACCACTGTCAACTCTGGCGGCATTCTGGTCGTCTATGACGGCGGTTCTGCAGCTACAGTAGCGCAGTCTTCCGGTGGCGCACTCCAGACATATACGGGGGCAACCGTAAGCGGCACCAATGTTCTTGGCAGTTTCTCCGTGAGCGGCGGACAGGCAAACAGTCTGCTGCTGGAAAACGGCGGCAGACTGTTCGTGGAGACTGGCGGCAATGCCTCCGGCACCGTCATCAGGCAGAACGGCGTTCAGTACGTCAGCAGCGGGGGTTCTGCTGTAAGCACAGCCATTAACTCTGGCGGCATTCTGGTCGTCTATGACGGCGGCTCTGCCGCTGCCGTCGCGCAATCCTCCGGAGGCGCGTTGCAGACTTACACCGGCGCAACCGTAAGCGGCACCAACGTGCTCGGCGGTTTCTCGGTCAGTGGTGGTCATGCAAACAGCCTGCTGCTGGAAAACGGCGGCAGACTGTTTGTTGAAGCCGGCGGCTCCGCAGTCAGTACCACAATCAAAAGTGGTGGTTATGAACAGGTATACAGTGGCGGTACGACCAGTTCCGCTCTGGTTTCAGGAGGCCAGCAGTACATCATGTACGGCGGCACTGGTTACGGGGCAACAGTCAGCGGTTATGGTTACATTAACAACTACGGTTCAGTCATTTCTTCAGTAATCAACGGCGGAACGTTGTATGTCCAGAACGGTGGTGTCGCAAAATCGTCACTGGTGAATTCTGGCGGAACTGAATACGTCAATAATGGTGGTGTGACATCGTCGACAGCGGTAAACACAGGGGGATACCAGTATATTAATGCGGGAGGCACTGTATCTTCGACCACGCTGTCCGGAGGGGCTCAAACGGTATACGGTAATGCTACGTCAACCAGTGTCACTGCCGGCGGTACGCAGAACGTTTACAGTGGCGGAGCAGCATCCGGCACAAGTGTAAGCAGCAGCGGTATGGTTAACGTCATGAGTGGCGGTTCAGCACTGAGTACTGCGGTCAACACGGGCGGTATCATGAATGTGTTTTCAGGCAGCACGGTGACCTCCACCGTTGTTTCTGGCGGCACGCAGTATATTAATAATGGTGCCGTTGCGACGTGGACAACCGTTACCGACGCAGGATTTGCTGTGGTTAATAACGGTGGTTCGCTCACCAGTGCCAGCGTAAATTCAGGTGGTACGCTCAGTGTGAGCTCAGGCGGTTCAGCAACCGGTGCCTCAGCTAACTCAGGCGGTACTGTTGCTGTTGCTGACGGTGGTATCGTGTCAGGCCTGACTCAGGCGTCCGGTGCAGCGTTACAGGCCAGCACCCGTGCGGTAGTGAGTGGAACAAATGCGCGCGGTACCTTCTCGGTCAGTGGCGGTCAGGCAAAAAATGTGCTTCTGGAAAACGGTGGGTTGCTGACCGTGCAGTCCGGCGATTTTTCCAGCGGCACTGTTGTTAATGCCGGAGGTACTGAGAGCGTATTCGGCAAAGCGCTGGGCACGGTTGTTAATGCTGACGGAAAATTATCCGTATTAAGCGGCGGCACAGCCTTGCAGGCGACGATTAATAGCGGCGGTTCGCTGTCGGTCAGTAGCGGGGGGATTGCGTCAGGTACAACTGTTGCTACGGGAGGCCTGCTGAATATCGCCGACGGCGCCGTCCTGACCCTTGCAAATAACAGCTTTGTTAACGAAGGTGTCACTACTTATGACACCAGCACCAGTGCCATACTTAACACCAATCTCACCGGCAGCGGCCAGCTCACCAAGAACGGCACGGGCCTGCTGACGCTGGGTGGAACCCTCAGCCAGTCTCAGGTCAACCTCAACGCCGGCTCGCTGGTGATGGACGGGTTACAGGCTTTCACGAACATCATCGCCCAGGCCGGTACCACACTGTCGCTGATTAACAGCGCCACGCTGACCGGTATCATCGACCCCACAGACGTGAACATCGACAGCAGCAGTACCTGGAACATCACTGGCGACTCCCTGGTGGACACCCTGACCAACGCCGGCAGCATCGTGTTTGTGCCGTCGCAGGGGGCATTTACCCCGCATACCCTGACGGCAACCAATCTGATCGGCAACGGCGGCACCATCACCCTCAACACCGTAGCGGGCGACAGCAGTTCTCCGGTTGATAAAGTCATCATCGACGGCGGCCGGGCCTCAGGCAGAACGGGACTACGCGTGCTCAACCGCGGCGGTCTGGGGGCACAGACCACCGGCAACGGTATTGCGGTTATTCAGGCCGTTAACGGAGCCACCACGGATGCAGGCGCGTTCAGCATGACGCAGCCCCTGGCTGCCGGTGCCTACTCTTACAGTCTGTACCGCAACGCTGACCAGAGCTGGTACCTGACGTCTCAGCAGACCGCGCAGAGTGGTTCAGCCAGTAACGACACTGTTCCGGCCGGGCCGGTGAATTACCGTGACGGCATGTGGAGCTACGCGGCGATGCCGTCACTGTCGATGGACTATGACCGCCTGGTGGCGGGCTCGGCCGACACCCGCTTCCACTACGCGCCGGACAGCCGCGTCTGGGGCCGCGTGGCCGCCGGCCAGCTCCGCCATCCAGACAGCGGCAGCCTCACGGGCGGCAGCGTACCGGAAAGCAGCAGCGCCTACAGCTTCTTCCAGCTGGGCGGCGACCTGTGGCAGCTTGACGGCGCAGACGCCGACTGGCGCGCGGGCATCTTTGGTGCCACCGGCCTGATGCGCAGCGACGTGTGGCGTGACGGCGGCAGTGCGGACGCCGGCACGGACCGTGACACGGTCTACACCGGCGGCGCTTACGTGTCAGGCCGCAGCCATGCCGGTCTGCATATTGACGGCCTGCTGCAGGCGAGCCGCCACAACCTGAAGGCAGCCTCAAATGACGACACGCGCCTGTCAACCCACGGCACGGGCTGGCTGGCGTCGGCAGAAGTGGGGCAGGCCTTCTCCGTCAGTCCTGCTCTGGCACTGGAGCCGCAGTTTCAGTACACGGTGCAGGGCCTGAGCCTGAACGACGGCCAGGACGAGGCAGCCTCGCTGAGCTGGTCTGACAGCCGCCGGCAGTCGGTGCGCGCCGGTCTGAAGCTGGGCACGCCGCAGGACGCGAAGGCAACGCTGGCCTGGTGGGTGACACCGTCGGTGACACAGTCGTACGCCGGACACAGCGGATTTACGGCGTCCGCGCCGGGCGTGGCGGGCTCAGAGGCATCATTCCGGAATAACCTGTCGGGCACCAGCGTGGGCCTGAACGGAGGTGTGAACGCACGCATCCGTCAGAACGTGACGCTGGGCGTACAGGGCGGCTGGTCTGAGTCGCTGCACGGCGGCGAGGCAGGCGGCTACTACGGTCTGGTCAATCTCGGCGTGTCATTCCGGTAGGACGGCAAATAATAAGCCGGGCATCGTTGCCCGGCTTATTATCATGAGACTTAAGTTGCATGGTCCGCTCTGTGCCAGAAGCGGACCTTCAGGCAACAATGTCATCGTTGCATAATGAAACAGATGATGAATAGTATTTTTTTACGTAAGTTAAATGCTGATTCCAGAGACAAATAAGGCTGTAAGCTTGGGCAGATTTAAGGGTAAACGGATACTAATTACTGGAGGCACGAGTGGCATGGGGCTGGCAGGCGCTCAGCGTATTGTCACGGAAGGTGGCCATGTAGTCATAACCGGTCTTAATGAAGAAAGACTGGAACGTGCACGCAGTCTGCTTCCTGCAGCTTCGCTTATTCTGAAAAGCGATGCTGCAAGCGAAGCTGATATACATGGGCTTGGTGAGGCTATTAAAGACTGGGGTTCACTTGATGGATTATGGCTAAATGGCGGTTATGCTGAAGTAGGCTCCCCGGAATCTGTAACGGCAGATTCTTTTAATAGTATGATGAACGTTAATGTGCGAGGCCCAATGCTACAGCAGGCAGCCCTGTCCGAATCGCTCAATTCAGGCGCGTCCATTTTGGTAACTTCTTCCTCCTCTGTCTATGAAGGTGCGGCGATGACAAGTCTGTATGCAGCGACGAAAGGTGCCATTATCGCTATGGTCAAAAGCTGGGCATCAGCGCTGGCTGAACGCGGTATCCGCGCTAACACAATTGGTGCCGGGTCCGATTGAAACCAACTTCAGGCACTTTATGCCAGAAGAGTCACGTCAGCAGTTTGAAGATTTTGTGGTAAGACAGGTTCCTTTAGGCCGAGCCGGAACAGCAGAAGAGGCCGCTGCAGTTGCACTTTTCCTGCTGTCCGATGACGCATCCTATGTTACCGGCAGCCAGTATGCTGTAGATGGTGGGTTGGTTCATTACTGAAGTTTTTTAAGGAGAGTAAATTCATATGCGCATTCCGGATTATCCTTCACAAGATTCCGATAAATGGGCTCAGGTAGATGCCTGGTTTTCTGAAAAGCTAGCCCCTGAAGATTCAGATTTAAAATACGCTCTCGCTAATAACTCAGCTCAAGGTTTGCCGACACATGACGTATCCTCTTTGCAGGGAAAAATGCTGGCTATTTTCATGCAAATGTCACGTGCCGTTCGTGTTCTTGAAATAGGCACACTTGGGGGGTATAGCACCCTATGGATGGCCAAAGCTCTTCCACCCCATGGAAGCATAACGACAATTGAATTCAACGAGCATCATGCAGAAGTGGCCAGTCAGAACATCAATAAAGCGGGGCTGGCTGAGCGCGTCACGTTGCACAGGGGAGCTGCGCTTGAGGTCTTACCCACGCTTGATGCGCCTTTTGACCTGATTTTTATCGATGCCGATAAAGTGAATAACCCCCACTACCTTGAATGGGCTATCAGATTGTCGAAACTAGGTACTGTTATCGTAGCAGATAACACCGTGCGCGGTGGCAATGTTATCGAATCTGGTAGTGAAGATCCGAACGTTATAGGCCTGCGAAAATTTGTAGAAATGATTTCTGAGGATGAGCGCCTTGAAGCGACGGCAGTTCAGACTGTTGGTGAAAAGGGATGGGATGGTTTCGTTCTAGCTATAGTTAAAACCCAATGATGCTATTTATCATTCAGGAAAACGCACTTATCTCCAGTGTTTATTAACAATTTCTGAATGATAAACACAAAACATTCAATTCCTCACAAAGCGAACATTGTTTATTGCACATGTCCGCTTTGTGCCAGAAGCGGACATTGTAATAAATGATAAGGTTTGAAACGCCAGAGTATTAATTGAATCTTACAGCGACTCAACCACCTCAAATTCTTCTGTGATCAGTTCCATATCGTCAGAAAAATGTCCTACACCCGAGAAAAACCTCTTATGCTCTTGCTGCCAGTATTCAAGACTTAAATCGCCTTCACCTTCTTTGCGGGCAAACTCCTCAGTAACATCACAATAACGAACCAGTTTCATTGAAACCAGTCTGGTCACGCAGACCGGGACGTTCTCTCCATCAAGGATGATGTTATAGCTACCAATTTTCGGGGCAGGCTCTTCCTGCTGGTAAGAGATAAGAGAGCCGCAGGAGGCCGTTTTGATCCCTTTTTTAATCAGGTCAGCCAGATTGCTTGCCAGCTCTGGGCTGTCACCAAACTGCCAGGCAACTGCTCCTGGATACTTTGCTTTTAATACCTCAACTGTAGTCATTAACAGCCCTTTTATCGTCTATGAAAAATGTCATAAAGAGTTTTAACATATACTTTCCGGGCATTTAAAGAGATGCTATCACTCGGGTGCAGGGGTTCTCATCTGGCTCTGGGCGGACATCGGCCTACGTGTCAGTCCGCTTTGTGCTAAACGCGCACTTGTGATGGTAATTTTTTCCAGACAACATTTTTGCTACTTACGCGAATTCGGTAGCGCTCCTCTAAGACCGAACATATGACTTATCCGGAGGAGCGTTTTAGAATCGGCCAGGTACTGTATGTTGATGAGAAAATTATGAAAGCCCTGTCCATTGTACGGCCTGCCGGAACCCCAAATAGCAAACGGACTTAAAAGGCTGGAAATAAGGAAGTGGTTTCCTGACGTTCGAAGCGGGGAAAAGATATTACTGATTGAAAACGAAAACTTTCTTATGGAAGAGGGGCAGCAGGCGGTGCGGAAAGCAGTAGCCATCATCACATTGGGAGACATCAGAGAATTTAAACGTGAAGATGTCCTTGCCGCTTGCGCATCTTATTATGAAGAAGGTTGGTTAGCCCGGGAGATAAAAACCGTCCAGAAAATCGAGAACGCTTTCTCAATCCGGGCAGCCCGGAAGCTTTACGATGTGGATGATTCAGTGCTTACTTCCGCTCGCCTGATAAAGATTCGGTGAAACGCCTTTTCCACCGAACCGTGCAACCGGGCCAGTCAGAAGGCTATAATGTCTGTCGCAATCCATACGTTAAAGGAAGAAATGATGAAAACAGGACTGATTTCTATGAGCCTGCTGGCTGCCATACTGCTCACCGGCTGCGACGAGGGCGCAAAGAGCGAGGAATGGTATAAGGCTCACGACAACGAGCGTAAAGCGAAATATGAGGAATGCCGTAAAGACTCCAATCCGCGCGCCACTGAAGACTGCCGCAACGCAATTGATGCCGGTGTCCACGGAGGCCAATTTACAAAGAGCCCAGAAAAGGGCTGGTAAAACCAAATGAGCCGCCGCGAGGCGGTTTTTTTACGTCCTTTTTCAGAAATTAGGTATAAGGCCAATGTTACCGAATCACCCTGATGAAGCGTTGAATCCTATATACCGAACTATAACTGAATATACCAGATATACTGGTTAGACGGCCAAAGTCTGGACAGAGCGCGCCATTTTCCCTCGGCAACTTTCGGCAAGACTTCGGCAGCGGAGACATTAAACGAATGCGTTTTACCGCCAACAGAGTTTTTGCTTTGTAACAGACTTTAAAATGGTGACCTGTTCCCTTTGAATTAATACGCTGTTTCAGTGGCTATTCTTCATTTAGTGTTGGATAACTTCGAACGTCCGCTTTTGACAGACCTCTTTCATCATCAAAAAAATCAATGAGTGTCGATGAACCAGCCGTTCACCGCTTGCCTAAAAAGCATAAAAAAACCGCCTTGCGGCGGCTTGTGTATTTTACCATTTTTTATTGGGCCGCGCGAAGCGGGCGTTGCGGCAGTCATCGGTGTCACTCACTTTGATGTCTTTGCTGCATTCCGCCACCTTCGCGTCGCGCTCTTTTTCATGCGTTTTGTACCACTCAATGCTTTTTGCATCCGCGTCACAGCCGGTGAGCAGTATGGTAGCCAGCAGGCTCAGAGAAATCAGTCCCGTTTTCATCACATCTTCCTTTGAATGTTTGAAATGCTGATAAAATTATAGCTTACCAGCCAGTTTGCTTCACCAGACCGCACAATACTTTAGATAATTCATTAGCATAAGCGGTTTAAAATTTTAAGATTTTACTTACTCCTGAATGATCAAGTTCGTGAAATCAGTTACTAACACCATGCTATCAGATTGATAAATTTCAGGGTGTAATAGCCCTGTTTAAACCGGACACTTCACCAGTAAGACATAGTCATATAGCTATATTTCAGGAGTGTTCTGTAATGAAAATACGAATGTCCGCTTATCGCTCAAAGCGGACACTGTCTGATGAAGACCAGAAACTTGTTTCATAAACCAACACTGACGAGACTTACTGCAGGATTTTCACGTCGTACCGCGCCAGTCAGCAGCGCGGTACTCCGATCAGAAATGCTTCCAGCCTTCGTCCCTGTTCGTTACGCCAGTGCCTGTTTCCGGCGTACTGAATTTCTGCCCTACGGGTTCATAAGCCGCATTAACAGAAGACCTAATGACCTGATTACCCAGACTGAAAACGGATACGGCCTGGAGAAGCCGTTCGGCCTGATCTTTAAGGCTCGCAGCCGCTGAGGCAGATTCCTCGACCAGCGAGGCATTCTGTTGCGTGGTGCTGTCCATCTCCGTTACCGCAATGCCTACCTGTTCAATACCACGGGCCTGTTCGGCGCTTGAGGAGGTGATTTCCTCCACGGTGTCAGTCAGCTTTCCGACCGCAGAGAGGATGCCTGACATTGTTTCAGAAGCGTGTAACACCAGTTTGTTACCTTCTTCGACGCTGTGCGCATTTGCCTCAATAAGCTGACGTATTTCACCGGCAGCTGTTGCGCTGCGCTGCGCCAGAGACCTGACCTCACTGGCCACCACGGCAAAACCCCGGCCGTGTTCACCCGCCCTTGCTGCCTCAACCGCGGCGTTGAGCGCAAGGATATTCGTCTGGAATGCGATTCCGTCAATCACGGCGGTAATCTCGGCAATACGGCCGGAGCTTTCGCTGATGGTCTTCATGGTCCCGGTAATGGCGCCGGTGGCATCACTGCCTTTATTTGCCACATCGCGTACGCCCACTGCCAGTTGTCCCGCCTGCCGTGCGTTTTCCGCATTGTTCCTGACGGTCATACCCAGCTGCGTCATGGTTGCCGCTGTCTGCTCCAGCGCACTGGCCTGCTCTTCAGTTCGTTGTGAGAGGTCAGCGTTCCCCTGCGCAATCTGGTTGCTGGCCGATGCAACACTTTCCGCATTGCTTCTTACCTGGCTGACGGTGTTAATCAGCGAATCCTGCATGTCACGAATGGCTGACAGCAGTACCCCTGTCTCATCTTTATGACCAGCATGCACCGCGCCACTCAGGTCACCCAGGGCCACGCGGCGTGCAGCCTGAACAGCCTCCGTAAGCGGCCGCGTGATACTCCGGGTAATGAACAGTGCGGATATGGCAGCGAGCAGTACTGCAACAATACCTGCGGTAATGAGTATCATCAGTGCTGACGAACGGTCTGCGCGCGCCTGTGCAGCAGCGGTAATCATCCGCGCTTCCTGGTGGTCCTGCAGTTGTTTCAGGGAGGCCATGAATTCCCCCTGGCTCTGATAGCGCGGACCGAAAAGCAGCTGCGTGGCTTCGTCGTTCTTACCGTTTTTCGCGAGGGCCACAACTTCATCAAGGAAAGGTAAAAAGAGGTCTGCCCGGTCCGTGAGACGCTTAAAGATTTCCAGCCCTGTGGGTGAGCTCACCTGTTTCCGGAGCAGCTCGAGCAGGCTGTCAAGCTCATGCCTTTCGCTGCGGTAGTCGCTGATGGCTTTCTCTCTCTGAGACTCGTCCCTGAGGAGAATTGCATTGCGGGCGAGGCGACTCATGTCTGATGTGAGATAGCGCAGAGACTGGGAGGCGGAGGACTTACTGTAAAGGCTGCCTGAAATTTCATCGTTCGCACTGCCGAGCGAGTTAATCTTAAGGACGCCAATCAGCACCATGATAATCACAAGTAATGCCATAAAGCCGAAGGCCGCACTGAGTCTTATACCTATTTTTATATTATTCATAAAGGTTCCCTGATGTAGGGTATCAGCACTGATGTATTGAGGCGTCAGTGCTGATACAGAAGCTCTCCTGCGCTGCAGAAGGACGATGTAGCACATTTCCGCTTTTTATATGACGGAATTATTACTATCGGCAGCGATTAAAGAATGTTCATTCTGACTGTACCAGACCTGAAAGCCGGAGAGAGCGCATGGCTGTTTTGAGTTATCGTTAAACTGGGACGGGCTATTCACTGTGTTCAGCAACCGCCTCTGAGTTTTACGAATCCTTGGTCATCAACTTCCTGCCGTTCGCCGGGGTTGAAAGGATTACCTGAATTTCTTCTTTGCTGAAAGCCCGCATAAATACTCAGGGAATAGAGGGGGTAGGATAGGGCACGATCTATCTATGCGACGGTGACTGTATTAGGCGGGCGTACGGCGCCGTTCAACATTATTTGCGCCATCTTTTACTTTAAGCGCCGTTCACATGCTTCTTAAGCAGCATTTGAAAGTAGGAGATTGATTCAGAGCAAAAAGTCCGCTTTGTGCCAAAAGCGGACATTGGTAGCTGGTAAAAGCTGTAGTGATACTTCGCCGGAGAGAGTAGACCTGTCCGGTTTAGATATCGAAGAATATTTATCTGATTTCGTTTTTTGCAAAACTGCTGTTTAGGTTTTTCAGCACTTCATTGATACCTCTGCTTACAATCCGGTCTTCCCGCATGACTGTCCCGAGAGTCCGGTGAAGAGAGGGCGTCACAGAGTAAAGATCGAGCCCCGATCTTTCCTCAATGCATGCAACGGACATTCTGGGAACAATGCTGTAGCCAAGACCGGCACGGACCATTCTTTTAATAGCTTCGATACTGCCAAGCTCCATGACCGGGCAGGCAATATGTCCCGTCTCCCGGAACCACTGGTCAATCAGGGCGCGTGTCCCGCTTCCCGGTTCAAAGATAATCAGCGGCAGCGGCAGCAAAGCGCCCGGATTCCATATTTTCGCACTCGGCTCTGATGCATCCTTTTCCATGATGACAACAAACTCATCCGTACCCAGCGGGATGATGCTCAGGTTTTTACCTGCAGCTGGCAGAGTCACCAGGCCAATATCAATACGATTTTCCTCCACGCCCCGCACTATATCGGAAGTGTTACCTGTGCGTACGTCCACCTTCAGCAGGGGATGGGCCTGCCGCAGTTGCTGTAGTAAGGGGGGAAGTAAATGAATACAGGCCGTTGCGCCTGTGCCAACAGTAACAGTGCCGGTTATCTCATCAGAATGCTGGCACACCGATTCAACTGCTGTACTTACCACTGCATCAATTTTCATGCTGTGCTCAACGAGAGTCAGCCCGGCTGGCGTGGGCCTTACTCCCCGGCTGGTTCGCTCAATAAGCCGGACCTGAAGCGCCTGCTCCAGTTGTCTTATATGCAGGCTCACTGCCGGCTGCGACAGACCAAGTGCTTCAGCCGCTCCGGAGAAACTGCCCCGGCTGACGACCAGTCTGAAAGTAGCCAGGTGATCGAGGTTCAGGTTTGCCATGCCAAAATTTTCCTTATGCCGCTGATAAGTCCTGCTGCCTGTCTGAAATTATTCATTCCGGTTAGTCTCTGCTTATGACCGCAGAAGGAGCCGTAACGATGGAAATAACCGAAGCAGATGAACGACATATTCCTGCCATCCAGCAGATTTATGCTTATCACGTATTGCATGGCACCGCCACTTTTGAAACTGAACCGCCGGATCCGGCTGAAATGACAGCCCGCCTGAAAAAGGTGCGTGCAGCAGGACTGCCTTGGTTTGTGGCTGTTGAGGACGGCAATGTCCGCGGATACTGCTACCTGTCACTCTACCGGGAACGATGTGCCTACAGATTCACCCTGGAGAATTCTGTATATATTGCCCCCAACTTTCAGGGCCAGGGGATCGGAAAAAAGTTGTTATTGAGTGCGGTCACATGGGCAGAGGACCGTAGCTTTCGCCAGCTCGTGGCCGTAGTTGGAAACAGCGAAAATAGCGCCTCTCTTGCCCTGCATCGCGCGGCAGGCTTCAGCATTACAGGAACGCTCAGATCTGTGGGCTTCAAGCACGGACGCTGGCTTGATACGGTCATCATGCAGCGTACGCTCGGGCAGGGCGACGCCACATTTCCGGAGAGCACGGGTTGACTGACGAGCATCTGACAGGCCGCACCATTTTCTGCATTGGCATGACGCAGCTAATCAACTGGGGTATCACATTCTATATGCCGGGGGTCTTCGGGACCGCCATCATGTCGGAGACAGGCCGGTCACCAGTTGTGACATTCTCCGGGCTGACTATTGCCATGCTTGTTATGGGGCTTGTCTCGCCACTTACCGGCCCCCTTATAGCACGTACCGGCGGGCGTACGGTGATGATGGTGGGAACCTTCGTCATAGTCCTCGGTTGTTTTCTGATGGCTTTTACCCATTCAACAACATCGTGGGTTGCCGTTTGGCTCCTGATGGGAGCTGGCATGCGACTTGCCCTGTATGATGCCGCATTTGCGCTGCTTGTAGAAATTGCAGGCGCAGAGGCCCGCCGGGCAATCACCCTGGTCACACTGCTGGGTGGTCTCGCGTCAGTCGCGTTCTGGCCTGCTGGCGCTGCGCTACTGCACTTTACCGACTGGCGGCATGCCATTATCGTTTACGGCTGTGCAGGCATTGTCAGCCTGCTTTTTTTGACCACCGTTCCGGCAGGTTATCGGCGTCAACCTCCCGTTGCCGGGCAGCCCGCTCTTCAGGCGATCGGACCAGCAGAAGACCGGAAAGCCTTCATCAGCGGCCTGTGGTACGCCACGCTGATAGCGCTGATAAGCTTTGTTTCCACCGGCGTGTCCGCTCATTTTCCTCAGATACTGGCCGCTTATGGTATGCCCGCCGTAGCGGGTATGTTGTGGGGGGTGGGACAGGTGAGCGCCAGACTGCTGGACGTGGCTTCCGGTGCACGTACTTCAGCGATCCGTCTGAGCCTGTTTACCGGCATTATTCTGCCATTATGCTTTCTGGTTGGCCTTGCAGGGAATGTTACCCCGGTGGCTACAGCCATCTTTATTCTGAGTTACGGGGCTGTAAACGGACTGAGTACGGTCATTAAGGCCGTCCTGCCTCTTTTGCTGTTTGATCCGCAGCAGTATGCCCGTAAAACAGGCTTACTGCTGTCACCCGCTTTTTTGCTCGCGGCGCTCGCGCCGTCAGTTTACGCCATACTGCTGGAGCAATACGGCACACCCGGCACGCTGCTTTTATCTGCCATCCTTACCCTGTTCATCACGGCGATTTCCATAGTGATCTGGCGTCGTCATCCTTCCTCTGCTGGACCGAACCGGGATAAGGGCGAGCCATCCATTCCGGGGAAAAATATTCGACGCTGATTATATTTCTATTATTCTGGAAATATAGTTCAAGGAGGGCGTATGGATTTAAAAACAGCAGCAAATGCGCTTCGGGAGCTGGGGCACCCGACCCGTCTTAGCGTATACCGGGAGCTGGTGAGAGCGGGTCATGACGGCCTGCCAGTCGGTGTTCTGCAGAAGCGCCTCGGTATTCCGCCCTCCACGCTCAGTCATCATATTTCGGCGCTGATGTCCGCGGGCCTGATCAGCCAGGAACGGCAGAGCCGTACCTTGTTTTGCAGACCTTCCTATACGCAGCTTGAACAACTGATGGCCTTTCTTACAGAAGAATGCTGCGCAGGCAGTAGCTGCAGCCTGTCACCCGCGACGACTCACGAAGAGACCTCATTGTGAATGACATGAACGATACCCTGAAAAATGTTGATACTTCACTCCTGGACGTGCCGCTGACGGAAGATAAGCTGAGGGCTGCAGAAGTGGCGCACCCGCCCCGCATTCTGATGCTCTACGGCTCGCTGCGGGAACGATCTTATAGCCGGCTGACGACGGAAAAAGCCGCCCGGCTGCTGACGGCAATGGGTGCAGAGGTCAAAATTTTTAATCTGTCCGGTCTGCCACTGCCTGATGATGCCCCTGAAACGCATCCCAAAGTTGTGGAACTGCGTGAACTGGTTCTCTGGTCGGAAAGCATGATCTGGTGCTCCCCAGAGCGTCACGGCGCTATGACCGGCATCATGAAGGCGCAGATTGACTGGATACCGCTGACGTCAGGTGCGGTTCGCCCGTCGCAGGGAAAAACCCTGGCCGTCATGCAGGTCAGCGGCGGCTCGCAGTCTTTCAACGCAGTTAATCAGATGCGCATTCTGGGGCGCTGGATGCGTATGATTACTATCCCGAATCAGTCATCCGTGGCAAAAGCCTGGGCTGAATTTGATGAAGATGGTCGCATGAAGCCTTCGCCTTACTACGATCGCATCGTGGACGTAATGGAGGAGCTGATGAAGTTCACTCTGTTGACGCGCGGGCGCAGTGAGTACCTGACCGATCGCTACAGCGAAAGGAAAGAAAGTGCCGCGCAGCTCTCTGAGCGGGTTAATCAGCGCAGTATATGAAAAAAGCCGGCATCTGCCGGCTTCTGTTTTTGCGTCTCCCTTCCTGCCGGCAGCACACTGAAAAAATCAGTGGCTGATCCGGTTTCCGTGTTCATCAATGACTTTTTCGCCGTCCTCTTTCGTAAATGCTCCCTGCTGCGGGTCAGGCAGAATGTCCAGAACCGCTTCAGACGGACGACAGAGTCTTGTGCCGAGCGGCGTCACAACCACGGGGCGGTTGATGAGGATAGGGTGAGCCAGCATCGCATTCAGCAGTTCATCATCGTTGAACCGGTCTTCTGCCAGCTCCAGCTGCTCATACGGCTCTGTATTTTTGCGCAGCAGGGCGCGTGCGCTAATACCCATATCAGCTATCAGCTTTTTAAGCTCGTCGCGGGATGGTGGCATCTCCAGATACAAAATCACTGTTGGCTCCACGCCACTGTTACGGATAAGCGCCAGAGTATTACGGGACGTTCCGCAGGCCGGATTGTGATAAATAGTGATATCAGTCATAAACGGTACTCCGTTAAGGAGCTGCACAGACGCAGCCCCGGGGTTAAGGTTGAAAAGACAGGCGCAGGGCCAGCGCCCCCAGCGTCACAAAAAGTACCGGCAGGGTCATCACAATGCCCACGCGGAAGTAGTAGCCCCAGCTGATGGTGATGTTTTTCTGAGCCAGCACATGCAGCCACAGCAGTGTCGCCAGGCTGCCAATGGGTGTGATTTTCGGGCCGAGATCGCAGCCGATGATGTTGGCGTATACCATTGCCTCTTTAACCACGCCCAGAGCCGTGCTGCCGTCAATCGAAAGCGCGCCAATCAGCACGGTAGGCATGTTGTTCATTACGGAAGAGAGTGCCGCAGTCAGGAAGCCGGTGCCAAGTGTGGCGCCCCAGACGCCGTGCTCAGCAAAACGGTTCAAAGCAGCAGAGAGGTAATCTGTCAGGCCGGCGTTACGCAGGCCATATACCACGAGGTACATGCCCAGCGAGAAAATGACTATCTGCCAGGGCGCACCTTTCAGCACCTTGCGGGTGTCGATAACCTGTCCTTTTTGGGCAACCAGCCAGAGAACAAACGCCCCAACCGCTGCTACCAGGCTGACCGGTACTCCAAGGGGCTCAAGGCCGAAAAATCCGACCAGCAGCAGAAGTAAAATAAACCATCCAGCCCGAAAGGTGCGCATGTCGCGTATAGCTTCCGCTGGCGCTTTCAGCTTCGCCAGGTCATAGGTTGCCGGTATCTCTTTGCGGAAAAACAGATGCAGCATCACCAGGGTAGCCACCACGGAAGCAATATTCACCGGCACCATGACGGAAGCATACTCACTGAAGCCCAGCTTAAAGAAGTCCGCCGTGACGATGTTGACCAGGTTCGACACGATCAGCGGCAGGCTGGAAGTGTCCGCGATAAAGCCCGCAGCCATTACAAATGCCAGCGTGGCAGCCGGACTGAAGCCCAGCGCCAGGAGCATGGCAATAACGATTGGCGTCAGGATAAGCGCCGCGCCGTCATTGGCGAACAGCGATGCCACTGCCGCGCCCAGCAAAATAATATAGGTGAACAGCAGCCTTCCTCTGCCGCCTCCCCAGCGGGAAACATGGAGTGCTGCCCACTCAAAAAAGCCGGACTCATCTAACAGCAGGCTGATGATGATGACCGCGATAAACGTGGCCGTCGCATTCCAGACAATCTGCCATACCGCAGGAATATCACCGATATGCACCACGCCGGTCAGTAGCGCCAGAGCGGCCCCGATAACGGCACTCCAGCCAATACTCAGTCCTTTCGGCTGCCAGATAACCAGTACCAGCGTCAGAACAAAAATCGCACCCGCCAGAAACATATACTCTCCTTTGATACTGCACCTGTCAGACCTGGCGCAGAGAGCTTAAAGATACACATACGTTAAAACGCATATGAATAATTAAAAAATTTAAATGCAGATTGGCTTGCCGTTGGTGGTTACATTGTCCAGCTCAGCCTGCTGGCTGAGCTGCAGGATGTCATCCCGCTGGCACAGATAAGCCTGTTCAATTACAGCTGCCGCCCAAGCGGGCATATGAGGTGACAGCCGGTAATGAATCCACTTGCCATCACGCCTGTCGATAAGCAGACCGGCGTCCCGAAGTAATGCAAGATGACGAGAAATTTTGGGCTGAGATTCTCTGAGAGTAGATGTGAGTTCGCAGACGCAAAGTTCTCCCTTTTCCCGCAGCAACAGCACCAGACTGAGCCGTGTTTCGTCAGAAAGCGTTTTGAAAAGCTGTAGAGGATTGAGCTGAAGCATTAAAACTCCTGTTTAACAAACAGTGAGCAGTATCGCTAAGTAGGGGGTAGCGAGCAACTATACATTCGTTGAAACATATATATTTTTGGTGGTTTTTTATCTTGCAGGTCAGATATAGAGTACTTCGATAAATAAGTTGTAATCGTTCAAGGTCCGCTTTTCGCTCAAAGCGGACATCTTCCATACGTCCAAAGAAGCAATTAAGTAAGTTCAAGACTGGATATGACGTGCTTCAGCTCAGCAAACCTTTCACCCCGAATAGGCAATAGTGGACGAGGCAGGCAGTTTTCATCAGCCATTCCAAGAATACTGGCAGCAGCTGCGATGATTCTAAAACCACCACCGTACTGATGAAAAAGCTCCCAAAGTGGGCTGAGTCGTCCGTGATGTTCCCTTACTGCCGTGTGGTCACCCGCCACTGCCGCATCTGTTATTTTCTTTGCCACATCAGGGAAAAGACCACCAAATACAGAATACCAGACCTCACAGCCGGCTATAAGGCCGTTAGCAGCAGAGCTGTCACCACTGATGCCGATTGTCACGTCTGCAGGCAATATACCGCGTAGGTTCCTGACCCTGGAAGCGGCAGCTTCCATATCCGAAGGAACGGGCGGAATTTTGAGCGAATGTACGGCTGGCAGAGTTGCAATTTTACGGTGCAGGTTATCTGAGAAGGTAAAATGGGTTTTTCCAGGATTGTCATAGACGCAGAGGGGAACCGAGACATTGCGGGCTACCATTTCAAAGAGTTCGTATACTTCTTCTTCATATAGTGCCTGGTATGAAAGTGGAGGCAGGAGCAAAGCACTGGCGCCAGCTTCCTGCGCATCATCAGCCAGCCGTAACACTTCATCTGCGCTTACTGCTCCAACACACACCATTACTGGAATATTATCGGCATTGTCTACAGCCAGCCTGGCTATCTGCTCACGTTGTTCACGGGTCATATAGGCGTAACTACCTGTCGATCCAAGCACGCCGAGAGAATCGACTTTCGCATCTGTCAGTCTTCTCAGTATTCTCAGGAAGCTTTTCTCATCAGGAGAGCCTGATATAAACGGAGTGATTGGAAACGCGCTTAGACCTTTAAACATGACTTTTCCTCTTAAGTCTGACTTATAGCCTGATTGATAAACGACAAAGCTGTCACTGAGAAAGTTGCAGTAAGTCAGAGTCTACTTAAATCCCTTTTACAGTAATATTTCAGATTCATTGCGTCTGGCGAAGCAGATATTGTCTTAAGCCTCTGAATTACTTGTCGTCGATTAATACATAATTCCGCCAATAAAATCATCATACGGACCCGGACCACATTACTTGCTAAAACAGCATTAACCTGAGTTTTACGAACAGATATCAGATTACCTTAGAAGGGCTTAAGAACAACCTCAAACGTCCGTTCTTCGCTCAAAGCAGACGTTGCCTGAAACCGCAATCTTGCTGTTTGACTCTTTCAGTCAGCATTCACCAGCGGCAGGAATTTCTCAGAAAAGATGTCTGGCTCATAGCCTGCAGCTGCAAAAAGGTGTTCGCGTGATTTATCAACCGCCGTGCGAAGGCGCTTGCTGTCCACACCTAAAACCTTGCCGTTTCGCTTGACGATGCGCCCGCCAATCATGACGGTATCTATGTTGCTGCGTTCAGCAGCATGCACCACGGTCCCGAAAGCATTTCCGTTCGGATAGAGATTGAGGTCGCTGGCATTAATCAGCACCAGGTCAGCCTGCTTGCCTGGCGTCAGGCTGCCCACTTTATCCTGCATTCCGGCGCAGGCAGCACCATCGACGGTTGCCGACTTAAGCAGCTGCGCCGCCGGAAGCGTTTTAAGTGCATGTTCAGAATCACAGCATTGCTGCTGATGCATGCCCATCACGCGCTGCAGGTAAAACGCCACACGCATCTCCATAAACATGTCGGTGCTGTAGGACGTTTCATTATCAACGCTCAGGCCCGGGTTGATGCCATGACGCCGTGCAGCCTCAATGGCAAACATTCCGCTTTCAATGCCATAGTGGGAATCCGAGCGCGGGCAGACGTTTACCCGAACGCCGGCTTCCCGCAGAATTTCCCATCCCCGGTCAGACAGCGCGGTGCAGTGATTGAATATGTTGTCAGGGCCCAGCAGCCCCCGCTGATGCAGCGACTCAAGTTCAGACCCCATCTCAGCGCCGAAGAACTCAGTGACAATAGACAGCCCCAGCCTGCGGGCTTCGGCCCACAACTCCGGCTCCAGCTGGGCCATGACTGCGAGAGAGACCAGGCTTTCAGGATTGCTGGTGAAGTACTTTTCCTGCAGACGAAGCCAGTTTCCCGGCCAGTGCGCTTTATCCCATTCGCCCGCAACCGGCGCGCCGGAAGCATGAATGGCGCGAATGCCGCTATCAAGCAGTGCTTCAACGGCGGCATCGGAATGCGCTGCGGTCCGGCTGTTATGTGAGTTATCAATCATCGTGGTGATGCCCGCGTCAATAGCGCCAATCGCCGTCAGCAGGTTGCCGACATAGATATCGGCAGGACGGTAATATTTGGCGAACGAGAAGTGCGTGGCGTTACTGTAGTCTTCCAGGCAGGTAGCGTTCGGGTTAATACGGCGAAGCTGTCCTTCCCATGCGTGACGATGAGAATCGACCATTCCCGGGATGGCTATCATGTTGGTGGCATCAATGACATGTGCATCCGGCGCGTCGAGGTTCTGACCTACAGCGGTAATCGTTGAGCCGTTGATGAGAATATCACCGCGCTCAATGTTACCGACGGCTTCATCCATGCTCAGCACCATAGCGCCACAAATCAACGTAGCCTGTGAAGTGACATTCTGATTATTAATAATATTCCTGCTGTAACCGGTCATTAAATATGCCTCTTTCGTGATTATTACGGAAACACTACGACATGTCATTACCATGAAAAAGATGCTTAAAGCGTTTTCATAATTCATAATTCGCGAATAATCAGGTTAACTTTTTATCCCGGAACAGGATGATGGACAGAATTCAGGCTATGCAGGTTTTCACGCGGGTCGCTGAAGCTGGGAGTTTTGTGCGCGCGGCAGAAACACTGTCACTGCCTTCATCTACTGTCACCAGCACGATTAAAAATCTGGAAAAATATCTGCAGGTGCGCCTGTTTAACCGGACAACAAGACGGGTCAGCCTTACTCCTGAAGGCCTGCAGTATCTGGCGCAGTGCCGGGAGATCCTTTCGCTGATTGAACACAGTGAATCCAGCCTGACCGACTCTGTCAGGCGCCCTCAGGGGCGTCTGCGGGTTGATATGCCCGGAGGAATTGCCCATTTTATCCTCATGCCCAACCTGAAAGATTTTTGCCGGCTGTATCCGGATATTTATCTCATGATTGGCGTCAGCGACCGTCAGGTCGATCTTGTTAAGGAAGGCGTGGATTGCGTCATCCGGACCGGGGAATTAACTGACTCCACGCTGGTTGCCCGTCCGCTTGGCCGTTTTCGCTGGGTAACGTGCGCTTCTCCGGATTACCTGGAAGAGTACGGTATCCCTGAGACGCCAGAAGCATTGTCGCAGCATCGGGCTATCCATTACTTTCCGGGGTCAGGAAGACGCACTGATGAACTGCATTTTAAACGAGGCAAGGAAACGCTCTCTGTGCCGGTAGCGGGAAATGCAGCCGTTAACGAAACGGGACTCTATATGAGGCTGTGTCTTGAGGGTTTTGGGCTGGCGCAGCTTGCTGAGAATATCGTTTCGGAGAAGCTGCAACAGGGGACGCTGGTTGAGGTTCTTGCGGACTGGCAGCTACCGTCCGTGCCGGTGAACATACTTTACCCACATCAGCGTTTCCTCTCTCCTGCCGTGCGCGCTTTTGCTGACTTTGTCGCCGGGCTGTTCAGCGATGGTGTGAGGGGGAATGGGCCTTCACGGTAAAAGAATGCTCCGGTAGCAGTGTCAGCTCGTCCGCTTTGTGCCAGAAGCGGACGTTGCTAACTACTTCTTGTGTTGGCCGGTGAGTAGAGCCCAGAGCGGCGGCGAAAGGAAAACAAACGTTGAACAAACCGACACGCCTGCCTGACAGGCTGACCGATTTGAGGCCACGCATAGTAGCGTAATGAATTCTGCTAACTATCTTGTGGCGACTCATCAAGTCGCTATCCATTCAGGAGCAGTTACTGTCAGGGGAAATCCATGCCTCACTGAAGTCAAACCAGCCGTAAGCCGTCATGCGTAAATTGTTAACCTGACTGACCGAGCTTAGTTGGTAGCGGTAGTTGAACAACGGTGTCAGATAAGATCTCTGCATCAGCCACGAGAAGAGCTGCCGGATGATGGCATTGCGCGCCTCTGGCTCCGGCTCTGCCCGAGCATCACACAGCCTGGCCTGCGCGCAAGCCAGGTCACGTGGTGTAAGAAAGGCCTGCCAGCACGGATCCCTGTGTAGCCACATTTCGAGCGTCGCTTCCGCCGCATCGCCTATCAGGCAGTCACCCAGAAGGATGTCGGCGCTTTCCAGTTGCACCTGTCCCGTACTCTGACCAACTTCGTTAATCAGTAGCTCACACCCGTAAGAGCGGAGTTCTTCCGCCAGCTGCTCTGCCATCAGAGTCAGTTCAGGCTGTTTTCTGTAGAGCAGCTTCAGACGCGACGGAAGTGAGGCCTCACGCTCGGGGTTCATGAAATCGGGCCAGCCGGGAAGTAGCGCGCTGGTTTCCGTTATTAGATCATCCTCAACCTGCAGCCGTGAAATGATTCCGGAGCGGTGAACATACCCTTTAAGCCACTGAGCCTGCTCTTTTGTCAGCCACTTTCTTTTAAGGTTAATAGCCATGTAACAGCATCCCGCGCTGTTTTGTTTATCGACCGGCCTGTCAGGCAGCTGCTGTCTGGGCTTACCTACCATTACGTGAGATACCTGCGCCTGCATATCTGATGCCGGATCCTGCACCTGTAAATCGGCCCAGCATTCAATCTGTTCTATGTAAGGGTGACGAAGATGGTAAAACTGGTGCTTCTCAAGCCGGATAAACCGCTGGTTAAAAAATTCCACCCTGAAGGGGCCGGCACCCACATCAGCGTTATCCGGATGTGTCAGCAGACACTGTAATGTCGCCAGCCGGTAAGGCAGCCAGAAATCAGCGTCGGCCAGTCCGAAGCTGATACAAAAAGCACATGGTGACGTTATGGAGGTGACATTCCGGAAGTGAAATGCGCTGACGGGATGTTCACGGAGTTTCTGAAGTTGAGTGAGGATTTGTTCTGTTGTCACCGCACTGCCGTCATGCCAGTACAACCCGGCGTGCAACATGAAATCCCACTGACGTCCCTGATGGGAATGAGTCCAATGATGGGCCATATCCGGTCGGGGACAGTCATCACCAGTTTCAAATCGTGTGAGTCCGGCATGAATATTCCGGCAAAAATGCTCTTCCGTGCGTCCCGAGACCCTGAGCGGCTGCATCGTTGAGAGCGCCCGGTAAAAAGGGATGCGGAGAACTGGCTTACTGGCCTGCCACAGACCGCCAGCATGGGGTGCGAGCAATGCATGAAGCTGCTCTTCCTCGGGAAATGCAAGCCGCAGCGCCGCGAATGACATACCGGTTTCAAGCATGTCACGGATAATCTCTTTTTTTATTTCCCCCGGAGCCACAAGACATTGTAAGCGAGATTTATTGCCGCGCCCGGGTGAAGGTTTCCAGATGATCCAGCCTCTTTCGCGGAAGTGACTAATAAGCGTCCGCACATGCCTGTCGCTGCAGCTGAACAGCGAGGCCAACGTGTCAGCATTGACATAGCAGGGCTGTTCAAGGAGGCGTGCATATAATTTTTCATACTGCTTTAAACGATGAAGAATTCGCATTTTAAAAACCTGAACAGTCTTTTTTAAATTGTTCATGTATTTCGTCCCCTCCGCAAGCAGATACTGCGGCCAGTCCCACAGTTAACCTGCCCAATTGAGGAACAGCATGTCAAAGCTTCGCGTGGCCGTTATCGGCGTCGGCATTTATGGTTCGAATCATCTCCTGGCATACTCAGCTAACCCGAACGTGGACCTGGTAGCCGTCTGCGACTACCGGACCGACAGGCTGGACGCGGTAGCAGCCCGCTATCCGGTACAGACGTTTACCGATGTTGAAACCATGTTTCTCAGCGTTGAGATTGATGCGGTCTCGGTTGCAACGCCTGATGCATACCACCTTGACCCGGTAATGAAGGCTATTCTTCACGGGAAACACGTGCTTGTTGAAAAGCCGCTGGCGACCGTACCGGGTGATTCAGAAACTATTATTCATGCGGCTGAGCAAAACGGTGTGCGGGTTGCCGTGGATTACCATAAGCGGTGGGATCCGGCAGCCATCCATCTCAAAAATGAGCTCCACAAACAGGAAACCGGGCATCCCATCCGCGGCTATATGAGCATGGATGACGTCATTGATGTTCCCACAAAATGGTTTGACTGGGCTCACCACTCATCACCTGGTCATTTCCTGGGCACACACTGTTATGACCTCATTCGCTGGTACATGGAGTGCGAGGTAACGGAAGTTTACGCCAGAGGGTCGAAAGGCGTATTAAGCGGTCGTGGGATTGATACGTGGGACACCATTCAGGCATTTCTCACCTTTGAAAACGGCTGTCACTGGACGGTTGAAAATGCCTGGATTCTGCCGTCGGGTTTTCCTAAGGCGAACGACGGACGTACCCAAATCCTGACGGAACACGCGCTGCTGCGCGCGGATTCGCAGAATCGCGGCGTAGAATTTTTCACCTCGAGCAAGGGCATCACGCCAAACCCCTATTTCATCATTGACAATAACGGGCGCCCTTATGGTTTCGGAATCGAACCTATTAATGATTTCGTGGACTGCCTGATCCACAACAAGCCGTTCATCGCCACCGCGCAGGATGGTCTGCAAGCGGAAATTATCTCGGATGCTGTGCACCGCAGCCTTGAACTCAATCAGCCAGTGAAAATTAAACGACAGTAAACCAGGAGACAGGCATCTGATGAAAAAGAATTACGGCATTCTGAGTACGGCTTCGATTGTCCCGCGTTTCGTCAGCGCGGTTCGCGCCAGTGGTGACGGCACTGTCCTGGCAATTGCCTCCCGCTCAGCGGATAAAGCGAGAGAGAAAGCCGATCAGCTCGGCATTGAACGCGCTTGTGGTTCTTATCAGGAGCTCATGGACGATAAAGACGTGAATATCGTTTATATCGCCACCATTAACAGTGAACATTATGCTAACTGCCTGATGGCGCTCGAACACGGCAAGCATGTTATTTGCGAAAAACCTTTCGTGCTGAAAAGTCAGGAAGCGGAGCACCTCTTTGAGCTGGCCGCTGAACGTGGACTTTTCATCATGGAGGCCCAGAAGGTGGTGTTCCTTCCCGTGATGGACGCGATAAAGAACATCCTGCAGAGCGGCCGTCTTGGTCAGGTGCGTCTGGTAGACATGACCAGCTCCTGCGAGGCAACCTATAACAACTGGCTCGGTGTGCCTGAGGCCGGTGGGGGCAGCCTGTATGGAAACGCCAGCTATACCGTTCAGATGCTCACCTACCTGTTTGATGAAATGCCGCAGTACCGTGCGGGTACTGCCATTCGTTCACCGTCAGGCACAGACGCACAGTGTGTGATTAATCTGACCACTAAGGCCGGCGTCCTCATCATCAGCAAAATTTCCCAGCAGGTTAATGCCATTAACAAGGCATTCATCTATGCAGAGCAAGGTTATATTGAAATAGCAGACTACTGGAAAGCCAGACGGGCAACCGTGCATTATGCCAGCGGTGAAACAGAGGAGCTGCATTTCCCCTGCGATTACGAGCTTGTCTATGAAGTCCAGCATATTCATGACTGCCTTACAAAACACGCGCTTGTCAGCCCTGTGATGAGCCCTGCCATGACAATAAAGACGGTATCAATGCTGGAATCAATACATCAAGAGTGGTCAGATAAATTTCAATAAAAGGTCAAATATGCACTCAGTTCCGATGTCATTTTTGTAACGCAAAAATTGGAGCTGGCTGCCAGAAAGCTGCCTCGATAGGGATATAAAGATTACCGGCGGGCAGCATGCATGCTGCTGATACGGCATGTCTGACCGCCTTATTTACTGCATTTTTTGACCATAACAGCTTATCCCGAATCATGTAGTCAATTAAAAATTGTCCTGCACGCACCGCCGGGCTTTCACAGTCAGGCGGTCCAGGCATAGCTATCTTTCCAGTAACAACCGGGCATAAGGATGAGTTCGTTAAAAGGCTTCCGATAGCTTTCAGTGAACATGTCCGCTCTTCGCTCAAAGCGAACATGCATCTCAGTCAGCTTTGTGCCAGGAGCGGACGTTGGCGTGTTATGACGATTTCAGGATTACTCATAGAATGGCTTTGTAGTTGAGATTAACGTGATCGGAATATTATTCCGCTGTATCCTGACCAAATTGTTATTGATATCACTAACGCAAAATGTTTTGCGTCATTGAAAAGAAGGAATTCGTATAATATGTCTCAAATTAAATTTGAACTGAGTCTTGGAAGCGACATATTACGTGATGGCATGTTTCTGGAATTATCTGTCAGCGAGACATCTCCTTTACGGCAAATTGCTGAAGTTTTCTATTCGGATGTTACACACGAATTCTTTTTGACCTGCTACGAAGAGAATATCCCTCTGGAAGCAGTGGAAAAACTGATTTCGGAGGCGAGGATATCTCTCCCGCCAGTGAAGCAAGAACAATCCACATAGCACAGACCCCATATCAATTGTTCTTTTAAGGGCTGGAAGTACGACCTTTTGAGGTAAGTAAAGGTTGTCGAAGTAAATGCGAATTTTTAGAAATACTTGCAACTAATAGCCCGCACTGAGCGGGCTTGGTAGTGATATGCATTCAGCATGGGAGTTACGGCAAGTTACTTAGTGGCAGCTTGTGCTAAGGATGTAGTGCGGTGCCAAGACGCCTGTTCATAGGACTCATAGTTGTCACTCGAACACTGGCTCAACAGATGCGACCGCCAGCGTAACGTCCCGTCGTGAGGCATACCCGATCACACCGTCAAAAGGAAACCTCAGCATTGCTGTATAGGAATCACTGCAAATCCGCTCTACAAGCGCCTTAAATTCGGGGTGTTGCTCGGCACACGCTTGGAAGTCGAAATCGCCTGTATTGTTCTTGTAATTGAATCTCAACGCGTCACGCCATGATCTTTCCTTGTCTCCAAGCACCAGTTCTATACGTTCATCTTTGCGAATCCAGTGCCCGCTGTGAACCCTATGGAAATTTCCATCGCCTTTGAAGCGCTGGCAAAGATCGTTTCGGAGGGATCCGAAAATTCTCACCGAAAAATCCATACTGATGTCGCCCTGGAACATTATGGTGTTATTTGATCTGGTTGCTCTTGCCTCATAAGTAGTAACGGTGTGTGGCTCAGTTGCAAAGTCTTGGGTAATTGTTTGCCGAATGCCATCAGATACCGTATGCGATTGCGTATCTGAACCACCTTCCCGCATACTTTCTCCTTTCGACTGGTCAAAACTCAGTGACACAGCTGCAAACATAGCCCCTGAAGGCCCAATGTTACCAGTTTCGGAGAACCGCAAATCCCAATGTACGGTCTTATCCCAGTTCCGTGACAAAGTGGCTTCCGACGAAGTCTGTAGCGTATATTCGAGAGAAAGTGTTGTTCGCCCTGCTTGTCCTTGCTTACCTGCATCTATTTTGTAACTAGAGATAACCTCGGTGACTGGATCCGTCGACACGACCTCACGTTTTAGATCACTATTGGCACTGAACGATACGTTATCGAACGTAATCGCTGTTCTTTCGTGCCAGCGTGGATCATCTTCCTCCGATGAGTTAAATGGTGTAAAGCCCGGGCCCGTCACCTCATAAGGACCTCTTGAAGATTTGCTGCCCGTTTCGACATAAGTGTAATTCAGCCCCACATCATCCGGCCGATCTCTGTACTCCAAGTACCAGCCCCCCTCCGAGGCCTTAGATAAATCCATTGGCTCACCCTCGTTCAGATATTTGCTGGGCGGCGAACTTAACCAGGATGGTAGCCAAGATGGTTCTATGCCTATTTGGAAGTAAGAAAGGTCGTCATCGGAAGGTCCTCTGACGCTTTTAAAGCCCAGATAGTATGCGAGAAGAGCAATATCTCTAGTAACTGTTTTAAAGACAGCCAGCTTGAGATCTTCGATTGCAATAGGCTCGTGCAAACCGACTAATAGATCTGACGGCCGTTGCGAGGCTCGAGCAGCGTCATTCAATAGGCTCGAAGGAAAGGATAGTTCCGAACTCTCTTTTAACGCTATTTTTTCGCTCATATGCTAACGACGTCCGCCATATTCAATTTTAGGTCCTGGATTCCTGATGACATTATCCAATTATCGGCGTCCAGGCTTTACCGGGTCATGCAACACCGGTCCGATAGGATGTGGCTCCGTCCGACCGGGCTCGGAGGGTAAATGGGGATCGAGCCCTTTACTGTGGTCCGGCTGATGCACTCCATTCGGGTCTCTACCTGGGTCCGTGGGCCTAAAGAGAATTGGATCGGCATGCGGCCCATCTATGATGCCCTTCGGATCTAAACCGTGATCCTGACCAGCATCCCAGTCAATCTTTCGCCCCTCGTCTACAGCTGTAATCTGATCTTGGATCGATGCATAGTCTTTGTGTTCGGCCGTTCCATGCTCGTGCATTATCTGTTCCTGCTTCAGTTTCACCGCCTGCTCCAATGCCTCTTGGGACATCTGCATTCGTGTCAGTTCTTCTGCGGTCACTTGAAAATCTTGATAGCCGTACAACTGCGCAATCGCAGGTATGCGACCGAACATCTCTGACCACCCAAGCACAGACTGATTGACCAGCCGGAACCACGGCAGTCGTTTATTTAGCTCACGACTCACATCTAGACCGTGGGTTAGAAGGTACGCCTGTTCGCCGAATTGCTTCGAAAACGTTTCAAAGTTATTAATAAGAGTCACGCCGGTCGTAAACATCTGGTTAAAAAGAATGGGCCCGATGACGGAGTTCATGAGATCCCCGCCCGCCATCGGATGCTCTCCCTTATGCATCGTGACGAACGCCCCAAGCTCCGGGTGGCCGGGGACGTCCCTTTGCATCCAAGGTACAACGCCTCTAAGCACGTGCGCCCCCGTCGTAGCGGCCAACATTACCTGCCAAGTCTGGGGTTTTAGGGGCTCCTTTCCATCCATGAAACCACCTGAACCGACGTGTCCGAAATTTTCAACGATGGAATTGTGCCCAAGGATGAAGTACTTGCGGATCGGCACATTAGCCTTCACGTTGGTCCGGCATAGCCCTGGAATAAGATGAGCAAATTTAACCAGTGGATCGTCACCCGGCCCACCTTCAATATCCCTATCTACAATCAACCGAGAATCGAGAAACTCGTCCGGCACTTCACCTCGTGGACCCGGGTTCGAGTTCATGATAAACCGGAGTCCGTTCGGGCCAGCGAACATATTGCTGAGCTGCTCAGTTTTATGGAAGTAGGTTATGGTCATCAGGTTATGGCCGTTCGTCTCGCCATTAGCGTCCGTGGTGACGCCGCCCTGAAAGTAAAATACCCGTTGCTGTTCGTCGGGACTAAGACCTTTGAAATGCTCAGCATATGCGGTGACGGGGTCAGTAATCTGAGAATTAAGCACGGAACCAAAAACAATCGGATCCTTATTCATTTGCTCCCGGAAATACAGATCCTGAGAACTTCCCGAGTACAGCCCGCTACCGAATAACGCTTTATCGATGATCTCTAGGTGGGGGTTTGCATCACCACTGGCTTTAAGTGCATGTATCTCGAAACAGTTTCCGCGTATTTTTCCGGACTGGAACCACTTGCAAGAAGCTCTCGCATTACATCTTTACTCGGCAAAAGCCGCATCAGTTTCTCTAGCATCGCTTTCACTCCAATTGTGAAAAAGCCGCTTTGGCTTACTGTATCGAAATTAAGACGAATAGATAAGAAATATGTATTTATTTGATAACTCTTGGGGATCGTGCGACACATGCAATTTCGCACAAAATCGGTGTTCTTCAGTTCCTATCTACATTGCCACGTAGATTAGAATAGCTCTAGATTTTAGCCGTAGGCGCAATAGCTTACGGCTCTGCTATAGTTGGGTAAGGCGTAGCATGTAGCATAATACTCGCGGAGGATCTTCAGCGCGGCAATTATGATACTTACATCGGTCAATGTAATCGGAATCAGGACATATTAGTAACCTCTGAACCGCGAACCCGGTGACCCGAATAGTGCCCAACATGTGCCTTTTTGAATTTAATATTTTATCCAGTTCAAAAGATGTTTCCATAGCTTATCCTTTGTGCTCCCTTAAGCGCCACTAATAATTATCGGTTAAGATTTCGAGATCCTTAGGGCTCGCTGCGGAGAAATCCTTACCGCGAATAAGCGCTCTATTAAGATAACTTTTATATGAAAAAAAGGAGGTCCAGACACATCCTATTAGGCTTTGTACGAAAAATCAGAGTGAGTAAAATTGTCGCAATGACAGGCTGGATGGACGTATTGTGAAGCGTTACGAGCTTCCGGATAAACAATGGGAGCTAATCGCAGATATTCTTTAGACCGAGTAGAAGAGAGTGCAACTACGCAGTGATAAACGACTGATGCCCAATAGCATCTTCTGGTTCCTGTGCTCAGGTGCCTTCTGGCGTGACCTGCCAGAGCGGTTCGGTACCTCTGGCGCCTGAAGGGGGGCAAGGAGAGCAGGTAGATCATGCGCTCGGACGCAGCAGAGGTGTTCTGACCAACAAGATGCACATGGTTTGCGACGCCAATGGCGACCCCATGGGCTTTTTATTGTCTCCGGGTCAGGTCAGCGATGTTTCGAATGCCAAAGCACTTCTCAGGTTCGCATCCTTGGCAAGGGTGGCCGGCTACGCTAGAGCTGCCGATGGCTGTGTAATAGCCAACGTTTGAGATTTGAAGCGGTAGTCACTGACTGTGTCATGTGAGAAACTTGCCGCTTCTGAAAATGTGGTGGACCCTCTTAATGTCAGAAAAATCTTCGCTCAGCCTGTTTGCGGAAGGCGTTGTCAGCCTGCCTGACGGATATCAGGACCGTACCGTCAATGTATTCATGCGCCCGTCAGCCGGCACGCCCGCCTTTAATATTTCGCGCGACACCATGGACACCGGTGAAACCCTTCCTGGTTACGTCGACCGCCAGCTCGCATTGATGCAAAAACACCTCTCAGGGTGGAATCAGAGCGGGCGCAGCTCCGTGATGCTCGGAGAGGACCTTTTGCAGGGTGAACAGGTGAACGCCAGTTACAGACGGGAGGGTAAATCTGTCTGGCAGCAGCAGGCCGTCTTTAATACCCGGGATTCCCACATCCTGGTCTTCACGATGTCCTCGTCAGAGGAGCTGAACGACAGCGACAACAACCTCTTCAGCGAACTGCTCAGGAGTTTCCGTTTTCATAATTAACGATAAGGAATATTGTTATGTTTGAGGCTGCCCGCGTCGGTGATGACATTGGCCACTCAGGTGCTCTGGCCGGCATGATTGCCGGAACGATTGTCGGGGGGCTGATTGCTGCTGCAGGGGGGATTGCAGCAGGTGCCCTTTTTCTGGCAGGTCTGGGCGCCGCAACCCTTGGCGTGGGTGTCCTGCTGATTGGCGCCAGCCTCGCAGTCGGGTACCTTACCGGGGAACTTGCCACCGCCGCCCGCGATAAGTTTGCTGAAGACGGTGCGGCCAGCATGACAAAGAAAGGCACCATCACGACCGGCTCGGCCAACGTCTTTATCAATGGCAGACCTGCCGCCCTGGCTACCGGCAGCATGGTGATGTGTTCTGACGACGGCTCACAGCAAATGGCTGAAGGCTCATCCCGAGTCTATATCAACGGCCTGCCTGCAGCACGAACCGGCGACCACACCACCTGTGATGCCAGTGTCATGACGGGCGCGGATAACGTGATTATCGGTGGAGAAACTGAACAGACACTCCCGATTCAGCCTGAGGTACCGGAATGGCTGTATAAAGTCTCAGACCTCACCCTGTTTTTCGCCGGGTTCGTTGGCGGTGCAGGCGGCATTGCCGGCAAAGCCGGGGCCCTGGCGAAACTTTTCAGTAAGCTCCCGCGTCTTCTGAAGTTTGAGAAGGCGCTTTGCCGGGCAGAACAGGCCCTGGTTGCTTCCACAGCAGCCGGAATTATCGCCCGGCCGGTAGACATCATCAGTGGGCAGAAATTCCTGAATGGTGAGGACGAGCTCGACTTTACACTGCCGTCCCGTTTACCCGTTCGCTGGCAGCGCTACTGGCGCAGCGGTAACCCCTCAGACAGTGTGCTGGGCCGCGGCTGGAGTCTGTTCTGGGAGTCCAGTCTTCAGCGTTATGAAGACGGGCTGGTCTGGCGCGCGCCCACCGGAGACTGTGTTTCCTTTCCCCTGATACCGAAAGGCTTCCGGACGTTCTGCGGGGAAGAAAAACGCTGGCTGGAACACCACGACGATGACACCTGGTCAGTGTATGGCCTCAGCGGTGAACGCTGGTGCTATGCCGGGCTGAACGACAACGGACCGTCACTGTTAGAGCGGATAAGTGAACCCTGTGGCAACGACATTCTGTTTGAATGGAACGATAACCATACGCTTCATTCCCTGACCGACAGCGCGGGGCAGCGTATTGTCTGCCGCTATGACGGTAGCCGTCTGGCCGGCGCCTGGCTGGATGATGAGATCTGCCTGGTCAGTTACGCTTACGACGAAGAAAACCAGTTAAGCGCGGTAACAGGGCGGGGCGGCAACGTGCGCCGCCGCTTCCGCTGGCAGGACGGTCTCATGATCGCCCATGAAGACCGCAACGGCCTTCTCAGTGAATATCGCTGGCGGGAAATTAACGGCCTGCCGAGGGTTGTGGCGTTTCGCCACAGCGGTGGCGAGCAGCTGACACTGGAGTACGATTTTGAGAACGGCAGGCGCCGCGCGGTCCGGGACGACGGCGCAGAAGCCTGCTGGCTGATTGATGACGATGATAACGTTGCATCCTTTACGGACTATGACGGGCGCCAGACGGCTTTCGTTTACCGTTATGGCGAGCTCTGTGACGTCATACTGCCCGGAGGCGCTATCCGCCGCAGTAAATGGGACAGGTATGGCCGGCTTGAAGAGCAGACCGATCCGGCCGGCCGGCGGACCGGATACCACTGGTATCGCCTGACAGACAGAATAGCCCGCATTGTCTATCCTGATCAGACGTCGTCTCAGGGCATTTACGACCTGAAAAACCGGCTGTTATCCGAAACGGATGTCGCCGGAAGCACCACGACGTATGCGTATCCGGACGATGAGGAAACGCTGCCCGCGGCCATTACCGATGCAGCCGGCGGCGTGGTCCGTCTGAAATGGAACCGCCAGGGGCTTCTGACAGAGCGGACGGACTGCTCCGGAAGCATCACCCGTTTCAGCTATGACCGTTTCGGGCAACTCATCAGCAGTGAAGATGCAGAAGGCCACATCACGCGCCGTGAATGGAATGCGTGCGGGCAGCTGACTGCGGTCATCCACCCCGACGGCACTCAGGAGTCGCTGCGCTGGAACGAACACGGGCAGTTGTCAGCCTGGCGGGACCCGCTTGAAAGCGAGACGCGCTGGCAGTACAACGCGCTGGGTCTTCCGGTCAGCCTGACTGACCGGATCGGCCGTACCCGCCGCTGGCAATGGAGCCCCCGCGGTGACCTGCTGAGACTGGATAATGTCAACGGTGGGGAATACCGGTTCACCTACGACGCCGTGGGGCGCCCGCTTACTGAAACACGACCTGACGAAACCGTCTTGCGAATGGAATGGGATGCGCGGGGATTTCTTGCCGCGGTCGAGGAAAACGGAAGACCGGCTGCAGACGGAGGCATCGCGCGGCGACTGCAGAGTTACAGTTATGACGCCAGCGGCCTGCTGACCGGGCGCGCTCACCGTCATGCGGAGTACCGTTATTTACGTGACGTTAATGGCCAGCTCAGCCGCGCAATGCGCATTCCTACCGATGAAGGTACTGCGCTCGGCATTGAAAGGGATGAAATTGCGTTCACGCACAATGCTGCCGGACGCGTACTGAGTGAATCAGGCGTTAACGGTACGATCGGCTTCGAATGGGATGACCTGAATAATCTGACGGCACTGACTCTTCCCGGTGAGCAGCGCCTGTCATGGCTGCACTACGGCTCTGGCCATGTGAGTGCCGTCCGTTTCGGCCAGCAACTGGTTTCGGAGTTTACCCGCGACCGGCTGCACCGCGAAACGGCGCGGACGCAGGGAGTCCGTGAACAGGTCCGGCAGTACGACAGCCTTGGCAGGCGCACGCTGCAGCGCAGCGAACTGATAACGGGCATCACCCTGCCTGAGCAGGCTATCCTGACGCGACAGTACCGTTATACCGCGCGTGGCGACCTTGCCGGGGTCAGCGACACGCTGAGAGGGGAGGTTCATTACGGCCATGATGCCGAGGGCCGTCTGCAGAAGCACTACGAGTCGCGTCAGGGGCACAGTAGTACACATTTCAGCTACGACGCCGCAGACAATCTCACTGAAGAGGAAAGTGCCCTGCCGGTGACCAGCAACCGCCTGGAGCACTGGCAGAATCTGTTCATGAAATACGATTACTGGGGCAACCTGGTCAGCCGCCGCTCAGGTCTTTATGAGCAGCATTTCGTTTATGATGCAGAAAACCGGCTGATATCTGCGCGGGGACTCGGGCCCGAAGGGCGCTTTGAGGCGAACTATCACTACGATTCGCTGGGCAGGCGAACCCGTAAAACGGTTACGACCAGCCACGGAACCACGACTCTCCGTTTCCTGTGGCAGGGATACCGTCTGCTTCAGGAGATTGATGAAAGCGGCCAGTGCAGTACCTACATTTACGATCCCGTTGAAACCTGGAGTCCGCTGGCCCGTGTAGACCACCATCAGTATGAGGGATATGGCCAGATATACTGGTTCAGCACCGACATTAACGGTGCACCACTGGAGATGACTGACGAACGCGGGGATTTGCGTTGGAGCGGACATTACGGCAGCTTCGGTGAGGTTAATTACCAGACGGAAGGGTTTTTGCGTCAGGTGAAAAGCGCAACGCTGTCACACCAGCCAGTGCGCTACGCGGGTCAGTACTCTGACAGGGAAACAGGCCTGCACTACAACCTGTTCCGCTACTACGACCCACAGACCGGCCGGTTTACTGTACAGGATCCGATAGGGCTGAAGGGAGGATTGAATCTTTATCAGTATGCCCCGAATCCGCAGAGCTGGATAGACCCCCTGGGTCTTACCGGAAAACCGCTGAACTCACCAGATATGTCTAAATGGCTGGATAAAGGTGGCACGGTCTGGCAGGAAACAGACGGCAGGGCGTGGGTTTATCAGGACTGGGAAGGGAACGTCGTCCGTTACCCTGACGGTTACCCGGACTTTACCCCTTACGAAAGACAGAGCGTGGACGTTCCGGATTTGAAGGGCGACCACAGCAAGTCTCCGGGGGGTGACTTTGGCAAAGCGGATGCTCAGGCAAGCAAAGGCATGGCGAATTATGACGTGAATACCTGGCATCATCATGAAAATGGCGTCACAATGCAGGAAGTTCCAAAGAAAATACACCGCCGGTTCACACACAGGGGTGGTGTGTCTCATATCAAAGCTAACTGTTAACAGAGCTTAGGAGGCGCGGGTGGCTATTTTAACGGGTGCAGGGCTTGGTCAGTCAGATATCGATATGCTTGCCAAAAACTTTGCGGTTACTTTTCCTGATGATTACAGGGATTTTCTGGCGAAATATAACGGACTGAGAGTCGAGTCACCCGACTACTGTGACTTACCTTTTGATAAGGTTGATAACGGTTACGTATCGTTTGATGCTTTATTCGGTCACGATGTCAGCAACGAAAATTATGATATTTCCGTTATGAATGATGAGCTCCTTGATGAGCTTTCTTTCGTCGAGAATGCTGTCATTATCGGTATTGATCCGGGTGATAACGGTTATGTTCTGATTACGGAGGGTGAGCAATCCGGGGTTTATTACTGGGACCGGTCATGCCTGCACGTCGATGATGCAAAACAGGATTATGACATCGCAGGTGATGAGGATTCCCAGCACCTGTACTTGCTTGCCAGCACTTTCCAGCAGTTCTTTGACATATTGTCGGGGCTGACAATCCAGAAAGGAATGAGCGTTTCTACGGGCTTATAACCGCTCTTTGCCAGCACCGTCGTTCCTGTGCTAAAGGGATGCTGGCAGTGTAAGAGATGGACTATAAGAAGAGGTGAGGCAGGAAAGGCGTAAACGGTCTGTCTGGGTAAATTAAGCCAAGGGGAGTTCAAAGGCTCCATGCTTGGTGAACAGGATTTTGGTTTTACGTGGGCGGCCGCTGCCGCTGTTTGGTTTACTTTGTTCCATCGGTTCACCTCAATTTTCAGACATAAAAAACCCGCCGTAGCGGGTTGTCTTTTCTGGTTTAAATCAATTCGGCTCGAATCTCGACGCTACCTCGCCGCCGAGAACTTTTGGCATTTTGGGGAATATGCCAGCCTTGATCGTTTCTTTGATAACACCGATAACCGCTGAACAGAGTTCAGGATCGCCACCCTCAGATTTTATTAAAACAGGCATCTGCCCTTCGGGTTGCTTAATTCGTACATTGCAATACTTACCGGCGTAGGAATTGACGTCATAAAACTGAGACAAAACGGCGTTGGTATACTCACACAGCCACATATTAACTTCTTGCTTATCGCCCTCAAAATGGTTCTCGGATTCACACTTCTGTTTAATCTGCGCGATTCTCTCCGATGCGGGCGCCGAGGCTGGTAACGGTTTGTAGTTTGTTTGGCTGTGGTCTGATTGTGTCATTGCACAACCGGTCAACGCTATGACGAGAAAAACGCCAACTGATTTTTTCATTTTAATACCAGAGTAATGTTTTGCCAGTTATATCACAGCTGGTCAATAACTTACAGCCAGGAATAACGGCGGCGGTCTCATCAGATATTTTCAGGAAAACAGGTCGACTTAACATAATCTATGTTATACGCACTTTAATTATTACACCAAAGCGCTAATGTCGTACGCAGCAACTCACAGACGTCGCCTCTGAACTAATCTTAGGATCTCCTCAGGCTCAGGATGCAGACTTTATGTTGGTGACCATGACAGATAAAGATCTCTACCGGCTTGGCATCATTCAGCGCGTTCACGACCACACTCTGCTGCAGCGTGAAGCTGCGCGCCTTCTCTAACTCACCGTCCGTCAGATTCAGCTCGTTCTGCGGCGTTATCGTGAACACGGCGCGGCATCGGTGTATCAGAACGTCGCGGGCGTCCCGGCAACAACCGCATTCCTGACGATTTACGCTGCGCCGCTCTGCATCTGATCCGGCAACACTACGCCGATTTTGGTCCAACGCTGGCCACCGAGAAGCTTCTGGAACGACACGGCATTCCGGTTTCCGTTGAGACTGTCCTCAACTGGATGATTTCAGACGGACTATGGCGGCCTCACTCACGAAGACAGGTACACATCTATCAGCCGAGACACAGGCGCGACTGCCTCGGCGAACTGGTTCAGCTGGACGGCTCTCACTATGCCTAGTTTGAGGACCGCGCGCCGAAGTGCTGCCTTCTCGTGTACGTTGACGATGCGACCGGTCACCTTATGCACCTGCGCTTCTGTGACTCAGAGTCTGCGTTCGATTATATGACGGCAACGCGCGAGTACATTGATGTTCATGGTAAACCCGTCGCATTTTACAGCGACAAGGCCAGCGTGTTTCGCATTAACAACAAAAATGCGGTTGGCGGTGACGGCCAGACGCAGTTCGGGCGTGCGATGAACGAGCTCAACATCACGTGCATCTGAGCCAACACCAGTTCTGCCAAGGGTCACGAATGGCGTGCTTACGGCAGAGCTCACGGGCAGAAACCCTGGCTTCGGCCTCGCGTTGGATACTGATGATCTGTTCGTCGGAAAAACGCTTCTTCATGGAGATGTACTCATGTGGATTATAAAGACATTACTGACATCGCGATGTTTTAATCAACGGGGAGCAGGTCACGCAATCCCATAAAAAGATTAATGAATATTAATATCATGCCGATAATAAAAGAAAATTTTTTGGAGGTGGTATGTACATAAATAAAAAAAAGATGGGCTGTAAAAAAAATGAAAGCACAGCTATAATATTTTCATTGATTAGCTCCTTAATCATTTTCGCTGTAAGCAGCTCCTATAATCTTATTAATTCTTACGTAAACTCTGTTAGGAAAAAAATAATATTATTAAAATGATAGTAATCGAAGCACAAAGAAACTTAATTGCTATGGCACCATATAGCATTGAGGGAAGCAATCTATATCTTTACAAAGGAGAACGATGTAATTCCAACTTAGATATTAATAATGAGCAAATAAAGTTTATACTTCAACGAAGCAAAGATCTTCGTTATGATTTTTATAAAGCGTACATAGGTAACTTTATTAACCTAGACAGCAAGGATCTTGAATTTTTCATGATGTATTATACAAACCTTATAGCTTTTAAAAGATTCACAAGTGAAATTTCAGAAAATATCAATACTATCAAAAACTTTCAACTCTCAGAAGAGATTAAAAAAAATTTGTTGTTTGGTTATTGCTATGAAGTGTCAGACCCATTAAGTATTATAAATAATTATAAAAAAAATCTGCATTAATAATTTATTTCTTAAGCAGAGGGGTTTTGTACTGGCTGATCCGAATAACGGTGCCCTACTCGTCTAGACTTTGAAGGTGCTCCGCGAGCTTAAGCAATACAGGCTGGAAAAGCTAGCCCTAAAGTCCGGGCATTGAGTGTCACTTCAGAATGTTATATCGGTAAAGCATCTTGCCAAAATCCTGCTTCATACTGATGACAAGCAGTATGTGAATTGCGCTGCCGTCAAAATCATAAAGTACGCGGTACTCGCCATCCACATCCAGTCTTTCCCGCAACATCAGTCCCCTGTCAGACAGGTAAACGCTATAGCGGTATCTTTCCGGGTCCTGAACGATTTTTGTTACGGATTCCATCAGCAAATTATCCACCATGGTGGCCGCCTGTTGCGCCCCTACTGTCCCACTTTTATAAGACTCAATGTCTTTAAGGCACTGCTCTGCCAGAGGCGAGATTAAGACCTGATACTTCTGCGACACTTAACACCTCATATTCAGTTTCTGGCCGCACGTAATCTCCCCAGCACATCTTCAGGAGTCATGCCCTTGCCGTCAGTAATTTCTTTTTTCGCCTGCATGGCAAGCTTAAAAAGCGCGTTAATGTTTCTTTCCTGCTCCAGCTCTTTTAATTCAGCCTGTCTTTCAGCTGCGGTCTGGATGAACAGTTCAGCAACACCATTTTTGGTAACGTATACGCCGCCTTCGAACGTTCCTGCATTGCCGAGACTGTCTCGGGCAAGTTTCTGGGACATGGTTTGTGACATAGAGGGACCTCGCACACGATTAGCAGGACAAAATGTGCCCTTAAAATTTTAAAAAGCCTCAAAGAATTGCTCGGCTGAACGACACGGTGTACCACTGCTTGAAGTGGGCAACTGAGAGTATAATCTGAGTAGAACAATTGTGTACATATTTATCCACGGCTTTTGATTAAGCCCTGGGTGATGCCATGTGGAACGCCTGCAAAGCCATAAAGATGTATGCGGATTGCACGAATGGAGTAATAACAACGCAGGTAAGAAGATTAGGCAGGTTATGAAAGTTCACATCAGATTTTATCAGCTTCGGATTTGTGGCAGGTAACGGCACTGAGCTTACGGGAAATTTAATCTGCGATAAGCATGACTGGGGGAGATAATCAGAGCGCTCATTACCGGAACATTACCCACCTCCTCTCCGATTTTGCCTAAAAACAGGGGCACCAGGAGCAAGGCAGCCCTACTGACTGCGTCGCGATCGCGGGGATTTTTTGATATCAACTCAGGTGGATGCTATGTGGCGACATAAAGAATAAGCGAAAAAAAGCTTGAGGGTAAACTGTCACAGGGAAAAATTTTCCGTTTCAGCCTTTCACCTGCCCGTATGCGCATCCATAAAGTCAACCATCGCACCGGCATGAGCATCCACGTGCCGGATGTAGCGCATAACCGTTTCAGCCTTTTTCCAGGTTCCTTCCTGCATGATCTGTGCGGTACTGTATTTTTTTGTAGCCATATCGATAGCCGCTCCTACACGCGTACTGTGTCCTGACCACCCCCGGTAACGATTTTTGTTGGGCTTAACATCTCTTCCAGGCCCCCCCTCATGCCAGGCGCGGGCAAAAATATCTTCCAGAGCGCGGGTTGAAAGCGGCCTGTCGGTGTTAATCTGCGCACGGTTGGCACGGTGAACAGGAGAAAAGATAAAAGCATCAGGCTCATGGATAAGGCCCGATGCATAAAGCCATTCACTCAGCCGTTGTGAAGAAAGAGTACCCAGTCCCTTGATAAGCCCCCCGGTCATCACAATTGTTTTTGTCCAGCCGACATCCAGCACGACTCTGCCGTCTGCTGCGCGCGAAATGTCACGGACACGAAGTCGCCCCAGCTCGCTGACGCGTAACAGCGTTGCGTAAGCCACATGTAGAAAAGCGAGGTCGCGGAGTTGCTGAAGACGTGCTGAACCGGACCACACTGAATCCAGAGTAAGAAGATCAGACAGGCGAAACGGGACGGCCTGACCTGTGCGCTCACCAGACAATACAGCGGTCCGGTTAATTTTTTTCATCGCACGAAAAGCGACGGGTGAAGCACTGGGCGGAGTCAGGCCTGCGTTACGGTGTAACATACTGATAAGAGCCTGGTGCGTACCGATTGTTGAAGATGCACGTCCTTTTGCCTGCAGCCAGAAAAGGTAGTCGCGCAGGCAGCCAGGTGACATAGGCAGAAAAGTACGGCCATGCTCATTCGCCCAGGCGGAGCAGATCCGCATTACGCTGAGCAGCTGCCGCCATGTATTGTCAGAAAATGCCTCACGGTCCTGAACAAACGCCTGGAGCTGGGCCACTATGTCAGCCCGGGCTGGCAGTTGCATGTCGGATACGGGCCACTGTGGTCTGGAATTGTCCATTCTTGTCCCTGCCAGAGACAGCGCTACGTGAATTCTGAGAAAAAATGAGGGGGTAAGCCCTGCAGATTTCGCGTAGCGATGCCTGTTAATCTGCCCACCTGAGTCTGAGGGGCATGCCCTTCACGACCTCAGTTCAGGACTCAATAATACATCGATCCTCAAAAAGATCCCAGCTTCATATAAGTCCCATTATATGAAGTTATGGCTTTGGACAATTATATTTTCGGTTCAGGCATGGGTACACTGAAGCTACCTTACTTATATAAGGTAGAAACTTAACTGAAGGTGATTAAGTGATGTCTATTTTCCCGTACTGGGTTTCAGGGTTCTTAACAGGTAAAAAACCAGTATTTCTGTCGAGTACGTCCGGTTAAACCGTTTGACAAAGGCATTCGGCGTCGGGTTACCCGGATTGATAAAGCCCATTTAGTCGACCACTACATATGTAATCATAATTATTCGTCAGGAAACTCTTTCTTATGATAACTACGGTTGGAATAGTGCATAGTGGATAAATAACTTACATCACCATCCCGAGGAGGAATATGATTATCCATTTCACGAGCCCATCCGTCATAGGTTCGTACCTCTATAAATGGATTTGATAAGCCTTTTTGAGACCAACGCTCCTTTCTTCTGTTATTATCATTTAGTTCTGATTCTCTTCCGTAAATTAAAACACCTCTTGTGGCAAAAAAAGGCGGCAAAAGAAAATCAGGCCTTAAGGGCGCCAAAATATCCCGAAGAGTATTTTGATTTCTCGAAGTCCAGCCCAGCCAGTCTTCCACTTGTCCGTAGGCATGATTGAAGGCTTGTGTAAATGAATCATCTTGATTAAATATTAATTTAGAAGGTTTTTCTATCTCTATAAGGTACACATACGTAGGACCAGAACGAGGATTTACCCATGCAAAATCTGTCACGAAATCAACGCCTAATGGTAGTTTCGCGATTAATGCATTAGATAGTGCATATTTAGACCCTATGATCGAAGCTGGGTATCTTTCTAAAAAATCTTGCACAATACTTTCTTCAGGGTTAGTTTCGATTAGTTTATTCAAATTGTTCAAGATTAACTCCTTGTTTAATATGTATAAATTTTTTTGATTTTTTGCAGTCTTTCAACAGACATAAGAAGATTAAAGTTAATATCTATAAATCATATTCTGCTATCTGTCATTATTTAAAAAATTTACTCAGCTGAGGCTCTGCCGTCTTGACTTTACCCTTCTATTAGATACAAAGTCCAGTTAGTAAAGTTGGTATGCTACCCTTCAACTGATGCCGAGCCTCGCATCATTTTGTTTGCAATAAATGCTGAAAAATTGAACACCACAATAGCTTATAGAAAGCTGATACAAAACTAATCAAAAGTATTGAAATTAGCATAATTTCTAAATGCTAAATATAATTTTAGGAATGTCATTTACATGGCATACATAAAGTATGCCGTGAAATTATTAAAAGCAATGCTTGATTATTTCGTAAACAGCTTTTGCTGAAATAATGCAAGCAAGACGATGAAAGTCGTCACTTTTAAGTTCACCTCCATCATCGACAACGCATTTTGCAGAAAAGAAATCCACTTCGAACTCAGCAAGTCTTGCCGATTCATATACCGAAAAAGACTCCATTTCAAACGCTGTCATTTTTCTATGCTGTTTTTTTACTATCTCATTCATATTTTCGTCAGCAATGACGGCACTACCACTAGAAGCTGGAGCTAAAAGAGACATAGGAGAAATGCGGTCAATGCTTTCAGGAATCTCCGAGCGAGTTGGGTCTAATCCAGCCATTAATGCTTGTGAAAATGAAGCTGAGCTAATTAATTGCCTGATTTTTGCTCTCGTACTATTCTTAAGCTGAACACTATAGGGTTCAGGTTCAAATCCTTTTATACCCCATTTACCGAAATCGTGCTGATGGCATATTTCTGGAATGACAACATCATAAATATTAATCTTCTTTTCAATCCCGGCACATATGCCAGACATACAGATTAAGCTAGGTTTAAAATGTTCTAAAACTTTTGTTGAAATAATAGAAGCAGTAACCAATCCCATCCTGGGACAAGTGACAATAAGGCCTTTTTTACCATTGATTGTAAGTGTCTGGCAGTCTAAACCATGAATAAGCTCTGGGTTTCCAACGTCATACCCGGCATGTTTGAAGCCATCAGACTCCTTTGTTAAAGCACAAATGATTACAAAATCATAATTAGGAGCTGGAGTGTTTTGGATTATAAGATCAGTCAAAGCTGCTTTCCAGCCGGAAGTTTCAGTATAGGATAGTACAATGATCTTTTTAGAGTTTAAATTTTCAAATATGTCAATATTACTATACTGTGTTAGGGCGATGACAGTTGTATAAAGATTCGGGCTTTTAGGATCCATTGAGTCATCGACAAGCATCCTAGTTATATCAATTGTATCTTTTTCTCCCTTAGCCCGTGGAACAACTAAATCAGATATGATAAGATCAAACTTTCTAGAGTTAACAACCCTAAGATAGCTCTCCCAATCAATAACCTCAACAATTTGAGCATCCTTAAGTGTGCTTTCGATGCATGTTTTAATTTCTTTTAATTTTGATGGGATGTCTTCAAGAATTAATATGTTCATTTCATTTTAGCGCCATTTGTAGTTCTTTCTGCCAATTTTGAGACCCTTCATTATATTCTATGCAAGCTAAAACTTTACACCCTAATTGAATATCAATTTGTTCAACAGCCTCTTCTAGAGAGAAAAATTGACCACATAGTTCAAGATCTGGATATTGAGTGATTATTATGCAAGAATCTTTCCGGTTCATAAATTTTAATTCAAGTATAATGTCAAGTCCGCCAGTTAATAAAGATAAAGGCGAGCCACCTCCCGGTTCGATAGGGTGACTAGGAATAGCCATATCAACAAGTACATAGTTATACATAGAGTGGTTAACATAATCTATTCCTTCAGAAAGGCTTTCGCAAACATCTAATTCAGCAAAGGGATACAAGTCGATAAGGAATTTAACAATACTTTCAGATTTAAATCCATCATCTTCAATTAAAAGAATTTTCATATCAATGCTCCAATGAATACGAAACTGATATAGTAACTTGTCTATTTTCGCTTATTATCTTCTCTATTCTAAATTTAGAATCATTTCTTTGAAGATGGTATAGTTTCCTTATTCCACTTCTTTCCTCCGAAGATTGGGCATTATCAATATCAGACTCTGAAGTTATTTTTAGTCTCTCATTAACATTAATAACACTATCTTCTTCTTTCAAATCAGATGAAATGGTTACAACAACTTTAGATAACTTCTCATCGATTTCAAATTTCCTTGCTAAGTCTGATGATGGTTTTCCATGCTTAGCGGCATTATAAATCACAACATAAAATGCATCATAAAGTACGTGATAGGGACCACCAACTAACTCAATGTCATTTTCCTCATCAAATTTTGTATCTGCGTCGAATTGTGGGAATGTTTCTTTAACCTCAGCTACTACAGCTTTATAAAGCAAAGAAAGTGAGGCCTTTGGCGAAACACTTAGTGGACGTTTAAACCATCCATACATTGATGTTAATTTTTCATTAATTGTTGCTTGAACTTCACGAGCAAAATCCCGCGATATATTTTGCAATTGTGGCGTACAATACTTCATGTCTTCAAGCAAAACTGCATTTATTAGTTCACTTCTTTTTGATTTAAGGAATCTATTAACATTTTTTAAATCTACTTCTGCTAAACGCCAGCAAAATTCAAGTATTATTAGTATGGTATTATTAGTGTCCCTACTTTCCATAAAATCTTTAGCAATATAATTAGCACATGCGTAAACAATATCGTGCTTATTTAAATTTTTGAGATTTGGTTTTAATAAACCATCCCTCTTATTAACTGATTCAACGTGTAAGTTATCCTTTATGATTTTATCAATGCAGGATTCGTAACTTACTTTCCATTGATTCCATTTGGATTGTATCAACTGATCTCTCATTAAAGCTGGATATTCTTTCTCAATATTAACAACATTGTTAAATAAATGTCCACGAAAGGTCCCATGCCTTATCCTTCTTCCTAAATAAGAAGAAATACCAAAAATATTGTTATTGCAAAATGCAAAATAGCACTTCTCAATTATCATTATTAATTGTGGATCCTCTGCAACATCAGAAATTTCTACGTGCGTTATATTTGTCAACACAATATTTAGATTTTGAGCCTGTTCGTCTTTAACCCACTCTATAAATCTTGCACTATCAACATAAATTCTGTTGTCGTCTATTTCATTTCGAACACGATTAATTTGATGGTCTATTAAAAGCGTTCTTGCTCTATCTAGAAACGCTTTTCTACCAGTTTTTTCACCCATCCATTGATGTAATGCAGCACGTGTCTCTGTAATTTGAGGTGTTCGTTTAATTACATGCGATAGGCGAGCCAAGAAATCTTCAGAAAAGACTTCATAAGTGTATTCTGCTACTTCTTTAGATTTAGTATAAATTTGCTCAATAAAATTAACTATATTTGATGAAAACTTTTCAACGATAATTTTTTGAACAATTCTGCGCAAGTAAAAACCATCACCTTCATTTTTGCTTTTTTTAGCTATCAATAAATAATATATAATTTTTGATTCGTCACTATCGGTAAATTGCGCTGTTCTTATTAAATTTTGAATGTGAATTGTTTTGTCTAAATCTTTAGTTTGTCCCATCAGGAGATAAAGATTTTCTTCACTAAGATAGCAAAAACCTTCTTTACAGTGTACGAGGAAATTGAAAGCAGCTGTCCTAGTGACCATTCCCAAGATTTCAAGTTTCTTTAGATAGCTGTATTTATGTAACGTAAGGTTATCAGTTAGTAATTCATTGACTTCTTTGACGCTTATCCATTTCTTACATTTCTCAATATTTTTAGCATTATGCAAACACAATTTAGATTCGGGATCTTCATAAAAAAGATCTAAGAAAAATCGATATTCATTGAATGTATCTCCTTCCAGCCATGCACTTGAGTGTTTGTAGAATAAATATTCAAGATCCATTTCGGAAGAGTTATATTCTGTATAAAACTTTGCTACCATATTTATATCAATTGCATGAGTTTCAATTTCTTCGAATAATAATGTTAGAAAAGGATATTTTTTTTCTTTGACGTAATTCTTATTTATTTTTAAGAAAACAATAGCGTCTATTAGAGAAGACTGTAAACAACTTTGAAGCATGGAATTGAAATCGTAAGAATCAATTGAATGCGGGTGAAAAATAAACCTCGTTATATCCCTTGTGTATCTGTTATATTTTCCTTTATCAGTAATGTTCAGTACTGATTTTTTAAGTGCTAAATAATCCTGTTTTTCTTGATAACACTGAACTATTGAGTTAACAATTACATTGTTCGTTGTAATTCCTTTACCTCTCAAGAGGGAAGAAGAAGCTTCAAGCATTTCATTAGCAATATCTAAAGACTGAAGTAAAGCGCACTTTCTAATTAATAAATGACTACATCCAAATTCTTTTTTTATTTCAGATATGCACTCATCAGCCTTAATGTAATCTCGCTTTAAAATTCTAACATTTAATTCTTCAATTTTTTTCACCAAGCACACAAGCTTACGGTGGTTATTTCTAATGTTAATTTCTATAAGTTCAAGGCTTTTATTTATATCTATACTTTTCAGCCTAAAATATTCTTCTTTTACTTGCGGCAATGTTGGAAATAATCCTGGTATAATGCATTCATTACTAAAAGAAATTGCTCTTAAGGCATTTTCTATTCTTATTATTTCATTAGCCGAAGTGTGTTCTCTTATCTTCTCAAGAGATTGAATACTTTCTTTAGCCTCCATGCTAACTATTGATCTTACTTTATTTCTCATTTCAATTTTTAAGAACTTTAATTCTTTACTAATTGGATTTTTATTGTTATTCACATTAAGAGTGAAGTAGTTAGATAAATTATAAGCCACTGAATAACTCCCCATTAGAATTTGTAATTTTTATTAAACTTTGGATAGAAGTGTACTTAAAAGCGCTCAGTATTTTTAAATTGGACGTCTCTGTCGCTGCCATAACTCCTGACGACCCTGTCAGTAAACATAGTCATTCTTCTCTCTTTGCCGATGATTAGTGGCCTGCTTATAGTAGCGTAAATTTTTCTCATTTCGTAGTAGATTGTTAAGATTTATTTGAGTGAACGCATAAAAATTATTTCTCAGATTCAACTTTTCCGCTTTCTGCTATCATCAAAACCCGCGTCAAGGTACTGTTTAGGCCCGGACCACAAGTATGATATTCGATCACTATCTGCAGTCGCTTATACAAATAACAAAGCTCCTTTCAGGATCCACCCTCCTCGTCACCCAGTTGCTGATTTGTTCCGTTTTATGCAATTTCTCCTGAAATCAGAAAATTAAGTACCACCTCTTAGCGGATTTTACGGTAGCTTTCACCTTCTAGATTTTCGTCGAATACCAGCAAATTCTTTTCTCTGATTGAAATCATCACTTTATCAAGATATACAGCCCAGAGTGCTTGGACGCTCCACCCTGCCCACATTTTCAGTTTCTACATTCAAGACAGTGTGTTAGCGTCGCTGACTGCGGGCAAAACTGCGCCGGAGGCCTGCTGCCAACCAGGATATTCAGCATATACAGTAGAAAAGTCGTAAAATCTGCCTACTCTGAATCTACCACGGATCGATTTATTCTCGTCGAAAACACTTTACAAATGCGCGAAATACATTCCACTTATGCAGATAACGGAGATTAAAAATTTGGGCACTTTACCCCGCTAAATGACGCAGATTTCATACAGGGACGCCAGTGACCATAATATGAACAATCAGGTGCTTTACGCTATTTTGACTGCGAAAATGCTGTCGCGTTGCGAATTTGGCAGCCGCCTACGACCCTAACATGCCACGCTACCTCCTCGCTCCCAAGTTGCCGTGCTGCTGTTAAAGGGGACCGCTCTCCGCAAACTCCTGTTCATCGATACGCTATGAAACAAGTTGGCTCGCTCAATGAAATACTTCGCTGAGCAGGGGGATTTTGTGCTGGACGATCCGCTAAGCGCGACTCTGCCCGTCTCGCCGTTTGTGGTGCTCTGCACGCTTAAGCAGCGCAGGCTGGAGAATCTCCGGCAGGCGGAAGCGGAGATACGCGATAACACGCCGCGCCACTCACCGACCCGGTCTTCGTCCAACGACTCAGGGAATGGTTAGCGACCGCGCAGCCCGACACTGGTGCACGGATCTGGGATATCCTTAGCGAAGACACAGCCTGCAGTTGGATAAGTCAGGCAGTTGATGCAGCAATGCGTGACGGCGTCACGTTATCCATTCTACTGGTCACGCCCAATACATTTTGGGATTCGTTTGTGATACACCTTATTCAGCACCAGGTATCGCAGAAGGTAATTCAATCCCTTATGGCATAAGGATGCGATGTCGATCGAATTGTATACGCGGGTATTTGCGCTGTATGTGACGCCCCAGCGCAGCGTGCGATACACTATGAATGCCGATGAAGCTGGCCGGCTTTTAATGCGGTTATGATCAGTTGCGGGCGATTCCTACTGCCTGAATGACCTGAGAAGCTTTTCCGGCACAAACCAGACATTGCCGTAGTCGCGCGAGCAGGCGACATACAGCTTTTTTCTTATTGACGGCGGCAGGTCACTCAGACGGCTGCGGTTGATAAACGTCCAGTGCGTGCTGCCCAGCACAATGTAAACATCATTAAAGTTGTCGAGGCCTTTACTAGCCCCCAGTCCATTGAAAAACAGCCGTAGTAGCTGATGATGTTTACGTGTGATGTGGCGTTCGTAGTCCCGTCCCGCCTGAAATCGAATGTATGCTGAAACTAATCACCGACTCACAATAAGAAAATACCGGCGCTCCATATTTCAATTAAAAAATTGAAATTTTGACCTGCTAAGTCCTGTACTTCATCGATCAACAACACTTCAAAGAACCGTTCTAGCCGTGCGAGAATATCTGCCATCATTTTCCTTTACATTAGTAGTAGAGACAGACGCAGCGATAGACTCGCCCCGCCGCATCCTAAAAAAAGTAGTCGGTGCGAACGCGGTACCATGAGTATAGAAGCTGCAAAGCTGAGACCTCGAATCTGCATCTGCTGCAACAGGGGTGGCAGTAGAAACCATGAAGAAACTCGGACCATGTCATCACACGTATCCCGTCCGTGATGAAACCAAACGTTGAACGCCCCTATCATGCGTAATTCTTTATTTCGTGTGTGTGTCAGGAGCAAAGCCCGGCTGTATTCACGCAAACTGTCTGTGAGAAGAGTGGTTTTACCCGAACCCGCAACCGCAAAGACTACGCGTTTATCCTAGCAATCGCCTCTGATATATATGCAGGTGCAGCCATTCGAGTTTCCTCCTCCAGCAGCCGAAAAGCGGCCTCGGCTTTATTGGCAAGTATATATTCCTGGAAACTCAGACCACGCCGGGTACCGGCGAAAATCCGTTTAAACAGGTCAGTATTATCGAATTAAACACGAATCTCAAAGGTGGATCGTGAAGCATCTTCATCCCTTTGTACCCACCTATCCGGACTAGTCATGTCAGCAAAGCGCTCAACACAGTTCAGTTGACAGTCGCCATCATTGCCCCTCAGCGCAGCAACGCGATTGCCCAAAAGACGCGCCAGCTAAAGGTAACGGCGGAAACTTGTACCACAGATAGAGATGATGTGCACTCCAGCGTCTTCTGTCGTTCTGCCTGTAAGATCTCGGTAAAACGCGTCGGTTAGAATGAATTCGGTATCACTTTCAACCAGCATGATCCGCGGTGCCAGCTCGAATTCCAGCACATTATCATCCGGGGACTTCATGAAAAAACGTGCCGTATCTTCGAAGAGGTCCCGCAGGGCCATTGGCCGACTCTCTCCCAGCAAAATGGCTCTTCGAAGATCGAGACGCGATGAAATATGGCTGCTGTGCGTGGTCACAAAAAGCTGCATCTGCAGCTCGGGGGCCAACGTGTTCACGAGCTTTCTCATGTTCGTATGACTGAGGTGATTCTCAGATTCCTCTAACAAAAGGGCTTCAAGCTCTCTTTACTGTTCGCGCCAGCGCAGGGCAAACCCCCTTTTAATGAAGCACTGCCTGCCTTTGCCACGATTGTGAAAAGAAATACCGTGTTCCGTAATATCCAAATTGGCTTGGAGACACGAATGCGGGCCCGAACGGATAGCGTACTGGCAGGTTTCGAGACCCTCAATAATGGATAGTTGCTCTTCACGAAAAAGCTTTTCTGCTGATGCTGGGTATTCTTCAGCCTCTATCTTTCAGCCACCGGAACGTTAACGCTGAAGAGCGTGCGGGTATACCCCTGAGCGTAATGCATGCTTTCGATTCGGGCGCTGTCAAGCATCATATGATAAACGTACCGGCTGAAGCTGGCATAGGAGCGACCTGATAATGTTATGCATTTCAAAGAATAACATTCAAACGGGAAATTTGTAGAATCCTGTTTTAGAATGTACATTATGTCCTCACCATACTCATCCAGAATTGACGCAATATGCTTTCTCAGCCCGTCTTCCTTTCTCTGCATAAGATTAAGCCGTTCGTCAGATCAGGATTATTTGTATCGCTGAGGAAAACGTCTGCGATGAGTTCGGGCAGTAAATCGGTGCAACGTACATCGGCCTGAAACGCCAGTACAGCCTGACGGTAAATCAGTGATTCCACGCTTAGTGATTCGGCCCAGTGTCGGCTTCCACTCAGGGCAAGCCCCAGCGCAAGCAGAACAGAGCTTTTAACCGACTCATTGTCATCAATCAGCAGGTTTTTGCCATGCTGGAAACTTAGCTGGAGAAAGTGAAATTTCCTGAATTTCCTTTATAAAGTATGGGTAAACACGGGTACCCTTTCTAATGCAGATCAGTCAGAACGTTATTGTCAGGAACCAATTTCAATAGTGTGATGGTCAGCCAGATTTGATATCAACAGAAAGGGCGGAAGGAAATAAAGGAATAAATGAGACGCGCGCTTATATTCTGTTGTGAGGGAGATACATCCTGAACCGTATGATCCAGCCTGTATGCCTTAATTCAGCGAGAATACAAGCTTCTACAGCAACTCGGACGAGCTGGAATAGTATCCACATTCTAATGAACTTTTGCCTGATGATATTCCCGGTTCTGAACACTGACAGAAAGCCAACTAAATGTCGGCGTTAGTACACGAAAGACAAGAGGGAATTTCAAGCTGAAATAAAAAAAATTTAACCTTAAAATTCAGTTATTTAAAATAAAAAAACCCTGGGAACACTCAGTTCTTTTTATTACTGTTACTCACTTACAGGCGTATCTCCGTTAGGGACGTTTCACTAGTCGTTCACGGGTTTAGTAACCATGCGATCAATGACGCTCCGGACGGCGGCATCAAGCTCAGCCTGACAGGCAGCAGATAGACGGGAGAACTCGTATGTGACAAGACGTTTTTCAGCGTCCGTTTTTTTTCGGGCAAACTGCTTTTTATCAGTAAACTCCGCCAGCTTCTCCGTCACGATTTTTTTGGTGCCCGTTGTTTTACGAGGACCTTCACTTTCAGTACGAAAATAGCTGATTATCCGGTTTTTATAAGCGGGATCGGCAATATCATGAGAAACTTCCTCTTCCATCCGGCTGCGGACGCAACTAACTAAGGTGTCAGTTGTGATATGTCTTGCCCGTGCTTTATCCCTCACTTCCAGCAGTGCCCGGTAGTCACTGATGGAAAGCTCGCTGACAGAGGGAAAAACCGCAATAATTTCATCAGGCACAGCGGCAGCCTGAAAAGCCCGGGTCACCTTGGCGGCAGACAGTCCTTCTGCAGCGGCTATCTCTGACTGATTCATGTCTTCCGGATACATGAGTCTGAGACGTTTTCCGAGTTCACGCAGCGTATGCTCTTTTGCTGTCTGAATGTCCACGGCCAGTTGTCTGGCATCTGAGAGAGACAAGGCATCACGCGTCACCAGCACTTCAAATGCGGTGCCGTTGTAAATGCAGGCAGCACGACGTCGTGAACCATCCAGTATCTCTGTTCGACCATTGACCTCACGTCCGATGGCAGGAAAGAACTGCTGGAGCCGGATGGTCCGGGAAATATCACTGACCGATTCGCGCGTCAGAAATGCCTGGTCACGGCCGTTTACCGTGGCATCAACGAACGTCTGTGTTTCGATTTCGTCATGCAGTATCTTGGTCAGGACAAACCGGGCCTGAGCACCGGACTTGAGGGTAAACACACGCTCGCTGTCTGACTCGTTCATCATTTTTGAAAAACTGGAATTACCCAGTTGCCGGCCCAGCTTGACCATTTCCTTTTTCATTTCACACCTCTGATAAATTCAATCCTTTTAAATACGGCCTGAGTGAAACGCTCCGCCTCACGCTTCGCTTTTTTGAGCGCCTCGGCACTTCCCGGATAAGAACTGGGATCAGCACTCACAATGGTGTCGAAGCTTTCGCCGCAGCGTTCAAACCCGTCAAGCCTGGGCAATGTCGCGTCAAGAATGTAAGAGGTAAAAACATCACGGGCAAGGCCGTGTGTCATTTCATGATCCCGCTTCGAAGTCATTTTCGACATAAAGCCAATATTTCCCTTTATCCGCGGCGTGATGCCCTCTTCCTCAAGCTGCTCAATCATTTCAGGCAGCCGCGTGAGGTACTTAAGGGTAGAGTGAAAATCGACCTGTGCGGGCGGTGTGGGCGTCAGCAGCAGGTCACTCGCGGCGAGTGCATTCAGCATGAAGGCATCGAGGTGAGGACCCGTATCAATAAAGATGAAATCGTAATCAGCACCGACACGATCAATAATCGTCCGGCGCAACACTTCAGAGGGAAGCCTGTCAGGCAAATGTTCTCTGACGAGATCATTCCACTGACTTGCAATAAAACCATCGTCAATAGAAGCAGGAATGACATCAACACCGGGGATAATGGTGGGTTTAATGATGTCCTCTCTGAGCTGGCCCGCATCCAGAGCGTTAAGCATTGCCTGTGCAGCTGTTTCCATTATGGAACCAATGCTGTTTTCCTGGCTGAGAAACATGGTACTCGAGGCCTGAGGATCGAGATCCACAACCAGAATACGAAGATCGTGCTGAAGAAGATCCTGATGAACCCGCAGGCCATGCGCCAGAGTCACCGTACTGACGGTTTTTGATACCCCGCCTTTCAGGTTCACAACAAAAATAACAAAAGGCCCATCTCCCGCGCCGGCGTCTGCCTGTTCGTTATAGCGAGTCTGGGCCGCTGGCAATGGCGAACCGCCGCCGGGGTTATATGTATAATTAGCAGGCCCTAATAACCAATTATTAGGATTCGCTTCAACACCACTCAGAACCGTACCATCGGCTAAATGTATATTGCAACTTTGAGACCCGCCAGGAACCGGATCAACAATAGGATTACCATCCATATTCAATATGAAATGTGCCTCTACGACTGGATAACCTACACCGTGTTCATCGAAGCCTGAAACCGTAAAATTTGATGTAATACCTAATTTTTCCATATCCATATCCATATCCATATCCATATCCATATCCATATCCATATCCATATCCATATCCATATTCTTAAATTTTAATTTTTATTTTATGCCGCAGTAAGAGACAGGATAATAATTAAAGTCCCTATCAAATAAATCATATTCCACAGCGTAAAAAGAATGACCAATGCTAGATGTTTTCATGAGTATTGAAGGCATGCTAATTTCTCTAGCAATACCATAGAGCATGCTGTCATTCTTTTTTCTAGCAATCGAATACCAAGCTGTATACCATGAGCAAGAACGACTATTTTCTGTTAACATCGCCTCCCCACCTGAATCATAAAAAATATCATAATTACCCCCTTCGATTTCAGGATATGTTCTAAAACAATAGGCGAGTATTTGCTCCTGGTTTTTACCATAATGTTGTGCAGTACAATGTGATAGATTTTTATAAAATTTACCTCTAAGGGTATGGAATCCTTTATCGATGATTAAATTATCCCAACCTGAATATTGGTAAATCACGAGAATAGTAAATGAAAGGAAAATAAAAAATAAATAATTCCATCTTCTTTTTATTAAGATAAGAAATGAAATGAGTATATATACAGCAACACAAATAATTTTTAGGGGTGAGCTTAAATGGCCAAGAGCGCTGTATTTTGTAAAATCAGAATATATAAAAAGCACAGGAAGCATAGCGCATAAAAAAAATGAAAAAAAGGCTGACCGTGCTTTCAATCTTAATCCAAAATTACTGCTATCTTTTTCTTTAAAGATTACCATTTTAATCCTAAATGTTTACTTTATGATAGATTCTGACACTGGCATACTTGATGGAATGTTAGCGTCATTTGCGGTGCGCCAACAGACCAGAGAGACCTTTTTTATTTGCGGCCGGCAAGGTTATTCTATGTATACGGGAGAAAAGCCGGAAAACCGACCTAAAGCGAACTCGGATCGATTGATTCTCACCGAATACCTATACATATGCGCGGAAATACGTTCAACCACCGCGGGGACAGAGATTAAAAATTTGGGTACTTCCCCCCTCCTGTGACATCCCCCATCCCCAGCCAAAACATTTCCGCTTACTACCGGAAAAACACTCTCTGTATCCCATCAGAGCTTGCTGATAATTTATCCAGACTCTGGCTTTACATTCCCAATACAAACGCTTAACGGACACCTTCAGAAAACCGCAGCCAGGCATGCGTGCCACGCAGAGGCGCTTCTGACAGGCCGAAAAGCGACACGACAAAGTGGATGGATATTCTCCGCCACACTTTTCTGGCAATCGTTTCGACGTGAAGGCAAAGCGCGCATCACTGAAACGCTGCGTTCTGCCCTTTTACTCACGGCGCAGTCACTGCATTGACGAACGGGCAACCGTTATATTCGCTTAATGACACTGGTAAATAGGGAAAAATTATGAATAAAACGATTCTGACAGCAGCCGCCGTTGCAAGCGTTACGGCCTTTGTGCCGTTTATGGCTCAGGCATCTTACGCGTATGTGGGAACCTATAATCCTGATGGCGAAGGGGTTTATCGATTCACGATCAATGCGCAGGGTGAACTGTCGGGAAAAACGTTGGTGAGTCAACTGCCCAATCAGGCGCAGATGGTCGCGTCAGCCGATGGTAAACATCTCTATGTGGCCAGTGAGACCGAAAAAGGCAGCGTTACCGCTTATCAGATTGACCCGGACGGCTCGCTCACGGCATTAAATCAGGTTGACACCCAAGGTAAGGGGCCGGTTTATCTGTCTCTGACACCCGATCAGCGTTACCTGATGGTCGCCAATTATGTCAGCGGCAGTATCACAGTGTTTGCGGTGACGTCAGAGGGCAAGCTGAGTGAGGCTGTCGATCATCATCAGGACAGTGGCCCGGCAGGCGCAGGAAAACCCGCGGCGGCGCCCGAGGGCAGCTTTGCTATTAGCGATCACAACGGTCCGCATGCACATATGGTTGCCAGCGATCCTACGGGCCAGTTTGTGTACTCGACAGATCTGGGACTGGATCGCATTTACCAGTATCACCTGAATAAAGACGGTACGCTCACGCCCGGTAAACCCGCATGGATAAACGCCTCGTCAGCAGGAGCAGGCCCGCGCCATTTCGTCTTTAGCGCCGACGGTCGTGCGCTCTGGTTAGTCAATGAAGAAGCCTCGACGCTCACGCATTACCTTATTAATCCGCATACCGGTGCCTTGCAGGAAAAGGCCACGGTTTCTACGCTGCCTGCCGGTTATAAAGGCACCAGTTTTGCAGCCGGGTTAGTTATTGATAAGGCTGGGAAAAATCTTTACGTGGCCAACCGTCTGCATGACAGCATTGCGCACTTTGCGGTCAATGCTAACGGCACACTGACGCATAAGGATGATGTGTGGACGCGCGGTGATTACCCACGAACGCTGACGTTATCCCCCGATGGCAGCATGATTTACGTGATGAATCAGCGTAGCGATAACATCACCAGCTTCAGAGTGGACAAAGCGAGCGGTGCCATCACCTTTACCGGAAACTACGTTGCCGTAGGCGCGCCCTCTCAAATGGTTATTGTACCCTGATGCATTATTCGGGTGCGGTTCATCAAAGCGACCTCACCTGCTGAAACGCGCCTACCCCACGATGATCTCTGGCGTCCCGCGCGGGCGGGATGCCAAACAGACGACTATATTCACGGGTAAACTGCGTCAAACTGTCATAACCCACCGTCGACGCAACGGCAGCGACGTTACCGGGCTGACGAAAGAGCAGATTACGCGCCGCATAAAGCCGCAGATGCTTTTGATACTGCAACGGAGAAAATCCGGTGCTGGCTTTAAAACGACGATGAAATACCGAGATACTCATGTTGGTCATATGCGCAAGTTGTTCAATGCGCAAGTTGTTCAATGCGCACCGGCGAAGCATAGTGCGTTTTCAACCAGCTCACCGCACTGCGGATGGATGAAAAATAACCGCTTGTGTCAGCAGCCTGACGCAACAGCGCCCCCTGGGGGCCACGCAACAGGCGGTAAACAATTTCACGCTCCGTTAAGGGTGCCATCACAGCAATATCTTCGGGATGATGAATCAGACGCACCAGCCGCAACCAGGCATCCAGTAATGTTGCATCTGCATCCTCAACAGCAAACCCCGGTCCGTCCGGTGGTTCACTCACTGCGGGTGACACATGCAGTAATGCTCTTATCACGGCAAGATCGAATGTCAGGCGCACTGCCAGATAAGGCGCTGCGTCGCTGGCACCCACAATCTTACCGCTTGCTGGCAAATCGACAGACGAGATAAAGGCCTGCCCGGCAGTATAGCGAAAGAGACGCGATCCAATCTGCAGCTGCTTCTCACCCTGCAGGATCAGGCTAATAAAGGGCGGATAAATCTCAGGCGGAAGAGTAAAAGGTTGCGTGACCCGGTAGATGTCCAGTCGTGGGATGGCCGAACGCGCGTTTGCATCCACAGGCCAGTCCTGCACACTCTCGCGCAGGGCGTCTAATGCCGTTGTCATAAGCTCAGCCTTACGCAGAATTAAGCAGAAACAGGCAAATAATAAGCAGAATTCAGGCCGCGCGGCAATGATGTGCGCACTAAAATCAGTGCGGAGAGTGCCGCAACCGGAGCGAGAAAAGCGATGAATATTAAAGGGGCAGTAATCATGATAACCGGCGCATCGTCGGGCATTGGTGCAGCAACCGCCCGGGCGGCTGCACAATCTGGCGCGCAGGTGGTACTTATCGCGCGGCGTAAAGAACGCATTAGCGCGCTGGCGCAAACGTTGGGAAACGCCATAGCGATAGCCTGTGATGTGACGCGTCATGATGAGATTGCCAACGCCGTTCAGACCACGCTTAGCCATTTTGGGCGCGTTGACGCGTTAATCAACAATGCGGGGCAAGGGCTGCATGGTGCCATTGACACGATCGGCAGTGAGGACTTCATGGCACTGCTGGACGTAAATCTGGTTGCGCCACTCAGGATGATGCAGGCGGTCCTACCCGCGATGCGTCAGCAAGGACGCGGCAGCATTATTAATGTCAGCTCAGGTGCAACGCTGGCAACCTATCCAGGCTCTGCGGCCTATACCAGCGCGAAAGCCGGACTGAACATGCTTTCACGTGTTGCCCGTCTGGAGCTGGCTTCTGAGGGGATCACGGTATCGACTTTCTATCCCTTTGTGACCGCGACAGAATTTTACCAGTCCGTTAAATCAGGCCGTGAGCAGGCCAGCGCGCAGGAAAAAGAGATTGCCGCCTTCGCGCATTCACCTGAAAAAGTCGCTGAAAGTCTGTTAATGCTGCTTGAGAGCGGGGATGCCGAACAGGATCTGGTGCCGGAAGCTTATGGTGGCAGCGTCCGCGACGCGTAAAAGGCCGGGAATACGCATCACCTTTACAGCCGCTTTTGTTTAGCAAACAGCGCGCCGATAACATGCCAGAGCGCATGGCTTTCGGCGCGCAGGTGCACGAGCCATACCTGCTTCGCGCCTCTGCCAGACGGAGATCACCAACGAGCGTGATCAGCCCCGGCGGTAATCGCTATCCGGGGCCCGAAACCGCTCCCGCTTCAGACGTTCTCTTCCCTTATCACCGCAACCCGCTGTCCCGCGCGCACAGCACTGCCTGGCTGCACGTTTATCTGCTGAATGATGCCGTCGCACGGCGCCAGCAGCGGAATCTCCATTTTCATGGATTCCAGCACGACCAGCACATCCCCCGCACGCACGCGACTTCCCGCCGTGGTTTGCACCTGCCAGAGATTGCCGGAAACCGGGCTTTCGACGCCCTGTTCGCCCTGCTGTAATGACCTATCGCCGCCCTCTTCCACCACGCTTTCCTGGCTGTCGAAATGAGCCTGACCGCTGGCGATCCAGCGATCGCGTTCCGCATTAAACGCCTTTTGCTGATGGTCACGAAACGCCGCGATGCTCTGCGCCTCCTGAGCAAGAAACTGCTGATAATCGCTTAACCGCAGCGTGCTGTGCTCAATGCGCAGCGGATAGCGTCCCAGTGGAAAATCGCGGCGGATTTGCATCAGTTCCCCGGCGGATACGGGGTAAAAACGCAGTTGATCGAAGAAGCGCAGTAGCCAGGGTTTTCCGGCAAAATCGGTGACGTCGCGATAGCGGTTCCACATCTGGAGCGTGCGGCCCACAAACTGATAGCCACCGGGCCCTTCCATACCGTAAACGCACAGGTAAGCCCCACCGATACCGACCGAATTTTCTGCCGTCCAGGTGCGCGCCGGATTATATTTTGTGGTGACAAGACGATGGCGCGGATCCAGCGGTGTCGCTACCGGCGCGCCAAGATAGACATCACCCAGCCCCATAACCAGGTAGCTTGCTTCAAATACCGTTTTCCAGACCGCCTGCTCATCAGGCAGATCGTTAATCCGACGAATAAACTCCAGGTTGCTGGGGCACCACGGCGCATCAGGACGTACCGTGGTCATGTATTTTTCAATCGCCTGACGACAGGCGGGATCGTCCCAGGAAAGCGGCAGATGCACCACGCGGGTCGGCACCTGCAGATCATCATGCATACAAACTGTGAGCCACTCGCTGCGCACCCATGCCAGCAGCGCGTCATGGGTGAGAATTTCAGGCTGAAAATGGATTTGCAGCGAACGGATCCCCGGCGTGATATCAATCACCCCGTCTTTTGCATGCGCTTCCAGCGCCTGCATCAGGGCATGAATGCGAAAACGCAGAACCAGATCCAGTTCCGGCTCCCCGGCTTCGAGGAGCAGACGCGTATCGCCCGAAAGCCGCGCAACCAGGCGCTTATCGGCCTCGCCGCAGGTCATAACAATCGGCGAGGTCAGCGGCGCAGGTTGCCAGGCCGTCTCCTGCGCGCAGAGCGTTGCCAGCGCCTGGCGTTGCTCCCGGGCCAGCTGACGCGCGGTGGGCAAATCCACTGCGGTAAAGCGCACGTTATCACCGGCTTTCAGTTGCCCCAGTTGCCAGAGGTCGGCTTCTATAACCGTGACCGGACAAACGAAGCCTCCCAGACTGGGTCCATCCGGGCCCAGAATTACCGGCATATCGCCGGTAAAATCAACCGCGCCAATAGCGTAGGGGTTATCGTGAATATTCGACGGGTGCAGTCCGGCTTCGCCGCCGCTGTCACGGCTCCAGTCAGGCTTGGGTCCAATCAGACGAACGCCCGTGCGACTGGAGTTGAAATGTACTTCCCAGTCCGTGGCAAAAAAGGTGGCGATATAGTCCGGCGTAAAAAACTCCGGCGCGCCATGGGGGCCATAAATCACCCGCAAGGTGCGGACCTGCGGAAGATTCGTACGCAACGCCAGAGGAAGTTTCGTGCCCGCCTGCGCCGTCTGCGGTGCCAGGTGCAGGATATCACCGCTGCGCAGGGCGCGTCCGGCATGACCACCAAACTGGCCGAGCGTAAAGGTGCTTTTGCTGCCTAAATATGTTGGCACCTGAATACCGCCGCTCAGGCAGAGATAGCTTCGCACGCCCGCACCGTTTACGGCACCCAGCTTTAGCGTTGCTCCGGCGGATATCGTAAACACACATTCCATCGGCACGGGCTGGCCATCCAGGGTAGCGCTCAGCGATGCACCGCAAATCACCGCCTCAATGGCGGTGTTAAATTTCAGGGTGGGTCCGGTGAGGGTGATTTCCAGCGCGGCTTCGCCCTCCTCATTCCCCAGCAGCCGGTTGCCTGAACGCAGGGCGCGATCATCCATCGGCCCGGATGGCGGTACGCCGACTGCCCAGTACCCCAGACGGCCCGGGTAATCCTGAACGCTGGTTTGCGTACCGGCACTCAGCACCTCAACTGTCGCCGCCTGATAACACAGTTGCTCCAGACAACGGGTCCAGGGTTCTCCGTGGACAAAGGGCGCAAACGCCAGGATTTGCTGCAGATAGAGGCGATTGGTTTCAACACCGTACAAACGCGTCTCCCCCAGCGCCTGCGAAAGCGTGGCAATGGCCTCATCGCGGCTGGGCCGCCAGGCGAGCATTTTTGCCAGTAGCGGATCAAAAAACGGCGGCACTTCACAACCGGCTTCAACCCAGTGATCAATGCGCAGGCTGGCATTCTCGGTTTCGGGAAAGGCCACCTCCGTGAGCAGTCCGGGGGAGGGCTGAAACTGCCGTCCCGGATCTTCCGCATAAATCCGTGCCTGAACAGCATGGCCCTGTGGCTGAAGCCCCGCGGCCAGCTCGCGCAGCGGCGGCAAGGTGCCCGCCGCCAGTTCAATCATCCATTTCACCAGGTCAACGCCCCAGACCTGTTCCGTTACGCCATGCTCTACCTGAAGGCGGGTATTGACCTCCAGGAAGTAAAACTGGCGGGCGACGCTGTCATAAACAAACTCCACCGTGCCCGCACTGCGATAGTTTACCGCTTTACCCAGCGCAACCGCCGCCTCGCACAGCGCCTGCGCCATTCCTTCGGGCAGATTGGGCGCGGGGGTTTCTTCGATGACCTTTTGATTACGCCGCTGCACCGAGCAGTCACGCACGCCCAGCGCGATAACCTCACCCTGCCCGTCGCCGAAAATCTGCACCTCAAGGTGGCGCGCCCGTTCGATATAGTTTTCGAGAAACACGCCGGCGTCGCTGAAGTTGTTTTGCCCCAGCCGCTGTACCGTATCGAACGCGTCGGCCAGCTCGTGCGCATCGCGGCAAACGCGCATGCCAATTCCGCCGCCGCCCGCGGTGCTTTTCAGCATCACCGGATAACCGACTGTCCCGGCGACACGGCAGGCTTCGGCGGCATCGGCCAGTAATTCGCTGCCTTCCAGTAAGGGCACACCTTCGGCTTTCGCCAGGGCCCGGGCCGTGTGCTTCAGGCCAAAGGTTCGCAACTGCTGCGGCGTTGGGCCGACAAAAATCAGTCCTGCGGCCTCACAGGCTTCCGCGAACGCGGCATTTTCAGAGAGAAAACCGTAGCCCGGATGAATGGCCTGTGCGCCACTTTGCTGCGCTGCGGCGATAATTTTTTCGGCGACCAGATAGGTTTGCGCCGCCGGGCCGTCGCCAAGGCTTAACGCTTCATCCGCGTCGCGGATATGCAGGCTACCGAGATCGGCTTCGGCGTACACAGCCACGCCCTTCACCTGCATGGCACGCAGGGTGCGCAAAATGCGGCAGGCAATCGCGCCACGGTTGGCAATCAGTAAGGTATCAAACATAAGCGGAACTCTCAGGGAAGCGGGCCGTCCCGCACAAAGTCGATATGTCCCCTGGGGCCGTCCCCGGGGCTGATGTTGTTCAGGCGCGCGTAACGCTCAGCCGCGCCGGACTCAGTTCCACACCAGTACCTCGGCGGGTGTAGGGTTCCAGCCGTTGCAGGGGTTGTTTAACTGCGGACAGTTAGAGATCAAAACCACCGCATTACACTCAGCACGCAGTTCAACGTATTTACCGGCCGCAGAAATGCCGTCCTCAAAGGTCAGTCCCCCTTGCGGGGTAACAGGGACATTCATAAAAAAGTTGATGTTGGCACCGATATCGCGTTTATGCAGACGGCCATCGTGCAGACAGGCACAGAGAAAATTATCCCGGCAGCTGTGCATATAGCGCTTGTCATGGGCATAGCGCACAGTATTACTTTCCTGCGCACAAGCCCCACCCAACGTATCGTGACGGCCGCAGGTATCGGCGACAATAGTCAGCAACGGATTGCCCAGATTGGAATAGAGTACGCTGCCGGTGGTCAGGTAAGCCTTACCCTGACGGCGTAGTGTACGTTGAGGATCGTAACGTTCACGCGGGTTATCCGCGTTGTAAAACAGCGTATCGATCGCCTGATTCCCTTCCAAATCGAGCAGACGCAGTGTTTGCCCTTTTTTAACCTCAAACAGCCAGGGCTCTCCCGCCGGGATCACGTGACGGTACACGGCATCTTCAGGGCGGCGGTCGCTGGAAATCATGGTCATCACTGCCTCCTTACAGGGCAAAAAGTTGGGTATTGCGAATCGCGCGCTGGTTTTCATCGCGGATAAACAACGCTTCGGTAGCGGCCTCTTCGTCATCCGCCTGATACCAGCTCAGCTGAATGGGGCGCGGGGCATAGTCCGGGGCAGGATCCATCGGATGTGGCAGCGCGGTCAAAACGATCAGAACGTCCATAGGGGCAAACAACTCAACAAAATCCCCTGCGCGACTGTTCGCTGTGATGAAGTGGAAGTAGCCATCTTCATCTACAGTGACTTTGCTGAAGAAGTTAACGACCATGAGCAGATCTTCCAGACCCAAATCCCATTTGCCCATTTCGACCAACAGATTATCGACGCCGTTACGATGGAAGCCATTCCGCAGCTCCTGATAGCGCCCCGTGCCATATTTTTCGTGCGTTTCTGCCGCGTTCAGTACGCCACCAAACGGGTCGTGCCAGCCACAGCTGTCCGCCACGATTCCGGCGAGTACGCGGCCCATATCGGAGTAGAAACAGTGCCCGATGGTGAGCCGGGCAGTATGCTGACCCTTTAGCGTATCCGGCAGATTCAGGCGTTCACTTTTTTCGTAGGGATTGAGCATCATCATGCTGACGTTAGCGCCGCCGTCGAGATCGGTCAGGCGCAGGATCTGTCCTTTACGCAGAATGAGTGAGGTATGCGCCCCGCCGGGAAGCCGCTCTTCGCGCAGGCTGGGAGCCGAGTGAAAACGTGCGGTCATTGCTGTCTCCTTAATGCATAAACGTTGTCTTTACTGTCTGCCATTATCTGTGCCATTCGCGCCTCATTAAGCGGAATATCGTAAGTAATACTTGCGCCCCAGGCATCAGGGGCCTGGGGATCGTGACGGACTTTGTCGAATACCAGTAGCCGGGTACCCAGGTTGAAGCCTTCGGCAAGATCGTGGGTGACCATAAACACCGTCATACGGGTTTCACTCCATAGTTGAAGCAACAGCGCATGCATATCTTTGCGAATGCCGGGATCCAGTGCGCCAAAAGGTTCATCAAGCAACAGCACGCGCGGTTGCATAATGAATGCCTGGGCAATCGCCAGCCTTTGCTGCATGCCGCCGGAGAGCTGCGCCGGATATTTATCCAGCGCATTTCCCAGCCCCACCTTCTCCAGCATCGCGCGCGCCTGCTGGCGGGCCTCGCGTTTCCGGGCACCAAACAGGCGGCCAAACAGCGGGGAAGCAGGTAACTCAAGTCCCGTCGCGACGTTATCCAGGACGTTGAGATGGGGAAACACGGAGTAGCGCTGAAACACGACGCCGCGGCTACGGTCTGGTTCTGTTGCCAGAGCCTGGCCATCCAGCGTGATCTCTCCCCGGGTAGGTTTCTCCTGACCCAGCAGCAAGCGTAAAAATGTCGACTTTCCGCAGCCCGATGCACCGACCAGGGAGCAGAATTCACCCTCTTTAACCTGCAAACTGATACGCTCCAGCACTACATGATCGCCGTACTCCTGCCAGATATTCCTGATGCTGATAAAACTCATTTCCGGCCTCCTTCCGCCCAGGGGAAACAGGCGTTGTGCAACCTGCGCAGGCCCAGATCCATCAGCCATGCCAGCAGCGTGATCCAGATGACATAAGGAATAATCACATCCATCGCCATGTAACGCCGTACGAGGAAAATGCGATAGCCGAGCCCGGCGGTCGCCGAAATCGCTTCAGAAGAGATTAAAAACAGCCAGGCCGATCCCAGCAGCAGACGTAGCGAGGTAATAAGCCGCGGTAACAGCTGCGGCAGGACAACCCGCAGCACAACCGTCCAGCTATTCGCCCCCAGGGTTTGCGCTTTGATAAAGAGTTCTGCCGGGATTTCCCGCGCCCGGTGTTCAAGATCGCGCGCGAGCATCGGCGTAATGCCAATGACGATAAGCATCACTTTTGACAACTCATCCAGACCGAAAACAATAAACAGCACGGGCAGAATCGCCAGCGGCGGAATCATCGAGACAACCGTCAGCAGGGGTGACAGGGCGGCGCGGGACAGCGGGAACACCCCTGCGGCGATACCCAGACACAGGCCGATCAACGAGGAGAGCGCCAGCCCCAGCAGCAGGCGGCTCAGGCTGGTAAACGTATCGGTCCACAGCAGGTATTCACCACTGCGCTTATCCGGCGTGAAAGCCATCCGGTCAATGGCATCAATCATTTGCGACAGGCCGGGCAGCAGTTTGTCCTGCGGATTGGCTTCGAGCCGCACCGCCGACCCGATAAACCAGGCGGCGATAATCAGCACGAAGGGCAACAGCATTAGCGTCAGGCGCATGCCCTGGCGGGGATAGCGGTTGATGAGGCGCATGGCACGAACTCCCGTGGTCAGTGGTTACAACTTGCCCGCGGCGGCCAGCTTCAGATAGCTGTCGTCGAATCGCAGCTTGCTGTTAGCCCTGTCGCCAATGGTGACGTTGCCCGGAAACGTCATGCCGATAAAGTCAGCGCTCTGTGCGCCCTGGCCCAGCAGCCCTTTATCAAAGGAGAATGTCGCCACGCGCTGCATGGTTTTTGGCAATTCCGGGGAAGAAATAAAGGCCAGCGTTTCGGCAGGTGTCCAGAACAGGTGGGTCGTTTTCAGCTGGGCCTGATAGCCCGCAAGGTCGGTACCGGAATCAGCAGCCATCTCACTCAGCACTTTCGTATCGCCTGCGTGCATTTTTGCCATCATTTCAAACCAGGCTCCGGTCAGCGCTTTGCCGAGAGCCGGGTTATCTTTCAGCGTCTGGGTGTTCACCACCATCATGTCGATAAGTTCACCGGGGACCTGGGAGGAGCTAAACACTTCAGTGGTTTGTGGCGTCTTTTTAATGACGGACAGTTGCGGGTTCCAGGCGACCACCGCCCGCACGTTGCTGGTGCCAAAGGCCGAGACGATATCCGCATCCGAGGTATTGACGACCTTCACGTCTTTTTCCTGCAGTCCGGCTTTTTCCAGTCCGCGAACCAGAAGATAGTGCGATACCGACAGCTCAGGTAAATAGACCGACATGCCCTTCAGGTCGCTGAGTTTTTTATTCACCCCTTTCAGGACTATACCGTCGTTGCCATCGGAATAGCTGCCGGTGATCAGCGCAGTCGAATCCACGCCGCCTGCCGCCGGGATAGTCAGCGCATCCATATTAGTCATGGTGCAGCCGTCAAACTGCCCCGCTGTATACTGGTTAATGGATTCGATGTAGTCGTTGAGTTGAACGATATTGATTTTGATGCCGTATTTGCTGGCCCATTTATCAATAATTTTTTCATTACTGATGGTGCCCCAGGGCATCCAGCCCGCATAGATCGTCCAGCAGATGTTGAATTCTTTTTTGACCGCGGCGAAGGAAGGAAAGCTGATCAGCAAGACCAGTGACAGCAAAAGCGTGCGGATGAACGACGTTGTTTTCATGGTTAACCTCTGGTTGGCACAAAAAAGGAGCAGCGCGACACCTCACGGTGCTGCTGTCTCCCGGGCTTTTGTCCCGCCGTGTAACCTCGCAGAGGTCGCCAGCTCTCGGACCAGACATTCACCTGCGTGAACCGGAACCCTAGCCAGCTATTGCTATCAGATTATGTGTTGCGCTGCGTACTGTTCACAGTTTTGCAATTGACGTGCCAGAAATTATGTTGCCAGAAATCAGGCAATTACCCGATTTTCAGGCCGTTAAGCACCAGAATGATGAGTAATGAATGTGCGTTGCACACTCTCGGTGCCGGTACAGAACAGAAAGACGAAATGGGGTGACATCGCACGTAACCGCATCTGTTTGCCTGACTTAAGGTGTGGTGGCTGGGGCATTTGACTCAGAGCTGAATGTCATCATCATCCCATTCACAACGCAGGGTAAATCTCGTGTTTTTTTTACGGCAGGATAATCCGGAATACACTAGAGTTAACTGATTCAATTACCAGTAAAAACCCATGACCATGCACTCTTCCTTTGGCTCAAATCTTTTCGCCCGGTTGCGCCTGCTCATCTCTGTCGTTGCGGGTATCGTCTGCTATTTTTTACTGCCCGAACAGTTGGGGCAAATGCAGCGACTCTTGATAAGCTGGAACGTGCTGGCGTGGCTCTATCTTTGGTTTATCTGGTTTCGTATGTTACGCACTGCGCCTGATCAGATTAAACGAATCGCCCAGATGCAGGATCAAAGTGCCGCACTGGTACTGGGGCTGGTGATTGTAGCCTGTACGATCAGTATGGTGGCCATTATGAGTGAGCTTCCCACGCTGAAAAGCCTGACGGGCACACCGCGGGCCCTGCATTTGCTTCTGACCGCCATAACGCTCATCGCCTCCTGGGCATTACTGCCCAGCGCGTTTGCCATGCATTATGCACACCAGCACTATTTGCATCGTAGCAGCAGCGTTACCCCGATGATCTTTCCAGAAAAACCGGCGCACCCGGCTTACTGGGATTTTCTCTATTTCTCTTTTACCATCGCGGTGGCTTCTCAGACCGCCGATGTGGCAACGGGCACAACAGAAATGCGAAAACTCGCCCTGCTGCAGTCGGTCATCTCTTTTATCTTTAATCTGACGATTCTGGGGCTATCTGTAAACGTGGCCGCCAGCCTGCTGAGCTAACGTGCGTCACGAAAGGGAGAGAAGAGATTACCTGCGGTGAAAAGCCTGATCTGCCCTACACCTGTCCGCTGACGGACGGTGTAGGGAGGCGAGATTTACTGCTGCCCTTGCTGCTTAGCATCCGCCTCTTTTTGTTTTTTCTTCGCCATATGATGCCCAACCGCACAGCCAGCCGCCGCACCCGCTGCACCGTGGTTTTTCATATGCCCGGCAACACCACCGACGGCTGCACCTTTCAGGCACCCTTTCGCTTCGACCTGAGTACTCATTGCCATGAGCAGACCTGCGGTAATAACAACCATCGAAAGTTTATGCATCAATTTGACTCCGTAACGATTATGAAAATGATTTACCTATATTGAGCGTAGCGATGTTGTACGTTTTTGCCGTTCAGGTTCTGTTACGTTTATGAGACGTTTAACTTTCATTAAAAATCTTATTTCGCCGCAAGGCGAAAAAATCAACAGACGGATAAAGTCGGCGAGAACGGGCATGGTTAAGCCTGGCGGAAAAGGCGATCAACCGGGATCGAAACCCATCTCAACGCTACCTGTTGCGAAATAAGCCTGTCTGTTTTGCTTTAAAAAACAGTCAAAGCATGCTCAGAATAGGTGACTCAAATCAGGCTGCGATCCCACGGCGTCTGGCAGATGAGATGACATCGTAACTGCCTGCATTCACAAGCAAAAACGGCGGATGCGCCGCCCGCTCTGGATAGCCTGTCTTGCTGGTGTTTAATTCAGGAGAATGACATACCGCACATACTAGCGCCTTAAGCTCTCGCCTCGTGCATTGCAGGTATGCTCGATACCGTTTTCTGGTAAATCCTTAATCATCGTGATTGCGTCAAATAGAGTGATATCCGCTAAAGGGCTGTCATAACTAAAAGGGTTAATTCATCACCAGTGCCTTCTTCAAATCCATCCCGCGATTTTGTTTATTGCAGAACAGATTAACGAACCCGTTAACTATCGCCGGATACCGTTAAACGTGATCCTTCTATTTTGTTGATAGCCTTACGCCAGTTTCAGTCGGACGATGTCGTGTGGCATTAAGTCGCAAGGCGTCGGGAAAACCGCACACTGCGCCCTTAGCCTCTGTACCGAACGCGCCGTGACCTTGCCAGGCATATTCTGCTTTAAAGACGACGGTGAATGAGCAGAAGTTTCATACGCAGGAAATTAAAACGCGCTTTGTTTTTCTGGTTTTGTTTACGCTAAGGGCAACGTGCAATGCCTGCCATAACCGTGACAATCGCTCAGGAAGAAAAAATGAAAGTACAAAAACTTGAACAACCTGCTTCGATCAGCACTCTCGAACCCTGGGGTACCGTTGAGGGATTACCTGGTTCACCTGAAATCGTGATCGCCGGGCTGCAGAAAGTCATTCCGGGCCATGAGAGTATTGATATGGGCATTTTTGAATGTTCGCCGGGCAGCTATCGTCGCGGCGTAAAGCAAGCGGAGATGATGCACTTCCTTTCCGGAACGGGATCTTTTACTGCTGATGGCGAAACACCACAGCATTTCAAACCCGGCGATACGTTGTTTTTTGAAGCAAATACGGAAGGCACATGGGTTATGGACACGACCATGCGTAAGCTCTACGTGATATTTGAAACCCCTTAATGACGCCGACGAACAGACTTTTTGGTTGCCCGGATAACGGACAATCAGGACAACATAAAGTCTACGGCATCACGGGCATGAAGGCTGGTGGTATCAAAGACAGGCAGAGCGCTTTGCGCCTCGGGAACCAGCAGACCGATTTCCGTGCAGCCGAAAATCACCGCCTGCGCGCCCTGATCGCGCAGCTGCGTGATCACATCAAGATAATACTGGCGTGCGCTTTCGGTAAATTTTCCCATGCAGAGTTCATCAAAAATGATGTGATTGAGGGTGGCGCGCTGCTCCGCCTCCGGCACGATCGTATTAATCGAAAACCGTTGCTGTAACCGCCCCAGATAAAAATCCTGCTCCATCGTATAGCGGGTGCCCAGCAAGGCGACTCGCGTCATCCCTCTGGCTGTTATCGCCCTGCCCGTGGCATCGGCAATGTGTAAAAAGGGAAGGTTGCAGTGGGCTTCTATATCGTCGGCAACCTTGTGCATCGTATTGGTACACAGCACGATGGCTTCGGCCCCGGCAAGTGCCAGTCCCCGGGCGGCTTCACCCAACTGCTTGCCTGCCTGTGCCCAGTTGCCCTCACGCTGACAGACTTCAATATCGTGAAAATCGACGCTGTGTAACAGCAGTCGTGCCGAGTGTAATCCGCCCAGTCTTTCCCGAATACCTTCATTGATGAAACGGTAATAAGGCAGCGTGGATTCCCAGCTCATCCCACCGATCAGTCCGATTGTTTTCATGTTCATCCTGTGTGCATGCCGTGCAGGTTCAGGCCCGCCTTACGCGTGCGCAGGCCTGAATGCAGGTTTAATGGTCTGCCGCAGCAATAAGGCCATCAGGTTTTTTTACCTTTTTCGCTGGCCTGCTGCAGTGCCGTGATAACGATGCCCGGGGTTAACACCTGCGGCAGAACGACAGGTTTTCCGCCATCCGCAGGGTAAACGACATACAGCGGCAATCCGCCGCGACCAAAGTCGCTAAGCGCCTGTTCGACATCAGGATTGTACTTCGTGGAGTCCGCAATCATATAGATGGTGTCCGTGCGCGCCATGGCTTGCTTAACCGCCTGCGTCGACAGGGAGGTGCGCTCGTTAACCTGACAGGTAATGCACCATGAGGCCGTAAAATTTACCAGAACGGGTTTGCCCTGACCTTTTATCGCCTCAACATTTTGAGGTGTCCATGCCACCGCGGCCGCGGCAACGGTATCGGGCGAATCCGGCGTTGTCGTGGCGGTTTTCAATGTTAACAACGGCGGAATTAACAGAACGACTATGGCGGCTGTAGCGATGTGTAATGCCCAGTGCCGCCTTCCCATCATCTGTCGCTTTTGCGCCATACCATACAGCCAGACGGCAAAACTCAGCACGAGGCAGCATGTCAGAATGGCCGCCAGGGCTGTTGAACCGGCCTGACGCTCCAGTACCCAAATCAACCACCCCGCCGCCCCCAGCATGGGAAAGGCGAGCCCGTGTTTGAGCGTGATCATCCAGGCACCCGGCGCAGGTAGCAGGCGGGCAAACACAGGGAAAAAGGAAATTAGTGTGAACGGTGCTGCAAACCCCAGCGCCAGTGAAAGGAAAATAACCACACTGATAACGGGAGGTTGCGTAAAGGCATAGCCGATGGCGCTGGCCATAAACGGCGCGCTACAGGGCGTGGCGACGACGATGGCCAGCGCGCCGGTGAGTGCCGATCCGGTTAGCCCTCCCCGCTCGCCTCCGACTTCACCCGCCCGCTGAAGGGATAAGCCAACCTCAAACAGGCCGAACAGGTTGAGGGCCGATGCCACCATGATTAGCACCAGTAAGGCTATCACCAGCGGCGATTGCAACTGAAAACCCCAGCCGACGGAAGCGCCCCCCATTCTTGCCAGTAACAGCACACTGACCAGCAGCACCATCGTGACAACCACACCCACCAGAAAAGCCAGCCCTTCGGCTCGCGCATGTGCGGGTTGGGCATTGTGGCGCAGCAGACTCAGGGCCTTCAGCGAGATCACCGGGAATACACAGGGCATGAGATTAAGAATAATGCCGCCCAGAAACGCGGCGGCGATAGCAGTCAACATGATGGCGCTGTCCAGATGTGAGATTAAGCCGGGTTAGCCTGACGGTATTTTTTCACGGCATCCAGGGTCTTCTGAATATGGGCCTCTGGATTTTTATCGGTGTAACTCAGCAAAATTTTGCCATCCGGCGCAATAACATACGATGTGCGATCAGACAGAGTTTTGCCTTTCATTTCCATCGTACTTTTGTATTCGGCCGCCACTTTGGCACCCGGATCGGCGGCGACGGTGAACTTATCGCGACACTCAAGCTGAGAGAATTTCGCAATCTGATCGGTATTACCTGCGGTCACGCCAATTACCGTTGCGCCCTGCTTTTTAAACTCATCGGTTGCTTCCGCAAAAGCATGCGCTTCCAGCGTGCAGCCGGCGCTGAACGCCGCCGGGAAGAAATAAAGTACAACCGGTCCTTTTTTCAGTGCCTGCTGTAAGGAGAAGGTCGTTTCTTTACCTGCCAGAGCCGCTTCCAGTTTAAAGTCCGGTGCGGTTTCTCCTGCGGCCAGCGCAGCAAACGCAGAAGTCACAGGCAGGCTTAACGCCAGCAGCGTCGCTGCCGTCAGCATTTTCAGGCGCTTCATTTGATGCATTCTTTTTCTCTCCATCGGCAAACAGGCAACAGTGCCTTATGCACATTAATACTAGATTCACTGGCAAAAAATGGAAATATTTAGCCGCATGGCCGGGCGGACAGAAAGGTCATGCACACGTACCCGGCAGATAAAATAAGATAGTCATATAACCGTTCTAATAGATATGCGGTTAGTAATATAAATGTGTGACAGAGCGTAACGGTCCGTCGGTCACGCCCGCGCTATATATCCGACCTGATAAGCGCGAGCCGGACAAGTGACGGCCTGCGGCGTTCGCCATAAGGTGAATGTCAGGCGCCGCCAGCCGCAGGCGTCCAGTGCGGACACCCGTGCCAGCGCGTTGTCCAGCGGCCGATGGTGAGTCAGTAGCGCGAGATCGCTGTAAGGTTGTACGGGGCTGATTTCACAGACGGCCCAACTCGCCTGGCTGATAGCCGTCGATATGTCGGCAGACAGCACCGGAAAGGTATCAATACGCGGCCAGCCAAAGGCCTGCGTCAACCTTTTGAACCCCTCGCTGGCTAAAAAGCGGTGCATACTGTCCGCATCCTGCCAGAGATAAAACGGGGCATAACTGTTTTCCTGGCCGTTCATATCGGCGCCCTTCTGCCAGGCGTAAAGAAAAGCTTTAAACAGCAGGCCTGGAAAGCCATCCATTTTTTTGCCGTTGTCAGCAATCCTGCGCTGAATGATTGTCATATCGTAGTCAGCGGGAAGAACAAAACGGTACTGCATCGCCAGCATATTTTTTCTCCTCAGCGTGATGAGATATCGGCCAGACTAAACACCTTGCCGTTGCCAAATGACCAGTCCTCGGGGTCACTGAAATTCACGACAACCATGACGTCAGCAGGATTAATGCCAATCGCCTTTACCAGACGCGCATTCAAATCTGCATAAAAAGCCTGCTTTTGTGCGAGGCTACGCGCTTTCCCTGCCGTAATGTGAAACAGAAGAAAGTCATCACTTCGGCCCGTCTGCGCGCTGCACAAATAGCGCCGATCAAAAATACGTGTATGCCGGTGATAACTGTCAAAGAACTGAAAACAATCCCCGTGCGGCACAGAAAAAGAGGTCTCGAGTGCGTCCTGTAACGCTGTGGAGATAGCCTCACGCCACTGTTCAATACGGTGTTCAGATATCGCAATACGACTGACGGGCATAGATATTCCTTACTCTGAGAGCGTGTTTTTAAAAACCGTGAGGGCGGAAACAGCCGCCGGCCAGCCGCAATAAAAGGCCAGGTGGGTCATCATTTCCGTGAGCTCAGCCTCAGAGAGGCCATTCTTGCGAGCCAGTTTCAGATGCCAGCTCAGTTGTTCGGGTCGGTTTAACGCAATAAGCGCACTGACAGTAATCAGACTTCTGTCTCGCGATGAAAGCCCGTCGCGCTGCCAGATATCGCCAAATAAAATGTCTTCACTCAACTCTGCCAGCCTGGGCGCGATCTCAGCCAGATTTTCGCGCGTTAACGGTATGGGGTTCATTTCTCTTTCCTTCTGGGGGTGTGATAAAAAGATAAAAGGCGGCGATGATTTATAAAATCAGAAATATTGGGACAAACAGTCCCGTTTTATGGGATGAATAAGAATGGCGAAAAGGCCCGTGACGTTTGATGCAGAAAGCCTGCGTACGTTTGTGACCGGTATTGAACTGGGGAGCTTTGCGTCTGCCGCGCAGCGCCTGGGCCGATCAACCTCGGCGGTGAGCGCTCAGCTAAAGAAACTGGAATACCAGGCGGGAGCAGCGCTGGTGCAGAAGTCAGGACGGCATCTGACGCTTACCGCGCAGGGCGAGATTATGCTTACCTATGCGCGCAGGCTGATGAGCCTGAATGACGAAGCCTGTGCCGCCATCAAGGCCAGCGGGATTGGCGGAGAAGTGCGGCTGGGTTTGCAGGAAGATTTTGGCGAAACATTGCTGCCTGCCGTTCTGGGTCAGTTTTCACGTGCGCATCCCGACGTGCAAATTTCAGCATCCGTAAGCCGCAATCAGCCCTTACTGACCGCAATACGCCAGCACGAGATTGACGTCGCCCTCTGCTGGCAAGGCGAGGAGTCGACAGCGCACAGTCAGTCACTTGGCGCGTTGCCGCTCAACTGGATCAGCGCAAAGGGTTTTGATGTCCAGAGTCTGCTGGAGGCTAAACAACCACTACCCTTGCTGGTCTTTGACGCGCCCTGCCTTATGCGTAGCGCCGCCACTGCGGCGTTAGACAGGGCAAATATTCCCTGGCGCATTGCGTTCACCAGCCGCAGTCTGAGCGGAATATGGGCCGCCGCAGAGGCGGGGCTGGGTATTACCTTGCGGACACAGATGGGCTTACCATCTTCGCTAACGTTGCTGACATCAGCTCTGCCGGAGATGGGCACGATTGGCGTCAGCCTGCACTGTGCTGAAAAACCGTTATCCCCTGCAGCCGCATCACTCTGCGAGTCGATCAAAGCGCACTTTGCTGGCCTGTGACGGACCGGAACGCTTTACCTCAGGCGCGGCATCACTGGTGTGAGTCGCTAATCAGTGCGACGAATTCACCCCGCCAGATGAATGAACAAGGTGATAGTGGTGAAGAAACTGGGGGTTTTCCTTATTAGACTGCACGTTAATCTCTGCCCTGCTGCCGCTTCTCGTTACGCTGTCACGGATAGCACACACTTCTGGCGGGCCGATGAAAGCGGGTTTTCCGCGAAAAGGTATGTTCGCAGATTATCTGCTGCTAACGCTATTTTGCCGCGAAAGTTGATGCCGGCACCCTGGCAGGAAATCGTTAAAGTATGATGTAACTAAAATGCATAACACAGCGCTCTTCGCGTTTCCCCTGCATCAGACACGCTGAACCCGCACCCACAAAACGCTAGCCCCGGCTGATTTCTCCACCAAAACCGGACACCCTGAGTTGGTCACCCGTGATATCAACCCACGCAAAGGGCACCGCTGTGGGGCCATCCAGCATGCCTTTCAGGGTGAAAAATTCCGTCCCGTCGATACAGGCATAACCTCCACGATGATCGTGCCCGGCAAAACAGGCGCGTACGCGATAACGTGTGAATAACGCCACCAGCGCGGGGGCATTCATCAGGCGGTGCGTGGTTACGGGTGCCAGCGGATAGTGGCCAAAAACAATCACGCTTTCCCGTGACTGTTGGGCAGCCTGTAGCTGCTGTTCAATCCAGTTGAATTGTTGCCTGCCAACGGCACCGTTCCAGGGCTGCGCCTGAGGCTGTTGGTCATGTTGCAGTTGCGCTAACAAGGCTGCGGCCTCTTCACGATCGCGGCCGTTGAGGGTATTACAGTACAGGCTCATATCGTTGCCATCGTAAACAACAAAGCGCCAACCGTTAAAACGAAAAGCGTAATAGCCTTTGGGTAAGGGAGCCTGATTATCTAGTCGTTCAGCGATGGTCTGCGCATCATGGTTGCCCAGTACCACGGCATGCGGATGCTGTAACCGGGCAAACACCGGCAGTATGGCGGCATAGCTTTGCCAGTGGCGATCCACCAGATCGCCCAGCGTCACCACAAAATCCAGCGGCTCCGCGTTGAATGCCTTGATGGCCTGGCTGAGTTTATTAAGGCCATTGCGGTAGTAAAGATTATTGCTGATATCCGGGTCCACATCAGCATACTGAGGATCGGCAAGCAGACCAAAACGGATGCCATTATCTCTGACGGGCAACGCACGTAACGATGGCGGCTGATACAGCGACGCAATATCCGCCAGCAAGGTACGTTGTGACGGGCTGAGAGTGTGCGGCGTTAACATGTTATTTTCCTTACCGAATGCCTGCGCGCATAAATGACTGGATAAACTGGCGCTGGAACACCAGAAACAACAGCAACAGCGGCAGCGTTGTCATGATCGTTGCCGCCCCAATCAGTGCCCATTGCACGCCCTGCTCCGGTGCCGAAAATAACTGCAGTCCTACCGTCAACGGACGGACTTTTACAGAATCCGTAATAACCAGCGGCCACAGAAAATCATTCCAGTGGAAACTAATGGAGACCAGTGCAAAAGCGATATAGATTGGCCTGGCCAGCGGAATATAGATTTCGCGCAGGATATAAAACCGACTGGCGCCCTCTACAATGGCCGCTTCTTCCAGCACCACAGGGATGCTTTTAAAGGTCTGGCGCAGCAAGAAAATCGCAAATGCTGAAGCAAAATACGGCAAGGCAATGCCGGTCAACGTATCGCGCAAGCCCAGCGCACCAATGGTTTTGTAATTATTCAGGATCAGGACATCCGGGCTTATCATCAGCTGTAACAGGATAAGCGCGAACAGAAAACCCGAATATTTCAGGCGAAACCTGACCAGCGCGTACGCCGCCATCGTGGCCAGGATAAGCTGACACAACACAATCATGACCACCAGCAATATGGTATTCAGGAAATAGCGGCCAAAGGGCGCGGCGTGCCAGGCATCCGTGAAATTTTGTAGCGTCAGGGGTGCCCACAGCGAGAAGCTTCCCTGATCGGCCGCCGGGTGAACCGCTACCCACAACGCCACCAGTATCGGTAACAACCACAGCAGCGCCGCCAGCCAGATAACCATATTCAGGCACAGTCGGCCCGCAGAGAATTCAGGCTTCATTGATAGTGCGCTCGCTTATCCAACAGGGAAAATTTCAGCACCGCAATCAGGGCTAAAATCAGCAGCAATACGACGGTCATCGCCGCTGCCGCAGGGAGATCCCAGTAGCTGAATGCCGTACGGTAGATATAAAACAGCAACAGACTGCTGCTGTTGTCCGGGCCACCGTTGGTCATCGCAATCACCTGATCGACGATACGAAATGCATTCATTGAGGCATTAATCAGCACGAACAACGTCGTCGGCATCAGTAACGGCCACTGGACGCGGCGAAAAAAATACCCCTTTGACGCCCCTTCGATTTGTGCTGCTTCGCTGAGGCGCGGATCGAGCTGCTGTAACGCAGCCAGATAAAAAATCATAAAAAAACCAGCCTCGCGCCAGACAGAAACGGCCATAAGGCACCCGAGCGTCGTGCCGGGTTCGCCGAGCCAGTTAACCGGTGCGACAGAAAACAGCGCAAGCAGCTTATTCAGAAGTCCCAGCTGTGGTGTGTAGAAAAACAGCCACAGATTGGCGATGGCTATCATCGGCAGCAGAGAGGGAATAAAGAAGGCTGCACGCACAGCGGCGTTACCCGCCAGCCGTCGGTTAACGGCCAGGGCCATCAGTAACGCCAGGGAAACCGCAAGCGGTATAGTGATCAAGGCATACAACAGGTTATTCCACAGCGACCGGATAAACACATCATCATCCAGCAGCGCAGCGTAGTTATCCAGCCCAACAAAGTAGGCCGGATGACCTGCACGGGCAGCGCTGAACAGGCTTTCCCACACCGTTGCCAGCGCAGGATAATGGGTAAACAGCAGCAGAAAACCCAGCGCCGGTAAAATCAGCAAATAGCCACACAGCTGAAGTGAACCGCGCCGCACACGCGGTGCGGGCGTTGCTGTTGCCGCCATGTTCATCGCCATCCCCTTACTGATAGGCCTTCAGTAAACGATCGGCCTGCTTCTGTGCCGCTTCCAGTGCCTCAGCCGGGGTTTTAGACTGCGTCACCGCCGCCTCAATGGCATGGTTCAGGGCTTCCTGTATCTGCACACTGTTGTAGGTAGAGAGTTCAGGCTGGGCATATTTCAGTTGTTCACGAGCGACCAGCGCCTGAGGAACCTGCTTCACATAGTCTTGCATCGCTGGCGTTTCCCATGCTGCCGGGGAGGTAGCGACATAGCCTGTCGCAATACTCCAGCGCGCCGCCTGCTCTGGCGCGGTGACCCAACGGATAAATTCCATGGCGGCTTTTTGCTGTTCTGGTGAAGCACTTTTGAAAACGTAGAGATTACCGCCGCCCGTTGGGCTGCCGCGCTGTGTTTTTTCAGGCAACATGGCAACACCAAACGGGAATTTGGCATTTTTGCGCACCACACTCAGGTTGCCGGTGGTGGTAACCATCATGGCCGTTTTGCCACTGAGGAAATCCTGTGGCGTCGTGCCCCAGGCAATCGCGCCTTTCGGGGAAACGCCCGCCTTCTGGCCTAAATCGGTCAGCCATTGCAGCGTTTCGACATTGTTGGGCGTATTAAAATAGACCGCCGTGCCCTTGCCGTTATCCAGATGCGCGCCGTTCGTGGCCGCAAAGCCCTGGAAAACCCAGTAACCATTGGGCGTCGTCGGGATTTCGATGCCCCACTGACTGACGTTATCGCCGTCTTTCACGACCAGTTTTTTACCGAAATCCACCACCTGCTGCCAGTTCGCAGGCGCTGTATCAGCAGCCAGACCCGCTTTTTCAAACGCCTGTTTATTCCAGTACAGCACCACCGTCGAGCGCTGAAAAGGCACGCCCCAGACTTTGCCGTTGATGTGGCGCAAAAAAGCGGGGTAAAAGCTGTCGATCCATTTTTTACTGGCGTCATCCTGAGCCAGATCGCTGGCCGCCACAATAGCCCCTGCATCCATCAGAGAGTAGGCTTCGATATCACCAATGACCGCCATTTGCGGCGCATTCCCGCCACGAAAGGCGGTTAAGGCTTTCGTAACCGTTGTGGCGTAGTCACCGGTATAAACAGGCTGAATGCTGATCTCAGGATGAATTTTTTCGAAATCGGCCACCAGCGCTTCCACGGTATGGCTGATCGCCCCTCCGACCGCGATAGGGTAATACATTTGCAGTTTGACCGGCTCGGCGGCAAAGACTGCCGTGCTCGTCGCGATAAGTAAGGCTGAAAGCAAACGTGACAGACGAATGGCTGGCATGATTTTCCCTTAGGTAAAAGTTAAACGGCGTATTGTTTGAAAGAGGCAGACATCTGCTGTTCAGCGTGTAAACAGCGTTTACCGCTCGCAGTGGAAAACAGGTATTGCTTATCGACAGGCCATTGCAGCCCGGTCAGATGACCTTCGTTAAAACGTTTCATGCCCGGCACGGTAACGGTTAAAACGGCCTGGCTGCCTGTTAGCTGACAGACTACTAACGTATCTGCGCCCATGTATTCGTAGTTCACGACGTTGGCAGTCAACCCCGCACTGTGAGGATCAATGAACTGGATATCTTCCGCCCTGATCCCCAGACTGAGCGCCGTCTCAGACGACTCGCTGACCACAGGCTGAGTGGGCTGGCTCAAAAAGTGCCTGCCGTTGACAGAGGTCAGCGGCAGAATATTCATGGGCGGCGCACCGATAAACTGCGCCGCAAAAATACTGGCCGGATTGTTATACAGGTTGTCTGGCGTATCATGCTGCTCAATCCGGCCATCATTCAGCAGAATGATGCGGTCAGCCATGCTCATCGCTTCCGTCTGATCGTGGGTGACATAGAGCATCGTCAGGCCCAGCGCTCTCTGCAGCGCACGAATTTCGCGACGCATACTTTGGCGCAGTTTCGCGTCCAGGTTAGAAAGGGGTTCATCCATCAGGCATAAGGTGTTGTTGGCAATCACGGCACGTCCGAGTGCAACGCGCTGTTGTTGGCCGCCCGAAAGCTGTGCAGGTAACCGATCCAGCAACGTCTCCAGTTCCATTAATTTGCTGACGCGGCTCAGGCGGCCAGCAAATGTCTGCCTGTTCTCGCCGCGCGCTTTTAAACCAAACAGCAAATTTTCGCGAACGCTGAGATGCGGAAACAGCGCATACGACTGAAAAACCATCGAAAGTTTGCGCTCTGATGGCGGCAGGTGCGTGATATCGCGATGACTGAAACTGACCGTTCCCTCATCCGCGGTTTCCAGTCCGGCGATCGTCCGAAGCAGCGTCGACTTACCGCAGCCTGACGGACCTAACAGCGCTACAAAGGTTCCTTCTTCCGCTTCGAAACAAATGTTATCCAGAGCAGTTTTTTCGCCCCAGCGTTTAGTGATGTTGTGAAGCGCCAAATGGCTCATAGCTTCGCCGCTCTGCCAATGAGAATGGCAGTAAGCTAGCGGAGCAAAATGAAAGATTTATGGCTGAAAAGTGTCAGCAGAATGACAGAACGTGATGTGATTATGGCGGCTAACGGTTCTGCAAGGTGCAGAGACGGTTAAGCGTTGTGCCGACAGGCTATCGACGCCCTTCGTGTCGTGCTGCTGACAGGACCTGATCTGATTCGTTTGAAGGCAGTTAACCTGTTTTGGCGGGTGAAAGCCAGTACGGTTAAAGAGCACAGCGCACTCTTTTGTTATCCTCACGACACGATTTTTAAAGGATGATGTCAGGAGAGATGATGAGCGAGATAATTAACCTGTTTACCCGTCACAAAAGCGAACGCAGCTTCACCGATCAGCCGGTCGATGATGCCATTCTGGATCGCATAATCAGCACTGCTTATCGCGCGCCTACCTCCGTAAACTCACAGCAGGTTTCTCTGGTGGTGACACGCGATCCGGCTAAACGCCAGGCTATCTCGCAAATCGCGGGCGGCCAACCGTGGATCGCTAAAGCCCCTGTCTTTATCACTGTGGTGCTGGATATGCATAAATCACGGATGGCGATGGCCGCCGTAGGCAAAGAGCAAATTGCCCAGCAGAGCATTGAAAGTATTGTTTCTGGCTCGACGGATGTGGGTATTGCCCTGGGAAGCATCATGGCTGCAGCCCGTTCAGAAGGGCTGGGCATTGTGCCGATTGGTGGTATCCGCCGCGATCCTGACGCCATGATCGAACTGCTTAACCTGCCAGAATATACCTTCCCGGTCGCAGGTGTGGTTATCGGCTATGTTGATCAACCCGCGTTTCAGAAGCCACGCCTGCCAATGCAGACTTTCCGTCATGAGGAAAGCTACCATACCGAAGGCCTGGAACAACAGATTGCCCACTATAACGCCGAGATGGTGCAGCACTGGAAAGATACAGGCCGCGCCGACGGCGAAAGCTGGAGTGACAGCGTGAGTGGCTATTACCAACACATCTATTTCCCCAAAGTCCTGCCCGCACTGCATAAGCAAGGCTTCGGTAGCGACAAGTAAGACACCACTGCCCGGAGCTAATCCGGGCAGCGGCACTGAATGGCGCGACGTTACAGACTAGCACCGTTTCGCCCTTCGTGTTTTGTCCGGTACAAGGCATCATCCGCACGCTTGATCAGTGATTCTGCATGCTCTGGCCCTTCGCCAGCCTCCGTAGCCGCCACCCCCGCACTGAGCGTAACGCAACCCGTTGTGAGCCCCGTTGAGACATGAGGTATGGCCCGTTGTCTGACGGTCTCGACCACACTTAAGGCAACGGTCAGCGCATCCCGGGCCGACGTATCGGCCAACACAATCGCAAATTCTTCGCCGCCATAACGGGCCGCGATATCCGTGCGACGTTGGGCAAACGTTTTCAGTATCTGGGCGACCTGCTGTAAGCATTCGTCACCTGACACATGGCCATAAGTATCGTTGTAGCGTTTAAAATAGTCGATATCGAAAAGGATCAGCGACACCGGCCCGCCGCTGCTGCGCGCATGGAGCAGGCTTTTTTTCAGGAATTGATCGAAATAGCGACGATTTGCCAGCCCTGTAAGCCCGTCCGCATTTGCCAGACTCTTCAGCGACAGATTCGCGGCGGTGAGCTCATCGCGAAGATGCGTCAGTTCAAGTTGATAACGCAGGCTGCGCCTGGCTTCATTCCGGATAAATATCCAGAGCAGAATAATGCCCACCAGCAATACAAGGCTCAGTAAAACCCCCTGCACGCGGCTTTGCATCCACTCTAAAAAAAGCCGTTTGGTATCAAATCCCGCGGTCACAACTACCGGATAACGGCTGGAGCTGACAAAACCAAATATTCGCTTTTCGCCATCCAGTTCGGCTTTCCACTGGCCGCTTCCGCGCTCGGCATTGGCTAATAACTGATGGAAAAGTGGACTGGAGGAGAGGTTTTTGCCGATATAGCTGTCTGGCAACGGGCGCGCATACAGCACCGTACTGTCTGCCAGCATAAGCACCAGTAAATCCTGCGGGCCGATAACAAAGTAATCGTAATAATGGCGGAAATAATCAATGCTAATCGTGGCGAGCAGCACACCTTTGAAGCCGCCATAGTCGTCATTAATCCGTAAGGATACCGGGATGACATAGCGTCCCGAGCTGCGGCTGCGGAGCGCCGGACCGACATGCACGCTGCTACGAAGATTATGTTGATGGAAAATAAAATACTCCCGGTCAGCATTGTTATTTCCTTTGGGCATCTCAGTAAGCGAACTGGCTATCCATCGCCCTTGTGAGTCAAAGTAAAACATGTCCTCCAGTTGAGGAAGACGACTTTGTAAGGTGCGCATGATGTTATTGACTTCCGCCACGTCAATATCCGTTCCGGGCTGGGACTGAATAACGCGCTGTACCTCGCGCAGAGAAAGTTCGATTTGCAAAAAGGTATCTTCTGCCTGACGGGCCTGTGCGACAGAGAGATCAATCGCACGCTCCTCGGTTGACCGGACGGTTCTCTGCCAGTCCATGTGCAGCGTCCAGGCATTAACCACAATCACGCCCAGCGTCAGTAAACTACAGGCCAGCGTTATGCTTCTGAGCAGCGGGGAAAGGCGCATCATTGCAGCATCTTTTTTACGACGTAATTCCATGCCGGTTTACCGTTTTTTCGCTATGGGATACCGCAACATATCAGAAATGACATGTTAACAATGACAACCACACAGGCCATTTCTGCCAACTGTGTTTAGTGTAGATGACGGTTACGCTTTCACGCGCATGCTGTGCATGTCAGCGAGAGGAAAGAGAATCTTCTCCGGCGGTGGAAGCATAATGCGGCAGGGCGAGTGAGCTGATTATCAGGTTTCCCCTCTGCCATCAGAGACAGAGGGGAAGATGCCTTAACGTCGACGACGCCACCACCAAAACAGCCCCCCAATGACCACCAGCACGCCTGCGACCATCGCCCCCCGGACCAGCGGCAGCAGCAGTGAAGGCTCACCGCCCTGACGCAATGCTTTCACGCGCGCCGGAGTGATGCGCACTGCACTGTTGCCGATGTCCTGCATCACGTAGTTCGTGACATCGGCAATTTGTGTGTCATTTAAGGTCTTGGCAAAACTGAGCATGCCCTGCCCTTTTGCAGGCCAGACACCGTCCAGTATGACCATCGCCACGTTATCCGCATTGGGTTTCTCCAGTACCGGATGTTTGGTTAAGGCAGGCAGGCCGTTAAGTCCCTGTCCTTCCAAGTTATGGCAGGATGCGCAGTTATTACGGTAAATCTGCTCGCCGTCCGTCATATCCGATAACATATCAGGTGTATCGTCCCCGGTGACGGGCGTCAGACCGACAGTGGGCTCCTCGCTGTCGGCATCGGCATCCGTGCTGTCGTCTTCGTGATCGACAGCAGGCAACAGGTAGGTCGCGATAGCGGCCCGATCGTCCGGCGTCATCCGCGAAAAACTTTTGTCGATGGCTTCCAGCATCGGACCGGCCGCCGTTGCACCATTATCGGCGTGACCGCTGGCGAGATAGGCTGCCAGCGACTCGCGTGACCACTGATCGTCACTTTGTAACGCAGCAGACGTAATCGCTGGCGCATACCAGGTCCCGAGAGAAGCGCCCTGTAACGATTTATCCGACTCCTCCGCCATCAGGAAATTACGTGGCGTATGGCAGGTGCTGCAGTGGGTTAACCCTTCCACCAGATACGCGCCGCGATTCCATTCAGCAGACTGGCTGGGAACGGGAGTAAAAGGCTTGCCGTCAAGGAACAGAAGATTCCACGCCGCCATGCTGAAGCGGAGATTAAACGGAAACGGCAACGCCGTTTTTTCTGGCTGTGTATCATCTGCTTTTACACCGTACATAAAATAGGCATAAAGCGCGGAGATATCGCTGTCGTTAATCCGGGCATAGGCGGTATACGGCATGGCCGGATAAAGATAGCTGCCATCCGCGCGAATGCCCTTGCGTAAGGCATCGGCAAACTGCTTCTCACTGTAGTGACCAATGCCTGCCGTTTTTGAAGGCGTAATGTTGGTACTGAAGATGATCCCTAACGGGCTGCCAATCGCATGGCCACCGGTAAACGGTGCTTTGCCCTCTTCTGTATGGCAGGCCGCGCAGTCCCCGGCTACGGCAAGGTATTCTCCCCGCTTAATAAGATCGCCCTGGCTTTCGGCATGCGCAGTGGTCTGCATGAGGCTGAGCATAAGGGCAATCGGCGGCACCAGGCGCCTCAGTAACTTATCCATGCTGCGTCTCCTGCAAAATTTTATCAGCCGTGCGCAACGCAAGCGCCATGGCGGTCAGTGTGACATTACAGGTTCCGACCGTGGGCATCACGCCAGTGCCCACCATAAACAGGTTTTCATGATCGTGCGCCCGTCCCCAGGCATCCGTGACGCTGATAGCGGGATCCAGGCCCATCGACAACGTGCCAGTAATATGTTGGCGATTAGAAAATTTGCCGCTTTTACTGTGGCGAATATTGGTCGCGCCCAGCTTTGCGGCAATCGCGTCATAACATTCACGGGTTTTCGCCGTGCCCTTTTGCACATACTCGTCCACATTCCAGTACAGTGCCGGGGTAGGCAGCCCCAGAGCATCTTTGTTACTGCTTAACGTGACGCGGTTGGTGGGATCCGGGAGCTGTTCCAGGGCATTCTTTATGCTGAGACGACGTGCCGCACGGAAGCGAATCTGTTCCTGAAGTTTTTTGCCAAAATAGCCTTCCTCCAGCACTTCTTTCGTCACCGCGGCGACCTGCGAGGCATTGGAAATATCCAGACGGAATGGCGCGTGTTCACGACGGAACTTACCGTCCCTGAACTGCCCGATTGAGCACGGGCTGACGGGGCCGCGTCCGGGCCAGATTTCTTCATCCACATCAAACGTCACGCCAATCGCGGGGTGATCGCAGAGGTTACGGCCCACAGTGTCCCGGGCATTGCCGATGCCCTGTGGGAATCTCTCGCTGGTGGACATCAGCAGCAGCTTAGGCGTTTCAATCGCATTGGCCGCCAGAACAAATGTCTGCGCCGTCACGCGATGGCGGGTTTTATTCCAGTCATAATAGTTTGCGGCCACAATCCGCCCCTGCGCATCGTGCTCAAGTTGATAAACGACAGCTTCAGTGATTACCTGTACGCCGCTGTCTTCCGCCTGCTGAGCGGCCAGGCCACCGTGATACTGCGCGTCAATGGGGCACACGGGCATGCAGTTATTGTTTCCACAGCAGGCCGGTCGGCCATCGTAACTTCGGCTGTTGCGACCGGTACTGTCATCCAGTACGGTGAAGTCTGGCGCGAGTCGGGCTGTGACACGTTGCTGCAACCAGGAGGCTGGCACCCGTTCCATCGGAAACGGCTTACTGCGAGGCGAGCCGTTGTCCGGCGATCCGCCGACGCCAGCGATGACTTCGGCTTCATAGTAATAAGGTTCCAGATCCTGATAGCTAATCGGCCAGTCTTTTCCCACGCCATACAGCGAATGTTGCTGAAAATCATTCGGGACAAAGCGCCACAACTGAGCCGCCCAGTGCCAGCTGGTGCCGCCAAAAATACGAATATATTGCGCATTAAATGCCTGAGGACCCAGTTGCTGCAGATAATCATTGGGTTCTGGGGTATAGCGCGGTTGGGGTGCCATCGGTGAAAAGGGGTACGGTGACATAAAGTCAGACTTAAAGGCAGAACTGCGGAAGCGCTCCACCAGTTCTCCACGGCTGACCTTAGGTCCGGATTCAAGCAGGATAACGGACTTTCCGGCTTTCGCCAGACGCGTCGCCAGCAACGCGCCATTCACGCCTGCACCGATAACGACCACATCAGCCGAATTATTCTTCTTCATGGATAACATTACTCTTGAAAAGGGTCACGGTTGGCTCGCCCAACTGCCACAGACGCCATAGGAGAAGCTCGGTGGAACCAGTTTGTCGTTAACGACCCGATTCGCAAGCGTGTTGATATAGGTGATATAGCGCGCATTTTTGCCTTTGCCGACAATGCCGGTATACCAGCTGCTCAGAATCGCCCCGGCCAGTCTGGCGCTCGCCGCCTCAGTTTCAGCAAACTGCAGGCGTGCCTGTTGTAACAGGTCGGGCTGATGCGTTAACAGGTTGCTGAGATGAAAAAGTGCCGCGCTGAAGTTTTTCTGCGTCTGACTGAACGCATCAAACAGCGCACTGCCTACCGTGTCATTGAGCTCGTTCTGTTGTGTCAGTTGCTGTGAAACCAGCATAAACACATCAAGGGCATCTGCCTGCATGTTCGGTTGCGCGGCGTTGAGAGGCGCCAAAGGGAACAGATGGCCGGTCGCGCTGGCCACAACGACAAGCCCAACCATCTTCAGCACGCGTCGGCGTGAATAGTGATTCATCATATTATCCAGTCAAAAAGCTGCCTTTCTCTGGCAGCAAATCCTTCTTTGGCATACGAATAGTGTGTTGCCAGAATGCAATGCGTCCTGGATGCTTTGCCTTACGTCATCGCTAAACTTGACGAAGTGATGACTGCGACGACCTGCTCTGATTAACTCTATCGACAAGCCAGCCACTGTCCTTTACGTTACGCATGCAAGAAATCTTTTTCCTGTTAGCGGCAAACCCAGCATGATGCTTTGTGATCCTTCAACAGCGCCTGGACAGCGTTATCCTGTTGGCAGTAGTTAAACCAGATGGTTATTTGGGTTATGAATATATTAAATGGATAGTAAACAAATTTGATACGAAGCGGTACTGACCGTTGAGACGGGTGAGGTGTGTGAACCTGTTACGTCAGGCTGTCCTGCGCGTTGTGCCGGCGGCAAGCTGATCTCTTTTTCCAGTCGGTTATTTAGCCGGCCAGACAAGGCTTTATTTTTGTGTGAGAATCCCGGCAGGAAACATGCCAGGCTTAGCAAAATGATCGGGCAACCGACGCCCGTCCAGAACGCAATTGCCAGCAACACGATGGCGGCACCGCTGATGGGACGACGGATGTTATTAAGACAGGCAAATGCAGCTCAAAAAAGTCGACAAACTCACGTGACAGCGTCACACGGATAGCAATCGTTGAGGCATTACGCTTCGCGTTGCGCCACGACCACCGGCACCGCCAACTCTACATAGATCCGTGCAAAAATTCGGGTTTCCACGCTACGCCTTGCCGCACCGTTTCCCACATTGTAAAGGCCATTACCGCATGAAGCATGGCCTGGAGCGCATGTCCGGTGATAATGGCACTAATCGCGAACCCGGCTAACAGCGGGTAAAGCAAACAGGAGACATTTTCCGCCATGACCCGCAACAGGGTGAGAGTCAACTTTTTACTGTGACGTCGCCCCAGCGTTTTCAGGGTTGCAATGGCGGTATGTGGCGCGGTATTCGGTAGTGTCGCTCTGGAAGAACACATGATTTTCTTTTCGTAAACTGTTAAAACTGAGCGGTCGCTCAAGTACCAGCGCATCATAATTGCGTGATTGCTCAAAGTTAATTCAGGAGTCAGGATGCACGCATCAACACAAACCGCCGGGGAAACACTGAAAGAAAAAATTCTGGCGGGCGCCGTCGCGCTTTTTCTTGAAAAGGGGCTCGAAAAGGCCACCACACGCGAGCTCACCGCGACGCTGGGCATTTCACGCAGTCATATCTATCACTATTTTCCTGACTGGCACACGCTGACCTTAACGGCGCTGGAGCGCTTTATGCAGGGCGAACTCGACGACTTCGCCCGTGAACTGACCGCGCTGGATCCTGAGCAGCAACTATACTGTTTAATCGAAGGACATATTCCTGATGCGGCGGATTCCGGCTGGCAACTTTATGCTTCAGTGTGGCAGATGGCTGGGCATCACGATGATTATGCCGGACTGGCCGAAAAAATTACGGCCGGCTGGGATGCCCTGCTGTGTCGCATTCTTGAGGCTGGCGTCGCACAGGGATACTTTCGGATTGAGGATGTTGCGCGCAGCGCGCGTCAGCTCAACGCCATGCTGAATGGCTATGCCGATCTGCTCAGTATTAAGTCTTCGCCTGAGAGAGTCGAGCAGGTGATGTCTGATATTCATCACTTTGTAAAACTGCTGCGTTAACCGCATCCGCAACAACAGCGTGGCGTTGACGCCCACCGACATTAAAGGAATGTTAAATAGAAGTTATAATTATATTTACTCTTATCCTTATATTGTTTCATCTCTATGGCGCACGTTTTACATTTTGATGGTTGATTAATCTCAAATTTTATCGCTTATCCGCACCGAAACGGTTGCTAACACACTTTATTTTTACTTAGTAAAACGCATGCGTGATCCGATAAGCGCGTGTTTTTTGGCACTTTATTGATTATCTGTTTTAAGAAAAGTTGCTTACTTAGTGACGAAATTAACGGTAAGCAACTGTTTTATATAACAAATGAATTAATAAAAAGACATAAAATTAATCATTGAGTCCTGTGTTAAAAAACAATATATTGGCCGCGTTTTTAACATGAGTTCTAAATTTTATTCACTTATCCAACTGCAGCGTGATGCCACGCCCGGTTGTAGGAGAGATATGATGACGGATAAAGTCCGTATTGATAGTTTGAATGCGAATACATTAAACGGTAACAATGAGTCTTATCTGGCCCGCCAGGCCGAGTTTGAATCAAATGTTCGAAGTTATCCGCGTAAATTGCCGTTAGCGATCGCAAAAGCTAATGGTGTCTGGATCACAGACGTTGAGAACAAACAGTATCTTGACTGTCTTGCCGGTGCCGGAACGCTTGCGTTGGGTCATAATCATCCTGACGTACTGCAAAGCATCCAAAATGTCATTACCAGCGGCTTGCCGTTACATACTCTCGATCTGACCACGCCATTAAAAGACGCGTTCTCAGAATATTTGCTCTCTCTGTTACCGGGTCAGGGCAAAGAGTACTGCCTGCAGTTCACTGGTCCTTCTGGTGCGGACGCAGTTGAAGCCGCGCTGAAACTGGCGAAAAAACACACGGGCCGTTCAGGCGTGATCAGCTTCTCCGGCGGTTATCATGGCATGACCCACGGTGCGCTTTCAGTGACAGGTAATCTGTCACCGAAAGAAGCCGTGGACGGCATGATGCCGGAAGTGCAGTTCATGCCTTATCCGCACCTTTACCGTTGCCCGCTGGGCATTGGCGGCGAAGCCGGTGTTAAAGCGCTGACCTACTACTTCGAAAACCTGATCAACGACGTTGAAAGTGGCGTACGTAAACCGGCTGCGGTCATCCTGGAAGCCGTTCAGGGTGAAGGCGGCGTCAATCCTGCGCCAGCAGAGTGGCTGCAACGTATCCGTAAAGTCACCCAGGAGCACGGCATTCTGCTGATCCTGGATGAGGTTCAGGCCGGATTTGCCCGTACCGGTAAATTCTTTGCCTTTGAACACGCCGGCATTGAACCCGACATTATCGTTATGTCAAAAGCCGTCGGTGGCGGTTTGCCATTAGCCGTACTGGGTATTAAAAAGCAATTTGATGCCTGGTCGCCTGGCCACCATACCGGTACATTCCGTGGCAACCAACTGGCCATGGCAACCGGTCTGACAACGTTGAAATTGCTGAAAGAAAACAACATCGCTGACAGCGTGGCAGAAAAAGGTGAGTGGCTGAAAGGCAAACTGGCCGAGCTGCAAAAACGTTATCCGGCGATTGGCAACGTCCGTGGTCTGGGTTTGATGATCGGTATCGAAATGGTCAAACCAAACGAAGCACAGGATCACATGGGCTGCTACCCGGCTGACGGCGATCTGTCTGCGCTGGTGCAGAAAAAATGCTTCGAAAATGGTCTGATTCTGGAGCGTGGCGGCCGCCACGGCAGCGTATTACGTCTGCTGCCTTCTCTGCTGATCAACCATGATGAGCTTCAGGTTTTCCTGGATAAGTTTGAAAACGCCCTGCTTGCCGCAGGCGTCGAAGCAGTTTAAGTGGAGTAAGTTCGATGTCACGGTCAAATCCTATTCTGGCGTCCTCGGTGCAAAGCACCGAGGCTTATCAGCAGGCTATCGCTCAAAGCAGCGCGGCCGTTGTTAAGTGGCTGGAACAGCCTGAAATGTATCAGGGCAAAACGGTTGCAGAACTCCGCGAACGCATCAAGCTGGACTTTAATCCAGAAGGCCTGGGTAACCAGGCCGCCATTGAGCGCGCGATTGAGTATTTCCTGAAAGACAGCCTGTCTGTTCATCATCCACAGTGTGTTGCGCATTTACATTGCCCAAGTCTGGTTATCAGCCAGGCCGCTGAAGTACTGATCAACGCCACGAACCAGAGTATGGACTCGTGGGATCAGGCACCTTCTGCCACGCTTATCGAAATGAAGCTGATCGAGTGGTTGCGCGAGCAGGTTGGTTATCAGGCGGGTGATGCAGGCGTCTTTACCAGTGGCGGCACGCAGAGCAATCTGATGGGGCTGATGCTGGCACGCGATGCCTTCTTTGCCCGTCAGGGTCATTCCGTGCAGCAGGACGGCCTGACTGGCGATCTGAAAAAAATCAAAGTTTTCTGTTCGGAAAACGCGCACTTCTCAGTGCAGAAAAATATGGCCCTGCTCGGCTTAGGCTACCAGTCGGTCACGTTGGTGAAATGCGACGAGTTTGCGCGCATGGATATGACGGACCTGGCTCAGAAACTGGCACAGGCCAAAGCCAACAACGAGCAGGTGCTGGCGATTGTCGCGACGGCGGGCACAACGGATGCGGGTGCTATCGATCCGTTACGTGAGATCGTCAGGCTGGCGGCTGAGCAGCACATCTGGGTTCACGTTGATGCGGCCTGGGGCGGCGCGCTGCTGCTGTCCGAGAAATATCGTCATTACCTGGATGGTCTGGATCTGGTGGATTCCGTTACGCTGGATTTCCATAAACAATTCTTCCAGACAATCAGCTGTGGCGCTTTCCTGTTAAAAGAAGCCCGTCACTATGAGCTGATGCGCTATCAGGCCGCTTACCTGAACTCTGAATTTGATGAGGCACAGGGCGTACCAAACCTGGTATCAAAATCTCTGCAAACCACGCGTCGTTTCGATGCGCTGAAGCTGTGGATGGGACTGGAAGCGCTGGGCCAGAAACAGTATGCCGAAATTATCGATCACGGCGTCACGCTGGCACAGCAGGTTGCGCAGTTTATTGAACAGCAGGATGCGCTGGAGCTGGTAATGAAACCTCAGCTGGCGAGCGTCCTGTTCCGTTATCGCCCACATCAGTCCGCGGGCTGGAGCGATGCTGACATTGCGCTGTTCAACCAGCGCATCGGCGATACATTGCTGGAATCCGGCCGGGCCAATGTCGGCGTGACCGAGCATAACGGTATGACCTGCCTGAAAATGACGTTGTTGAACCCAACGGTGACCCTGGAGGACATTACTGTCCTGCTGGCACTCCTGGAGAAAACAGCACAGTCATTGCTGTAAGCCTTTCTTATTCTGCCTGACTCAGGCCGGTAATTTTTACCGGCCTTATTTATTTGTGAAGACTGTCCGCAAGGCTTAGCGTGCCGGTGGACAATGTCGCCCCACAGCGCCCCTGACTGAACTGACTTGCGCCACGCAGCATCGTGCTGCAGGATAAGACTTTTACAGCATTTACCGGAAAGACTATGACCGCTCACGTCTCTAACGATCCCCTGCACGGTATTACACTTGAAATGCAGGTCAACAGCCTGGTGGCACGATATGGCTGGGCTGAACTGAGCAAGCGTATCAATATTAACTGTTTTAAAAACGATCCCAGTGTGAAGTCCAGCCTGAAGTTTCTTCGCCGGACGCCCTGGGCGCGTGCTGAAGTGGAAGCCCTGTACCTGGCTTCACGGGATGACGCGCAACTGGATTCCGCACCGTCATCCGATGAAGATCCGTGGTCCAGTTGGCGCCGTGATAAAACCTGATAAAGATTGCGCGCATGCTTCAGACGTAAAAAAGCCCGCGTCATCACTGACGCGGGCTTTTTCAGATTATGGCATTACAGCGCCATATCGTGCTTCGCTGGTTCAGGTGTTTTATCACTTTTCGCCGCGGGAGCTTCAGCAGGCTTAGTGCCCATGTTAATAACCGGTGGCTTCGTCAGCTGCAGCGTTGCAGCCGTTTCATCCCACACCTGCTGTGTCAGTGCAGGATTGTCGTTCAGTTTCTGACCGTAAGCAGGAACAATTTTACGGATTTTTTCCTGCCATTCCGCAGACTTGAATTGCTCCGGGAACAGTTTCTGCATAACGTTAATCGCAATAGGTGCAGCGGTTGATGCGCCTGGCGATGCGCCCAGCAGTGCAGCAACGGTTTTCTGCTGATCGGTCACGATTTCTGTACCGAGTTTCAGCACGCCACCTTTCTCTGCATCTTTCTTGATGATCTGTACACGTTGACCGGCCTGGATCAGCGTCCAGTCTTCTTTCTTCGCATCAGGATAGTATTCTCTCAGCGCAGCAAAGCGGTCATCATCGCTCAACATGACCTGACCAATCAGGTATTTCACCAGATCGAAGTTATCCAGGCCCACATGGGTCATTGGCATAAAGTTGTGAGTCGTCGTCGAGCTCAGCAAGTCAAACAGCGAACCGTTTTTCAGGAACTTGGTTGAGAACGTGGCAAAAGGTCCAAACAACACGACACGTTTGCCATCGAAGTAGCGTGTATCAAGATGTGGAACGGACATCGGTGGCGCACCCACAGAAGCCTGACCGTAAACTTTGGCTAAATGACGCTCAGCAATCTGCGGGTTTTTGGTGACCAGGAATGAGCCGCCAACCGGGAAACCTGCATAATTATCCGCTTCGGGAATGCCGGTTTTTTGCAGTAACTTCAGCGCACCGCCGCCCGCGCCGATGAACACATATTTTGCGTCTACCGTGCGTTCGCCGCCATTTTTGGCATCTTTGATGGTCACGTGCCAGGAGTTATCGCTGTTACGTTTGAAGTCAGTGACTTCAGAAGACGTTTCCAGACGGAAATTATCATGTTTCTTCAGGCTACCAATCAACTGACGGGTAATTTCACCGTAGTTAACGTCGGTCCCGACAGGCGTCCAGGTTGCCGCCACTTTTTGTTGAGGGTCGCGACCTTCCATCACCAGAGGTGCCCACTGCGCAATCTGTTTGTGATCGGTAGAGAACTGCATACCCTGGAACAGGACGGTTTTCTGCAATGCCGCGTAGCGCTTAGTCAGATAATCCACATTATCGCCCCATACAAAACTCATATGCGGCGTAGAGTTGATAAATGAACGCGGGTTATTTAACACGCCGTCTTTCACCTGAGAACTCCAGAACTGGCGGGAGATCATAAAGGCTTCGTTAATTTCCAGCGCTTTGGTCACGTCAATAGAACCATCAGCACGCTCAGGCGTGTAGTTCAGTTCCATATTGGCGGAGTGGCCGGTACCGGCATTATTCCAGCCATTCGAGGATTCAAGTGCCACACCATCAAGCTTCTCAACCATGATCTGTTTCCAGCCCGGTTGTAGCTCTTCCAGCAGGGTGCCCAGAGAAGCACTCATGATACCGCCGCCGATCAGCAGAACGTCTGTTTTTTCTGGTGAATTTTCAGCATGGGTGACTGAAGAAACGAGTAACGCTGCAAGCGAAAGTGCAGGTACGAATTTAGTTGATTTAATCATTCGGAATCTACAATTAACGTGGAGAAGTAGTTAAAAAAAGTCCCGAAAGTTTAAAATATTGTTATTGCGTAGTTAATGTGAAAATAGTTAAAAAATTAAAAGCTTCATTATTTCGATTAATTTAGTTACAAAAGGTTAACTTCATTATCGATATATTTTAACCACACAATAAAGGGGCGTTTTGCAATATACAATGCCCTAAGGCAAATATTTTCAGCGCGCGGTGATGAGAAATGATGCGACAGCTTTTACTCGCAGGAAGGCTAAAACACAAAGAGGAAAGCGCGCCGTTCCAGATAAGATATTACGGATAGTGAGTCTCTCAATGGTGATAAAAGCGGCTCTTTATCACTGACCGGTCAAGGGGATTCTCAGTGACGGATCTGCGCCAGATCATCCGCATTAAGACCCGTCATTTTCATTACCGTCTCGTTATCCAGGCCGTTTTGCAGCATAGTACGGGCAATTTTCAGGGTAGCTTCACGTTCCCCTTCAGAACGACCCGCTTCACGTCCCAACTGAATGCCCTTTTCGATACCTTTCTCCATGCCCTTTTCGATGCCTTTTTGTTCGAGCTGCTGCGCGATGGTCATTAGTTCGTCTCCATGTTGCGGCACACGTTGTGCCAGTTCTCTGACCAGGGCTTCGGCATCCGAAGTTTCCCCTGTCTGCACAATGTAGTGTATCAATGATATGACTTGTGATGAAGAAAGATAGCCTGCCAGCAATACCGGGACAAGCGTATCCATCAGCTCCGCAAAATCACGCTGATGGATATGCTTCTGGAGCAGTGTCAGCGCGGCCATACTGCGATGACCCGCAATTTCTTCATCAGGAATCACGGTGACATCCACCAGCGGGAAGGGTTCGGCATAGAGTCGGGCAGCCAGTACGGGATCGCTGAATGCATCGAGCCAACGGGTCGAGTAGGGATAGGGACTACGTTTCCCGGTATAGAAGAGGACAGGAATCACCAGCGGCAGACTTTTGTGGCCGGCTTCAAGGTGACGTTGCATGGCCGCCACCGCGTACCGCAGTAATCTGAAAGCCATCAGTTTATCCGGGGAGGACTGATGTTCGATCAGTACATGGATATAGCCCTCCTCGTCTCGTGTCGTTTTCAGACTGTAGAGAACATCACTGAAATACTGGCGAAGGTCGTCTTCCACAAAAGAGCCGGATTCCAGTTTCAATGTATTCAGATCACAAATAGCGCGTAATTCGGCGGGAAGATGCAATTCCATAAAGTCACGTGCAATCTCGGGCTGCGAGAGAAATTGTCGAAACGTTGCATCGTGAGGCATTAGCGTGCCGTTCTTCTTCTTCATCAACCCTGACTCCAGAATAACAAGCTGACATTTCATTGTGGCAATAAGATGCCTCTGGGGGATAAGCACGGAAAACACGCGCAATGACGCACGATAGCTTTACTTTTGGGTAGCAGCATTGACCTGAATCAGTCCTGCCTGTGTGGTGAGTTTTTTTAAACAGATGATCGCTGGCCATGAAACTGTACTGGTGGTACGACTTCGCGTATGTTGCATCGCGAACCTTACTATTGCTGATACTCACTATGAATGACTCCCGGCCCCACCGTTCGTCTAAAAAACGCCCCATGAAACTCAGCACGCTCTCGTCTCTGATGATGGCTGCTGTGTTGATGACCGTCTTGTTAAGCGTACATCTGCTTTACTATGTGCAGATTGATAACTTCACACGTGCGCATGTGAAAGATAAGGCCCTGGCCGTGGCGCGAACGCTGGCTGACAGCCCGGAAATCCAGCAGGCGCTGACCCAGCCTAATGGCAGCAAAATCATTCAGCCTATCGCCCAGGCAACGCGTAAACGTAATGATTTGCTGTTTGTCGTGGTAACAGATATGCGCGGTATTCGGTTTTCGCATCCGAATCCTGATGTGGTTAACCAACATTTTGTCGGTGAGGATATTAACCCTGCTTTACAGGGTCATGAGAACGTTGCGGTTAATCATGGCGTTCTGGTCGAAGCACTCCGAGTGTTTACACCCGTGTTTAATGCCAGACACCAGCAAATCGGCGTTGTGGCTATTGGCATCTCAGTGAATGACGTTGCCGCACAAGTCACAAAAAGCCGCTGGAATATCTTCTGGACGGTATTATTAGGCGCGTTGGTCGGCATGCTGGGCATTTTCATTTTAGTAAAACGCCTGAAGCACATTTTGCTGGGGTTAGAGCCGTACGAAATCTCCAGTTTGTTTGAAGAGCGTCAGGCTATCCTGGATTCGATTAAGGAAGGCGTCATTGCCGTCGACGATCAGTCCCGCGTCAGCCTGATCAATCAGGCAGCGTCACAATTATTGAAAGAGACAACGCGTGAAGCCTTTCTGAGTGGCGATCGCGTACCGGAAAATGCGCAAATGCTGACCCATCTGCGTGATGCGTTGCATGAAGGCAAAGCCGCATATGATGAAGAACTTAATGTGCGCGGCAAAATACTGATCAGCAACACCGTACCCGTGCGTAGTCGCAGCAGTATCATTGGCGCAGTGAGCACCTTCAGGGACAAGACAGAGATCAGTCAGCTAATGCAGCGTCTCGACGGCATGGTAAACTATGTGGATGCGCTGCGTGAACGTTCCCATGAATTCATGAACAAACTGCACGTGATTCTTGGGCTGCTGCACATGAAAAACTATGCGCAGATGGAAGAGTACATCCTTAAAACGGCCAATAACTACCAGACCGAAATCGGTTCGCTGTTGCAGAAGATTAAATCACCGGTCATTGCGGGTTTCCTGTTAAGCAAAATTAATCGTGTGACGGATGAAGGCCATCAGCTAATCCTGAGCGAAGCCAGCTACCTGCCAGACAGCGGCAGTGAACAGCAAATTGCCGCATTAATAACGGTGCTGGGTAACCTGATCGAAAACGCCCTTGAGGCGCTTGACCCGGATATGGACGGTGAAATTCACGTCATGCTGCACTACCAAAACGGCTGGTTGTCATGTGAGGTCAGCGACGATGGTCCCGGCATTCCTGCCGATCAGCTGGCAACCATTTTCGAACGTGGCGTTTCCACCAAAGGTGAAGATCGTGGCGTTGGACTGTTTTTACTCAAGCAACAAACGGAAAGTCTGGGCGGTAACGTCAGCGTCGAATCCGAGCCAGGCGTGTACACGCAGTTTTTAGTACAGCTTCCGTGGGAAAGAGGAAATATTAACGAATGATCAATGTGTTAGTTGTAGACGATGATGCCATGGTGGCCGAGCTGAACCGATGCTACATCGGTCAGATAGACGGTTTTACCTGTTGTGGCACTGCGTCCACGTTACTGCAAGCCAAAGAACGCCTGTTGCAGACCGATCCGGCCGTTGATCTTATTTTGCTGGATATCTATATGCAGCAGGAAAACGGACTGGATTTGCTGCCGGAGCTGCGCAGCGCCGGTCGTCCGATTGACGTGATTATCATCTCGTCAGCAGCGGATGCGGCAACCATCAAAACCTCGCTGAATTATGGTGTTGTGGATTACCTGATTAAACCGTTTCAGTTTTCGCGCTTTGAAGAAGCATTGACCGGCTGGCGACAAAAAAAACTGCTCATGGATAATCATCAGTTTTATCAACAATCTGATGTCGACCAGTTGCTGCACGGCAACCCGGCGAACGCCAACGAGACAAAACGTCTGCCTAAAGGACTGACACCGCAAACACTGCGTACGCTTTGCCTGTGGATTGATGCGCATCCCGGAACGGAATTTTCCACCGATGAGCTGGCAACGGAGGTCAATATTTCTCGTGTATCTTGCCGCAAATACCTGATTTGGCTGGCACAAAGCAATATTTTATTTACGAGCATTCATTACGGTGTGACAGGTCGTCCGGTTTATCGTTACCGTCTCCAGCCTGAGTATCACGCACTTTTACGTCAGTACTGCCAGTGATGTAGCGGAAGCTGTGATCCAGCAATGTAAAATCAAAGTGACGTTGTGACGAGCAGATGATGCGTTTGTCGCGCGTCACGAAGATAGCCTCTATGCCGGGATAGGCTTTCAGATAGTCGCTCCCCTTTTCAATGCCCATGCCATAGATCAGCGTGGTAAAAATATCCCCATCAATTGAGTGATCTGAAACGATGGTTACGCTGAGTAGCGCGTTATCCAGCGGATAGCCGGTATGCCTGTCCAGGATATGGTGGTAGCAGACCCCTTCCTGTTCAAAGTAACGTTCGTAAATCCCGGAAGTCACTACGGATTTATTCGTTACGTTAATCACCCCAAGCAGCGCGTCCGAAGCGGCAAAGGGTTTTTTTAAACCAATTGCCCAGCCTTCCTGCGGTGCATCAGGCGGCGCGCCGAGCGTTTGCACATTGCCGCCAAGATTGATGAGCGCGCTGTCCACACCCTGCTCATGTAAAAATGCCTGCACCCGATCGGCAATATAGCCCTTGGCAATCGCACCCAGATCAATCTCCATGCCCGCTTGCTTCAGAAAGACCGAACGGTTCGCCGCATCAAGTTCAATGTTCTCAGGATGGGTTAAAGTGAGTTTTGCCTGTATCTCTGCCCGCGCCGGCACGCTTTTCCCCTGAAAGCCGATCTTCCAGCATTTGACCAGCGGTCCGATGGCCAGATTAAAACTACTTTCAGGCAGCAGGCTGACCGCAAGTGCACGCTCGATTAACCTAAACACGGGCTGGCTGACGCTGACGGGATGCTGACCGGCCGCATGATTAATCGCCATCACTTCGGAGTGCTCGCGATTGACGGTAAGCACATTCTCATACTGTTTGATCAAGCGAAAAACCTGACCTGCCAGCGCCTCATTATGCTCATACAGCTTAAGCAGAATGGGCGAGCCCATCAGGACGGCGGAATAGGCGTACACGTGCGAATCAGTTTGCATAAGCGACAGGACTCGGTGAGAAAGAAGAACCGGCATCCGATGTTATACGGATGCCGGATATCACGACTTAGCGTTTGGCAAAAGCCGCTGCGTTTGCGCCAGCAAGAATACCAAAGATGATGATATCGGCAACCGCGTTTCCACCGATACGGTTTGCACCGTGGATACCACCGACGACCTCACCACAAGCCCAGGCACCGTTAATAACCTGCTTATTGGTGTCCAGTACTGCAGTCGCCGTGTTGATAGTCACGCCGCCCATTGTGTGATGGACGCCGGGCGCGATGCGAATGGCATAGAAAGGCCCTTCGCTTAACGGATGACGCAGCGCGGTTTGACGGCCAAAATCCTCGTCTTTCTGTTTAATCACAAAACCGTTGTAGCGTTGCAGTGTCTCTTCCAGCGTACGGTGTTCCATATTCAGCTTAACCGCCAGCTCCGCTACGCTCGGGGCGCTGATCACAAAGCCTTTCGCAATATATTCATCAGCGGCCTTGTTGTTCATACGGACCTGCTCGTCAAAGATAATCCAGGCACTTTTTTCTGGCAGCGCAATAATCTGTGCCGAAACTTTATCGCGAGTTTCCATTTCGTTGTAGAAGCGCTGGCCTGCCTGGCTGACCAGGATCGCCCCGCCACCGCGAATTGATTCTGAGACCAGGTAAGATGTCGTCTGCTCGACGGTCGGGTGAATCTGAATCTCGCCCATATCGACTGTATCCGCCCCAATTTTTTGCAGCATTGCGATGCCTGCACCGGTAGCGCCTTTATGGTTGGTGGTGACAAAACCATCCAGTTCCGGGCGATATTTCACCACCATTTCCCGGTTAGCACTGAAACCGCCTGTCGCCACAATCACGCTTTTTGCGTTCAGAATACGGCTGTCATTGTATTCATCCACCACCTTCACGCCGCTGACCGCGCCGTTTTCAAACAGGATCTCTTCAACTGCGGTTTCAAGCAGCACGTCGATATTACGGCTGTTGATATTTTTCACCAGACCACTAATCAGGAAGCCGCCGACAGCGGAGCGGTCTGCAGGGCGATGCGTACGGTCGATACTCATACCGCCTGTGATAGTGATATCGTTAAGCTCAATGCCGTGATCTGCCAGCCAGTCGATGGCTTCCGGCGCTAAGTCAACAAACTCACGCAACAGCGCGGGATTATTTTTAAATTTACCGCCTTTGAGGGTTTCTTCATAAAACAGCTCCTTGCTGTCCTGAATCCCTTTCAGCTTCTGAAAACGCGTTTCTGCGGCGTTCATCCCGACAGAGGCTTTGATGGTGTTGCCGCCAATGGTCGGCATCTTCTCAATGACCACCACTTTAGCGCCTTCATCGTGGGCCTGAATGGCGGCGGCCAGCCCTGCACCACCACTGCCAACAACCACAACGTCATACTGCTGTGGCGCGTTGGGATTGCCGCCCTCTTCAATGACGTGTGCTTTGTTCGATGTGGTCATTGCGCGTGAGACCGCTTTTTTCAGCGCTTCACTCTGTGTCGTCGCACCGGTAATCGCGTCAACATGTGGGCTGTTTGCCACCAGAATACGATTACGCAGACTTTCAAACGTGGTGGTGAAGTCCACATCCAGCGTGTCATCAGGAACCAGGGAAATATCGGTAATACGATCGGTATCCAGCGTAACGTTGATTTTCAGCTTCAGCGCTTCAGCCTCAACTTTCTCCTGATAAACGCCCGCTTTGTATTTACGACCGGTTTCGCTCATGTCACGAATCATGGCGTCAACCAGTGAGAAACGCCACAGAGGCTCGGGGATGAGTAAAGCTTCACGTTTGTTGCTGTCGATATAGAGTTCAAGGTGCTCGTTATTGATGATGCGGTCAGTCCAGTCTGGATAAGCGATGCAGGCTTTACCGACGGCGACCAGGTCATAGCCTTTTTCCAGTGCCTTTTCTGCATCCTCTTTGTTAACCACGCCGCCGACACCTATTACCGGGACCTTCGCCAGGGTTTCTGACCGCATGGCAATAAACTTCTCAATAAGCGGTGTAGGATCGGTGGTATCCACGATGGATGGGCGCATCAACTGCCCGACAGAGAAGTGCACATAATCCAGGCCCCGTGCTGCAAGTTTCTCCAGTAAGTACATTGTGTCGTCAAAGTGGATGCCGGGCACTTCGAGTTCTTCAGGCGAAAAACGATAACCGATGATGAACGAGCTATGCGCAAAGCGCTCGGCCATCTTATGCGTGATATCCAGCACTTCCAGCGGGAAGCGGGCGCGGTTATCACGACTGCCGCCCCATTTGTCTTCACGCTGATTTGAGTTAGGTGAGTAGAATTGCTGAATAAGATAGGTGTTAGCGCCATGGATTTCTACGCCATCGAAACCCGCTTTGATGGCGCGGTTAACGGCATCACCAAATTTGGTGATCATTGTATCCACTTCTTCTGCCGTTAAGGCGCGGGGCGTCGTTGCCCCTTCACGGGGTGCCGCAATTGCGCTGGGCGCGACAGGGGTTTTACCGCCAATCAGTTCAGGCTCAACCATGCGTCCGCCGTGATAGATTTGAAGAATCGCGGTGGATCCTTTTTCCTTGATGGCGTCAGCGATGCGTTTTAAGCCGGGTATTTTGTTGTCGCTGTCGATGGCGATCGCACCCGGAAAAGCCGGGCCTTTTGGATCGATAAAGCAGCACTCAACAATCACTGTTCCGATACTGCCCGCACGTGCACGGTAATATTCAACCAACTCGCTGGTCACCGTACCATCATAAAATCCGGTACAGGTTGTCATTGGTGCCATGATCAGACGATTTTTTAAAACTGCACCACGCGGCAAAGTGAGGGGATTAAGAATTGGGGTGAGTGTATTCATTGCGATTAACTCCAAAATATCAAAAACCGGGAATTCTTTCTGGACGTTTTTAATTTAATTTAAGTGGTCCGATGTCATGCTTCTAATATATCAGTTAATTTAGTTTCATAAGATATAATTTTAATTATTTAACTTTTAAATATCTTTAGACTTTTTGTTTGATTGGAGTGGTTTCGTGATGTATGGTTATTGTTAATCAATAGTTACCAAAAAGCAATAGTGAAACAGCAGTAAAATAAACCCACTAAAAACAATAATTTAAAATTAACGCTCTGTGTTTTTTCTTCCTGATGTGGTTGCAAAAAGTATTCAATGCTATCTTACTCACCTGTTCCTCATTGATTATTGTTTAATTTGTTAAAACATAAAAAATACAATTTAACTTGTTTGATCCAGATCAAAATTTTATTTTCCAGAAGTCGCATCATATTCACATGGTTTCTTAAGTTTTCTGCATCGCACGAGTAGAAACGTTAAAAGAATATAAAACACCACGGGTTATTCTTATAATGTAGAATAAATAAAATGTCTTGAAGAATTCGCCGGGGCGTTAATCGTATTATCCTTAACTCGTAGAAAAACACTATGAAAACACTCTCAAACATGAAAGAGCCCCCTAAAGCAGCCCCTGCAGCTGCGGGCAAAAAAAATAAAGCACTGATGCTAGCCCTGCCTGTCATCGTCGCAGTGCTTTTATTACTCGTCCCCGTACCGTCCGGTCTTGAACCCTATGCATGGCATTTCTTCGCCATCTTTGTTGGGGTGATTGTAGGCTTGATTTTTGAGCCGCTGCCCGGTGCCGTAATTGGTCTGACAGGCGTCGTAGTCATCGCCCTCTTCAGTCAGTTTTTGCTGTTTAGTCCGACAGAACTGGCCAATCCGACATTTAAACTCGCAACGGAGTCCTTTAAATGGGCCGTCAGCGGCTTTGGTAATTCAACCGTGTGGCTGATCTTTGGCGCATTCATGTTTGCTGCTGGCTACGATAAAACGCAGTTTGGTCGTCGTCTGGCCCTGATTCTGGTGAAATATCTGGGCCGCCGCAGCTTAACATTAGGTTATGCCATCACTTTTGCTGACCTGCTTTTAGCACCCTTTACTCCGTCTAACACCGCGCGCAGTGGCGGTACCATCTACCCGATTATCGCCAACCTGCCACCGCTGTATGGCTCTAAACCCAACGATCCCAGCGCGCGCAAAATCGGATCCTACTTAATGTGGGTTGCCATCACGGCGGCCTGTATTACCAGCTCCATGTTCCTGTCTGCACTGGCGCCGAATCTGTTAGCCCTTGCTTTAGTCAAAAGCGTCATTGGCTTCGATATTTCCTGGGGAATGTGGTTTCTTGCCTTTATTCCTTTAGGTCTGCTGCTGATTCTGACCATGCCGCTGCTGGCTTACTGGTTCTATCCACCTGAAGTCAAAGTGAATGATGAGGTGCCACGCTGGGCGATGGCAGAGCTTGAAAAACTGGGTAAACTGACCCGCAATGAAATCCTGTTACTGGTGTTTGTGGTCTGTGCGCTGTTGATGTGGATTTTTGCTACTGCCTGGATCGAACCGGCCATGGCGGCACTGTTAGTCATCATCCTGATGCTGTGGACTGGTGTGCTTAACTGGAATGATATCACCAGCAACAAAGCGGCCTGGAACACTTTTGCCTGGTTTGCCACGCTGGTAGCCCTGGCTGACGGTCTGGCCAGAGTGGGCTTTATCGCCTGGCTGGGTAAAGAAGGAGGAATATTACTTCAAGGCTATGATCCACAGATCTCGGCGGTCGTGTTGTTAATTGCCTTTTTCCTGCTGCATTACCTGTTCGCCAGTACCACCGCGCACACAACGGCGTTACTGCCTGCCATGTTGACGATTGCCGCCTCGATTCCTGGCATCAATATGCCCGTGTTCTGTCTGATGCTGTGTACCTCTCTGGGCGTGATGGGCATCATCACACCTTACGGTACAGGTCCGAGCCCTATTTATTACGGCAGCGGCTACTTACCTACTAAGGATTACTGGCGACTGGGAACTATCTTCGGCGCTATCTTCCTGATTGCAATGATGCTGATTGCTTATCCCTGGATGGTGTGGATGTTCTGACCGCGCCCTGTGCAATCCAGCGCGTCATACGATAACATGCCACTACTTGCCAGCCTGCGCTTACGGCTGGCAAGCATAATAAACAACGAATTCGCCTGTGATGTTGCTCCTGTCAGCCTGTCTCAAAAGGAGCCAGCACGTCATTAAGTGAGATACCATGTCGAACAAACCTTTTTATTATCAGAACCCCTTCCCTCTTACCCACGAGGATACCGAATACTACCTGCTCAGCCCTGACTATGTTTCCGTTGCTGAATTTGACGGGCAGGAGGTGCTGAAAGTAGAGCCTCAGGCGTTAACCCTACTGGCACAACAGGCTTTTCATGATGCTTCCTTTATGTTGCGCCCGGCCCACCAGCAGCAGGTGGCCTCTATTCTTGATGATCCTGAAGCCAGCGATAACGACAAATATGTGGCACTCCAGTTCCTGCGCAATTCAGAAATCGCGGCCAAAGGTGTACTGCCAACCTGCCAGGACACCGGTACAGCCATCATTATGGGGAAAAAAGGTCAGCGCGTGTGGACAGGTGGAGGTGATGAGGCCGCCCTGTCAAAGGGGATCTACAATACCTATATCGAAGACAATCTGCGTTACTCACAGAACGCGGCGCTGGACATGTATAAAGAGGTCAACACCGGGAATAACCTGCCCGCCCAGATCGATCTCTACAGCGTGGATGGTGACGAATACAAGTTTCTCTGCATCGCCAAAGGGGGCGGTTCAGCCAACAAAACCTATCTGTACCAGGAAACCAAAGCCCTGCTCAGCCCGGGTAAGCTGAAGAATTATCTTGTCGATAAAATGCGCACCCTGGGCACCGCCGCCTGTCCGCCTTACCATATCGCCTTTGTCATTGGCGGTACCTCTGCTGAAAGCACGCTGAAAACCGTGAAGCTGGCGTCAACGCACTACTACGATGGCTTGCCAACAGAAGGCAACGAGCATGGCCAGGCATTCCGCGATGTTCAGCTGGAACAGGAATTACTGGAAGCCGCACAGCAGTTAGGGCTGGGCGCACAGTTTGGCGGAAAATATTTCGCCCACGATATCCGCGTTATCCGTCTGCCACGCCACGGCGCATCCTGCCCCGTCGGTATGGGCGTCTCCTGCTCCGCTGACCGCAATATCAAAGCCAAAATCAACCGCGACGGTATCTGGATTGAGAAGCTGGAAGCCAATCCTGGACGCTATATTCCTGAAGCGCTGCGCAAACAGGGTGAAGGCGAGGTGGTGCATATTGACCTGAATCGCCCAATGAATGAGATTCTTGCACAGCTTTCTGAGTATCCGGTGTCCACCCGTCTGTCCCTGACCGGCACCATTATCGTGGCCCGCGATATTGCGCATGCGAAATTGAAAGAACGTATTGATAACGGCGAAGGCCTGCCGCAGTACATCAAGGATCACCCGGTATACTATGCCGGACCGGCAAAAACGCCTGAAGGCTATGCATCGGGTTCACTGGGCCCGACAACAGCAGGACGTATGGATTCCTATGTTGACCTTCTGCAGGCAAATGGCGGCAGCAAAGTGATGCTGGCAAAAGGCAACCGCAGCCAGCAGGTTACTGATGCCTGTCATAAACACGGCGGGTTTTACCTGGGCAGTATTGGCGGACCCGCGGCGGTTCTGGCGCAACAGAGCATCAAGAGCCTGGAGTGTGTGGAATACGCTGAGTTAGGAATGGAAGCAATCTGGAAAATCGAAGTAGAAAATTTCCCGGCCTTCATTCTGGTCGATGACAAAGGAAATGACTTTTTCCAGCATATCGAACGTGAACACTGCTCGCGCTGTGTAAAATAAGCTGGCAGTAACAGAAAACGGCCCCCTGACAGGGGCCGTTTATTTAGCGCTGCAAACGTTGCAGAGCGTGACTGATGCTTTCATCACCTGCGGTCAGTTCAATGATTTTGTGATTCAGTTGCGGTGTTTCAACGAGCGCCACCAGCGTGGCGGCAACGTCTTCACGTGGAACCGCTCCGTAGGGGATGGCGTAACCGGCTCGTACGGTGCCACTGCCCGCCGTATCCGTTAACGTCCCGGGACGCAGGATTACCCAGTCAAGCTGACTTTCCACCAGGCGAACATCCGCCAGCCGCTTCACATGCATGTAGTTCTCGAAGCCTTCAGACGTTTTTTCGCCCCGCGCCGCATCCGGAAAAACCGACACCAGCAAAAAACGGTTAACCCCCGCCTTCTCTGCTGCAGCAACCGCCAGCGCCAGACCCTGACCATCAATAGCATTGGTGAGTTCAATGCCAGCACCACCCGCCCCTGCGCTGAAAATCACCACCTCATGACCGGTCATTTTCTGCGCCAGCGTCTCAACACTGAGTTTCTGAAGATCGCCCATGATCGGTGTCGCGCCCACAACGGTGATGGCTTCGGCCTGCTCCGGTTTACGGTGCAGCGCCGAGACCGCATGCTGTCTGGCGCAAAGCTGTTTCGTCAGGTGGGTACCTACTTTTCCCGCCGCGCCAATGATAAAACACGTTGCCATCGTCCTGGTCCTTATATCACGTCAGTCAGACTACAAGTATAACCCTTAGCGCAGCGACGATGGCCTTCCGCTGACAGGGCCGAATCCCGTTACTGCGGGATGATTTTTTCCTGCTTCAGCTTATCGAACAGCTGGATGAATGAATCCAGCGTGCTGCGGTAGCCGGTAAACCCCGCTTTACGGCTTTTACTCATATCGGTAAAGGCTTCCATTGGACGGCCCAGATCGGCGTCAGTGTGCCACCATGACGCCAGTCGGGTGACGTCGCTCTCGCGAAGGTTTTCGCGCCCGGCAATGGCCTGCCATACGCTGGCAGCGTCCTGCATACGGCCATCGAGCGGCATCATTTTTGCCGGATAAGCAGCGGCTTCAATACCAAAATATTCAGCCAGTTTCTGCCACATCCAGTCCCAGCGGAACACATCACCATTGACAGCGTTAAAATCCTGATTGGCCGCGTCTGGACTGGTTGCCGCCCACTCAAGTTGTTCAGCCAGGAGGTCCGCATCGGTCATATCCACAACGCCGTTCCACTGTTCAGGTGAGCCCGGGAAGATAAACGGCCAGCCTTTTTCTTTACACAAGGTCGCGTAAACGGCCAGCGTCTGCCCCATGTTCATGGCATTGCCGAGCGCATAGCCAATAATGGTATGGGGACGATGGACACTCCAGCGGTAGCCGTACTTGTCAGCGCCTGCAAAAACCTCATCTTCCTGCGCGTAATAAAAGTTATCAACGGGCTGACGACCTTGTTCTTCACGGAAAGGCGTAACCGGCACCGCACCTTTACCGTAAGCCTCGAACGGCCCCAGATAGTGCTTCAGTCCGGTGACAAGGGCAACATGCGCCCCCTGTAAGCGCTCGCCGAGTGCCTCAATGACATTACGGATCATCCCGCCATTGACGCGGATATTCTCTTTTTCGCTGTCCTGACGTGCCCACACGCTGAAGAATACCGCATCGGGTTTGGTATCTTTCAGGGTAGCGCGCACCGCATCGGGATCGGTCAAATCGGCCGTCAGACTGTGGCAGCCTGGCGGAACAGCGCCGCGACCGCGGGATAATCCGCTGACCTGCCATCCGTCTTTCATTAACCTTTCAGCCAGCGCTCGCCCGATAACCCCGCTGATTCCGACAATCAAAGCCTGTTTTTGCATGTTAATTCTCCTCGTTTTGCGTAATGCTAAGCGTAATAGAGAATTTAATTCCTATTATTGGTAATTATTCACAGCATTCTCAACCTGAGTTCATCAATCATGCACGATCAACGTCTTAAGGATATTGTTCCCTTTGTTGCCAGTGTTGAAAGCGGCAGTTTTACTGCTGCGGCAGCACGTCTGCATGTCACCGGCTCCGCCGTCAGTAAAAGCGTCAGTCGGCTGGAAGCGCGGCTGGGCTCGCGCTTGCTGGAGCGCACAACACGCAGGCTGCAGCTCACCGATGCCGGTAACGCCTATTACCAAACCTGCATACGCATCATGGAGGAGCTTGCTGAAGCTGAGTCAGTTCTGGCAGCACAACGTATTATTCCGTCAGGACGCCTGCGACTCGCTGTGCCGCATACGTATGGTCGCCTGAATGTGATGCCGTTGCTGATTCCGTTTTGCCAGCAGCATCCCGAGCTTGAGCTCAGAGTGAGCTTTTCAGATCGTTTTATTGATCTCTTCGACGAAGGTATTGATGTCGCGGTCAGGATTGGCGGATCCGCCGATTTACCAGCCTCAATGGGCAGTCGCTACCTGGGACGAGAGAGAATGGTGTTTTGTGCATCGCCAGCCTGGCTGGATCGCGAAGGCCGGCCACAGGACGAACAGGCGCTGATGCAACATCGGGCCATTCTTTACGAACGCGCGGATAACACGCCCAAACCCTGGTTATTCCCCCGTGAAGAAGGACATGTCCAGTGGCGAGATATGCCGTTTCGGATGGCATTGGGTGATGTAGATGCGCAACTCCAGGCGGTCATAGCCGGACTTGGCATAGCGCAAATGCCCTCCTGGCTGGTAAACAGTGCCGTAGCTAAAGGCGAACTGGAGATTATCCTGCCACAATTACAGCCTGATGGTCTGGCCCTGAGCGTCATCTGGCCACGCCGTAAGCAACTGCTGCCGAAGGTAGATGCCTTGTTATCCGCACTGACACAGCTGGTGATTCGCTAAGTGATCAAAGATCTCACCTCTGCGGCCGACGGGCGTTCGGCACGGCCAGCGCAGAAACACGCGCGGGATGATCTTCTGTCACACACGCTGTGGCCTTTATTGTGGCATGTCGCTAATTTATTGTGTAGCCGGTGGAACGGATAAGCCAGTAAGGACAAATAAGGTATGGCATTTCAGAGCGCGAACACTTCGGATTATGCACATAGCACGGCGCCACGCGGCACGTTAACACCGGCGGCAGTCTGATGCCTCTCCTGCCCCTTCTGTGCCGCCTGAGTATTCTGGCAGGGATAGCTTTTGCGCTGTCAGGCTGTGCGCGCCAGGATGCGTTGTGGATGGTGACGAACGACGTTTGCAGGGTGAACTACGCGTACACTGGCTATCCTGCCCCCTGCCAGCAAGTCTATCTTGCAAAAGGGGAACAGCAGGGCTTCAGCGTTATTCAAAATCCACGTTATCCGTATCATTTTATTCTGGTGCCCACACTTTCGTTATCTGGTATCGAAAGCCCCTTATTGTCGTATACGACCCGCACAGACTATTTCGGTTATGCGTGGCTGATGCGTTATCGCGTAATGGCGGCGTATGGCGGAACGGTGCCGGAAGACAGGCTGGGCATGGCTGTCAATTCCGCCTGGGGGCGCAGCCAGAATCAACTGCATATTCATCTCACCTGCCTGCGGGAAGATGTCTATCACCAGTTACAGGCTGAACGCCCTTATATTCAGGATGACTGGCATCCCCTGCCAGACACATTGTTGACGCACACTTATTATGCGCGACGCGTCCTGCAGCCCAGTGTGATGGGCATTTATCCTGTTGCATCCGTTGCCCGCGATTTTCATCTGTCTCCGCCTCAGTTGGCGGAATACGGGATTGCCGTTGTTCCTGCCACGTTTTCAGGAAAAAACGGCTTTATCCTGCTGGTGACGCGACGAGGCTGGGATAAAGGGAACCGGGCATCCGTCGAATCGCTTCTGGATAAAAATTGTGAAATTCTGCACGACCCAACACTGCTCCCTCCGCAGGCCTCCTCAGTGGCAACGATGAAGACAGTGCCGCATCAATAAGGGGATGGCACGCTATGGCATAAAGCCTGACCGCTGGCAGCCTCAGTGCCCCTCACACAGTCAGCCAGTCATTAGACTAAATTACACAAAACGTGAATTTTTTCATTTTGTAACTTTAACGTTATGTTACTGAGTATTTTTACTGCCATGATGCATTGCGTTACGCATTGAAATGTGGTCGTTACCCACACCTTCTTATCAGCTACAGGGAAAAGCACATGTCACAACGGTCACTTCAGGCGCTGTGCCTGATGAGTTTTTTTCTGGCCGACGTCAGAGACGGCCTTGGGCCCTTTTTAGGCATTTTTTTGACAGAACGCCACTGGAGCCCGGATGAAATAGGCCTGGTGATGACCTCAGGCGGTATCGCCGGACTGCTCTCAACGTTACCGGCGGGTGTGGTTGCCGACGCCACACGTTACAAACGCTTTATTATCCTGGCGGGTTGTGTCGTGATCACGGTCGCTACCTTACTGCTCTGGTACAGCAATCAGTCATGGACGGCGATTATTTCGCAAATCGTCGCGGGTATCGCTGCCGCCTTCATCGGTCCGACGGTGGCAGGTATAACGCTGGGCCTGACCGGGCAAAAAGGGTTCAACCGTCAGATGGGACGCAACGAAGCCTATAACCATGCGGGTAATACGCTGGCGGCTGTCCTTGCAGGTTTTGCCGCCTGGAAATGGGGGCTGGGTGCGGTGTTCATCCTGATGATGGTCATGGCGGTATTTGCGGCTATCGCCACCCTGGCTATTCGTGCAGACGATATTGACCATGATGTGGCGCGCGGCCTGGACGATAAATCGTCGGATAAACCTACGCTCAGCCTGTGGATACTGGCGCGCAAACCGGCGTTGCTGGTGGCCGGATTGACGCTGCTGCTGTTCCATCTGGCTAACGCTGCGCTGTTGCCCATGCTGAGCATGCGTGTGGCCTCCTCAACCGGACCTGATACGGTGGATCCCGGCCTGTATGCTGCCGCAACGGTCGTAATTTCCCAGTTAGTGATGATCCCTGTCGCGATCTTTGTCTCTAAACGTGTCGATCAGATTGGCTATCGCCGTTTAATCATGACCGCACTGTTAATGATGCCGCTGCGCGCGGTTATTGCAGCAGAATTTCCGGAGACCTTTTTCGTGGTTCCCGTACAAATCCTGGACGGTATTGCGGCCGGGATACTGGGCGTCGCCGTGCCGGGCTATATCGTGTCGCTGTTGCGCGGCAGTGGGCACGTGAACGCTGGCCAGAGTGTGGTAATGCTGATGCAAGGCGTTGGGGCGTCCATGAGCCCGGCCATGACAGGCCTGATTGTGGCCCGTTACTCTTACAGTATTGCCTTCAGCGCATTAGGCTGCATTGCCCTGGTAGCCTTGATGTTGTGGTGGTTCTCGGGCCGGACGCCCGAGGCGAAGCCTGCCTGATGTGCCCTTCTCTGCCAGCCCTGGCTGGCAGAGAGTCTTCGCGCACCACTTTTAACGGGCTCCCGGGTCACTCTCAGTGCCTTTTCGAAAACATGGCAAAATGTAAATAAAAGTAAAAACTCATTTTCTGCTATCTCACTTATAAGACAGTCTTTTTTCCCAGAGACTTGCAAAAAATGACATTCATCGACTATGTTTCTACGCTGCGGTTAAGAACGCTCTATCATTAAAGTTACTGGCCTCTTATAGCTTTCACTTCCTTCTCTTCCGTTAACCTCGCTGACTGGCTGCGAAAGCTATAGGTCGTCCCATTTAAGTCGTATGAGGAAAATATGGATACTAACCATTCATCGTCAACCAGGCCAAAAAAGCATTTCTGGAATAAAAGGCCAAAAAAACTCACTGTTGATGATATTACCGTTATTGATAATGACATGCTGAAGCGGGCAGTAGGGGCCGCGGCATTAGGCAATGCCATGGAGTGGTTCGACTTCGGGGTTTACAGCTATCTGGCGGTGATCATCGGTAAGGTTTTCTTTCCCGATGCCAATAACGCGATTCAGCTTATCGCCACCTTTGGTACTTTTGCGGCCGCCTTTTTAGTGCGTCCACTGGGTGGGATGGTCTTTGGTCCACTTGGCGATCGGATTGGACGCCAGAAGGTGTTGGCGATAACGATGATCATGATGTCGATTGGCACATTTTGTATCGGCATTATCCCTTCTTATGCCTCTATCGGGATCATGGCCCCTATCCTCTTGTTGGTCGCCCGCCTGGTGCAGGGGTTCTCAACGGGCGGTGAATATGGCGGTGCAGCCACCTTCATCGCAGAATATTCAACAGACAAACGTCGCGGTTTCATGGGCAGCTTCCTGGAGTTTGGAACGCTTGGCGGTTACCTGCTGGGCGCGTGTCTGGTGACGGTCATGACTTCGGTAATCTCGTCCGAGGCGATGATGTCGTGGGGCTGGCGCGTGCCCTTTTTTATCGCCGCACCGTTGGGCTTGTTCGGCCTGTATGTGCGTCTGAAACTGGAAGAAACGCCGGCCTTCAAACAGCATATGCAAAAACAGGAGGAACTGGAGCAAAGCAAACCGCGCCTGAGCCTGTTTAAGATGCTAAGTAAGCATCGTGTCCCGATGATGAAATGTATCGGCCTGGTCCTGTTATTTAACGTGTCGAACTATATGCTGACGTCGTATATGCCCAGCTATCTGACCGGCGTGCTGGGTTTACCTGAACTGAGCGGTCTGTTACTGGTCATGGTTGTCATGTTTGTGATGATGCCGCTCACGCTGATGTGGGGCCGCTGGACCGATCGCATTGGGCGCCGCCCGGTGATTGGTTTCGGTGCGGTAGGGCTGATTTTGCTCTCAATCCCCTGCTTTATGTTGATCGGGACACATAATATGTGGGCCGTCTTTGCGGGACTGTTGATTCTGGGCGTGCTCCATACCTGCTTCAGCGGCACAATGCCCTCGACATTACCGGCACTGTTTACCACGGATATTCGTTACAGTGCGCTCGCCATCGGCTTTAATCTGTCTGTATCGTTGTTTGGCGGGACAACCCCGTTACTGACAGCATGGCTGGTCGATACCACGCAGAATACCATGATGCCAGCGTACTATATGATGGTGGCGGGTGTGATTGGATTACTGACGATTCTGACGGTCAGGGAAACCGCCCGTAAGCCGTTAAGCGGTTCATCCCCCGCTGTGGCAACTGAAGCTGAAGCGCATAGCCTGATTAGAAAACTGGATAAAAGCGCAGAACCAGTGCCACCCTCACCAGCCGACGCGAAATAAAGCAAACTCACGAAAAACACCCTGCACATGCAGGGTGTTTTTTTGATCGCATAGCACGTTAGTCATTGCCGAAACGGGCGACGGTGCTTGCAGCAGCCAGCGCATGCCCTTTAAGTTTACTCAGCAGTTGATCATGCGTTAAACCGGCTTTGAGCGCAGACGGCGGCAGGTCTGTGGCAATAAGCACAAAGTTGTAGTGATGAAGCCCAGATCCCACAGGGGGACAAGGACCATAATAGTGCGCCGTACCCGGTGAATTCTTACCGCCGGTATAGCCTTTCCCCTGCGTCAGTTCGCCCTGAGCAAATGCGCTGCGTTCAGCGGCAATGTTGTACGCCACCATATGCGTAACCCCGAGCCCTTTTGCGCCAACAGGATCGGTCATCAGCAAGGCAAAGCTTTTTGTGCCCGCCGGTGTTTCGGACCAGTTGAGTTCAGGAGAAACATTCTGCCCGGTACAGGCTGGTTTACTTTTATCTGCGCCCGCGAACTTCTTATCCAGCACGCCATTATCACTAAAATCTTTTGACTGCAGCGTCAAAGCCAATGCCGCAGGACTCAAACAAATTAATAGAAGAGAAATCAGTTTATTCACCGGGTACTCCTGTGCGAAACCGTATTAAGAGGGGGTAAGCGTGAGGCACGTTGCCGTAAACAGTATATGTCGCAAAGCCTGGCTGTGCAGACGCATGAGGGGCTATGAAAGCGAGGGCTGTCGTCAGCCTGAAGGCTTACGGTAAGCGCGAGCATGCTGTTACATAATCGCCTGAACTTTCGACGATTTCAGCATGAAATCGCCAGCTCACCTTGGCTGCTCTACGGTTTACCTTCTTAGAAAGGCATTGTTTTTTTATTTACACAAAAGGTCTGATACTTGATCTAAGTCACAAAAAACCGCATGATCGTAACAAATCATGAATCAGGGATAAGGGCTCAAATGACACTTTATCAACACATGTTGGTTTTCTACGGCGTGGTTGCTTTTGTTGCCGCGCTCATTACGTTTTTTATCGCCCGCGACAAACTCAGCATTAAATTACTGAGTGCCTTTCTGGTGGGTGCAACCTGGCCGATGAGTTTCCCCGTCGCCCTTATGTTCGCGTTGTTTTAAGGCCTTTCTCCTGCCCGTGCCGGCTGGCTTTTCCTGATCGCTTTTCTCTCTGCCAGACGTTTCCCTGCACAAGCCTGCGTGATATCGCACCTGTTCCGCGCAGTCTGCTTTACATACGGACGCCATCCTTTTACAGATGGCGCGCGCCCTGCCTGCCGTAATCGGGATGCTTTTACCGCGCCGTTGCCCCCTCCTCCTGAGGTTGTTGTTTTGCCAGCGTACGTGCCAGTATCGTTGAATACAGCGGTGTACCGCCGAAATACTGTGCAGAGAGTGTCGCACCGAGACAGGTAATAATCATCGGCAGGATCAACTGATAATTGTTGGTCATCTCCAGTACCAGAATAATTCCGGTGAGCGGTGCCCGAACAGAAGCGGCAAACAAGGCGCCCATGCCTGCTACGGCAAACGTCGCGGCTTCAAGATGATAGGCTGGGAAGAGGTTAACGCACAGTTGCCCCACGCAGGTACCCAGTAAGGTGCCCAGCGTCAGCATGGGGGCGAAAATGCCCCCTGGGGCGCCAGAGGCAAAACACAGTAGCGTGACGACCGCCCGCAATAAAAATAAGGACAGTAAGGCAATCGACGTATAGTTTCCTGCGGTAAAGTCGGGGATGAGCGTAATCCCGCCGGTTACGCCCTGGGGCAATATCAGCCCCAGTAAGCCACATAAGCCGCCCAATAACGCCCCACCCAGGACCCAGCGTGATGTCCGTCCCTGATGCAGCCTTTGAAACAGATCCTGAAGGGTAAATATCAGGCGATTAAAAGCGACGCCACAACCGCCAAATAAAATCCCCAGCAGTAAATATAACCAGAGCGTCTGGATCGGAGCATCTTTTAACTGACCGATATTGATAATGGGCTGATTACCGTTCAGCGCAAGAAAAACGATGCTTGAGGTACTGACGCCTACAAACACCGCTTTAATGGAGATAAGGCTAAAGCGGAACTGCAGACGCATTTCTTCAATGATAAACAGAATGCCCGCCAGCGGTGCATTAAAGGCTGCGGCCAGACCTGATGCGGCCCCGGTAGCCAAAATAGTGTGGCGGGATTCAGAGGAGCGCATGCGAAAGATATCGAGGCACATACGCCCGATGTTACCACCAATCTGAACCGTCGGGCCTTCACGACCCAGCACCATGCCAGAACCAATTGCGCCAAGTCCGCCAAAGAATTTAACCGGCAACACGCGCCACCAGCGCACCGGCCTCAGTTCTTCCAGCGCACCTTCGATTTCAGGAATGCCCGAACCGCCTGCTTCCGGCGCAAAGCGCCTGACAAGAAAATAGCCTGTCGCGGCCAGCACGGCGGAAAAAATAAAAGCGTAGCAGCCAAGAAGAAAGACATTATTTTCATGCTGGCTCAGCCAGTTGATCCGCGAATGAATCACCCAGCCAACGGCTTTATCAAACGCCACCGCGGTCAGGCCAGTCAGCACACCCACCAGCGCGGCCATCAGCAGCAACGCGGCCGGTGTTTTGTCTCGACGTATAATATATTGCAACAGACGGAGCCGACGAGGCCGAAAAATCCCGTGTCGGTTTGAAACAGAAGCGCGCATGCCTGACCTCAAATATCCTGCTGAAAACTGACCACCCAAATTAAATCGAGAGGTTAGCGTATTTGCAGCATTATTCCTCGCTTTTATTTATCTCTGGATTTTACTACGTCTGCTGTTCTGCCACTCGCCACCCGCGAAGAACATGATTTCAGGATGTGCACGGCAATTTTATCCATAAACCATTGATTTGCGCCTGAAGGGCGCTCATCATCCTGCGCCATCATCACTTATTCTGGAGTGAAACGTGTGACCACGCTGAGTAATGCCTTGCTGGAAAAGGTTCTTGAACAGGTTCGTCCCTTAATTCATCGCGGTAAGGTAGCCGATTATATTCCGGCACTGGCCGACGTCGCTGCCGATCATTTAGGTATTGCCGTCTGTCTGCGTGACGGCACAGTCTTTCAGGCGGGTGATGCTGAAACGCGCTTTTCCATCCAGTCGATTTCTAAAGTCCTCTCCTTAACTGTTGCACTGACGCGCTATGAGGATGCGGAGATCTGGCAACGCGTGGGTAAAGAGCCCTCAGGTCAGCCGTTCAATTCACTGGTTCAGCTTGAACTTGAGCAGGGAAAACCGCGTAATCCTTTTATTAACGCCGGCGCGCTGGTGATCTGTGATTTGCTTGAAACGCGTCTTACAGCACCGCGCCAGCGTATGCTTGAGATTATCCGTCAACTGAGCCAGCAACCTGATATTCAGTACGATCGTCATGTCGCGCGTTCAGAGTTTGAACACTCAGCCCGCAACGCGGCTATCGCCTGGTTAATGAAGTCATTTGGCAATTTTGACAACGACGTGACCAACGTGATGCAGACCTACTTTCACTACTGCTCATTGTCCATGAACTGTATTGAACTGGCCCGCAGTTTTATTTACCTGGCAAACCAGGGAAAAACGCTTGACGGCTCGGTGCTCATCACCTCCCGTCAGGCCCGGCAAATCAATGCCTTGATGATCACCAGTGGCATGTACGATGGGGCGGGTGAATTTGCCTGGCGCGTCGGCATGCCCGCAAAATCGGGCGTTGGTGGCGGTATTATTGCCGTGGTCCCGGGCGAAATGAGTATAGCGGTATGGTCACCCGGGCTGGACAGTGCAGGCAACTCGCTGGCAGGCACTGCCGCGCTGGAGTGCCTGACTGACAGGCTGGGCCGCTCAATATTCTGACTCAGCTGACAACATTTACAGGCCGGTTTTGCTCAAAGCCAGCCAGATTGACCATGATGCCTTGCAACAAATTTTGCATACCACTTTTGCTTGCCCAGGCAATATGCGGCGTGACAAGCAGATTCGGCACATCGGCCTGAAGCAGAGGATGATCGGCTGGCGGCGGCTCACTGCTCAGCACATCCAGTGCCGCTCCGGCTATCGTGCCCTGTTGCAATGCCTCCGCCAAATCAGCTTCATGAATCAGACCGCCACGCGCTGTGTTGATCAACAGCGCATGGGGTTGCATCTTATTCAGGGTTTCACTGTTAATCAGATGCCGGGTTTGTTCGCTCAGGGGACAATGCAGCGAAATCACATCGCTTGCGGCCAGCATCTCGTCAAAACTTACATAGCCCTCACGCACCCTGGTGCTGCCCCTGCGTTCGGCAAAGCACACCTTCATGCCGAGCGCCTGTGCCAGCCTGCCCAAGGCGATACCAATGTCTCCTTTTCCCACAATGCCTAATGTTGCCCCGCAATATCCTGAATCGGTGAACGGTGAAAACAAAAATGAGAAGACGCAGGCCATACTTCACGCGTGAGCGTCGCGTATTCCACTATCTGGCGACGCAACGCAAAAATAAAGGCAATCACGCATTCTGAAACGCTTTGCGTTGAATAGCCGGGGATATTACTCACGACGATTCCACGTTCCCGACACGCCGGAATATCAATGCAATCAAAGCCCGTGGCGGTGACGCAGATATAGCGCAGGTCAGGAAGCTGTGCCAGAGTCGCCGCACGCAGCGGGACTTTATTGGTGATGGCAATCGTTGCGCCCTTTAACGCCTCAATAATCTCATTGTCGTGCGTTTCCTCACGAAAACACCAGTCGCTGCACCAGTCAGGTTGAGGAGGAGGGACGGGCAGCGTGCCGCCATCAAGCGTTACGATTTTCATGACGTATCCTTTATCACGTTTTGCGGATGAATAATGTTGCTCAAATGTATGGCAGCAGTAACAGATAAGTTATTCTTAATATCTAATTAAGTGAAGGTGTTCAAAAGGTGCTAATTTTTTGGGGCAAAAAGGCATTTCTTTTAACCCTAAACTCTCTGACGCGTTACACTGCCGCCTCTATCGTGTACCCGACTATCGCCGTTCAGATGATTAACGCCACCCATTATAATCGACAACGTTTTACCGCCTGTCTTGCGATACTGGCGGTACTGCTGATGTTCATTGCACCGATGGTATCCAAAAATCTGGCTGAACGTCGTGACGCGATGGCGATGTCCGACATGTCGATGCTGGATCAGCATAACGATATGATCATGGCCGACATGCCGATGGGGGATCACCATAGCGATATGGCCATGGGCGATCACAGCATGATGATGAGTGCCTGTGGTTATTGCGATCTGCTGGTCCATATCCCCTTTATGCTATGGGTGTTTATTCCGTTCATCTGGTTAATGTGTTTAATTAGCCGGGCCCCACCGACTCCCGATACGTTTTGCCCCCTGTTACCGCGCCACAAGCGGGTTTACCGGCAGCGCGCCCCACCACTGCAAATGCGCGCCTCAGCTTAATGTGATCTTTTCTTCTTCGTCATCCACGAAGAAGAAAAGCCCGGTATTCTCGAAATATGGAATCGCTATGAGTGTTTCACAAGAAATAACATCGCCGCCGCGCGGCACGGTACTGAATGTTTTGCGCCGTTTGCATTTTTACATTGGCCTGTTTATTGCGCCGTTTATTTTTATTGCGGCATTAACCGGCACGCTTTATGTCCTGACGCCACAGATAGAAAACGTAATTTATAAAGATGCGTTAACCGCGGAACCTGTGGGTGCCGCTCAGCCGCTGTCCGCTCAGATTGCTGCGGCGCGGCGATATGTTGGTGATGCGCGGATTTATGCGGTACGGCCTGCGCCCGGCGCTCATAACACCACTCGCGTGCAATTTACGGATGCACAGTCAGGCCCATCAGAGTCACGCTCTGTTTTCATCGATCCTTATACGCTTCGCGTCAAAGGTGATATGACCGTATACGGCACCAGCGGCGTGTTACCTCTGCGGATGTGGCTTGACCAGATGCATCGTGGACTGCTGCTGGGGGATGTTGGCCGCAACTACAGTGAACTCGCGGCGTCGTGGTTGTGGGTGGCGGCGCTGGGCGGGATCGTGTTGTGGTCTGGTACCCTGCCCCGGCGTAAGGTAAAAACGCGCAAGACAGGTTTTGCACTGACACGATACTGGCATATTACGCTGGGCCTGGTGTTATCTCTGGGGTTGATCTTTTTCTCCGTTACGGGATTGACCTGGTCGCAGTGGGCCGGGAGCAATATTGATAAAATGCGTAGCGATCTTGGCTGGCTGACACCGCAGGTCAGAACGGCGTTAAACGGGGCTGCACCGTCTGCGCCTGCCGATCCCCACGCCGATCATCATCCCGACATGGACGGCATGGTGATGGAGACTTCAATGCCGGGTCATCATGCCAGTATGGCCGCCGTATTCAATCAGCCGGACGCGGACTGGGACAGCGTTGAACACGCCGCGCGCCTGGCCGGTTTACACGCTGCTAAAATTGAACTGCGCCAGCCCAAAAACCCTGACCAGGCCTGGACGGTCAGTGAGATAGAGCGTCGCTGGCCGACGCAGGTCGACTCGGTATCCGTAAATCCGCATGACTTCAGCATTGTTGATCACGTTGAGTTTGCCCGTTTCCCGCTGGTCGCAAAACTTACGCGCTGGGGCGTGGATGCGCATATGGGCGTGCTGTTTGGCTTACCCAATCAGTTGCTTCTCGCGTTCTTTGGTTTTGGTTTATGCGCCATGATCGTGCTCGGCTACCGCATGTGGTGGATTCGACGCCCGGCACTACCGCAGGCCAATCCAGTGCAAACGCTGCTCGCGGCCTGGCTCGCGTTACCCCGCTATCTTCAGGGCTCAAGCCTGATTCTCGCCCTGGCTCTGGGTTATGCGTTGCCGCTGATGGGCGTCAGTTTAGTGGTCTTTGTGCTGCTGGATCTGCAACGCTGGCGTAAAGCGCAGCGTGCGGTACGTCAGGTGGTCGCTACGCCGGAAGATCAACAATCGCCGCTGGCGATTGTGCAGTCCCGTTTTGCAGTAAAGCGTAAAGAGATGCGCTATTTCCTGCGCAGTGTCGCTATTCTCGCCATCATTGTCGGAACGGTGATGGCTCGCGCCATGGTGAGTGGTGTGATTGAGCAATACAATATTCCGTTCAGCGACTGGACCACGATGATGTATATCACGCAGGCCTTGATGATTTTGCTTTATACAACAGTGTTTACAGGCTTAATGTCCATTCCACTCTGGTACTTCTTCCTGGGTGAAAGCGACGAGCAAGGTAAATAAACAATGTCGCCCGCTTTTAGCGGGCGACATTGCTGTCAGGCATAATAACGTTTTGTCCGTTCAGTGATGATGGATAACATGGGCACGTTGTAGCGCATGTTTAAACTGCCGCACATCCTCGCGTAACCAGTGACGCTGCGTCAACGGCAGATGCTCCAGCCCCTCAGGCAACGGTACCCCATATAACGCCCCACGATTGCAAAGCGCTCTGACCAGGCTTGTTTGCGAAATACCCAGATAGGTCGCCATTTCGGGTAATGTCATAAACTCTGCATGCATGTTCACCTCCCAACCTGTCGTTAATGCTGCATTTTTGTTCAATTCAGGGCGGTTCTTATTGATCTGCGTCATATACACGCATTAAACAGACGAAAGAGGGAGAAAGTTGCTAAGCTGGAAGTTCTGCTTAAGACAACATGAGAAGACCACGTGCAACGTTATGGATTGATGGTGCTTTTTCTTTTTTCCTGTTGGTCTCATGCTCACACATTTACGATGGGCAAACCTGTTCCGGCCGTTTCTGTCGCAGATAAAGGTGAAATGCAGTTACGCAACGGTCAAATTCACTACCAAACCTGGAACAGTCAGTCACTTACAGGAAAAGCCCGTTTACTTATTCATGTGGCTGGCCGGTTATCGGCTAAAGAGCAGTCCGCAGGCCTCATCAGCGCCATTCAGCAGGCCAGTCTGCCGGAAAAGACCTTTCAGACAACCACCATCGTTAATACCGACGATGCGCTGCCGGGCAGCAGTATTTTTGTGATTAACAGCATTCGCGCCAGTAAAAAAGCGTCGCCGTGGCAGCAGTTCATCATTGACAGCAGTGGCCTTGCCCGCCATCGCTGGCAGCTTAAACCGGGCGAGGCGGCGGCAATTGTTCTTGACGCACAAGGCAATGTGCAATTTGCCAAAGACACTCCTCTGAGCGCGGATGACATTTCGCAGATTATTTCGCTATTGCGGACGCTGACGCGCTGAAGAACGATCCAGGTGATTAAGAGCTGTCCGGCAGAGGGCAGTGACGGAGGTTGATGAATTTCCCCTCTTTTCTTAAAGCTCAACTAGTATTAATTATATGGGTTTAGCCCCAAAAAAACTGAAAACCCGAACGGTAAAAAAACGGGTAGCCCTGCCAACGATGCTCTGGCAGTTAAAGTGTCTTTTAAAATGGCATCGCACGTTTTAGCGTTGTCGTAAATGTATCCGTTAATAAGGACAGCCCGAATGACGGTCTGCGCAAAAAAACACGTTCACCTTACTGGCATTTCGGCTGAGCAGTTGCTGGCTGATATCGATAGCCGCCTTGATCAGTTACTGCCGGTTCAGGGTGAGCGGGATTGTGTGGGTGCCGCGATGCGTGAAGGCACGCTGGCACCGGGCAAACGTATTCGTCCGATGCTGCTGTTATTAACAGCGCGCGATCTTGGCTGTGCGATCAGTCACGGGGGATTACTGGATTTAGCCTGCGCGGTTGAAATGGTGCATGCTGCCTCGCTGATTCTGGATGATATGCCCTGCATGGACGATGCGCAGATGCGTCGGGGGCGTCCCACCATTCACATGCAGTACGGTGAACATGTGGCGATTCTGGCGGCGGTCGCTTTACTCAGCAAAGCGTTTGGGGTGATTGCCGAGGCTGAAGGTCTGACGCCGATAGCCAAAACTCGCGCGGTATCGGAGCTGTCCACTGCGATTGGCATGCAGGGTCTGGTTCAGGGCCAGTTTAAGGACCTCTCGGAGGGCGATACCCCCCGTAGCGCCGATGCCATACTGCTAACCAATCAGTTTAAAACCAGCACGCTGTTTTGCGCGTCAACGCAAATGGCGTCCATTGCGGCCAACGCGTCCTGCGAAGCGCGTGAGAACCTGCATCGTTTCTCGCTCGATCTCGGTCAGGCCTTTCAGTTGCTTGACGATCTTACCGATGGCATGACCGATACCGGCAAAGACATCAATCAGGACGCAGGTAAATCAACGCTGGTCAATTTATTAGGCTCAAGCGCGGTCGAAGAACGCCTGCGACAGCATTTGCGCCTGGCCAGTGAACACCTTTCCGCGGCATGCCAAAACGGCCATTCCACCACCCAACTTTTTATTCAGGCCTGGTTTGACAAAAAACTCGCTGCCGTCAGTTAAGGATGCTGCATGAGCCATTTTGCGGTGATCGCACCGCCCTTTTTCAGCCATGTTCGCGCTCTGCAAAACCTTGCTAAGGAATTAGTGGCCCGCGGTCATCGTGTTACGTTTTTTCAGCAACATGACTGCAAAGCGCTGGTAACGGCCAGCGATATCGGATTCCAGACCGTCGGACTGCAAACGCATTCTCCCGGTTCCTTATCGCACCTGCTGCATCTGGCCGCGCACCCACTCGGACCCTCGATGTTACGACTGATCAATGAAATGGCACGTACCAGCGATATGCTTTGCCGGGAACTGCCCGCCGCTTTTCATGCGTTGCAGATAGAGGGCGTGATCGTTGATCAAATGGAGCCGGCAGGTGCAGTAGTCGCAGAAGCGTCAGGCCTGCCGTTTGTTTCGGTGGCCTGCGCGCTGCCGCTCAACCGCGAACCGGGTTTGCCTCTGGCGGTGATGCCTTTCGAATACGGCACCAGCGATGCGGCTCGGGAACGCTATACCACCAGCGAAAAAATTTATGACTGGCTGATGCGACGTCACGATCGTGTGATCGCGCATCATGCATGCAGAATGGGTTTAGCCCCGCGTGAAAAACTGCATCACTGCTTTTCTCCACTGGCACAAATCAGCCAGTTGATCCCCGAACTGGATTTTCCCCGCAAAGCGCTGCCCGACTGCTTTCATGCGGTTGGACCGTTACGGCAACCCCAGGGGACGCCGGGGTCAGCAACTTCTTATTTTCCGTCCCCGGACAAACCCCGTATTTTTGCCTCGCTGGGCACCCTGCAGGGGCATCGTTATGGCCTGTTCAGGACCATCGCCAAAGCCTGCGAAGAAGTGGATGCGCAGTTACTGTTGGCACACTGTGGCGGCCTCTCAGCCACGCAGGCAGGTGAACTGGCCCGGGGCGGGGACATTCAGGTTGTGGATTTTGCCGATCAATCCGCAGCACTTTCACAGGCACAGTTGGCAATCACACATGGTGGGATGAATACGGTACTGGACGCTATTGCTTCCCGCACACCGCTACTGGCGCTGCCGCTGGCATTTGATCAACCTGGCGTGGCATCACGAATTGTTTATCATGGCATCGGCAAGCGTGCGTCTCGGTTTACCACCAGCCATGCGCTGGCGCGGCAGATTCGATCGCTACTGACTAACACCGATTACCCGCAGCGTATAACAAAAATTCAGGCCGCATTGCGTCTGGCAGGCGGCACACCAGCCGCCGCCGATATTGTTGAACAGGCGATGCGGACCTGTCAGCCAGTACTCAGTGGGCAGGATTATGCAACCGCACTATGATCTAATTCTGGTCGGTGCCGGTCTGGCTAATGGCCTTATCGCGCTCCGGCTTCAGCAACAGCATCCGGATATGCGGATCTTGCTTATTGAGGCGGGTCCTGAGGCGGGAGGGAACCATACCTGGTCCTTTCACGAAGAGGATTTAACGCTGAATCAGCATCGCTGGATAGCGCCGCTTGTGGTCCATCACTGGCCCGACTACCAGGTTCGTTTCCCCCAACGCCGTCGCCATGTGAACAGTGGCTACTACTGCGTGACCTCCCGGCATTTCGCCGGGATACTCCGGCAACAGTTTGGACAACATTTATGGCTGCATACCGCGGTTTCAGCCGTTCATGCTGAATCGGTCCAGTTAGCGGATGGCCGGATTATTCATGCCAGTACAGTGATCGATGGACGGGGTTACACACCTGATTCTGCACTACGCGTAGGATTCCAGGCATTTATCGGTCAGGAGTGGCAACTGAGCGCGCCGCATGGTTTATCGTCACCGATTATCATGGATGCGACGGTCGATCAGCAAAATGGCTACCGCTTTGTTTATACCCTGCCGCTTTCCGCAACCGCACTGCTGATCGAAGACACACACTACATTGACAAGGCTAATCTTCAGGCCGAACGGGCGCGTCAGAACATTCGCGATTATGCTGCGCGACAGGGTTGGCCGTTACAGACGTTGCTGCGGGAAGAACAGGGTGCATTGCCCATTACGTTAACGGGCGATAATCGTCAGTTTTGGCAACAGCAACCGCAAGCCTGTAGCGGATTACGCGCCGGGCTGTTTCATCCGACAACCGGCTACTCCCTACCGCTCGCGGTGGCGCTGGCCGATCGTCTCAGCGCGCTGGATGTGTTTACCTCTTCCTCTGTTCACCAGACGATTGCTCACTTTGCCCAGCAACGTTGGCAGCAACAGGGGTTTTTCCGCATGCTGAATCGCATGTTGTTTTTAGCCGGACCGGCCGAGTCACGCTGGCGTGTGATGCAGCGTTTCTATGGCTTACCCGAGGATTTGATTGCCCGCTTTTATGCGGGAAAACTCACCGTGACCGATCGGCTACGCATTCTGAGCGGCAAGCCGCCCGTTCCCGTTTTCGCGGCATTGCAGGCAATTATGACGACTCATCGTTGAAGAGCGACTACATGAAACCAACTACGGTAATTGGTGCGGGCTTTGGTGGCCTGGCACTGGCAATTCGTTTACAGGCCGCAGGTATTCCTGTTTTGCTGCTTGAGCAGCGCGACAAGCCGGGTGGCCGGGCTTATGTTTATCAGGAGCAGGGCTTTACTTTTGATGCAGGCCCTACCGTTATCACCGATCCCAGCGCGATTGAAGAACTGTTTGCTCTGGCCGGTAAACAGCTTAAGGATTACGTCGAGCTGTTGCCGGTCACGCCGTTTTATCGCCTGTGCTGGGAGTCCGGCAAGGTCTTCAATTACGATAACGACCAGGCCCAGTTAGAAGCGCAGATACAGCAGTTTAATCCGCGCGATGTTGCGGGTTATCGAGCGTTCCTTGACTATTCGCGTGCCGTATTCAATGAGGGCTATCTGAAGCTCGGCACTGTGCCTTTTTTATCGTTCAAAGACATGCTTCGGGCCGCGCCCCAGTTGGCAAAGCTGCAGGCGTGGCGCAGCGTTTACAGTAAAGTTGCCGGCTACATTGAGGATGAGCATCTTCGGCAGGCGTTTTCTTTTCACTCGCTCTTAGTGGGGGGGAATCCGTTTGCAACCTCGTCCATTTATACGCTGATTCACGCGTTAGAACGGGAATGGGGCGTCTGGTTTCCACGCGGTGGAACCGGTGCGCTGGTCAATGGCATGATCAAGCTGTTTCAGGATCTGGGCGGCGAAGTCGTGCTTAACGCCCGGGTCAGTCATATGGAAACCGTTGGGGACAAGATTCAGGCCGTGCAGTTGGAAGACGGCAGACGGTTTGAAACCTGCGCGGTGGCGTCGAACGCTGATGTTGTACATACCTATCGCGATCTGCTGTCTCAGCATCCCGCAGCCGCTAAGCAGGCGAAAAAACTGCAATCCAAGCGTATGAGTAACTCACTGTTTGTACTCTATTTTGGTCTCAACCATCATCACGATCAACTCGCCCATCATACCGTCTGTTTTGGGCCACGCTACCGTGAACTGATTCACGAAATTTTTAACCATGATGGTCTGGCTGAGGATTTTTCGCTTTATTTACACGCACCTTGTGTCACGGATCCGTCACTGGCACCGGAAGGGTGCGGCAGCTATTATGTGCTGGCGCCTGTTCCACACTTAGGCACGGCGAACCTCGACTGGGCGGTAGAAGGACCCCGACTGCGCGATCGTATTTTTGACTACCTTGAGCAACATTACATGCCTGGCTTGCGAAGCCAGTTGGTGACGCACCGTATGTTTACGCCGTTCGATTTCCGCGACGAGCTCAATGCCTGGCAAGGTTCGGCCTTCTCGGTTGAACCTATTCTGACCCAGAGCGCCTGGTTCCGACCACATAACCGCGATAAGCACATTGATAATCTTTATCTGGTTGGCGCAGGCACCCATCCTGGCGCGGGCATTCCCGGCGTAATCGGCTCGGCGAAGGCGACGGCAGGCTTAATGCTGGAGGACCTGATTTGACGAATACGTCATTACTGAATCATGCCGTCGAAACCATGGCGGTTGGCTCGAAAAGCTTTGCGACTGCATCGACGCTTTTCGACGCCAAAACCCGTCGCAGCGTGCTGATGCTTTACGCATGGTGCCGCCACTGCGACGACGTCATTGACGATCAAACACTGGGCTTTCATGCCGACCAGCCCTCTTCGCAGATGCCTGAGCAGCGCCTGCAGCAGCTTGAAATGAAAACGCGTCAGGCCTACGCCGGTTCGCAAATGCACGAGCCCGCTTTTGCCGCGTTTCAGGAGGTCGCGATGGCGCATGATATCGCTCCCGCCTACGCGTTCGACCATCTGGAAGGTTTTGCCATGGATGTGCGCGAAACGCGCTACCTGACACTGGACGATACGCTGCGTTATTGCTATCACGTCGCCGGTGTTGTGGGCCTGATGATGGCGCAAATTATGGGCGTTCGCGATAACGCCACGCTCGATCGCGCCTGCGATCTCGGGCTGGCTTTCCAGCTGACCAACATTGCGCGTGATATTGTCGACGATGCTCAGGTGGGCCGCTGTTATCTGCCTGAAAGCTGGCTGGAAGAGGAAGGACTGACGAAAGCGAATTATGCTGCGCCAGAAAACCGGCAGGCATTAAGCCGTATCGCCGGGCGACTGGTACGGGAAGCGGAACCCTATTACGTATCATCAATGGCCGGTCTGGCACAATTACCCTTACGCTCGGCCTGGGCCATCGCGACAGCGAAGCAGGTGTACCGTAAAATTGGCGTGAAAGTTGAACAGGCCGGTAAGCAGGCCTGGGATCATCGCCAGTCCACGTCCACCGCCGAAAAATTAACGCTTTTGCTGACGGCATCCGGTCAGGCAGTTACTTCCCGGATGAAGACGTATCCACCCCGTCCTGCTCATCTCTGGCAGCGCCCGATCTAACCGCATGCCTTTCTCTCAGCGTCGCCTGAAGTTTAGATAACGGTGGCGCGTACAGAAAACCAAAGGACACGCAGCCCTCTTTTCCCCTTACAGCATGATGCATACGGTGGGCCATGTATAACCGTTTCAGGTAGCCTTTGCGCGGTATGTAGCGGAACGGCCAGCGCTGGTGTACCAGTCCGTCGTGGACCATAAAATACAGTAAACCATAAGCGGTCATGCCTGCACCAATCCACTGGAGCGGCCAGATTCCTGTACTGCCGAAGTAAATCAGGGCAATCGACACAATGGCGAATACCACGGCATAGAGATCGTTAACTTCAAATGCGCCTTTACGCGGTTCATGATGTGAAAGATGCCAGCCCCAACCCCAGCCGTGCATGATGTATTTATGTGCCAGTGCAGCAACCACTTCCATGCCGACCACGGTGATAAACACGATCAGGGCATTCCAAATCCACAACATAATCTCTCCAGTACAGACGTCCGGCATCAAGCGTGAGGAGTTAATTTTAACAGAGATTAGCCCGTCTACTTACGGGAAAGAGAAAAGGCGCGCCAGAAAGGCGCGCCTGGCATCAGAAATCCGCCTTCAGAACCACGCGGTAATTGGCTTTACCCGCGCGTACGTGCGCCAGCGCATCGTTAATTTTGGACATTGGGAAGTACTCTACCGTCGGGGCGATATCTGCACGACCAGCCAGCTTCAGCAGTGAACGTAACTGAGCCGGAGAGCCTGTTGACGAGCCAGTAACGGCACGGTCGCCCAGAATCAGACTAAAAGCCGGGACATCGAAAGGTTTCAGCACCGCGCCGACTGTATGGAACTTGCCGCGAGGAGCCAGTGCCGCAAAGTAAGGCTGCCAGTCAAGATCGACCGCGACAGTGCTGATAATCAGATCGAACTGACCGGCCAGCGCTTTCAGCGCCTCGGGATCGCGACTGTTCACCACATGGTCTGCCCCCATGTCGAGGATAGCCTGCTTTTTGCTTTCAGATGAACTGAACGCCGTTACTTCCGCCCCCATGGCATGCAGGATTTTAATGGCGATATGACCCAGTCCACCAATCCCGATCACACCAACCCGGCTCATCGCCGTGATGTTGTGCATCAGCAGAGGCTTAAATACCGTGATACCGCCGCAGAGCAGTGGGCCTGCCGTGGCAGGATCCAGTTTTTCCGGCAGCGGAATGACCCATTGCCAGTTAGCACGCAGCTTCTCAGCGAAACCGCCGTGGTTGCCGATGGTCGTCGTCGTACCCTGTGCACAGTTAACGTGATCTCCACTGATGCAGGGATCGCAGTGCTGGCAGCTCTTGGCCGTCCAGCCAATGCCCACGCGCTGACCAACTTTCAGCCCTTTATTTTTTGCACTGTCGCCCAGTGCGGCTACGCGTCCGATGACCTCATGACCAGCAACCACGGGATAAGCCGAAATTCCCCACTCGTTATCGATCATCGACAGGTCGGAGTGACAGACACCACAATACTCAACCTCGACTTCAACATCTTCAGCGTCCAACGGGCCGGGATCATAGTCGTAACGCTCCAGCGCTTGTCCCGCCTGCATGGCTGCGTAACTCTTAATTGTCATTCTGTACCTCTTTTAACGCGTTGATTTGGCAGTCAGCGTATTCGCAACGGTCACGAACTGACCACCGCCAAGATGATGTAATGTATGGAGCGCGGGATCCACGGCCTCGAAATGCCAGCGGCCGTCATAAAATACCCGGCTGTCAGCCGCCGCAGTGATCACCTCACCAAACAGCGTGTCATAGGCCTGTTGCGCTTCCGTTTCAGGCAGCAGACGGCACTCCATCCACGCGACACAGCTCTCTTCCAGCAACGGCACGCCATAGTGCGGACTTTCGTGTGCCTGAATAGCGAAGTCGGCAAACTTGTCCTGGTCGCGCCCGGACGTGCTGCCCACCGCATAAGCCATATCCACAAAACCCGCCGCCGGTACACAAATGCCAAATGCCCCGCTGGCTTCAATGATCTCACGTGACAATGTGGATTTATCCACAACGATAGCCATTCTTGCTGGTGTGAACTCAACGGGTACCGACCAGGCTGCGGCCATGATGTTGCGGCGCTTTGACTGACTGTCGCGACTGGTAATTAACACCGTGGGACCGTGATTAAGCAGACGGCTTGCGTGTTCCAGCGCTACCGGACGAAAATGCGACATGCAGTGTTCCTCAGACCTGAACCAGGCATAAATGACGCGACTGAACCCCAATATCAGGGAATAAAGCGCGTTACCTTAGCGGCTTTTATTTCGCTTCAGTTTGCCGCTTTGTGCCTTAACGTTAAAAATAATGTTTAATATCATGATTTAACATTGATGAAATCTGATAGTGCTGGCCTTTAAAGCGAAACCGCCGGATAGCTAATTCTAGTTTGGTTTGGTTTGATGTGGGAGAAATGAGATTAATCCTTATCGGTTAAAAATAAGGTCTGCGCTGGCAGAACCTGGCTAAGTTTGTCACAGTCATTGAAGCCAACTTTTATGCTTTACAACAGGAGCCGCTATGAACACTGAAACACTACGGGCAGAACCGCTTACCTGGGGTCATGGGCCTCATCTTTTTGAAGTTTTTATCGAGCCCACCTGCCCTTTCTCCGTTCGGGCTTTCAATAAGCTGGATGCGCTCCTTAGCCTGGTCGGAGAAAATAAGATGACGCTTAAAGTCCATCTTCAGTCCCAGCCCTGGCATATGTATTCCGGGGTTATTGTGCGCTATATTCTTGCCGCCTCAGTACAAGGTAAAGCGGCGGCTAAAGCCGTCCTCCAGGCGGTGGCCGATCACCGCGAAGCGTTTGAGTTCACTGACCACTGCCGTGGTCCTAACATGGACACCACGCCGAACCAACTCCTGGCACGGCTCAGGGATTACAGCGGCGTTGATGCTTATGCGGCTTTCGATCGCCCTGACTTACAAAATCTGGTGAAATGGCACTGTAAGTATGCCCGTCAGAACGGTATTCATGTTTCGCCAACCTTCATGATTAATGGTCTGGTCCAGCCCGATATCGGCAGCGGCGATTCGGTTGAACAGTGGGCAGAACGCCTTCTGGCCTGATATTCCCCTGCGATGCACACAAACTGAGTGGATAACCCATAAACGGACGTAATATTCCCATGACAATGAATGTGGAACAAATAAAGGCTAAATATCCTGGCGCACTGTCGTGGTCATTTGGCGATTCACCTGAGCTGGCGAATGAACTGGCGACCCTGGTCCTGACCGGGAAGAAAATCGCCACCTGCAGCTCGCTGCAGGGCTGGTACGATGACGACGTCAGGCCGCTGCCTGGCGGTTACAACATTATTTTAGATGGCGAGAAAAAACCGCTGTGCGTCGTCAGAACGACCGGGCTTTTTCTGACGCGCTTTGATCGCGTCACGCCGGAAATGGCCATGATGGAAGGAGAAGGCGACCTGAGTCTTGAGTACTGGCAGCGTGAACATCAACGCTTCTTCCAGCGCAACGGCGGATTCAGTCCCGAAATGGAGCTGATCTTTGAAACCTTCCAGCTGGTGGAAGTCATCTGACTAACCGCCCGTTCGTATTACATCCGAACGGGCGGTTTCATTCCGCGGCAGCAGGCCGAATCAACGGTGCAGCGCCATTGACCATCACGGTCCCGGCGAAACACATAGGTGGCGCGCCGGGTCGTTTCAACATGGTTTTCCTGCTGACAGGGATCACGCAGCACGGTTTCCATGATCACCAGCGCCGTTTCCCCCCTCAATGACCGCCATTCTGCCCTGCTCAACCACACGCTTATCCTGAACAATGGCCTTAAAAGCACGACGCATGGCGGCTTTGCGCGTTACCGTCATTCCCGGCTTTATCATCAGGCAGGCATCCTATGAATAGTGCTGCATCAATGCATCGTAACCACGGGAAGTCATCGCCCTGTCGCATCGTCTGATAACCTGTAAAACAGGTAGCTCATTCATCAGCTCTTCCGCACACATTGCGGGTATGTTAAGTATATGCTTACCGATGTTAAAAGGAGTTAATCATGTTTAGTCATATGGTTGTTGGTACAGACGATATTGAACAGGCTAAAAAATTCTATGACGCCATTTTTGCCGTAATAGCGTGTGAAGAGCAGGGAATTGATGCCATAGGCCGCCCTTTTTATTCGAAAAATAACCAGCGTTTTATTGTCACTAAGCCCATTAATGGTCAACCCGCCACCTTTGCCAATGGCGGAACCATCGGCTTTGCGATGCCCTCATCTGACGCCGTCTTCCGCTGGCATCAGCAGGGTCTCGAAAACGGCGGAACCTCGGCTGAATCCCCACCGCATATCAGAGAAACCGATGGTCGCTGTGTCGCTTATCTCAGAGATCCCACCGGTAACAAGCTGTGTGCTTTTTACAATCCGTCATAGTGTATGACCGGTTCTGTACACGCAGCGAAAAAGCCTTGTAAACGGAGAGCCGTTGGATATTAATCTCGCTGGCTTTCTGCCTGCACTGTTGCCGATTGCGCTGTCACCTGGGGCGAGTTTCACTCTGGCGATGAACAGTGCACTTACATCAGGCTACAGAGGCTTGTTTAAAACACTGTTCGGCACTGCGCTGGGTATTTACACGCACGCGCTGCTGATTGGACTGGGGCTGTCGACGGCGCTGGTGGCGTCATCCACACTGTTCACCTGGTTAAAAATCGTGGGGGGCGTTTATTTACTGTGGCTTGGCGGACTGCTGTTTATCACCGGGATAAAGACAAAAACCTTTACGCTGAACGCTATGGACAGCGCGGTGACGATAAAAGGCGCCTGGCTGGCCAACGTCATTAACCCTAAAGCTATCCTGTTTTATCTGACGGTGGTTTCCCAGTTTACAGGCGACAGAACCGATTTGGCTGCCTTCCTGAGCCTGGCCACCGTGCACATTGTAGTGATGTGTCTCTGGCTCACGCTTATCAGCCAGCTACTGGTTTTTTCAGCGCAAAGCGTGAATCCCGTTGTTCTGAAACGCTATGTAAACATGGCAGGGGGCCTTTTGCTGATAGTGATTGCCGTACACAACCTGGTATCCTGATCGTGCGTTCAACGCGGTCATCATAACTTTCATTCATATCGGAAGGCAGGGGGAAACAGATGGTAGCCGTTCAGCAATGGTATAAAGACGATTATCTGATCACGACAGATCGCGCAAGGATGGATATTGAGGCGATTCATCGCTATCTCACCCGCTCAACATGGGCAGCCGGTATTGATGGAGAAACCGTGGCCCTGTCGGTAGAGAACAGCTTAAATTTTGGCCTTTTTCATCATCAACAGCAGATCGGATTTGCACGCTTTGTTACTGATTACGCCACCTTTGCCTATTTATGTGATGTCTACGTGCTGGAAGAGTATCAGGGCGCAGGTCTGGGAGGTTGGCTGATTACCTGCTGTCAGTCCCATCCCATCGTGGATAAACTTCGCAGGATGCTACTGTTCACCTCAACCGCGCCATGGCTATATAAAAAGTTCGGTTACGAGCCCGTCAACCGGCCCGATTACGCCTGGACGATTACCCGACCCGATATCTATCAGGCCCGTCGTTCAGACCGGGCCTGATAAGCCTGCTTTTCCGTCAGATTTAGCGGTCGGCGATGATGGCCAGCCGCTCACAGCCACGCGCTTCCAGTGCCTGCGCGGCCTGAGCGGCACGCATGCCGCTGGCGCAGACCAGAACAATGCGCTTATCCGCGGGCGGCTGCCAGCAGGCAATATCCTGTGGCAGTAGCCTCTCAGCATTCGTGCTGACGCTCACGGGGGCTTCATCCATCCCACGTAGCTCCACCACGCAGTCGTCTGGCGTCAACAAGGCAGGATCAATAAACGGAATCCCGGGTTTTTCCGGTTCCGGTGCCGCGTCAAAGCGGAACTGACGCAGTTGCCATGACACAAAATCACAGTTGATCATGCCCCCTAACGGTGACGGCGACAGCGTTAGCAGTATGCTGAGCGACATCTGAGCCTGCATGGCGCCTAAGGTGGCGACCGCCGGGCCTAAAACCCCCGCAGTGTTGCAGTTGCCTGATGCTTTGGGTAAACGGGGAAACAGCGCGCGATAGCTGGGCGCTCCGCCGCAGAATCCGCCAACATAGCCTTGTCTTCCCAGCACTGAGGCACTCACCAGGGGAATTCGTCGGGCATAGCAGTTGTCGGAGAGCAGATAGGTCACTGCAAAATTGTCTGCGGCGTCAATGACCAAATCAATCCCTGTCATTGCCGTATCGATAATGCTGGCACGAAGGGCATCAACATGCGGCTCGATGAGTATGTCAGGATTGCGTTGCGCCAGCGCACGCTGCGCGCAGAAAACCTTGTGCTCGCCAATGTCGGCAACGGTAAACAACGTCTGGCGATGCAAATTATGCAGCGTCACGACATCATGATCATACAGCCGAATATAGCCCACGCCGGCACCTGCGAGCAGGGGCAACAGGGTTGACGCGAGTCCACCCGCGCCCACGACCAGAACGCGGGCTGCAGCCAGCGCCTGCTGCCCCTCATCCCCGACTTCGGGCAACATAGTCTGTCTTTGATATCGCGACATTTTCGCTCCTTAACTGAACTGCGCCAGACCAAAAACGGGCGTGGAGGCGACCGCCATATCCCGACGTTCCATCATGCCGGCCAACCGCGCCTGATGTCCTGACTGAATGGCACTGGCAAACGCTCCCGCCATGCGTACCGGATCGTGGGATTTCGCGACGGCGGTATTCAGCAACACGGCATCAAAGCCCAGCTCCATCGCCTGCGCCGCCTGGCTGGGAGCACCGATACCCGCGTCAATGATCAGCGGAACGTCTTTAAACCAGGCACGCATGGTGCGTAAACCGTCAATATTGCGTAGCCCCTGCCCCGAGCCAATGGGCGCGCCCCAGGGCATCAGCACCTGACAGCCCGCTTCCAGCAGTTTTTCGCCCACAATCAGATCTTCTGTGGTGTAAGGAAAAACATGAAAACCTTCGGCACATAAAATACGGGCGGCCTCCACCAGGGCGAAAGGATCCGGTTGCAGGGTATCCGCGTGCCCGATCACTTCCAGTTTGATCCATGGCGTGGCAAACAGTTCGCGCGCCATATGCGCCGTCGTGACGGCTTCCCTGACGGTATGGCAACCCGCTGTATTGGGTAACACGCGCTTATTCAGCGTTTTCAGTAAATCGCGAAAGGCCCCACCCTGATTCCCTTCCCGACGCAGACTGACCGTGATGATATCCGCACCGGAGGCCACAACAGCCTGCTGAAGAATATCCGGTGAGGGATAACCGGCCGTACCCAGTAAAAAACGGGAGTCGCCCTTGTAGTCGTAAAACATGATCAACCTCCCTGCATTGGCGACAGCACTTCCAGACGGCAGTTGGCCTCAAGCAACTGCGAGGCATAGCGCTCTCTGGGAACAAAGGTTCCATCGAGGGCACTGGCCACACAGCCAGCGTCAATACCCTGCTCTTCTAACAACTCCGCAAGCGTCCCGGCTTTCGTCTCGATAGCACGACCATTTAGTTCGATTCGCATAGTAGTCTCTCTGTTGCAAGTTGATGCATGAGCTTTTCGGCCATAACCGGTGCCAGCAAAAAGCCATGGCGATACATACCGTTAATGGAAAAGACACCGTTTTCATAACGCACGTCGGGGAGGTTGTCGTGATAAGCAGGACGTAACCCCGTCCCGCTTTCGATAATGCGCGCTTCGGCAAGCGCAGGATGAATGCTGTAAGCAGCGCTCAGCAGCTCCATCATGGCGCGCGCGCTGATGGGGCTGGTATCCTGACTCTCAACCATGGTGGCCCCGAGCATAAAGTGCCCCTGCGCCCGGGGAACCAGATAGCAAGGAAAACGGGGATGCAGCAGGCGTAAAGGTCGGGAAAACGTGATCTCATCCGTTTGCAGTATTAGCATTTCGCCCCGCACCGCACGCAAGGCTGGCTGTGCCTCACGCGCATGAATACCGCGGCAATCAATAATGCGTCCGCTGGGCTTGCCAGCGTGAATACTGACGCCCGCGCTGACCAGACGTGCACGTAACTGTTGCATTGCCTGACGCGGATCGAGATGCGCTTCAGCCGGGAAAAATAATCCCCGGGCGAAGCGGTTTTCCAGCGCGGGTTCGATGTCACCTGGCGCAACCCACTGATGCGCTAGGGTCATGCTGGCAAACCGGGTAAGTTCGGCGCTGTCACGCGGTGGCGTGAGTACGAGTGTGCCCTGCTGTTCAACGCCACTTACGCGGGCTGCCCACCACGCTGCAGCGTGCTGTCCCCATTCAACGACCTGCTGAGGCGCACTTTCTGCCTCACACCAGGGTGCCAGCATGCCGCCAGCCCAGTGGGACGCCGCCTGACAATTCGGTCGTGTAATGACTTCAACCTTCTCGCCGTGTTCGGCCAGTAACGTCGCGATACAGAGTCCGGATACACCGCTGCCCAGCACTGACCAGCGGCTCATTGTCCGCCATCCTGATGGGGTAAAAACGGAATAAGGATAGTCACATTGGCCTCTCTGTTAGCTCTCAGAGACCCGCGATACAAGAAGGGAAAAAGCACAAGCCTGACAGAAACAGGCTCTGCGGCAAGCATCTACGCGATGCGCAGATGCCCGTCTTCCTACGCCAGTATCAACTGGGTCAGGTTCTAAGGGTCGCTAAGCCGCGCATGGCGCTATTAGCCTCTCAGTCTCTCTGGCGAGACTCCCCTGACGGGTTCTAGTTGTATTTTAAGCGACGCTGTTCGTCAAGGCTGACACGCAATTTATCGCCGGGTCCGGCAAGATAAATAGCGCATTCAGGGTACACCCATATAGCGCAACAACGCCGTCATGCAGGCCGCGCCCAGAATAATGAAAATCAGCGGAGCTCTACGCCAGGCAAGGAACAGGGCAAACCCGACGCCCAGCACTCTGGCCATCCCTGCAAAATGCTGGCCTTCAAACAGCGTGGTGGTTGCCGCAACCGCAAGCAGCAGTATAGTGGCAGCATCGGATAACATGTTTTGGGTTCGTTCACTGACGGGCAGACGATTGCCGAGTTTAACACCCGCGAAACGGATGGCGTAGGTGCCAGCAGCCAGCAACGCAATACCTGCAATAATCATGGCGTGATTCATTTGCGCGATCTCCATGTAAAGAGGCCCAGCAAGGAAAACAATACGGGCATACCGGCAGGTACGAAAGGCGTGACCACCAGCGACAAAAACGCACCAGTCATAGCAGGAATGCGGGTGCGCGCTTTGCGTAAGGCAGGAAAGATCAGCGCAATCAGGATCGCGGGAAAGACCGCATCCAGGCCGATAGCAGACACATTCGGAATAAACTGCCCTATCGCCGCGCCAGCCATTACGGTCACAGGCCAGATCACGCCAATACTGATGCCGCATATCCAGAATGCCTGGCGACGTTGCGCCAGCGTAGGCTGGGAAATGCCAAACACGACACTTTCGTCATTCATGATGTGGCATCCTAGCAGACCCCGTCTGCCCTGACCGACCAAATCCTTGACAGTGATACCAAAAGGAAGATGACGCGCATTGACCAACAGCCCCGCCGCTGCCGCCGTGAGAGGACTGCCACCGCCCGCCACGATACCGATAAACAGGAATTCAGACGCCCCCGCCAGCACCAACGTCGATAACGCCAGCGGCACCCAAAACGGAAAACCCTCTGCAAGAGCGAGCGAACCATATGACAGGCCAACAATGCCATCGGCAAGACAGACAAGGAAAATGGCTTTTATCACGCCCTTGTCCAGCGTCTCTTTTTTATCCAGCATCACGATTAGATCCCATAACGAACGATATACCCATTATAATGAACGGACCGCAGCAGCATTACAAGATGAACGATATGTTCGCCATAACGAACAGGATGCAGGATGAGTACACCCATTGATATTATCGCCAGCAGTTTAGTCAGAGAGCGCCAGCGGGCAGGACTGACACTTGCAGAAGTCGCGCGTCGGGCCGGCATAGCAAAATCGACCCTCTCTCAACTTGAGGCGGGGAACGGTAATCCTGGCATTGAGACGTTGTGGTCACTTTGCGTTGCCCTGAATATTCCGTTTGCCCGCCTGATGGAGCCGGAAGCGAACCGCCTGCAGGTTATTCGTCGCGGTGAAGGCCCTGCCGTTGCCGCCGAGCAGGCGGATTATAAAGCCGTCCTGCTGGCAACCTGTCCGCCCGGCGCGCGACGGGATATCTATCTGCTAAACATCCAGCCCGGCAGCGAGCGCCGCTCGCAACCGCATTCGCCGAACACCATTGAGCATCTCATCTTGACTCAGGGACGCGCGCTGGTCGGGCCCACAGACTCGCCCGTCGAACTGGCACCGGGCGACTACATCAGCTATCCCGGCGACACTGAACATATTTTTCGTGCGCTGGAGCCGGATACGCTGGCCGTGCTGGTCATGGAGCACATCTGAGGGTGCTCTGCCTCAGTCATCAGGCAGGCTAATCGCATCAAGGGAAATGACCCGATGTGCACTCCTCTCAAGTAGCGTGAGATCATGACTGACCAGCAGAATGGCGCAGCGTTGCTGCATGGCCAGATCAGTCAGTAAGGCCAGCGTCTGTTGCTGAACCACAGGATCGAGACGCGACGTGGGTTCATCGGCAAACAGGAACACGGGATTCAGCAACATCGCCCGAAGCAGCGAAAACCGCTGAAGCTCACCGCCTGACAATCCTGAAGCCGGACGGTGTAACAACGCCTGTCCGAGCCCCAATTGGCGCATCCGCTCATCACGTCGCCTCACCGGAATTGTGTGGCGCTGCAGCAGATCGTCGATGATCTGGGCCATAGTGATATCCGGTGGAAAAACCGCAGAAGGATCCTGGTACAGTTTTTGATAACGCAACGGATGAAACCTGCCCGGTCGGGTTATCGTTCCCTTATCGGGCTTAATCAAGCCCGATAGCGTATCTCCCAGGCTGCTTTTGCCACTGCCGCTCTCACCATAAAGCCCAACGATTTCACCGGCGCGAAAGCATAAATTTACATTGCGGAACAACGTTTTCCCGGCGCGTTTCAGAGTAAGCCCTTCGGCCCGTAATACGAGGGTGTCATCACAGGGCAACAACGTGGCTGGTGGCCAGGCATGGGGTTCGGCGGCCAGCAACTGTTTCGTATAAGCCTTCTGCGGCGCATTCAGGACTTGCGTGGCATTGCCCTGCTCAATCACCTTTCCCTTATGCATCACGACAATGTCACCGCCTAACTGCCTGGCCAGCGCGATATCATGGGTGATGGTCAGCAAGGCTTCGCCGCGGGCTACGGCCAGGTTGAGCATGTCACCAATTTCGTCCCGTCGCGCCACATCCAGTCCTTTCGTCGGTTCATCCGCGATAAGCAGAGTGGCACCGCCCGCCCGCGCAGCGGCAAAGCACACCCGTTGGGCCATTCCACCGGAAAGCTGCCAGGGGAAACGCTCTGCCGCGTGGGCCAGCCCCAGCGAGTCCAGCGCCAAACCTGCCGCCTGCTGTGCGCCCTGACGCGTGTACCCCTGTATGTACCGATAACCCTCTTCTGTCTGGCCTTTCACACGCATCGTCGGATCAAGCGCCAGCAAGGGCTCCTGAGGTAACGCGGCAATACGGTGTCCCCACAGCGCACGGAGTGCTGTCAGATCGGTTTGCAGATTATATTGCTGCCCGTCAATGACTACTGTTCCTTCAGCCCTCAGTCCGTCGGGTAAGGTGCCGAAAATCGCCTGCGCAAACAAACTTTTTCCCGATCCTGTCTCACCAATGAAGGTGACGGGCCTGCCGGGATGGATGCTCAGACTTACAGGCTCAACAATGCAGGTATCCGCGAAGACGGCGACCTGTTTGATTACGATACTTGCCATTTGCGCTCCTTGTTGACCAACAAATTCAGCCCCACCAGCAGGATAAACAGCACAACCACAGGCTGCAGTAATAGCCAGGGCGCTTCCCAGGTATAGGGGAACAGCTCCGTCATCATCAGGCCCAGCTCAGGTGTGGGTGGACGAACGCCAACACTGATAAATCCCAGCGCCGATACGGCCATAATGGCATTGCTGAATGCATAGACGGTCAGTGTCAGCAATAACGGAGACAGGGCCGGCCAAAGATGTCGGCGAAAGAGATAAACAATGGAGAAGCCAAGCAGTGAAGATGACTGAACGGCTGGCGACATGACCACAGGCCGCAGCGTGGCGCGCGTCACACGGAAAAATTCCACCCACAGTACCAGTGAAAGTCCCAGCCATAACATGAGCGGCGCGTCAGGTGCGATTGCGGCGAGCAGCAGGACTAACAGCAGGCCCGGCAGCGCCAGACACATGTCGGCCAGCATACCGAAAAGTCGATCGACCCATCCGCCGTACCAGGCGCTGGCTATTCCCGCCAGCAGCCCCATGAGCATTGCTGTAATCACACACAGGGCCGCCAGCCCCAGCGACAATCTCAGCGCCGCACTCAGGCGCGCCAGCATCGAACGCCCTAAATGGTCATAACCCAGCCACGCGTTACCCGATGGCGGCGTTAACATCTGTAACAAATCCTGCTGCAGGGGATCGTTCTGATTCAACAACGGCATCAGCCATGCAAAGGCCAGCAAGGTTAAAATTATCAGCAGCCCCGTTTTTTGGCGGTACGTCATACGCGTTTACCTCGGGGATCCAGGACATAACACACGCCATCGACAACCATATTTAAGGTGACAAAGGTCAATCCCAGTACCACCGCACTGGCCTGAATCACCGGAACATCCCGGGCAAAAATCGCATGTACCAGCGCGTGTCCGACACCTGGCCAGGCAAAAAGAGTTTCGATCACCACCACACCTTCCACTAACCAGACGAACTGCATGCCTATCCAGGTGACGACAGGGACACTGAGATTGCGCAAACCATGTCGCAAAAACAGGTACGGCGCGGAAAGGCCCTTTTGCGCTCCCCATCGATACCAGCCTGCTTTCACAGCCTGACAGGTTGCCTCACGGACAACACGCGCCCCTACCGCGCTCAGCGTTAATGCCAGCGTCAGCGCCGGCAGGATGACATGTTGCCCTTCCCCATGCCCCGCACTGGGTAGCCAGTTCAGGCGCAGCGAAAACAACATAATCAGAAGTAAACCCAGGGCAAAATGTGGAATCGATTTAAACGTGGGTGCCAGCACGTTAATGAGCCGATCAATAACACCGCCCGGCCGACATCCTGCCCAGACCCCCGCAGGAATAATGAGAATCAACATCATCAGCAGTGCTACACCGGCCAGAGCAAGGGTTTGTGTTAACTGCCAGCCCAGCTCACTGCTGACCGGCTCGCCTGAGACGAGAGATCGCCCGAAATCGAAGCGCAGCAGATCCCACATCCAGTGCCATAGTGCATTTCCCTGAGCGGAAAAGTCCGTCAGCTGTTGCTGCACGCGGGTAACCGCCGCCAGGTCGACCCGGTCATAACCATATCGTCCCGACGCAATGCGCCATGCCATATCGCCCGGTAACGCCTGTACTAAAACGAACGTTAAAATACCGACGGCAAAAATCACAAAGGCAGCCTGACCCAGGCGCCAGACGAGTTGTTTAAGCATTATTCCGTCCATTTCATTTCACGCAGGCCAAAATGGCGTTCAAAGGGATCCAGTTTTATGGCGGCGAGCTTCGCGTTTACTGCTGCTGACTGCTGGTACCAGGCAACCGGAATAACCGGTAAATCACGCTGTAATGCGGCGGTGATGACCGCTCTTGCCTGCTGTCGTTGATCAGGATCGTTGCTACGTGAAAGCGTGCTGAGCGCCTTATCAAACGCGTTGTCGTGCCAGTTCATTGCGCCCCAGTCACCTCCCTGCGAACCGTAATCCTGAAGTAGCGTGCCGCCAGGATCCGGCGTCAGGGCGAAATTACGGGCATAGAGCGCCATTTGCAGGCTGCCATCATGATGACGCGCGGGTATCTCACTGGAATTGGTTGAATTGATGATGACCTCGATTCCGACCTCTCGCAGTTGTTGCTGAATGACCATGGCGATTAAGGGCAGCTCGGGGCGATCGGGATATGTCAGCAGCGTGAGGGTAAAGCGCTGGCCAGCGCGGGTTAACATGCCGTCCCGGCCGGACATCCATCCGGACTGTGCCAGTAAGGCGGCGGCACGCTGAGGAGCATAATCCAGAGGCTGTAAAGACGCGTTGTGCCACCCGGCCATAGAGGGCGGGAACATCTGTGTTGCCGCACTGGGATAGCGTAATATGGCCGCAGACAGCGCATTCCGATTGATCGCCAGGCTGAGCGCTTCGCGCGTGGTTTGTTCCTTCAGGAACGGATGAGCGACGTTCAGCTTCAGCATCACCGTACGGGGTACGGAAACGGTAAGCACCTGTAGTGAACTTTTGTGTGACAAGCGCTGACGGCTGGCGGCGTCCAGATTAAAGACGTAATCCGCATCACCACTTTCTGCAAGTAATGCGCGCGTTTCGGCCCGACCCGCGGACAAATAACGGGCACGTTCAATGCTGGGTTTCTCTCCCCAGTATCCTTCAAACCGTTTTACACTCAGTGACTGAGGTGGCTGAAAACTGACGAGCTGGAAAGGACCACTGCCGATGACGCGCGTAATGGTATTGGTATCGTCCCAGGAACTCAGCGCGAGGATTTGCGAACGGCTTTCAGCCAGCACTGCCAGCAGCGGCGTGAAAGGCTCGCTCAGCGTGACCGTCACACGCCGATCTTCTCCGCTGACCGACGTAATGGGTGCTTTGTCGAGTAAACCTGGCTTACTGCGGGCGGTATTCAGCGATTTTACGACGCTCTCAGCAGTAACAGGCGATCCATCATGAAAATGGGCGTTGCTCCGTAGCGTAAAATGCCATTGCAGCCCATCAGGCGAAATGTCCCAGCTTTCGGCTAACGCGGGTACCGCCTTGCCTTTCTCATCCGTTTCCACCAGCGTTTCGACCACATCCATACGAAGCAGAATGTCGCCTGAAAGGGCGGGATCGGGACCTTTAATCTCGAAAGGTGCGGCAATGCGAACGGGCTGATTGCGATCGGCGTAAGCACTTAATGACGCAAACAGCAGGCCAGTAAGCGTACCGAAAAACCAGTATTTGAATTGTGTCATGATATGTCTGTTTACCACATAATGTTTCCCAGAATTAATTATGTTATAACATAACAATTAAAATATGAACCCGTTTAACGCTCAGCCAGTCGCATCAGCCTGCTCGCTTTCAGTCTTAACAGCAAAGAAATGGAAACCCTGAATCCAACAAAGCATATTGAAAATGGCCGCTTTTTTGTTATGTTATAACATAATATATTCGCCATTTAAGGATCACTTCATGTCAGGCCACTCTCTTTCATCGCCCACAGACAAACGTTTGCCCGTTTCCGTGCTGTCCGGCTTTCTCGGGGCAGGCAAAACCACCCTTCTCAACCATATCCTCAATAACCGTGAAGGAAGGCGCATCGCCGTGATTGTCAATGACATGTCGGAAGTCAACATTGATGCAGCCTTAGTACGTAATGGCGGTGCGGCACTGTCTCGTACGGATGAAAAGCTGGTGGAAATGAGCAACGGCTGCATCTGTTGCACACTACGTGAGGATCTTTTGCTGGAGGTGAAACGGCTGGCGTCGGAAGGTCGTTTCGACCATCTGGTCATTGAATCAACCGGCATTTCCGAACCGCTGCCCGTTGCCGAAACGTTTACCTTTGCCGATGAAGAAGGTGAAAGCCTGTCGACGGTGGCAAGGCTGGATACCATGATCACTGTTGTGGATGGTTATAACTTTCTTCGTGACTACCGTTCACTGGACTCCTTACAGGCGCGTGGCGAATCACTGGGCGAAGAGGATGAGCGCTCGGTTGTGGATTTGCTGATCGATCAGATTGAATTTTGCGATGTTTTGATTGTGAACAAAACCGATCTTATCAGCCATGAGGATCAACGCACGCTCAAAGCGATGCTGCACAGGTTGAATCCACGGGCGCGCATTATCACCAGCCATTTTGGTAATGTTCCGCTCGATCAGGTACTGGATACCGGCCTGTTTGACTTTGACCAGGCCGCTCAGGCACCAGGCTGGCTAAAAGAACTTCGCGGCGAGCATCAGCCAGAAACAGAAGAGTACGGTATTCGTAGCTTTGTCTATCGCGCAAGGCGTCCGTTTCATCCTGAACGATTCTGGCATGCGGTTAATCATCAGCTTGAGGGGGTGATTCGTTCGAAAGGTTATTTCTGGCTGGCCAGCCGTCCTGAATATGCAGCGTCGTGGTCTCAGGCGGGTGCGATAGCCCGGCATGGCTATGCAGGCAGCTGGTGGGCCAGTATCCCGCGTGATAAATGGCCACAGGACAGTGAATCCCTCGCGTTTATTGCCGACAACTGGATAGACGGGACAGGCGATGCACGACAGGAACTGGTTTTTATCGGCATCGATATGGATGAAACGGCAGTGCGTGCTGCGCTTGATCACGCCTTGTTAACCCCTCAGGAAATGGCGGCGGGGCCGGGATACTGGGTGACGCTTTCCGATCCCCTGCCCGGCTGGTTCGATGACGCAGAATCGTAACGGATCTTTTTCTGCAAAGGATCCTGTTTTGTGTCAGGCAGAAATCAATGTTGTTATCCGATGGGAAAAGACAGTAAGCCGGCGCACTGCTGCGCCGGTGTAGACTCAGGGGATAATAAAATACTGGTTAGCGCCGGTTTTTCCAGACTGTCTGAATATTACAGAACTCATGGACGCCAAAGTGCGATAACTCACGACCATAGCCGCTCTTCTTCACGCCACCGATAGTCACGCGTGGATCTGATGCACCATTGCCATTGATAAATACAGCACCCACTTCAAGGTTTGCCGTCATCTGCTCAGCACGATCGGTGTTGTTCGTCCATACCGTTGCACTGAGTCCGAATTCGCTGTTATTAGCGATTTCCAGCGCATGATCCGCATCACGGGCGACTGCGATAGCGGCGACAGGCCCAAAAAGCTCTTGCCTGAAGGCTGTCATGTCACTTGTTACATCAGACAGGATCGTCGGTGCATAATAATTGCCCTGCCCTGCTATTTTTTCGCCACCTAACACCAGACGTGCACCTTCACGCAGACTCGCTTTGACCTGTTCATCCAGTTCATCGCGGAGATCGTAACGGGCCATTGGGCCAATGTACGTTTGTTCATCTAGCGGATCGCCGATTTTAAGCGCCTTAACGGCTTCAACAAAACGCATTTCAAACGCTTCCACAATCGGCGCTTCAACGATAAAGCGTTTCGCTGCCATACAAACCTGCCCGGTGTTCTGGAAACGGCCTGTAACTGCGGATTTAACGGCTTCATCAAGATCAGCATCAGCCAGCACGATGAAAGGATCTGAACCACCTAACTCCAGCACGGTTTTTTTCAGCGCCGCACCCGCCTGTGCAGCAATAGCGGCACCCGCCCGGACGCTGCCTGTTACTGCGACCGCTGCGATGCTATCATCCCGGATTGCGGTTGAAACGCCCTCGTTATCGACGTTTATCAGGTTAAAACCGCCTCCAGGCAAATCTGTAGCATCGAACAGCTCTGCCATCAGCATTGCGCTTCCCATGACATTAGGGGCGTGTTTCAGCAGATAAGTGTTACCCGCCAGCAGCATCCCTACAGCACCACGCAGAACCTGCCAGAAGGGGAAATTCCAGGGCATTACCGCCAGGATAGTCCCGATTGGACGGAATGACTGCCACGCATCGGGAATCTGTGAGGGTTGGTCTTGCAGCATGGCAGGGCCAAACTCAGCGTACCAGTCACACAAACTGGCACATTTCAGGATCTCTGCTCTAGCCTGTGCAACAGGTTTACCCATTTCCAGGGTTATCATTCGCGTCAGTTCTGGCTCACGCTGGCGAAGTTGTTCACTCAGTTGACGAAGTACGTTGACACGCATGTCCATGCTGCTTTGCCGCCACGCTTTATTGGCCTTGGCACTTGAGTCTAACGTCTGCTCCAGTTCAGAAGCGGTTTGCATTGGATATTTTGCAAGAATTTCACCCGTTGTTGGATTACGGGAAATGGCAAAGTCAGTCATGATCGTGATCCTTATTAATGACGAAATTCTGTCACCATACGCCGTCGTAATGCTGATGAAAAATGAATAATAGTGATGAACTTGTTTCTGAAAAATGAAGGTGCGAGTGAGTGCGTTTGTCCGGGGCTGGTGGCAGTTACCTTATCGTTTTTAAAAAAAAACGCTATTCAGATAAACATCACTATGATCTGTTATTGCTGAGTTATCCACTTATACAGTGAATAGTTCCTATATAACGATCATAGAGAGATCCATAATAGATCCAAAGAGATCCCCGATCGCTGCAGGCCGCACCACACAAGGGCTGAGAGGGGGTTGGTGTTCACTGTAATCAGCAAACTATTCACTGTAATCAGTACTTTATTCACTACACACTGTAGAAAGTTCACTATAATCAGTGCTAATGTTCACTGTAATCAGAAAACGATCCTTTTCATCCACAGAATGAAGATCTTATCCCATGGCAGATAAAGATAGTGAAAACAAAGCGTTACTAGAGCCTTTTCTGTCTGTGACCAAAAACAGCGGTGAAGTTATTCAGCTTCATCCCAATAAAAATAACACTGTTCAGCCTGTTGCCTTGATGCGACTGGGACTGTTTGTACCAACGCTTAAATCCACCGCGCGCGGGATTTCAGGCGCGATGGCGTCCACCGATGCGACGAAAGAACTTAAAAATCTCTCGCTGGTGAAAGCGGAAGGGTATGAAAAGATTACCATCACCGGTGCCAGGCTGGATATGGATAATGATTTCAAGACATGGGCAGGCATCATCCAGTCTTTTTCGCGTTATCCTACTCAGGGCGATACGGTCACGCTGCCCTTTATCGATTTCGTTAAAATGTGTGGGATACCTTCAGCAAACTCTTCTGCTGCCTTACGTAAGCGGCTTGATGCATCCCTACGGCGAATTGCGACCAATACGCTGTCCTTTGAAGGAAACGGTAAGGCCTATCACACGCACCTTGTTCAGTCTGCCTACTATGATCGTGAAAAAGATATTGTTCGCATACAAGCTGATCCCAAGCTTTTTGAGCTTTATAACTTCGATCACAAGGTTTTACTTCAGCTACGCGCCATCTCCCGTCTGAAACGTAAAGAATCGGCTCAGGCGCTCTATACGTTCCTTGAGAGCCTTCCCACCAACCCTGCGCCTATATCACTGGCACGCCTGCGTATGCGCCTGAATTTAGGATCTAAAATTACGACGCAGAACCACGTTGTGCGACGCGCAATGGAGCAGCTTAAAGAGATTGGCTATCTCGACTATTCTGAAGTCAAACGCGGACGCTCTGTGTTTTTCATTATCCACAGCAGAACGCCTAAACTGGATGGTATCGGCAATCTTGAAGGCATTGATACCCTCGAAGACATTGAGTTTGAAGAATAGCGCGCGCATTTACTGTAATCAGTAAGTTTTGCGTTGCAGTGTCACTTTTAACGAAAAAGTGACACTGCACGCCAGTTCATATACTTCTTTCACTCCTTACCTACAATCATTCACTGTAATCAGCGGCATTCACTATAGTCAGTAACGCGCCGGAAGTTATGCTGCTGAAACGCCTGTCATCTTGTCTTGTTTTACTATCTTTTCAATAACTTATAAGTAAGTGTGTGCTTACTATTATTTTATTGATTTTCTGCTTATCCTTTTTTGCCTCGTCTTACTGATTACAGTGAATACTGGCTGCGTTTACTAGCGTCCTGTCTTCCACTGATTACAGTGTACGTTTGTGAAGAATGATATAACTGATTATAGTGAATATTGTTATTAATTAATTGATTTTATTTGTATTTTTTGGGGTTAGACAACGCAGGGTTGAACACGTTGGCATTAATGAACAATCACAGAAAAAAAGTGACAGGGTTAGTGGTACGCTGATTACAGTGAATGTTATGACGGGTTAAGCCGACAAAATGCACTTACTGATTCCAGTGAATCTGTCTTTTGTTCGTCGCGAGGTTCCTGCTGATTACAGTGAACGTTCAGGAGTTAGATCCAGATTACTGACGGTGGCAGCTACGTTTACTGATTACAGTGAATGCTATCGACGTGTCATGGATGGACCAGAATGTCAGGCAGAGGCTGATTCAGATCAGGGCGTTTACTGATTACAGTGAATGTTACTGGGAAGTGTATCATTCTTATAGCCTTTCTAGCCTTTCTAGCCTTTCTAGCCTTTCTAGCCTTTCTAGCCTGATGCCATGAGTATTTTCTCCTTCTGAAGGCTGCATGTGTTACTGATTACAGTGAATATTCAGGGGGCCGGGCTGATGAAGCCTCTCCGGACTTCTTTACCCGACAACAAAGACTGCCACGCTGGTATGGGTTTCTGCTACTGATTACAGTGAATGTTTACGTCATTCCCTTTCCCTGTTTATTTTTCGCTAAAGGCTCGTTACGGTCTGTATCGCTACGTCTTTATCGCCAGGCACGGCCTTGAAGCTGGCCCAGCATCGCTTACTGATTACAGTGAATGTTTTAGTCGATGCCTTTCCACATCTGTTGCGACAGAAGCAAGTCGTGTGGCAAACAGCGGCATCTCTGTGGTCAGGCTTTTCATCTGCAGGCAGCTGGAAGGGATACTGATTATAGTGAACATTGCGGATGTATATGTTCGTTCTGTCAGATTTTTAGAGAGTTAGCATTGAGACACAGCTTGCTTCAGTGAACACAGGATGGGTCCAGAACACCCCGCTGAGCCTGAGTAACAGATATTGATGCTGAATCACCTGCTGTGCTGTTTTGGCTGTCTGTCATCCTGATTCTGGCCACACGATCGGTGCTCATCCTCTACTGAATACAGTGAATCTTTTACTGATTACAGTGAACGAATGCAGGTTAAAAGGCACCTGCTGGTCAGATGCCAGTTAAATACATTCGCCAGCAGTGACGCCACAAGCACGGTAGCTGCTGACCCTCTGCTACGCAGTTTTGCGCTCATGTGATCGGCGGGCTTTACTGATTACAGTGAATGTTCGCTTCTCGTTGTACGTACTGACGTTCTACTTTTACTGTATAAACCGAGCGAAGATAGCCTCACGGTATCTTTGTCCAGTTTTATGGGCGAGACGGATTAAGTTCATCCACCTGTATAGTCCACTCCTGAACGCATCGCAGATGCTTATTACAGTAAATTATGTGTATAGCGTCACATAAATCATAAGTTCAGCATTAAACACAGGATAGCGTTTATAAGATAAATTGTTGCCCGATGTGCAGGATTTAGGTATAAAGTCGTAAATCCTACATATCTGGAGTAAGTATGGCTAACGATGACAGTCAGGTCATGAAAGTTGCTCAGCGTTCTGAACGGATGCTATTGAGCCTTACTGAACAAATTCAGGCGCAAAAGCTTGAGTTACAGGAAAACAGTTATTACCAGATTTATGCGAAGGCTGCGCTGGCTAAACTGCCAAAATTAACCCGCGCCAGTGTGGATTATGCTGTCAATGAGATGGAAGAAAGTGGCTACCAGTTTGATAAGCGCGCTGCGGGAAGTTCGGTCAAGTACGCCATGTCCATACAGAATATCATTGATATTTATCACCATCGCGGCGTACCGAAATACCGTGATCGCCATCCTGAAGCCTTTACTTTGTTTGTCGGAAATTTAAAAGGCGGCGTATCTAAAACCGTTTCGACAGTTTCTCTGGCGCATGCGCTTCGCGCTCACCCTCACCTGCTCTATGAAGACCTGCGCATTCTGGTTATCGATCTTGACCCACAATCCTCAGCAACCATGTTTTTAAATCATGAACGCTCAGTCGGTTTAGTTGAGGCTACGGCCGCGCAGGCCATGCTACAGAACGTAAGTCGTGACGAGCTGGTGAATGAGTTTATCGTATCGTCCATCATACCAGGCGTGGATGTGCTGCCCGCCTCCATCGATGATGCGTTTATTGCATCTAGCTGGGATGAGCTCTGTGCCACGCATCTTTCTGGACAGAATGTTCATTCAGTGCTTTATGACAATGTTGTCTCAAAACTCAAAAAAGATTACGACTTTATCTTCATCGACAGTGGTCCCCATCTGGATGCCTTTTTAAAGAACGCGATTGCTGCTTCTGATCTTCTGATGACGCCGGTGCCGCCTGCACAGGTGGATTTTCATTCCACTCTCAAATATCTGACGCGTTTACCTGAGTTGATTGGCATCATTGAAGAATCGGGGGCAGAGTGTCGCCTTCAGGGAAATATCGGCTTTATGTCGAAACTCTCGAATAAAGCTGACCATAAGCTGTGTCACAGTCTTGCTAAAGAAATTTTTGGCGGCGATATGTTAGATGCAACGCTTCCGCGACTGGATGGTTTTGAACGCTGTGGAGAGTCATTTGACACCGTTATATCTGCCAATCCATCCACCTATGTGGGCAGCAGCGAAGCGTTAAAAAATGCGCGTTCTGCCGCTGAAGATTTTGCAAAAGCGGTTTTTGACCGCATCGAATTTATTCGCCTGAACTGAGGTTTTTATGAGTGCAAAAAGAATAACGATTGGTCGAACCTTCAGCCAGACGCCGTTAACTACCGAAAAATCCTCTGAACTCCCCTCACAAACCTTTGTGCTTTCGACGGGGAAACGCGCCGTGTTCAGGTTTAATCATATACCTGCCAGCGAAGTGGCTGCTAAAACCTTCGTAAATATGGAAACCAATGGTCGCGACCAGTCTGGTCTCACACCCGATTCATTACGCGACATTATTCGTACCATCAAACTCCAGCAGTTTTTTCCTGCCATTGGCATCATGCATGACGAACGTATCGAGATACTGGATGGTTCAAGGCGACGGGCCGCAGCGTTGCACTGTAAAACCGGTCTTGATGTGTTGGTTACCGATGCTGCAATCACGCCCGATGAGGCACGCAAGCTTGCACAGGATATACAGACGGCGCGCGAACATAATTTACGTGAAGTCGGCATGCGTTTGCTTGCGCTTAAAGAAGGCGGACTTTCACAAAAGGAAATTGCTGAAAATCAGGGTCTGTCTCAGGCTAAAGTGACCCGTGCATTACAGGCGGCTAGTGTGCCTGCCGATCTGATTTCGCTTTTCCCCAATCAATCTGAACTGACTTATCCTGATTATAAAGCTCTGCTCCAGGCTTCAGACAAGCTCAGTGAAACAGGGCAGTCAGTTGACGCATTGATTAATGCGATTTCTGCTGAAATCGATGTGGTCAGAGCGCGTGAAAATTTAGCTGAAGATGAGCTAAAGAATAATATTCTTCGCTTAATCCGTCAGGGCAGCCAGACGTTGATTAAAGAGCCCGAAAAAGACAAAACCACTGCCATTGCGTTGTGGTCTTTCGCAGATAAAGATCGTTTTGCGCGTAAAAAAACGCGAGGAAGGATGTTCAGTTATGAATTTAATCGCCAGTCTAAAGAGCTGCAGGATGAGCTGGATAAAGTGATATCAGAAACCCTGAAAAAATTCATGACACGATGAGCGTCTAACCCTGACCAGGCAAATAGCCTTTGCCTGGTTTCTTTCCTCCCTTCCTGCCTTGTTTATGCTGCTATTTACACTCGCAATTTCAGGCTGAAATCGCCATCTAATAATCTTCCTTGTCGATATTAATATATTGAAAAATAAGTTTTTTTATCTCAGTGCCGTAAAATTTCGCCCGAAATTCGGTTTCGGGTCTTGGCTGTGCTGGTCGAAATTGTGCACGATCTGTGAGACTGTAATGAAAGCCTGACGCTTACAAATCAGGTCTCAAACCCATCTTATGGGTGATATTTGTTCAACCGCTTCCGCATTTATCAGCTCTACAGGCTTTCTCTCGACTGTTCGTACTAAAAGGAAAGTTTGAAGGAATGATGGAATGCTTTAATGTAGCACCATGACGGCGATAAATTTGCGATTTTCTCTTATATCTACTTGTATTATATAGCTTTTTTTTGGCGATTTCACCCTGAAATTTTTCTGAATCTGCCAGCAATGTAAACCTCATTGATATGAGCTGACACCATATCATGACTAAACTTATTTGCCGCGAGAAAATCTGATAAACAATAAAATTATCAATAATGACGATATACAGAAAATATCCCTTAGTTATCCACAGAAAAAGTGGATAACTATGGCTGTGATGGATAAATCACTCTGAATGATGATGTACTAACGGGAAAGTGTTTGGTAATGAGTAAGCCAAAGTTGTCGATGCATGGCACCATCAAGACTTTGCCCGCATCTCTCTCACACACTGATTAACGCCCTCATCCCTTCTTCCTTTAAAAGTGAAGCCTGTAGTCGACCGCACACTGTAGGACTGGCGCCAGCGAGTGAGGAAAGGTGAGACAAATGATATCACCCCGTTTTCTGTAAGGCGCTGTGACTTATGATGCAAATTCGGGGTGTGTCAATAAAAACCGCTTAAGTCTGCGGGTTGCGTCAGTATCATTGCTGTTGAATCGGCCGCAAAACGTTTCAGGCACTTGAATACAGGTGACACATTCATTGGCTTGAATCTCACTTTTTGAAAACGAAGAAAGGCTCATTACATCTGCTCCGACTAATCATGTTCAAAAGGACAACGCGATGAGAGCTCAGGTTTTAATATTGAATTCACTGTAATCAGTATTCTGGTGCCATGAGCATGTTGCTCAGGCTTTAACGCTTGCCAATGCTTCACACTACAGATTACAGTGAATCACTTGCCACGCATTGATACCGCTGTTAGTCAGGAATATGTCGTTTACTGATGGCGCGATGCGCAGCCTGGGATGAGTATGGCACTGACATGAAATCTCTCGCTTAGCCTGAAGGGGCTGTGTGTAAAAATGCAGTTGATTACTGATTACAGTGGACGCCTGCTACATGTTCACTGTAATCAGTGTGCAAGATGAGTTTGGCGATTTCAGGCTGAAATTTGGTCATCAACCTTTCCGGGCGGACGCTAAAAGCTAAGCTGTGAATGCGGTTACGCGCCTGAGTCAATGTTTTACAACTCACCACGCTGAAACTGACTCGCATCGTTATTAAAGAAATTCAGAATTAATATAATCCGGAAGGCCGCAAAGCGAAATCGGGTAAAAGTTAAAATTAATAAATCACGGCACTATAAAATGCGCGTCCAGCTAAGATGACCGTGACATTTTAGCGGCTTGCTGCATATCGCAAGCCTGCGGTACCCGTATTGCTGTCCGAGATTCATGTTCAGCGCGCTTGTCTTTCAGGCCGGCTCAATGACCTTAATATCAAGCGGTCTAGAGCTGCCACTAGCTTCGATCTTAACATCGCCGCAGCATCGCTGTTAGCCGTCCTTTTTATCTGTTTCTAGAATAAGCGTGCCAATAACGCAGTCATCTGTTCACGCGAACTGACTACAGTGAATACTCAAACATTCACTGTAGTCAGTGCTTCTCTTTGGCGATTTCAGGCTGAAATTCACATGTCATGGGTTTCTGAATGAATCCCTTTTACCAAGGCCCACGCGAAATACGAATTAATTAATCAGGTTCCTTTTGACAGGCACAGCCAGTTTGTCTGAATGAGAAAGCCTTATGCAGATAAACCGCAATTCTGGTTATGACAGGTATGCGAAAGGCTGATAAGTGAGCTGCGAAACGTCAGCCACTCGGTTTGTTATTCGTATCGCAACGACAATGTGGCATATCTGTATGGCATGTCAAAAAGCTTTCATAAGTATGAATACAAGCGCGATCGCTGCAATATTAATAGCCAGCCAGCATCTTTCGCGTTGAGCATGCCTGAAAACCAGATAGGCAAGAGGGGAAAGTATAAAAGCCGGCGTCATAAGAGGAATACCATGTCAACGTGCAGAGCAAACATGTACTGCACTTATCTGAAATGATGTGAAGTCAGAAAAGGATAGGTGATGGAAAATACATTAAGAACATGCTGTGCGAAAAGCATGTTCTTACCCGTTGGTGACATTACACGTATGAAAAGGGCAGGGCGAACTTTTCTTAAAGTGCAATGATCGCCTCAATCTCAATTAACAATTCAGGTGCAAAGAGGGCGTTAACCTGAACCAGTGAACTGGCTGGGAGAGCGGTGCCATAGCGTTTAAACAATACCTTACGAAGTGCATCAATATCAGTGAATGAAGTAATGAACAGGGTCACCTTTATCAAATTCTCTAACGACGTTTGCTCAGCGCTGGCGATAACCTCAAGCTGATCGAATATCGCTTCTGCCTGAGCTGCTATGTCACGCTGGCTTGCTGTCGTGCCGTGGGCGGTAAGGCCTGAAACTTACAGTGTTCCGTTATGGCTGACGGCGTGGACATATGGCGCTGTTATTTGGCCCAGCGCAGCGTAGTTTTTGCGTTGCAGCATGATTAAGTGACCCTTTGCGCAGTTATTTATTGTGGGTGAGCAAGTGCTGGCACTGCGTGTTATTACTGGCGGCGAGTTGCTGCTGGTCGGGCGTCAGATTTTTCCAGACAGTGATGACACGTTTAGCCAGTCCCGGGATAAAATGGATTTTTTGCAATGCATAGTCAGAATTACTGCCTTCAATGACAGTGCGCATTGCTTTGTATAACTGTTGTTCATTTTGCTGGGGCACCGCGCAAAGCACTGAAACATAATAAGCCTCGTGTTCAGCATCATAATGTGGGATGAGCCACCAGGCCAGACAAACAAATATAATAACCACAGGAATAATAAATTTACGGTGACTTCTTTTCATGACCTGACCTTGAAAATCTTACATATGGCTTGTGATGGATTAATTCAGGGGGCGTATCCTGCCATAAATTGGCAGCAGTGTTAAATACATCAGAGAAAGGGGTACAAAAAAAATTTTTGCTGATGCGTAAAAAAATCTTAAAAGTCTTTTGAATTTTTTACATGTAACCACTATTCCCATAAAGCACATAAATATCAATACAATTAACCGCTTACCCATGCAGACTTGTCCGTATTTAGCGCTGCGTTTTTTAAACTCTACTATGATAAAAATGTATAAAAGTAAAATCATCAATGGTGTAAAAAACAGTAGGGGAATCGGGTGCTGATAAAAAAGAAGAAGTTGCGTTCACATACAGAAGACCGTTATCTTGCTCTGGCATTAGCCACAACCGCCGGGATACTGAATGCGATGGCGCTTGGCGCATTTGGTTTTTTCCCGTCACATATGAGCGGAAACACCTCTCAAATTTCTACTGAAGTTTTTACGTCAGATTTTGACAGTTTGACATTCCTTGCCGGGTTAATCGCGGCGTTTGTTATTGGATGTACAGCGGCAAGATTATTTATCATAGCTGGAGAAAGGCGAAAAATCAGAACGGTTTTTTGTCTGATCATTCTGGCTGAAGGGATAGCGCTCACGCTTGCTTCGGTTTTTGAAAAACTTTTCTATTCTCCCAGCTATAATGATGAGGTCTTATTGATACTGGCATTCCTGATGGGAGTGCATAATGCGACGTCAACCCAACTCTCGAACGGCCGTGTCAGATCAACCCATATCACAGGGACGCTTACAGATGCCGGTATTGCACTCGGAACGTACGTGTCATCGTTTGTTTCTCGTGCCGAGCCCTGCGACAGACGTTTTGCTCAAAAGCAGTTACACACGCACCTGACTACCGTTTTTTCATTTTTGTCGGGCTGTATTATCGGGTTAATTCTTTTTAAAGCTTATGCATTCAATGCGATGATTGCATTAGGTATTTTTCTGATCATCCTGGCAACAATTGCAATCCTCATCGCCTTAAATAATGCAAGGAAGTTTTAAAATCTCATTTCATTGGGCAGCGATTAAGCTGCCCTGTCTTTGATATCACCCGAAAGCTAACCCTCAGCACTAACGTAGGCATCACTAAATTTTCTTCTTATTCTGCCGTGTCATGAAATATAAATTTACTTAATGTCGTATTTTGTCAACTTATTCGGGGAAGGAAATTTTGCCGGATATATTAATTCAAAAAGATATAACCCGGAATGAAATCAAGATCATAACGCAATACTACCGCTTCGCTTACATTATATTTCGGTAATCTTCTTTGTTTTTAACATTATAAAAATGTTAGTCTGTATATATATACACCAGTTGGAGGTTATGTGAATAACCATGAAGACAACGATATTCGTGCGTCGATTGGAGAAGTAGTCAGTAAGCTTTTAAAGATGGGCGAGCCCGTGCAGTTTCATCAAATTACAGATGCACTATTTCGTATGAGTCAGGACAGCGGTGATAAGAGAGTTAAACTTCTTTGCAAGCGCGCCATCCATTTTTTTGCGCATAAAATGCATTAATGTTTATGGCTATATCAAGGTGTTGCAGGGTAGGGGGAGCCAGGAAATGCTAATGATTTCATTTCCTGGCATGAACATTAAATGCCTGCGTCGTCCGGAGTACGGCCTACGACAATCTCCAGTGTGTTGCGTAACAGTTCTGTCTGAGTTGCATCGTCAGTGCACTCAAGTTCAGCAATTAAGTAAAGAATGATAGCTTTATTTGTCACGCGTTTTTCATCGCTGACAATATTTCTGATTACCCGACCAAGCAATTCAGTTTCTTTGGCGAGGTGATCGCCCTCACTGCGGAAAAATTCGATGATGGCTAAATCTGATGTGCTCTGTTGCATAGTCTCAATTCTCTAAGAAAATTGTCAGTTGAATAGCAGGAAGTCAGCCGACAGTATTATTATTTATCAGGGTTAATCAGGTAACTTACCTGTCTGCAATCACACCGCATCATTGCCTGATGACCAGCCACAAACATTAAGCTCAGTGCTTTTTAGAACCTTCAGGCGGACCATCATTGTTTAAACGGTGCTTATCACGTTCGGAAAGATCCACTCTTCGACGACTGTTTGCAGAAGCCATTCCTTTTTGCACTTCAATGATGGCAACTTTAATCGCATGCAGTCGTGTTGCATCTTCCGTTTCGCCCGCCATCACCTCAAGCTGGGCAATTAATGCATTGCTGGAAATCGGACTTTCGGACTTGAGTAAGGTCAGCACGGCCTCACCTATCATCACATCCGTTATTTTTTCTTCTTCACTTCTGTACATACTGGCTTCTCTGATTACGAATGTGTGGCCATAGTCCGGTCACGATGACGGGGACAGCTAACCTTCCCGCGTCAGCTGTGGACAGTACACTCCCTGTGACTAAACGCAGTACTGTCCGATCAGAATTTACTTTAAAAACGAATTAACGATTAATGCAAAATTTATCAGCCTTCACGGCTAAACAGCAAACCAATCAGGGCCTGATAATGCTGCTGTTGTTCTGATGAAGCGCACCCATCAAGACGATGGAGAAGTTTACTGCAGATAGCTTTACGAGAGAGCGTTTGACCAGCGCGCAGGAGTTCCACAACAATTTCGCCCAATGTTTCCTGCTGAGAGGGCTGGCTGGCCTGGTTAAAATAACGGGCAATGTCGCTGGTATTATCCGGTGCATGTCCGTTCTGACGCATGCTCATATCCTCAAGTGGTTAAAATATACTTCGCCGCTAAGCGAAAGTTATACATGTTTTAAAAACTTGTACAGAATTTTGATGATCTTGAAGGAATGTTTTTGTGCAAAAAGTGCTAATTGAGGTAAAACAGAGGGTTATAGAGGTTGGCGTTTAAACTTTTTTAACAATTATGGCGTGCGGTTAAGCTTGTTTCCCACCAACAGGGATGAAAAACAAGCTTATTACTATTTAAAGAAAATATCATCATAGTCATTGTCAGAAGACGCTGAAAAAGGGTGCTTGCGTGCAGACCAGCCTGTGCCGGCAGATGACCGTGCACCGATTTTTCTGAATCCCATGAGCCACTTTGTTGCATCGGCCAGTTGTAGAAGTCGTTTTTCATCAACTTCAGATTCTTTCATTACCCTGAGCTCATCCACCAGGGACTCAACACTTACGTCCTGATTAATTGCTATCAGGTTCAGAGCGGCCTCGCCAATGATAGTGTTAGTCAGATACTGTTGTGAAAGTAGCAAAATAACCTCCTTTGGCATGTGTTCCACATTCGTAATTTTAGCAAAGAATACAATCCGCCTTACCGTACAGCGCTGTTTGTACGCTTACACGAACTCAGTGCACCTGTTTAGGCAGAAAATCTGCATTAGCTGGAGAGGGGTGGATCTATTTTTTACTCTTTAAAATAACGAATTACATACCTCCTGTCAGAAAAAATGAAACTTCCATTCATTTCATTAAAAAACTTCACAAAGTGTTTCTGTCCCTGATTTATAGCTTGTGCTATACAAGTTAGCACGAGCTATATTTGCGCATTAAGCTGAGGACAGTACGATGAACAGGTTTAAAAGGTATTGGATAACCGCGCTGAGTGTCATGCTCGGTGTTGCAATGACAACAAACAGCCATGCCGCTGAAAAATTTAAAGTTGTAACGACATTTACCGTTATTGCCGATATGGCAAAAAATGTCGCGGGGGAGGCGGCTGAAGTAACATCCATCACTAAGCCCGGAGCAGAAATTCATGATTATCAGCCGACGCCCGGAGACATAAAGCGGGCTCAGGGGGCGCAACTGGTGATGGCTAACGGCCTGAATCTTGAGCTATGGTTCCAGCGCTTTTATCAGCACCTGAAAGGCGTACCTGACGTTGTAGTTTCTGCCGGAATCGAGCCCATGGGGATAGGGGAGGGGCCTTACAATGGCAAACCCAATCCTCATGCGTGGATGTCGCCCGATAATGCACTTATCTATGTCGACAATATTCGTGACGCGCTGAGTAAATATGATCCGACCAATGCCCAGATCTATGCGCAGAACGCCTCTGCCTATAAGCAGAAAATCATCGCATCGCTTGAGCCTTTCCGAAAACAAATCGCCGACATCCCTGAGAACAAACGCTGGCTCGTGACCAGCGAGGGGGCATTTTCCTACCTTGCGCGCGATTTGGGGCTTAAGGAACGTTATCTCTGGCCTGTCAATGCCGATCAGCAGGGGACGCCTCAACAGGTACGCCAGGTTATTGACCAGATGAAGAAACATGCCATTCCCGTTATTTTCAGTGAAAGCACCGTATCGGATAAACCGGCTCGTCAGGTAGCACGTGAAACACAGGCGCACTATGGCGGCGTTCTGTATGTCGATTCTCTCAGTACCGCCAGTGGACCCGTACCAACGTATCTGGACTTACTTAAGGTCACCACTCAGACATTGGTGAAAGGCATTAATGATGGGATGAAAAAACAATGACGCCGACAATTGATGTTTCTGACCTCTCGGTAATCTACCGCAATGGCCATATTGCCCTCGACAAGGCCAGTTTTTGCGTGCCAGCCGGTTCCATTGCCGCATTGCTTGGCGTCAATGGCTCGGGGAAATCAACGCTTTTTAAAGCGCTGATGGGGTTTGTTCCTGTCCGTGCAGGTACGGTCAGTATCCTCGGTATGACAACGCGACAGGCCTTACGCCGTAGTCTGGTGGCTTATGTGCCGCAGGCAGAAGAGGTCGACTGGTCTTTTCCTGTCCGGGTTGAGGATGTTGTCATGATGGGGCGTTATGGTCACATGGGTCTGATGCGCAGGCCCAGACAACAGGATCGTGACAAAGTCATGGCTGCGCTCGGACGGGTAGATATGCTCGAATACCGGGAGCGGCAAATCGGCGAGCTCTCAGGCGGTCAGAAAAAACGTGTCTTTCTCGCCCGGGCCATTGCTCAGCAGGGAGAGGTAATTTTACTGGACGAACCTTTTACAGGCGTCGATGTAAAAACCGAAGCCAAAATCATTAGTCTGTTGCGTGAACTGCGCGATGAAGGGAAAACCCTGCTGGTCTCAACGCACAACCTCAGTTCGGTGATGGCATTTTGTGACTACACCGTGATGGTCAAAGGTACCGTTCTGGCCAGTGGGCCGACGCGCACCACCTTTACACAGGCAAATCTCGAACGGGCATTTAGCGGTGTACTTCGCCATGCGATGGTTGAGGGTGAGCTGCGTGAGGTCATGGATGATAAGCCTCTTTTACCCGCATCGCCTGACAGGCGTTCAGTACGAGGTCAGCCATGACGCTATTATTTGAACCCTTCAGTTATCAATACATGTTGAATGCCATGTGGATTGCCGCAATGGTGGGTGGATTGTGTGCCTTCCTTTCATGCTACCTGATGCTAAAAGGCTGGTCGCTTATCGGTGATGCGCTGTCGCACGCTATCGTGCCGGGCGTGGCAGGCGCGTACATGCTGGGGCTTCCGTTTGCCTTTGGTGCATTCCTGTCGGGGGGATTAGCGGCGGGGAGCATGCTAGTGCTGAATCAGCGTACACGTTTAAAAGAAGATGCCATTATTGGTCTGGTATTTTCTTCGTTTTTTGGGTTAGGGCTGTTTATGGTTTCACTGAATCCCCTGTCGGTGAATATTCAAACCATCATACTGGGCAATATTCTGGCTATCGCCCCCGCAGATATTGTTCAGTTGGCCGTTATCGGGATCACGTCTGCCACGATTTTATTTTTCAAATGGAAAGATTTAATGGTGGCTTTCTTCGATGAGAACCATGCTCGCGCTGTAGGGTTACAGCCGGGACGGCTCAAAATACTGTTTTTCACCTTACTTGCAGTTTCAACCGTTGCGGCATTACAAACGGTTGGGGCTTTTTTAGTAATCAGTCTGGTGGTAACACCGGGCGCAACCGCATGGCTGCTGACCGATCGCTTTCCACGTTTACTGGCTATTGCTGTCGCCATCGGCAGCCTGACCAGCTTTGCGGGTGCCTGGGCAAGTTATTATCTCGATGGTGCGACAGGAGGAATCATTGTGGTGGCCCAGACGTTGCTGTTTCTGCTGGCTTTTGTGTTTGCACCTAAGCACGGTTTACTCGCGAACCATCGGCGTCGCCGGATGCAGGAGATATGATGATGTGGCTTGAACCTTTTCAGTTTGGTTTTATGAACCACGCCCTGTTAATTGCCTGTATCGTTGCTATTCCCTGTGCGCTGTTGTCTGTCTTTCTGGTTCTGAAAGGGTGGGCGCTGATGGGGGATGCCATGAGCCATGCCGTGTTTCCCGGTGTTGTGCTGGCATGGATGCTGTCATTACCACTTGCCACAGGCGCTTTCAGCGCGGGTTTTTTCTGCGCGATTGCCAGCGGCTATCTTAAAGATAACAGCAGAATCAAACAGGATACGGTACTGGGGATTGTTTTTTCGGGCATGTTTGCCACCGGCCTGATTATGTTTGTTGCGTTAAAACCCGCGATTCATCTCGACCATATTCTCTTTGGCGATATGCTGGGAATCAGCCGTGATGACATTATTCAGACAGGGGCGATGGCTGCGACAGTGGTAATACTTGTTATCCTGAAATGGCGTGACCTGATGGTATTCAGTTTCGATGTCCAGCAGGCGCGGGCTTGTGGCCTGGCGGTGCGCTGGCTGCATTATGGCTTGTTAGCCATGGTTTCTCTGACGATTGTGGCGACGTTAAAAGCGGTGGGCATCATTCTTTCCATTTCTTTGTTGATTGCGCCCGGCGCGATTGCTGTCTTACTGACACGTCGTTTTTCACATGCGTTGATTCTGGCCGCTCTCATTTCCGTAATGGTATCGCTCAGCGGTGTATATTTGTCATTTTTTATCGACAGTGCCCCAGCACCGACCATCGTTGTCTTATTCGCTTTCGTTTTTATGATCAGTTTGTTGATCACGCACGTTAAAGGCCCACGTTTACCTGCCCATTAATCTTCGCTGTTTCGCTGACCGTCACCCTTGTCTGGACGGTCAGCGTCAAGCACAGCAGACATTCTTCTCGTTTTTATCTCCGACCCAAAAAATAAGTGCTAAACCTAATGACGGACATACGCATGTAAACATCAGGGTTATCCGCGCTTCACGTTTTTAATTTCGCCCGTTAGCGATAAGCCTCATATCACGTAACCGGCCCTGCAACCATGGGAAACAGATAATGTCAGAAAAAATACCACTCACGATGCAGGTCAATGGTGAGACCCGGCAGTTAACGGTCGATCCTCGCGTCACATTATTAGATGCACTGCGCGATCATCTTGATCTGACCGGCACTAAAAAAGGATGCGATCAGGGCCAGTGCGGCGCCTGTACAGTGCTGGTGAACGGTCAGCGTGTCCTGAGTTGCCTGACGCTGGCTGTTCAGACGCAAGAAAAAGCCGTCACCACGATTGAAGGTCTGGAACAGGCATCGGGTGAGCTGCACCCGGTACAGCGCTGTTTTATTGAACATGACGGTTTTCAGTGCGGCTACTGCACGCCCGGGCAGATTATGTCTGCGGTCGCCTGTATTAAAGAAGGTCATACAGGCTCAGACGACGAGATTCGTGAATACATGAGCGGTAATCTCTGCCGCTGTGGCGCGTATCCTTTTATCATTGATGCGATAAAGCAGGCTGCAGCTGAAATGGCGGAGGACGTACGATGAACGAATTTCGCTGGCAGGTTGCCCGGTCAGTAACGGATGCAGCAGGCGCTAAACAGCACGCTGACAATCAGCTTATCGCGGGCGGAACGACGCAACTTGATTTGATGAAATGTGGCGTACTGACTCCCTCACTCCTCACCGATATTGCCGGCTTGTCGGATCTGTCAACGCTCGAATTCCGCGACGATAAAATCACCATTGGGGCGCTGGTCACCATGAGTGAACTGGCCAGTCATCCTGATTGTGAGGCCCTGGCCCCCGCGCTGTATAGCAGTCTGTGGCAGGCGGCGTCGCCTCAAATCCGCAATATGGCAACCATCGGCGGCAATCTCTGCCAGCGTACCCGTTGCGCCTATTACCGCGATCCGGCCACCTTTTCCGCCTGCAATAAACGCACGCCGGGCTCAGGATGTGCAGCGCTGCACGGCATCAATGCGAGTCACGCTATTCTGGGCGGCAGTGAACAATGTGTGGCGGTCTATCCTGGTGATCTGGCCGTCGCGCTGACGGCCTTTGACGCGACGATTATTGTCCAAAACAGCCATCAGGATACGCGGCGCATTCCGGTTGACGACTTTTTTCTGTTGCCCGGCGAGACGCCGCAGCATGAGCACGCCTTACAACCCGATGAAATTATCGTCGCCATCGAGATTCCCCGTTCCTTAGCATTAAAACAGTCCCATTACCTGAAAGTACGCGATCGGACTTCTTACGAATTCGCCAGCGCGAGTGCGGCCGTGGGATTAACACTTGCGCAGGGACGGATAGAGACCGTTCATATCGCCTTAGGTGGTGTCGCAACCAAGCCCTGGCGTGCCCGTCATGTGGAGCATGCGTTAACCGGACAACGGTTTGAGGAACAAAGCCTGTATAAGGCCGCAGAATTAATCACTCAGGAAACGCGCGCGCTGGCGCACAACGCTTACAAAATAACGTTAACGCCGCGCGTGATTGCCCGCGCGCTGCTGGCTGCGGGGGGGCAGGCATGACAAAACATAACAACGGCCTGGCGCGGTCCGACAACGATGTGCTGTCCGCGGATAAGCAAAGCGTCAATCCTCACCGTCGCGCCTCTGCCAGCCCTTCCGGTCTTGGCACACCGCGAACCCGCGGTGAGGGCAAGGTCAAAGTCACGGGAAAAGCCCGTTATGCTGTAGAGCATAAGCCCGACCGCGTGCTGCATGGCGTCGTCCTGCAATCGACAATTGCCAGTGGCCGCATCTCAAATATCGATACGGCCAAAGCGGAACGTGCGACAGGTGTGATTGCCGTTTATACGCATCTTAATTCACTTAGAATCAATAAGCCGACGGCTATCGCTGATGGCGGTGCGGCGCAGACAACCTATACGCCCATTCAGGACGATGTGATTATTCACAATGGTCAGAACATTGGCCTGGTCGTAGCAGAGACATTTGAACAGGCAACTTATGCCGCTTCCCTTGTCGATATCCACTATGAGACGACGCCTGCTCTGATCTCGGCGACGGATGAAGGGGTGGAGCCTAAGCCGACTACAAAGCAGGACATCGATTTAGGTGAGGCTCAGGCCGCCATGGAACGTGCGGACGTGCGGATTAATCAGCGTTATACCACGCCACGCGAATATAACATGCCGATGGAGCCCCATGCCTGTATTGCACACTGGGAGCAGGGCCGCATAACCGTCTGGGAACCCAGCCAGTGGGTGGCAGGGGCGCAGGTTGAAATCGCCGAATGGATGGGGATCTCGCCAAAAGATGTTCACGTCATCTCGCCCTATGTGGGTGGAGGTTTTGGCTCTAAGCCAGTGCCTTATACGCACGTAGCGCTGGCCTGCGTGGCCTCGCGCGCGCTTAATCGTCCGGTTCGCGTGTCACTGACGCGGCCACAAACCTTCACGGGTTTAGGGGGGCGTCCTGCCACCTCACAGCAGCTGGAGATGGGAGCGACACGCGACGGGAAAATTCAGTCGGTGATTTTGCGCAGCTTCAGTGAAACGTCACTGATTGATGTCTTCGCTGAAAACTGCAGTAAGGTGACGGGGCGCATGTACGCCATTGAAAATCTCTCGGCGCAGCACCAGGTCAGGCCCATCAATACCGTCACGCCAGGCTGGATGCGCGCACCGGGTGAGAATCCCAGTGCATTCGGGCTTGAGGTGGCGATGGATGAAATGGCTTATGCGCTAAATCTCGATCCGCTGGCCTTTCGCTTACGCAACTGGGCAGATCACGATTATCAGTTGGGGTTGCCCTGGAGTTCACGTCGTCTGAAAGAAGCCTATGAAAAAGGGGCGGAAGCCTTCGGTTGGGATAAACGCATTATGGCGCCCCGTTCGATGCGCGAAGGGCGTGAATTAATTGGGTGGGGCATGGCATCGGGCACGTATCCGGTTAATACCATGCCGGCTGAGGCAAAAATCCTGCTTTCCTTTCAGGGGCAGATTGTTGTGCAGTGCGCGGGAGCTGACATCGGCACCGGGACGTACACGATTCTGGCGCAAACCGCCGCTGATATCTTAGGGGTGGATTCACACTGCATTGAAGTTGAACTGGGCGATACGCAACTGCCACGAGCCGGCGTTGCGGGGGGCTCTCAGCTGGCAGGAAACCTGACGGCTGCGGTTGATGACACCGCCAAAAAAATGCGCGCGCGCTTAGTCACGCTCGCAAGCGAATTAACGGGCTCGCCTCTGAAAGGCATCCCTCCGCATGAACTCAGCCTGGCGAACGGGGCGATTTGTGTTACCGCTAACCCTTCTCAGACTGTTTCTTTTGGTGCACTGGTCAGCCTGACGAATGCATCCGTGCTGTGCGTCGAAGGCGGCACGTTCTCAGCGGATATGTCTGCCGAGGAACGGGACAGTGTGACCGGTAGCCTGGGTGAAATGAGCCGCCCGGAAGACGTCTCCGCACACAGCTGGAGTGCACAGTTTGTCGAAGTGAGAGTGGACGAGGACTTTGGCACCATCCGGATTAAACGTATGGTCGCGGCGTTTGACAGCGGCCGGCTTTATAACCCCAAACTGGCCCGCAGTCAGTGGGTTGGCGGCATGATTATGGGCGTGGGACAGGCCTTGCTTGAGGAAGGCATTATCGATCCGCGCAACGGCAGAGTGCTGAACAACAATCTTGCCGATTATCTGATTCCCGTGAACGCGGATATCCCGGCGATTACCACGATTGATGTTGGCCTGCCGGATTATAAAGCGACCCGGATGGGCGGCAAAACGGTGGGTGAACTGGGCATCGTGGGCGTGGCGGCCGCGATCAGTAACGCGGTTTACCATGCTACGGGCAAGCGGGTCCGCGATCTGCCCATCACGCTGGATAAGATTCTCTAAACATGCGAAGGAACGCGCTGAGATGAAAACGGCCATTGTATTAACGGCGGCAGGGATGGGCCGCCGGTTTCGGCATGCCAGTGGCGAACATAAGCTACTGACGGCGTTGAATGGCAAAGCCGTGCTGAAACATACGCTTGATCAGGCGAGGGCGAGCGGAATGGAGGTGGTCGTGGTATCGCGTCCCGAAGACGTGGCCATTCATTCTCTGCTAGGTGATGCGGTGCGGGTGTTGTGTGCCAGCGCCGGGCTGGGCGAGTCGATAGCGGCGGGCGTCAGTGCCTGCACGGATTATGATGGCGTGATCGTGGCGCTGGGCGATATGCCGTGGCTTACCGCTGCAAGCTACAGGGCGGTAAACAGGGCGTTAAGCACGTATCCGCTGGTGCGTCCCTGGGTTGACGACCGTGCTGGTCATCCTGTGGGTTTTTCGGCCGCTTTTTTCCCCGCGCTGCGCCAGCTGACCGGTGATACTGGTGCGCAGCAACTGTTACAACATCATCCTGTACATTACGTGCCACTTCGGGATCGCGGTTGCCTGGAGGATGTTGATTATCCGGATGATTTACGGCGAATGAGGTGCAGCCCATGATGACGTTAGATCAACGAGTGATTGAAACGGCATTAGGCTGGCATCATGCGGGACGGGCCGTCTGGCTGTGCACTGTGTTGCAGACCTGGGGCTCTTCACCGCGCGCACCTGGCACGATGATGGTGATCAGTGACAGTGGAGAAGGATGCGGCTCGCTTTCCGGCGGCTGTATAGAAGAAGACTTTCTGGCACGGCTGGCTGAGGGGCATTACCGCATCCACAGTCAGGTTGTCCGTTATGGTGAAGGCGGAAGGCAAACGCAGGTGCAGTTGCCCTGTGGCGGTAGCCTCGACGTGCTGGTGGAATATTTGGTTGCCGATAACGACAGCGGCCAGATGTTACAAGCGATGCATCAGGCGTTGCGTGGCAAAACACGACTGCTCAAAACGGTCACTGTGAGCAAACGTGCCACCTGGCAAACTATGGCGATGACGGCGGCGCTGCCGGTGCTTCGTTATCAGCATCCAGAGGTCGTGTTACCGGTTGGTGCCGTCCCGGAATTGCTGGTGGCAGGTTACTCTACCGTGGCCTTTGAGTGCATCCGGCTGGCACAAATCCTGGGCTTTCATGTTCGAGTATGTGAGCATCGCTCAGAGATGTTAAGTGAGCTGGAAGGTCATTTTACGGGCCAGGATACGATTACGATCGTCCCTCAGCATCCCGCGCGCTGGCTGGAGCTCAACGGTGCGCATGCTGCGGTAGCCATCGTCTCATTAACCCACGATCCGCGCATAGATGAGCTAACCATGATGGAAGCGGTCAACACTCATGCGTTTTACATTGGCATTATGGGGTCCGCTAAAAATACGGCCAGGCGCAAGTCGCGTTTACAGACCATTGCAGGGTTGGATAACGATGAGCTCGCACGGATCATTGCGCCTGTTGGTCTGGCTATCGGAAGTAAAACCCCCGCGGAAATCGCGCTGTCTGTCATGGCCGACATCGTACGGGTAAAAAATCACTGTTAAGACGTTGCGTTGTCCGGCGTCACCATTACGCCGCCGGACAATCCGTGATCAGGTATTGGGTGTCAGCTGACAGAAATAGGTGCCGGAATACGGAACCGGCAGAAAATCAGTAAACAGCTGGCGCAGCGTTTTTTCAGGATCAATATCGTTAAAGAGCGCGGGATGAAGCGTTTTGGCAAAAAATTCTGCCGCGACAACGTGCCAGGGGCTGAGGTAAAAATTATGCCACAGGGCCGCCGCGTGGCCGTCCTGCAACGCACGCAACGACTTCAGGCCCGTTTGTTGCGCGGTCAGTTGCCGCAGCGAGGCGCGCGTTTCAGCCTGCGTGATGGCAGGGCCAATACGCAAATCGGACGTATCATTACGATCGCCGCTGCCCGTTGCAAAATAGAAGTCCGGATGTGACGCAATCACCGTTTCTTCATTCAACCGGCCGAAAACGCCGGAAACCGTTTTGCTGGCAATGTTTTCGCCGCCGGCAAACGCCAGTATCTCACCAAGGCTGCCGTTTACCGACGTCACACAGCATTCATTTCGACGTCCCAGATGCAACTGCAGAAGTACGGTGGGCTTCTTCCCGCGAAACTGAGCGAGGCGCTGCGCAAGGGTCTGCATATGTTGCTGATAAAACCCATTAAAAGCCGAGGCTCGCTCACCCTGATCGAGCACCTCTCCCAGAATGGCTACGCTGCGGGTCGTATTTTCAAGGAGATGCACCCGAAGGTCGATTTTCACGACCGGGATATGCGCGGATTTCAGGACGCGCTCCAGCCGTTGTCCGGCCTCACTGCTGCGCGCCAGTGCCGGCAAAATTACCACATCGGGTTGTAATGCGATCACCTTCTCAGGGTTGATGTCATTTGATCCCTCCTGACCTAATGACGCGATATGCTGCATCTCAGGAAACTGACGCGCGAAAATATCCCATGTCTGACGATCGTACTTTTTCAGATCCTCGGGCCAGCCGACCAGCCTTTTGAAAGGGTTGCCGGGCTCCAGCAGTGCGTAGGTGTAAAGCATCCGGCTTTCGCCCAGCACAATACGCACAGGATGGTCGGGAACGGTGACCTTATCGCCGTTGATATCGGTGATGGTTTTGCCCCAGACCAGGCTACTGAAGGTCAAAGCCAACAGCAGGAGCGTTCGTAGCAGGCTGCGCTTACAGAAATCAGAATTCAACACGGGCTTGTACCATCAGGTTGCGGGTTTCACCTTCACGTACGCGCAGGTTTCCGCCGCTCGACGTGTAATAGTGTTTATTAAACAGGTTATTCAGATTCAGTCGTATCTGTGTTTTCTTGCCCAGCAACGCGTTGTTCCAGGCAATAAAGCTGTCCGCTACGACATAATCCGGTAAGGTGAAACTGTTGTCAGAATCGCCAGCACGACTGCCAACATAGCGGGCGCCGCCGCCGACACGAAAATCACCGGGCACGTTGCTGACGATCAGATTATGGCTCAGGTAAAGCGCACCGGACTGCTCTGGTGCGTTCTGTAAGCGATTGCCATTATTCGCCGGGTTAATCCGGTCATCGACAATTTCAGCGTTGTCATAGCTGTAACTGGCACTGACATCCCAGTCCTGGACCACTTCACCATTAAGCTCAACCTCAACGCCCTGCGAGTGCGCCTTGTTGATCGGACGGTTAGTACCGTTGATGTTCAGTGTCATCCGCTTTTCATCGATTCTGTACAGCGCCAGCGAGGCGAAGAGGCGCGGAGAAAGTTGCCATTTGCTGCCAACCTCCCAGGTGGTGCCCTGCTCAGGCTTACTGACGTTTCCTTCATCGTCGACATCCGTCGATGGGGTGAACGATTTACTCATGCTGGCATAGAGCGAAACATCCGGTGTAATTTTGTAAATCAGTCCGGTTTGTGGCAGGAAGGTATTTCCCTCATCATTCAGCGTTTCAACGACCGGATTAAATCCTTTTGACGCGCGTTGTTCGTAATGTTGATAACGTCCGCCAATGACCGCAATCCAGTCTGGAGTAAGCGAAATACTGTCTTTCAAATAGACCGAACGGCTGTGGATACGGTTAAGGTTGTTAGCATTTGCCGTATTTTCGGTTGTGCTGTCGGTTACCGGTGACAGCAGGTCATAAGTGGGGTTGAGGTAGTTAAAGCGGCGGTCATTTTTGCCCTGATACTGGTGCGCCCGGTACGTCTGGTTCATTTCATAATCCGTACCGAAGACCAGCGCATGCGCCATGCCGAATATCTCCGGATTCCCCAGGACGTCCCATGACAGATATTTGGTTTGCTGATTAAATCCGCGATTGGCATCGGCGCGCCGGGTAACCACGCCGGTAGCAGGATTAATCGCCGTGACCCGAACTTCGTTATTGTCATAACGGCGCTGATTCCAGCCAAGCGTCAGGCGCGTGCTCCAGCTGTCGTTGAACTGCCAGTCGTAATGCGCGTTCAGTGCCTGATTACGTCCCCAGGCATGATTCGCTTTGTCATCCAGTCGCTGTTTGTAACCGACATCGAGTGGTGCGCCATTAATAAAAGCGGTACCGCGATCGTAAGGAATGTCATAACGATAGTCGCTGTAGCTGACCAACAGGCTGGCTTTCTCACCGTACCATTGCAATGACGGCGCGAGCAGAGAATGCGCATCACTGCCAAAATTGCGCCAGTAATCCTGACGCTGCTTCTCTGCGATGAGCCTGAAAGCAAAACCATTACCCAGCGGGCCGGTGACATCGAGCGTACCGGCTCCACCGCCTTCACTTGCGTAGCGCCCACTGACGGAAGACTGCCATGAATAGCGTGGTTTTTTGCTGATGACGTTGATGATACCGCCCGGATTTTGAATGCCATAGAGCAGAGATGCCGATCCCTTGAGTACCTCAACCCGCTCCGTGGTCGCATCCAGATTTAACCCCTGGCTGCTTCGTATACCATCGCGATATATCGAGCCATCAGAATTGCTACCGAAGCCACGGCGAACGAAACCGTCCTCTGTTCCTGCCAACGTGTTGGCTTCCGCAACACCACTGACGAAGCGCATCGCATCGCTCAGATTGCTGACCTGATAATCATCAAGCTGCTGTTGTGTCACGGTACTGACAGACTGGGCCTCGTCGAGACGCGCTGTCGGCATTTTACTGCCAACGCTGCTGGTGGTGGCTGCATAGCCCTCTTCACGGTCAGCATCGCTGGTGACAGTGACGGTATCATCCCCGGTGGCGGCAAGGCTGTTACCGGCCGGAAGCCAGGCGCTGGAACAGATCGCCACTATTAAAGCCTGCTGAAATCTGAGGTTCTTACTCTCGCCTGGACGTGTTTTCATTATATTTTTTCGCTGATCATCAAAAACAAAATAAACGTAAAAGGCCACGTTAAACGTGGGGGGGGGCGCCTTCAGGTGGAGGTTTTTGCGTCCGTCCTGGTAGGCTGTTTTGTAATTGAGAATCATTCAATCATTGAGTAATGTAGTAGTAAATATAAAAACATTTATTTTTACTACATTTCCAGGAGAGTGTATTAACGATGATTTAACTGTTTTTATATTGTTAAGTCATTAATTTTCATGAATTAAAAAACTTATTCTGGCAAAGTGTATCCAGGGGAAGAAGCATAACCTTGCTGTTCGTGAGGGAGAAAAGGCTTGCTGACTACAGCCGGGCGAGACATGCTTAGCGCAGGCGAAGCAAGAACAGTATCGTCGAAGGGGCTTACCCTGTCAGGTTCACACATTATCGTTCAGGATTTAACGGGGGCGTGAGAGTGTTTCATCTCATCGGTGTTTTTAACAGTAATCAGCGTGACAGGCTTCCTTGATGCAGGCCAGAAGTCGTACAGATATATTGGGCGAGCGTTTGCGTTCGCGGGAACAGCAACTCTCACCCCGCCTGCTGGCTGTTGCACATTATCTTCACACCAACCGGGAAACGGTTCTGGACAGCACTGCCATGGATATCGCCCGCGCGAATAACACATCGGATGCGACTGTGATTCGCGCCATTCAGGCGCTGGGTTTTTCAGGACTGCGCGATTTGAAAAACGTCCTTCAGGCCTGGTTTGGTCCCGGCCTCTCTTCAGAAGAGAAAATGCTGAGCACCGTCAATGCTATGACGCGGGATGTTTCGTCGTCGATAGACTTCGTATTGCAGGGGCATCTCCATGCGTGTCAGGTACTGGCCTCTGAGCAAAACCGCCAGGCGCTGGCCGAAGCGACGGGGTTACTGAGTGAAGCCCGCCAGGTGGCCGTTTTCGGGATTAACGCCTCGGGTATTCTGGCTGACTACACCGTCCGCCTGTTAAATCGCATCGGTTTGCCAGCCTTCTCACTTAACCGTTCAGGTATTGCGCTGGCGGAACAGATGCTGGCGCTGCAACGGGGCGATGTGCTGATCATGATGGCGCAAAAGTCGGCACATCGCGAAGGAGCAACAGTGGTGCGTGAGGCCAAAAGGCTGGGCATTCCGATAATTCTTCTCACCCATGCGACCGACGCCTTCTTTGCCCGGGAAGCGGATGTGGTTATTGACGTGCCACGCGGCGGGGAAAAAGGGCGCATCCCGTTACACGGCACAGTGATGGTTTGCCTTGAAATGTTGATTCTCTCGGTGGCCGCTTCCCTGCCAGATCGTACGACTAAGACCATGAAACGGCTACAGGATTTCTACCGTGGTCTTAAGCCTGCCATAAAAAAATAAATCTTTCGTTCAGATGTCACACGACAAGAGGAGAGTTGAGCCAGTACATGGCTGGCGCAGCTTAACGCTTTCGCTCACCCTGCATCGCCTGGATGTGTTTCCTCAATACCTGGCGTGATCGGGTTTGCAAAAGTGGCTGACACTTTTCGGAATGGCTTAAAAATTTTTCGTTTTTGCGAACTCACGTCAGCTTTCGTCTGGAGCGTTCTTCAATCTGCGGCTATTACTCAGCCGTGATGTTTATTTGCTGTTCTTTTGATTTATCCATCCTTGTTATTTCCCTGAACGGAGCTGGTCATGAAGAAAAATCGTGCATGGTTTCCTGTGTCGTTCGTCGCGCTTGCCATCCTGGTAAGCCCACAAGCGGTGATGGCCTGGGACAGTCTTACCGTATTTGGCGACAGCCTGAGTGATACAGGCAACGTCGGCCGTTTTACCTACGATTCTGCCAGTCATCCACTCTATGATGAAATCATCGCCCGTGACGCGGGACTGATGCTGCAGCCGTCCTCTCAGGGCGGGAGTAATTACGCGGCAGGCGGTGCTGTGGCGGTGCCTGCTCTCAATCCGCAGTTTAATACCCAGGATCAGGTTGCCCGCTATCTGTCGTCAACGAATGGCCGGGCCGATTCCAACGGGCTCTATATTCACTGGATCGGCGGGAATGACCTGGCCGCTGCCACGCTCATTCCCAGCCCCTCGTTGGCGCTTTCTCTGGTTGACAACAGCGCCGGTGCGGCCGCCAGCCAGGTCAGCGCGTTACTGAATGCGGGCGCTGGTACGGTGATAGTGCCAACCGTGCCGAATGTCGGTGCGACGCCTGCCCTGATAGAAGGAATACTTCAGGGGGCCGGTTCCGCAGCGGTGGCGGCGGCGTTTCAGTCACTGAACGCGGCGACCACGTTCACTACGGCGGAACGGCAGCAGGCTATCCAGACGGCTTTCGGTCAGGCCGCTGCGCAGCTCTCTGCCATACCGGCGGTTCGTGACCTGATCGCACAACAGCTGTTCGCCGCCTGGCAGCAGTTAAGCGATCAGGCGGCTTCTCTGACGGCCCGTTACAATCAGCAGGAAGAAAACGCGCTGGCGGCTGCACAGGGGAATATTGTTCGGGTCGATATAAATGGGCTTTTTAATGAAGTGATCGCCAGTCCGGCGCTTTATGGTCTTACTAACACCGCAGGCATGGCCTGTCCACCGGGCATCTCTTCCGCCGTCTGTACTTCGTCGACAGCGGGTTTCTCGTCGCAACAGACTTTTTTGTTTGCCGATCGTCTTCATCCCAGCCCTGCGGTACATGCCCTGATTGCTGACTACATTCAGTCAATCCTGGATGCACCAGCCCAGGTCGCGGTACTGACGCAGGCACCGCTGACGATGCTGCAGGATGTGCATAACACGCTGGACAGTCATCTCCAGCAGCAGCGCAGGCAACCCGCTGAAGCCGGAGAATTCACCGTGTTTGGCGGTTACGCCGGTCAGCACGCGCGCAACAAAAGTGATGTTTTTAATGATGGCGACACAGATACTGCAAACCTGTCAGCCGGCATGGGTTATCAGCTGACCGACAACCTGCAGGCAGGGGCGTTGCTGTCAACGGCCAGCCAACGACAGCATCCCTCTGAACGTTATGATTACCGGCTGCACGGCAACATGGTGGCACTCTGGAGCCAGCTACAACTGATGGACAGACTGTGGGTCAACGCCGATATCCATTATGCGGATCTGGATTACGACAGCATTGAACGTCAGATAAAACTTGGCCCTGCGGTCCGCACTGAACAGGGCAGCAGTAGTGGAAAGCTGATGGGCACGCGGGTTCAAACCGGTTGGGATTTTCCCTTAAACGAGACGATTACCACGGGGCCTGTTGTCAGCTATGCGCTGGATTATGTGCGGGCCGACGGTTATCAGGAACGCGGCGACAGCAGCAGTGCGATGCGTTTCTCCGATCAAACACGGCATTCACAAACTGGCGCAGTGGGGTGGCGCATTGATACCCAGGGATTAGGAATCAATCCCTGGGCACAGGTCAGTTATAACCATCAGTTTGGCGACACGGATACATCGGTGAGTGCAGGTCTGAAATCGACACGAACGGCTTTCCGACAAAGCCGTTCGAATCAGGATAAAGACTGGGCGGATATAGCTGTAGGGGCCAATGTCCCCATCGGCGACGCGGTTAGCGCTTTTGCCGCTGTGTCGACGGTGGCGGGCGCACGTGATTATCATGAGGTCACCTGGAACCTTGGCATGAGCGCGCGGTTTTAGTACCTGCCCGGTGCAGAGCTATGGGCGTCGCATCGATCAGGCCCGGGTCAGCGCCATCGAAAAGGCGCGGGACGAGACTGATGTGTCACGTCGTCTGCCTGCACTTTCAGGTTCAAAACGCAGAGGATATGGCCTGATTTTACTGGCCGATGAAGGGGCCAAAAGTTTAATGCCTTCTGCTTCGCAAGCGAGAGCGGGTAAGGTATAGTGCGCGTTTTTGGAGGAACCATGCTGACGCATTCATCAACACGACTCAATAAATACATCAGTGAGAGCGGAATCTGCTCCCGCCGCGATGCTGATCGCTTTATCGAACAGGGCAACGTTTCTATCAATGGTAAACGCGCAGCCGTTGGTGCCCAGGTTTTTGCTGGCGATGTCGTAAAAGTGAATGGTCAGCTGATTGAGCCTCGTGATGAAGATGATTTGGTGCTGATTGCGCTGAATAAACCCACAGGCATTATCACCACAATGGAAGAGGGCGAACGCGATAACATCAGTGATTTTGTTAATCACAGTAAACGCGTTTTTCCCATCGGTCGTCTCGATAAGGATTCGCAGGGACTTATTTTCCTGACCAATCATGGCGATCTGGTCAATAAAATTTTGCGTGCAGGCAATAACCACGAAAAAGAATATGTCGTCACTGTTGATAAGCCCGTTACCGATGAATTTATTGCCGGTATGGCAGCCGGCGTTCCCATGTTGGGCACGGTAACCAAAAAGTGCAAAGTGAAGAAAGAAGCACCCTACGTGTTTCGTATTACGCTGGTACAGGGGCTTAATCGGCAGATCCGTCGTATGTGCAAACACTTTGGGTATGAAGTCACCAAACTGGAACGCACGCGCATTATGAATGTAAATCTCAAAGGTATTCCTTTGGGTGAATGGCGCGATCTGACGGATGATGAATTAATCGAACTGTTTAAGCTGCTCGAAAATTCCACTTCTGATGACAAATCGGCAAAAAAGACGCCGCAGAAAAAATCTCCTGCAAAAAAACCAGGGAATAGCCAACCTAAATCGGGCGTAAAAGCTGATGATAAGCCCGCTTCACGCAAGCGATTTACGCAGCCGGGTCGCAAGAAAAAAGGGCGCTAAAAAGCGAAATGATAAACGGGCGTCAGATAATCGTGAGTGAGTATTGCCCTGAATGGGCGAATCATTTCTCTGCTGAGGCGGCTGTGTTAGCGGCGAGATTGGGTAAACACCTTGTCGCTATTCATCATATTGGTAGCACTGCGGTGCCAGAATTAGCGGCCAAACCGATCATCGATATTTTGCTGGAAGTGATTACTCATGATTCGTCTGACATTACGTCAGCGTTGTGCGCCTCTGGCTATCAGGCGCGTGGCGAAAACGGTATGCCAGGAAGACGCTATTATACCAAGGGCCTTCAGGGCCGCCGTACGCATCACGTCCATGCTTTTATCCAGGGCAGTCCAGATATCATCCGGCATCTGGCGTTTCGGGATTATTTGCGAAAATATCCAGACATCCGCGACAGCTATGCGGCAGTGAAATACGCCGCGCAACGTGACTGCCGGGGGGAGAGTAACGTTTACTGTGAATTAAAAAATGCGTTTGTTCAGACCCATCAGCAACGCGCACTAGCCCTCTATCCCTTCTGAATTATCTCTCTGAACGCGTTTTTATTTTCCTTTTGCAAAATTTAGCCTTGCCTTGTCTGCACATTCAATGATGCAGCCTGATGCTTATGGCTACAGACGGCATCACAGAACGATAAGTAAGACGGTGCCCAAAAGGAAAGCGCAACGTCGCATAATCAGATGACGGCACCTTTTCAGTAGTAAAATGGCATGGCAGGATACGCTAAATTACAAAGGAGTGGGCCTGATGTTACTGAAAGGTATGAATGATCCGTTGTTCAAAGCGTATCAGCATCCCAAAGCAAGGCTAATGATAAGTCGTTTCAGAGGATTAGCCGGTGACCGGCGGCTTAGCGACTGGCAGGTATTTTGTATTCTGGTCAACGGTTTTACTAACTACTGGTATGTGCATTCAGGCAATTTCACCATCAATGTCACCTTAACCAAGACGCGTCAGTTCGATTTTATGCAGGATTTTTTGCATTTCACGGTGACGCTGGATGGTCTGTTAAGCGACGAGAATTTCCGCTGTCCCGACTTTATTTTGCCCCATTATGATGTGCCCTATGAATTTTGCCGTTGGCGGAGTAAACGTGGCTACGATTCGCAAACCACCTATGTGGGCAAACATGGTGTGAAGTCCCACAAAGGCCTGTTCATTGCAACTCATGATCCGATCAGGGATGAATATCAGATGAAATGGGAAGGCATTATTACGGTTTTTGATAAAGCCTTTTTTAAAATGGGAAACTTCAACACCACCTGCGATTTTTTAATCAACGATATTACCAAGACTATCCATGAGGGCGTGGTGAAACATCTGAGCCTGTATCGCGATCTGTACCATTATCTGTTTCCCTCACGCACAGAAGCGCGTATCCAGGCCCGTGATACGAAACGCCATCTGGCCAGAAAATAAATACCAGCAGGATGGTCCACGAGTACAGAACGGGGAGAAAACGCTTACCCCGGTAACTTCCATTTCAGCCAGGGATCGAGTTCCGTTTCTGTCATGGGTTTAATGTTGAAATATTCATAGGTAGCCTCACTGTTATCTGAGGTGACCACAGAGGCGGGACGATCGCTGTAGGCTAAAACAAGGAGATTGAGCTCTTTAAGCGTCGTAAAAATACTGTGTGCGATAAGTCGGGAAGTAATATTTGTATGGATTTCGTTGGCCAGTGTTTTATCCAGTTTTATAACATCAGGCGGCGTCCCGCGCAGGTAGCGTATCTTGCGATAGCCTTTCGCGATATATTCCCATGTCATTGTGAATCCCATACGTCTTAGCATTTCCAGGCCCAGCATGGCTGAGGGGCTGTCAATGATATGCTCTTTTTGAACGATTTTGATGACCAGCATTGACACAGGTAAGGTTGCCTTAAGCATTTTTTCCGCCAGCTTTTCTGCAAACGCCCGATCTGTCACATCCCGCTCATGAATACTGATCGTGACAGGTAACTGAATAGGATGATTACGTAGACGTTTAAGCCGGGCAATGGTGTTGTCAATCAGCCAGGTCGTGAGTGTTGTGCCCAGCTCAGTCCCAACGGCCAGTGAAGTAAAGTTATCGGCTGCCAACTCTCCACGTTGGGGATGATGCCAACGGATCTGCGCTTCGAGGCCAACCGGTTTACCACTGAGCAAGCACACGTTGGGCTGGAAAACCAGATATAGTCCCTGGTTGCGCCGCAGCGCTTCTGCCAGATCACGCATTAAGGTGAAATCAGCGGGGGAACTCGCGTCTTTAATTCCATCACTAACAGCATCACACAGACGAACGGACGGACCGCTCACGCGTTCCAGCGCATTGACTGCCTGTCTGAGAGCGTCCTGGGGGAAGGTCTGGCCGGCGATAAAGTCGATCTGCGCGGTACAGGTCGCCAACGCCATAGTGAGGCCGTCGCCCATATCGGCATGAATCCCGTTTAACCGTTCCTCAACCCATTTTGCGCTAACGTGGCTTTCTGCACGGGTCAAAATCGCAAAGCGGCCAGTCGCGATCGTGTAAATCGACTCACCACTGGCAGGCCGAACACGTAACCTTAACAGGGTGGCGACATCCTTAAGCAAGGACTCCAGCGACGCCATGCCCAGTGACCGGGACAGGTCGTAGGCGCGTGACATATCAATACAGTCGATAAGCACCAGACGGCGCAGTGCCGTGTCATTCAGCGTGGCAAGATGCAGAATGTCGCGAAAAAGACGTTCCCGATTGGCCATGCCGGTAACAGGTTCGATAAAGGCCGCCGAATGCCAGGCTTCAAGAAAGGCAACAACCAATCCAGCCAGTGACTCAATGATCTGTTTCTGCTGGTGGCTAAAAGTCCGTGGCACCGTATCCGTCAGGCATAGCGTTCCCAGTATCTGTCCATGAGCGTTTTTCAGCGGCGTACCGACATAAAAGCGAATATAAGGGGCATGGACAATCAAAGGGTGATGGGCATAACGCGGATCAAGTCGGGTATCGGGTGCAATGACCGTCGTATCACTTTCGACAACATGCCGGCATAAGGCCTGTTCGCGCGTCGTGTCACTCAGCTCGATATTGTAATTGGCACGCACACTATGCTTATCGTCATTTAAGACAGCGATATAACTTCCATTAATACCAACTAACTGACAGGCCAGACGTAAAAACTTTTTCAGCACCTCATCCCGGCCTCTGTCTGAGAAGCGCAGTGACTGTGTTGTTCTGGTGCGGTGATATTCCTTGTCGCCAGGTTCCTGAGCCATTGCCGCTCCTGCCCATATGCTGAATGATATTGCAAAAAATAATTGTACGTTGATTTTAAAAAATAAAAGCCAATCACTATAAAAGGCGAAAGCAATTAATGCGTTGCGATGTTAAACCGTCATGGAATAACCATTTTACGTCCTGGGTGAAGGCCGTTCATTTTTTTGAGTTAATGCGTATTGATTAATACGGCAGGTGAGGAAAGAACAGAAACCCTGGAGCCTCGGACGAAGATTTTATTTTCGCTTACGCTTTTTTATAAGGCAAATTTCTGGCTGCGATACATTTCCCGACGTGCTCCGTGCGGCATGTCGGGCCGGCTTCAGGTGGATAAATCTGCAAGCCCAGAAGTGCGAGTCACCGGCAGGTGGGTTAAAACCTTTTAAAACATAGAGTTAAAAATAAGTAAAAGCGCACTCATTCGCAGTTAAAAAATATCTCTTTTAAAAGAGGTCAGGGTAGCAATCGTTCCCCGCTGAAAAAGTAACGATAATTAATGAGAAGTTTTTCCGGGTTTACCTTGTGTTATTTTGTCTCGCGCGCCATCACCGTTCCTCCCTGATGCAATTTAATGTAAATTATTGCGTCAGTCCGCGCACCGAGACCTGCATGTTAAAGGAATAACTGATAAGCTGACGACTACAATCACGTTGATGTTGGAGATGCCCTTTGCTGACCACAATAATTTATCGCAGCCATATCTCGGATGACGTTCCTGTTAAGACGCTACCCGGAATGGTGGATGATGCCAGCATACTGAATGCGTCTCATGATGTGACAGGTATTCTGTTGTTCAATGGCACGCATTTTTTCCAGTTACTGGAAGGCCCGGAAGAGGGCGTGCTTGCCATTTATCAGCGCATTTGTGCTGATCGACGTCACCATAACCTGGTCGAGTTGATGCGTGATTATGCGCCCTCGCGTCGGTTCGGTAATGCCGGCATGGAATTATTTGATTTACGTGAGCATGATCGTTCCACTGTGCTTCAGGCGGTGCTCGATAAAGGCACGTCGAAGTACCAGTTAACTTATGCTGACCGCGCGTTGCAGTTCCTGCGTACGTTTGTTGAGGCGCGTGAGAAAGAGAATTACTTCGAGGTATTGCCCTCCGAATACTGGGAATTCATTCCGGAAAGCACCACTGCCAGCAAGGTGACGCCTTCGGTATCGGGTATTACCTTCCGTCCCGTCGTCGATCCGCTTGCCCGTCAAGTAACGGCGATTGAGGCGATAGCGGACGCACGGCTTCGTCGTACTGAACAGCGCGATTCGTCAAAGCAGTTACATGATGCCGATCTTGACGCGGTGATTACAGCGTTCAGGATGGCCGGGCGGGCCTGCCCGGACGAGATGACGCTGTATGTCAGTCTGCTGCCTATGACGCTGGTTGTCGTACCTGATGCGGTTCAGACCATTGTTGCGGCCATAAATGCTGCAGGGCTGGTCCCTGAGCAGGTGGTGATTGGTGTCAGCGAAACGGAAGTTATTTCACGCGTGGAAGCTTTTTCGGTTGCCGTCAGGGAGCTTAAGGCTGCGGGCATCAGTCTGTCCGTCGATAATTTTGGTGCCGGTTCCGCCGGGCTCTCGTTATTGACACATATTCAGCCCGACCGGATTCGCATTGACTCAAGTATCACTTCCGATGTTCACCGCAGTGGTCCGAAACAAGCCGTGGTTCAGGCCATTATAAAATGTTGCTCTGCCTTAGAGATTACGGTCATTGCTGCCGGCATCGTGAAAGCGGAGGAGTGGATGTGGCTGGAAGCGGCGGGCGTGATTAATTTCCAGGGCAGTTTATTTGCTCCTTCAGGTGCGCTTCATTCAGACGCGGTGGCCTGGCCGGAATATCGAAGCGCGATGTAAGGTCCGGTTAATATTATATGTCACGATAAAGACATCGTATCACTCGCAGCAGGGACCGCTGCCGTTTTGATTGCGTCAGCAGTGCTCCAGATACCGCATTCAACCTGTCCCGACTTCACGCCTGCATCAGTCATCTCGCCTTTCACATCAAATTTTTACCGTGCTCGGTTCAGACGAAGTGTGACTTTATCTAAGAGCATCAACACGCCATCGCTCGCTGAGAAGTCATGCTTAAGAGAATGCTTTCGCGATGAGAGTAAGCATGGCGCAGGAAAGTGGATCACCGTCACTTCAGTCGTGCAGTGAGGAATCCAAAGGTATTTACTCACCCATGAGCTGAGTCAATCATCTCTTTAGATATTACCTGGACAGAAAAATCGCACTTTGCGATCATATCTGCATGATCTAAAAAAAGAAAACGTCCTGGTCAATGTGAAGATGAAAGAAAACAGTCGCTTAGAATCGATAATGAATTACCTGAAAGGAAATAATCTGGTAACGGTTGAACAGCTTGTTTCGGTCACAGGCGCTTCTCCTGCCACTATCAGGCGTGATCTGATTAAACTCGATCAGGAAGGAGTGGTCAGCCGCACGCACGGGGGCGTAACGCTTAACCGCTTTATTCCATCGCAGCCGACCACGCTGGAAAAATCGTCACGGAATCAGCCTGAAAAACATGCTATTGCGCGCGTTGCAGCCACCTTCATTAAAGCAGGCGATGCTGTAATCCTTGATGCAGGGACGACGATGTTTGAGCTGGCCCGGCAAATTACCCATATGCCGCTACGTGTGATCACCAATGACTTACATATTGCGCTGTTCCTCTCCGAGTTTAAGCAGATTGAAGTAACCATCATTGGTGGGCGAATCGATGAAAGCAGCCAGTCCTGCATTGGCGATCACGGTCGAAAGATGCTGAACAATATCAATCCTGACATTGCTTTCCTGAGTGGTAATGGATGGGATATGACGAAAGGCGTGACATCGCCCACGGAAGAAAAAGCGGCTCTGAAACACGATTTGATCATCAATGCGAGGCGACGTGTTTTGCTGGCAGACAGTTCAAAATACGGTGCCTGGTCTCTTTTCAATGTGGTTCATCTGGATGCGCTGACGGATATTGTCACTGACGCTAATCTGGACGCAGACGTCAGGAAAGCGCTCCTGTCCAGCAGCGTGCCTGCGTTGACTATCGCTCATCCTGCCTGAGTTGCCTGCATTATTTTGCCAGTAACAACTTACAAAAACTGATGGGCGCAGAAGCCGCAACGATGTGGCCCAGAGAAATGCGGTCAACCCGCGTTTTCTGACTCGCCCGGTGGCGGCTGAAAACGGTGATCGCGTGTTGTGATGATTAGGGTCTCGCTTAAAACACGCGCTTGTCGCATCACATCAGTGATTCAGTAAGTGCAGAGCCGGGACAGATGCTAACAACCACAATGGACGGCATCGGTATGCGTTGACGATGAAAAGTGACCGAATCGCTTATCTTTCTGCAGAGCGGGTGGTCACGTCACTCTCATCATGGCTGCGCCAGTCAGTGTCTCGAATCAAACTAAACATGGATAGATGAAGTGTTGATGCTACGGGGTGAAGAGCAGGGCTGACGAAGGGATGATCAGTGCGTAACATGAGTCTCGCAGCGTTGACATGAATGAAGGTGAACGGGGGCGTGCCAGGACGGGGATTTACAGATGTGTAAGTATGAATGCGTCACAACGGTTATTCTTCCATTGATGGTCTGAGGTAGAGCGGCGTATCGCCTTCTTCGTAGTGTTTCGGATGCCACACCATCGCGCCATTTTCATCGCCAATAAACGTCATACCTAATGGTTCAATGATCGCATAGGGCTGTGCGAACGCAGCACGGTAAACCCGTATCTCTTTCGCCATTGCCACAACCTGTTCTGAAAATTCGTCGGGGTGGCTGAGAATGTAATTCAGTTGATCGTCAGTCAGCATACTTCATTTCCTGAGCAACCCAGACCTGCTGGCGCCAACTGGCAGGGTTGTTTAACCTGTTAATCGAGTTCAGCACTGGCATTGTTCCGCCAAGGCAATAAGTGTACCAATTATCAGCGTGTCAGCCCATCATTACCGTCAGGACGTCGTTTAATAAGCGAAAAGAAAAGCTGTTCAGCATACCGTAGCCGGCGATAGCGGGCTAACGTCCATTTCCTTATGCTTTCAGCCAGAAGTCTGCTGACATTTATCGTGTCTGCCGACACTAAGATGCCTGAACTGTTCTGTATTCCTCGCGCCATCACGAAGCCCCGACCGTGTTTGTTAATCTTTGCTTCCATAACTTTACATTTTGCATTTAATTAACGCCTGTGCCGTCGGGATGTTTTGCCATTATTAAGTTCTTATCTCTGACAAAAAAGCTTAAGTAATATTTCATAAAGGCAGTCTTACAGGCGCGCAACAGGTAATAACTGAATGCGCATTCATTACTGCGAGAGGCAGCCTGTGACAAGATGAAGCGTTGGGAGAAAAAATCGCTTAATGTGGACCAATACCCTTAATGGGTTAAGCGGATCGATTATTGTGCCTGAACATTGACAGCGATGTCGTCTCCGCACCAAAAGTGACGCCTGCGTGTCGGGCATAATGCAGAACGTTGTGACATTTACGGTTAAAAATGACTTAAAACCTTTTCTTGCATGTTATACAGTCTCGCATGGCCTCTTGTTTGCTATAAATTGTCGGTCAATGTGGCGCTAAATATTTAAAATTAGGCTAAATTGTTTTCTGCGTTTTGCACCCGCACATGGGGAGGCTGTTGTGCACGATAATCAAAGTGGCAATGAAGAAAATCGTCTTAAAGCGGTTAAAGCACTTTTGTCACCTGATGTAACCAGGGATGAGGTGCTGGAAAAATTTGTACAGCTTGCCGCGCAGGCACTCGGCATTTCGGGCAGTTTTATCTCAATTATTGACGACAAAAATCAATACATTAAAGTTTCCCGCAACTTCAATCTTAAAGCGTCGTCACGTGATGTTTCCTTATGTCGACATGTTATTGATGGCGACGGCCAACTGGTCATTCAGGATACACTGCAAGACAATCGGTTCTCTTTCCATCCGTTAGTGGAAGGCGAGCCGCATATCCGCTTCTATGCGGGCGTGTCATTATGTAATGTTGAAGGGTTGGTTCTGGGCACGTTATGCGTCACAGATACGCAACCCCATACCTTTAACGATGCGCAACTCGAAACCTTAAAGTCGTTAGCGAGGCTGGTCACCTCATTTCTGGATGCCTGGAATCTGGCCAGTTTTACTGACCTGATTACGCATCTTCCTAATCGCCCGCGGTTGTTGCGTGATATGCAGCAGCTGGCCGTGAGCAATCCTGATCGACGCTTCCGCCTTATTCTTATCGACTGCATTGATATTCCGCATGCTTATGAACTCTCGCGCACCTTTGGTATTGCACCGGTAGAAAACCTGCTCCGGCGAATCGCCGGCCTGGTTAGTGCGCGCCTCGAACTTGAGTCCGATGATATGCTTTATTCATTTGCACCGGGTCGGTTTGCCCTCATCCAGCCCCATCTTGAAAGGTACACGGCACAAAGCACGATTGATGTTCTCAGGGATTTGAAGGCGGATTTAGCGGACAATATCACGATTGATATCGACGTTTATGCAGGTGAAACAGAATTTGTTTCCCGAGAGATAGATGCCAATGAAATCGTTCGTCAGGCGGTAAGCGCACTGCATGAATGCATCTATCAGAACTGCGGTGCCATGACCTTCGATCATGCTTATGATTCGCGCCGCACGGATGATTTTCTCATCATGAATGATTTGGCACAGGCGCTGAAAAAAGACGAAGGTCTTTATCTGGCTTATCAGCCCAAAGTGTGTTTAAAAACCGGCAAAACCGTGGGGCTGGAAGCGTTGATCCGGTGGCATCATCCGGAACGAGGCGAGCTGTTCCCTGCCGATTTCGTTCCCCTGGCTGTAAAAACAAACCTGATCTCGGTGCTGACGGACTGGGTCATCGATCGTGTCATCGTTCAACTCAAAACGTGGAAACAGGAATATCAGTTAATTCCTGTCTCAGTTAACGTCAGTGAACGTGACTTTTCACGCCCCGGCTTTGCGGCAGATTTGGCCAGTAAAATGCAGGCTGCTGATTTGCCTACGTCCTTTATGGGCGTGGAGTGCCTTGAAAATGAACTCATTACAGAAAGCCATGTTGCTATAAACGGCCTGGAAGCGCTGAGAACCGAGGGGTTTGTTATCTCTCTGGATGATTTTGGCACAGGCTACAGCAACATCAGCTATCTACAGGAAATTCCCTTAGACGTTATCAAAGTTGATATGTCTCTGATTAACCGCATGGACAACGATCAGGCGTCCAGAGTGATTGTCAGAAGCATTATTCAGATGTTGAAGGAGCTGAATTATACGGTTCTGGCGGAAGGGGTCGAAACCGAAGCGACGCTGAGTCTGCTGAAGCAATATGGTTGCGACCAGATTCAGGGCTACTTTTTTTCTAAACCGCTGCCAGCCAGCGAGATTGAACACTGGCTGCTGCAAAAATAACCGGACCAAAAGGCGACAGTATTATCTGTCGCCTTATCCCTTTAAATGCTTCACCGCCGTCGCGTCTGGTCACGTCTCGTGGCTGCACACCGACTCAATTCAGATCGCGCCCATTGCTGGCAATGACTTTCTTGTACCACCAGAACGATTTTTTCCGTCGTCTTTCCAGCGTCCCGTTACCGTGGTCGTCCCGATCAACATAGACAAAACCATAGCGCTTGCTCATTTCACCGGTTGAAGCCGCCACCAAATCAATGCAGCCCCATGTGGTATAACCCAGTACGGGAATACCGTCGCCAATCGCATCAGCCATGGCGCGAATATGCTCACGCAGGTAGCTGATACGATAATCGTCTATGATTTCGCCTTCTGGTGTTAACTCGTCACGTGCACCCAGACCGTTCTCGACTAAAAACAGCGGCTTCTGATAGCGGTCGTACATCATATTCATGGTGATGCGAAGTCCAAGCGGATCAATGCCCCAACCCCATTCACTGCGTGCGATGTGTGGATTAGTCAGCGATTTGACGACATTGGCTGCGCTGCTGTTCTGGTCATGCATATCAGCAGATGCGCAGCGAGAGGCGTAATAACTGAATGAAACAAAATCGACAGTGTTTTTAAGGATCTCCGCATCGTCTTCCGCCATAACGATCTTAATGCCTTTCTCACGAAACAGACGCGCGGAATACGCTGGGTAGGTGCCCCGTGCCTGCACATCGATAAAAAACAGATTTTCACGATCCTTTTGCAGTGCCGCCCAGACATCGTCGGGTTTACTTGACCAGGGATAAAAATTGCCGCCGGCCAGCATGCAGCCTACCTGGTTGGCCGGGTTGACCTCATGAGCAATTTTCGTTACCAGCGCACTGGCAACCAGTTCATGATGGGCGGCCTGATATTTAACCTGCTCGGTGTTTTCACCCGGTTCAAACACCAGCCCAGCGCCTGAAAACGGACTATGCAGCATGATGTTAATTTCATTGAAGGTAAGCCAGTATTTCACAAGGCCGTCGAATGCCTCAAAACAGCTTCGTGCATAGCGTGCGAAAAACGCGATCATTTTACGATGACGCCACGATCCATATTCCGTTACCAGATGCATCGGCACATCAAAATGGCACAGCGTCACCAATGGCTCAATGCCATAGCGACGACATTCGGCAAACAGATCACGGTAAAACGCCAGCCCCTGCTCGTTAGGCGTTAATTCATCCCCACGAGGGAAAAGTCGGCTCCAGGCGATAGAGGTGCGAAAGACGGTGAATCCCATTTCTGCCATCAGCGCAATATCTTCACGATAGCGATGATAAAAGTCGATAGCGGTATGGCTGGGATAAAATTCATCATCGCGCAGTGTGACGCGTTTTTCCTGCCCCAGTTTCACCGGCATGCGTGCCGGGCCAAGCGGTAACATGTCAACGGTCGTTAATCCTTTCCCGCCTTCAAGAAAGGCGCCCTCTGACTGGTTTGCGGACAGGGCACCGCCCCATAAAAATCCTTCCGGGAATACTGACTCAGACATGACATCCTCTTTGATACTGTAATCATTAATTAACTGGCGTTAACCGCGTTCGCTTTTTCTGCGGTGACGACGGACGAGGGCGCAGACGGCTGGGTCGTTTCAGGGATATCTTCAAACCCCAGAATGAGAGTAAGAATGAACGACAGCACGACAGAAAGCACCATTACCGCCACGACCCAGACAATCGACAAGGGGTTGGACGGATCAAAAAACTGCACGCTGGTAAATAATCCTGGCGAAGCCATTGAATGGCTGGCAAGCCCGCCGATTCCGGCAACGGCACCGCAGATAAAGCCACTCATCAGGCTGGCGATTAATGGGCGTTTCAGGCGCACGGCGACACCGTAAAGAGCAGGCTCAGAAATACCGGCCACAATAGCGGAGGCCGCGGCTGCAAGCGCCGTTTGGCGTAATTCGCGGTTTTTCGTTTTGAAGGCGACGGCCAGCGACGAACCGCCAAGTGATAAGTTGGCCCCAATTTCTGAAGGCATCACCATGCCTTCTTTACCTGTTTCTGCAATCGTCTGGATGATGGTAGGGGTAAAAACCCGGTGCATGCCGGTCATTACCAGTAGCGGCCACAGCCCGCCCATGATGGCCACGGAAAGCCAGCCCAGATAGCCGTGAATGGTGTAGACCAGCGCAGAGATACCGCTGCCGATCCAGATGCCAATGGGACCTATTAATACAATCGCAATCGGTGCCGCAATCAGCACAATCAGCATCGGCTTGAGGAAGTTTTTGGTGACGGCAGGCGTAATCCGATCCACGCCACGTTCGATATGGGACAGAATCCACGTCATCACGAGGGCGGGGATTACCGTATAGGTATATTTCACCGCTGTCACCGGAACAGAAGCAAACTCGACATGCTGGCCTTGAGCTGCTTTGGCCATTAAATCGATGAAAGTGGGGTGCACCAGGACGCCGGCAATAGCAATCGCCAGTGACATATTGGTTTTAAATTTCAGTGCGGCAGAAGCCGCTACCATGACCGGTAAAAAGAAGAATGCCCCATCCCCGATAACGTTCAGGATGATCAGCGTGGACGAGCCTTTGTCAAAAACGCCCGCCATATCCAGAATCATGGCCAGCAGTTTGACCATCGATCCGCCAATGATCGCCGGAATCAGTGGTGACATGGTACCGACAAGCGCATCGAGAATACCGGCACCAATGCTTTTCAGCGTGATACGACGTTTAACTGGCGCAGCGCTTTCAGCCTGCGGTTGACCGAGCGCCAGAACGGCCTGATAGGCTTTGGCAACATTATTCCCGATGATCACCTGATACTGTGTATCGGTATGCACGACGCCCATGATGCCGTTGACGGCCTTCAGGGCCGCCAGATCGACACTGTCGTCGTCTTTCACGACAAAACGCAGGCGCGTCATACAATGCGTAATGGCGCTAATGTTGTTCAGGCCACCTAAGGCGGTAACGATAGCCTGTGAAATCCCGGCATAATTTCCTGACATGATGTTTCTCTCGTAGGGTAGAGGGAAGTGCGTTCTGGTTTCCGCTCATGACGGCTGTCTTATTGTTTTACGTCTTTCGCCAGGGGAACGTTGCGTGACCACTGACGATCGGCACGGCAAAATAGGAAACCGGTTTCACAAAATCATGAGGCTGTTTTGGGGCTGACACAAGCGCCAATAATCACCCTGTGTTATTTCTGTGATTAAGGTCACTGTCAATGATCTGGCGCGCCCTGTGGGCTGGCGTGTAAATATTTTAAATAATGAAAGACTTAGGTAGACTGCTTTCAGGCTGAGAATTCTGGCGATCCTCATATGACAACGATTTCAGAAGTGGCAAAACGCGCTGGTGTCTCAAAAGCAACGGTTTCCCGGGTGTTGTCGGGCAACGGTTACGTCGGCAAAGAGAAACGTGAACACGTTTTGCAGGCTATCGCTGAGACAGGCTATCGGCCCAATTTACTGGCCCGTAATCTGGCAAATAAAAGTACACAAACCATAGGGCTGGTGGTGACTAACACACTGTACAGCGGCAATATTTTCAGCGAGTTAATGTCGCATTCCGCCAGGATTATGGAGCAGCAGAATCGTCAGTTAATTCTGGCTGACGGGAAGCACACCGCCGCTGAGGAGCGCGCGGCGATTCAGTTTTTGCTCGATCTACGCTGCGATGGCATCATCATCTATCCGCGCTTTCTGAGTATTGATGAACTGGATGCTATTATTTCCGACCACAAACAACCCATTCTGGTAATCAATCGCCGCCTGCGCATTCATGAAAGTTTTTGTGTATTCAGCGACCAGCAGGCAGCAGGGCGGCTGGCTGTCAATCATCTGCTTGAACAGGGGCATCGTGATATCGCGTTTATCACCGGCTCGCTGGATTCTCCTACCAGTCAGGAACGACTTTCCGGTTATCAGGCTGCATTAAGCGCGGCGGGCATTGCGCCTAATCACCAGCTGATTGTGCAGGGTAAGTGGACTGCACAAAGCGGCATGCTGGCGGTCAAATCCCTGCTCGCCGGCGGCGAGTCTTTCAGCGCTATCGTAGCCAGCAACGATGAAATGGCAATTGGCGCCATTAAACAACTCACGGAAAACAACATTGCCGTACCGGCCAGAGTTTCGGTGATAGGTTTTGATGACATCCCGCTGGCTCCGTATGTGATTCCCTCGCTCTCCAGCATGAAGTTTCCGGTTACCGACATGATCAATGAAACTATCAACCGGCTGGTCGCCATGCTTGATGGCGGCGAGTTAATGCAGCGTAAGCCTTTTATCGCCAGTCTGGTTTCGCGCGATTCTGTCAGCGTCGCACCCTGAAACCGTCAGCCACCTTTAAGCGATCGTCACTGGTATCACCTCGGTGCCTTGCTCTGTAAGCCGGTTCACGGTATCCGCGGGCAACCCGTGTTCCGTGATGACATGACGCGGCGCATAACCGGGCGATAAAGGATAGGGATAAAGCTGTCCGAATTTACTGCTGTCTGTCAGGACATAGCTCTCAGCGTCTTTTGCTAGGACAGCGTCCACCACGTCACACCGTAGCATGTCGCGACCGGTAAAACCGGTTTCCGGGTGCCAGCCATCAACACCAATAAACGCTTTATGAAAGTGGGTCTGCTGAATGCAGTAACGCGTCAGTGGCCCGGTCATCGATTCACTGCTCTTTTGTAACCGGCCTCCCAGCACAATGACCTCACAATCGGCTTCTTTCAACAGATGAGCGATATAGTGACTGACGGTGATAAGCGTCAGATTTTTTCGACCGGCAAGCGCAAGTGCCAGTAAGGCATTCGTACTGCCGCCCTCGATAAAAACTGATTCGCCCTCATTGACGCGTCCGGCGGCATAACGGGCCAGAGCCTGTTTGATGCTGAAACGTGTGTTCATCCGTGTGCTCACATTATCACTGTCCAGCGCGACGGCTGCACCGTGAACGCGACGTAACACGCGCTGCTGTTCAAGTTGTGTTAAATCCTGCCGTATCGTCACCTCAGACACACTGACAACGCGAGCCAGTTCACTGACGGTGATGCTGCCACGCGCATTGACCAGTTCGATAATTTTTTCCTGGCGCGTATTCATACCGGCTCCCTTTATCCTACTGAACCAAAGCGGGCATTAACCCGCTTACTCTTTTTTATCAGGACTGGCACAGGCTGCGTTTCCCGAGTGGGTTAAGGTCGGCCAGGGTAAAGCGATTCTTCCAGTCAGCTTCGTAATGCTCCGGTGGGAAGTCCGCAGGGGAATGACCTTGCTTCAGCGCATGCGCCACATGATGCGCATACGCGTGGTTTTTATCGCACATCGGCGCAGCAGGAATATACATCACATTTCCCGAGCCTTGTTGGTTTTCGACCGGCGCGACTGCGTGAATAAGGTCACAATGCCACCAAACGGAATCGCCGGCGGTAATAGCCGGTACCGGGCATAAGCCCTTCATCAAATGGGGATGCCATTTTTCATTAACAGGCAGGACGCGGCCGGGTGCGACACCGCACAGTTCATCTTCCGGCACATCGGAGAGCAGTGGACGTAACAGAAGATAGGCCATTGCCATGGGGACGGGCACAACGTGAAGTAAACCCTGACCCGGGATCATATCGGACAGCGCGGTCCAGCCCTGGAAAGTGCGGAAGACAGAACATTTTGTGGTGTCCGGTACATCGTATTCATCGACGTCGCTGCGGTGAGCGGCGTTCCAGGGATCGTAGCGATCAATATCCCCGTTAAAAACGGCGTGAAAGACGCGTTGATAAGCAGGCAACAGCCACCGTTCCAGCGCGCCTGAATCGGTATGCGCACCCAGTCCCTTTGACGTGGTGCCCGGTAGCCGTCGACGAATTCGGTCTGGATAGAGGATATTCACGTCAGGATCAAACCATCGCTGCCCCTCCGCTTCATAGGTCCATAACCGGTTCAGAAACGACTGTACCTGATGCATTTCCGGGCGTTGACGGGCCTGCATTTGAGCCTGAGACCAGTAAATGGGGTAAATCTCTGGACGGGATGCCTCAAGACTGCCAAAAAAATTGTCTCCTGGCCCGCGGTACTGTGCATCAAACTGGTTTTCATCCAGATAACGCAACATGTCGGCGTCCCAGGCCAGTGCCTGCTCACGGGGGAAATGCTGCCTGACGACGACACAGCCGCGCCGCTTGATTCGCGCCCGCGTTTCCGGTGAAACCGTGCCTGAGGCTATCGCCTCGCCCGTGACGATGGGCCAGGCGCTCCCGGTTTGAGCCTCTTCCTGCCTCGCTTCGGCAATGGCCTCTTCTGTTTTCTGACAGACTTGCCGAAATACGCGCTCAACGTCACCGATCTGCTCACGTGCGCGCTGCTTAAAGTCACGGATAGAGGCAGAGATGTCCTCAGGAAGTGGGGTGTAGTGAAGTCCTTCGCGCATAGATTAACCTCTCAACAGATGATGTCATTTCGAATGAAATTTATATAACCTTCATTCGAAGGTGGTAGTCATTATTAACAGAGCTTTAACTTTCAATCTGGGCGCGACGGCACAATTTGCCATAACAGGCGGAAATTCAGCGTTTGTAACTTTCAATAATCCTTACAGCGAGTAAGCTTAACCACACAGTTAGCCTGTTAAGGCCGGGAGCAAAGGGGGAGTAAAATGGCAGTAAGGATGATTGCAGTGGATATGGACGGTACCTTTCTTGATGAAAACAAGCAGTACAATGTCCAGCGCTTTTCACGCCAGTATGCTCTGCTCAAAGAAAAAGGTATTCATTTTGTGGTCGCCAGCGGCAATCAGTATTACCAGTTACAGCGATATTTTCCTGACATCAAAAATGAAATTGCCTTCGTGGCAGAAAACGGTGCGTGGGTGTCGCATGGCGATGAAGTGATATTTTGTGGCGAGCTGGCAAAAGAAAGGGTACACAGCGTACTCGATATTCTGGCCAGAGAACCGGATATCAGCGTCGTTGTTTGTGGCCGCAAAAGCGCTTATGTTCACGCGTCCATGCCGGATAGCGTGATCGGCATGCTAAAAAATCATTATTACCGACTCGAGAAGCGCGACAACCTTTACGATATTGATGACACTGTCTTTAAGTTCTCGCTCAATCTGGCGCACGAAGGGATTGAAAGCCTGATGACGCGTTTGCATACCCAATTGGGCGAAATCGATCACATCATGCATCCCGTTTCCAGCGGTTATGGCTTTATTGACCTGATTATTCCGGGTTGCCATAAAGCGCACGGTATCGCTTTGCTTCAGCAAAAATGGGGCATTAGCGATTGTGAAGTGGTGGCTGTCGGCGACAGCGCGAATGATATCGAGATGTTACGTCAGGCCTGCTTTAGTTTTGCAATGGCCAATGCGGGTGAGGCTGTCTCGGCTGTCGCGCGTTTTAAAACCGAGAGTAATACGGACGAGGGCGCGCTGAATGTGATTGCCCGCGTTCTGGCTCGTGAATTTCCATTCGACTGATTTCACTAATCAGATATCAACCAACCCAAATCACGTCTTGCGGAAACCACAGGTGACGTTGTCACTTGTAGCGATGTTTTCAGGGGCTGCTCACTCATCGTGAGCAGCCCCTGACGAGCCTGAACGTAAGCTGAGCATCAACGAGGCATAATATAGTTACAACATACTTTAAGCGTTTTAGGTTATCCCCGGGATTAACCTATGTGCCTGTTTCGCCTGCCAGATGCAAGGGCTGGCCCGATGCATATCGGGCCATGGAAGGTTAGCGATCGGCTTTATTTTCATCAACACCGGAGGGATCGTTTTCAGCCTCTGACTGCCAAGGCTTCAGGAGCTGAATATCCAAAATGACATAAACCATCGTACTGATAAACAGTGAAATGACGCTACCAAACACACCGCTGGTAGTGAAGGTAAGGTAGTTATAGATGATTAACCATGTGAGGCAAATGAACATCGCGAGCGCCAGCATGATGGATGAAAGCGAGTAGTTGCTGGTACCCGCGCCTTGCTGATGCGTCAGTTTAAATACATGACCTGTGGTATACCTTTCCAGAATCAAAAGTGTTCGTTGCCAGTTACGGCGTTGACGTGAACCCGCGCGCACAAGAAACAGGTAAAGCACAGAAATAAAAAAGCCGGAAAAGGCGATAAGCACCGGCACGGCTTCTAACGCGTATTCAATACTTTTGTGACTCGCCCCGGCGGGACTCAGGTCCAGCGTCAGCGATGCACCCAGCGCCGCATAGAGAAAAACGAACAGGGCCAGAAACGTGATCGTCCGTTTCCAGTCTGCCTCAGCCTCATGATTTTTTTGCTGTAGCGCGACAGTATAAGCGCGATCAATGTGTTCAGCGTGGGGAGAGTGCATCTCAATGACGTCAACGGGTTCGTCCAGAAGTGCGGTGATAAATGCTTTGTGATCGTCAGGCAGGGGGATTTTCATTATCCAGATTCTCGTTGTTAATTTTCGCTTATTTTAGCTGTCCTGAGACGAAATGATACTCACGTTCCCGGTTAAAATGCGTTAAAAGGCAAGCAAATGCCTTTTGTTCATCCGGCTTGTTGTACACTGCCGATGATCCCACGACGAGGAAAGCGACGATGAATGACAAGAAAATGATTTCCATCGATCAGTTCAGTGATGAAGAGCGACTTGCCGTCAATGAAATGCTTCATCATTTGATTGAAAAATACCGCCAGCGTACGGGTAAAGAACCGGACGTCAAAAAAGAGAAAGCGCTTAACCTTGAAGCGCGTCAGCAGGTGATGGCGGATAAATTGCTTAAAGAAAAGTTAAAAGCAGAAAAGGAAAACAAAAAACCTGTCCGAAAAAAGAAACCGTCCTCACTGACTGCCAGTGAAGTCAGCGATTTTAACTGGTCTGCGTCGGTCGCGAAGGGCCGCAGGAGATAGCGGCAATGTATTGCTAAATTGACAGCCTGATGCATGACAATGAGATGATGTTGCGCGTTAGGCTTAAACGTATTTTTTTAAATGCTGGCAGCTAACATTTTTTTCTCACCAGAAAAAATAATAAATAAAGCGGAAAGAATCTTAAAAAGTCATGCTGCCTGCTCTTTTTGTAGATAAACTGCGTTATATAGACTGCTAATTACGCCTTCGAATGACCTATTACTCACCCGATGATAATCATCTCAAAATGCGATCGACGCGATTTGTTCGTCGCATGTTCGCAATGCGCCAATTAGGGACGATTTTATGTGCCATGCCAATCGCTTCTGTATTAGTCGAACAGGGTCACGGCATCTCTATTTTTGCGTTACTGATCGGTAATGTCATCGTCTGGCCGTCTCTGGCCTATCGCCTTGCGGCTTCCGCGCGTGATTCAACCGCGAGGGAAAGAATAAATCTGACGCTTGATGCGGCGTTTGGCGGTATCTGGGTCGCGTTGCTGGCGCTGAGTCCCATGCCGTGTTTTGTGATCATGGCAGTATTAATTTCCGACCGTTACGCAGCAGGCGGCTGGCCACAGCTCCTGTCCGCCTTTCAGTCATTTCTGTTTGCCTTTCTTCTGGTCTGGACGCTTGAAGGCGCGCCGGTATCAATGACATTCAGCCTGCGTACAGTCTGGCTGACATTACCGCTGGCGACCTTTTATATGCTGGCGTTAAGCGTCGTATCCCATAATCTGACGTATATGCTGCGTCAAAAAAATCGCGAGCTTGAACGCATTGCATTAATGGATCCGGGTCTGCAAATTCCTAATCGACGTCTTTTTGAACGTCGACTCGAAAGCGAATTTCTGCGTACCCGCCGTGGAGACAGTAAAGCCTACCTGATCATGATCGATGTTGACCATTTCAAACATGTTAACGATACCTATGGTCACGAAGCAGGGGATTTTCTTCTGGCGGAAATTTCGGGTTTATTACGTGACAGTGTGGGAATGAAAGACACACCGGCGCGGTTCGGTGGCGATGAACTGGGCGTCATTGTCCGTGATGCTGATGACGCTGGTATTGTCAGACTCGCTGAGCATATTCAGTGGCGCATTGCGCAGTTACGGTTGCCTGCTTCGCCCGATTTTACCTGTTCAGTCAGTATTGGTATTGCCTGTGCAGAAAAAGCCAGTTCGATACACGAATGGTTGCGCCGTGCCGATGAAGCGTTATATGACGTTAAGCGTTCGGGACGTAATGGTTTGAAGTTATGGCGAGGTCTTTAAGCACAGGGCGCGATATCTTATACCGCAAAAATAAAGCCGCCTGTTAAAAGCGGCTTTATTGACTCAGATAGCGGGATAATCGCCCGTTCCCTCGGGCCAGGGCGTGAGCAGGTCAAAACCCGTGTCGGTAACGGCAACGGTATGCTCCCACTGTGCGGAGAGTGATCGATCCTTCGTGACTACCGTCCAGCCATCGGAAAGCACGCTGGTGCCCGCTTTTCCGGCATTGATCATCGGCTCGATAGTAAAAATCATACCAGCTTTCAAGGGCATCCCTTCACCGGGCGTACCGTAATGCAAAATTTGTGGGTCGGTATGATAAATCTCGCCGACGCCATGACCGCAATATTCTCTGACAACCGAAAAGCCGGCATTTTCAGCAATGCGCTGAATGGCTGCCCCGATATCGCCTAAGGTCGCGCCAGGACGGACAGTTTTAATACCGGCAACCAGCGACTGATAAGTGATATCGACCAGGCGTTTGGCGCGCACGGACGGTGTGCCAACAAAATACATGCGGCTTGTGTCGCCATACCAGCCATCTTTAATAATGGCGACATCGATATTCACGATATCACCGTCTTTCAGTTTTTTTGCCGCAGGGATGCCGTGACAGACAACGTGGTTTACAGAGGTGCAGGTGGTTCGCGTATAACCGTGATAACCGATATTAGCCGGCGTCACGTTGAGTTCATTGACAATAAAATCGTGGCAAATATCGTCCAGCTCTTCCGTCGTAATGCCTGGACGAACGTGCGGTGTGATCATGGCCAGCACCTGTGCTGCAGCATGACCTGCCGCGCGAGCTTTTTCGATTTCTTCGGCGGAATGTATTTTCACTGTTCCCATTACACTTCTCCCTGTGAGGCCAGGTCACTCTTAGGCAGCACCTGGCGAATATCGGCACCGCCGTTCATTTCTATACGAATGAGCGTTTGCGCCAGTTCATTTTGCGTTAACTGCGGATAGAGCTCGGCCAGCATGCCCAGTTTTAACCAGTGCTCAGCCTGCGAGTTGATCGAGCGGCTCATTGCCTGACTGGCAATACGAAGATTCTCATGCATCACGTCGGATATTTTTACGATGCCCATATTCATCCTGTATATAAAGTGTATGCGTTTTATATACAGGGTAATGCCTGCAGTGGAAATTGCAATGAAAATTCCTGGGCATCTTAAAATGTGTGAAATTTACACGACGTTCATCTGTATTTTTCACACCAACTCAAATTTATATTTTAGTGTGAAAGCTCATAATTCTAGCTATTGGACGATTCAATACATTGCCAGGCAACCTGCAATCGGCGTGATACTCAGTTGGGCACCTGTAATTTTTGCGCCCCTGCCAGCAGTTGCTCCAGCACGTCAATACGATGCCGGTGTGGTGTTGTGATGGCAAAGAAGCGCTCCTGCAGTTCGTCTGACTGGCCCACGGAGACAAGAATGCCGGCGCGTAGCTCATCCTGAACCACAACCTCGGGCAACACGGTGAGCCAGCCGCTGTCGCGGGCGATCAGACGCAGCATCGCCATGTCGTCCACCTCGGCTCGCAGTCTTGGCGTCACGCCGGCCTTAGAACATAAAGCATCAAATTGCGCACGCAGGGCATGGCGCGGGCCGGGCAGGGCAATCTCCACGCCATCCAGGTCTTCCGGGATGCGCAGGCTTTGTGACGCCCATTTGCTCGCGGGGCCGACGACGGAGATAGACTGGCTGCCCAGGAACACGCAGCGCAACGGACGATCGGGATCGGCAGGTACTGTCTCATTAGCCAGCACCACATCCAGCTTATGCTGCGTCAGCCTGACCAGCAGGCCCTCCAGTAATCCGGACTCCAGTGTCAGTACTATGGCAGGGTCGGTAAGCGCGGGCCGAATCCAGTTTTCCTGATAATTTCGCGACAGCGTTGCCACGCTGCCCACGCGTAACCGTGTAACACCGGCTGACGTGCCTTTTAACCGTCCCAACATCTCCTGGCTCAGACCAAAGATGTTGTCGGCATAGGCCATAACCAGCTGACCTGTGTCTGTCAGCATCAGACGGCGACCTTTACGGATTAACAAACTTTCTCCAAGTCGATCCTCCAGTTGCCGAATTTGCACCGAAACGGCCGATTGCGAGGTGGCCAACTCTTCGGCAGCCCGCGTCAGATGCCCAAGCCTGGCCACGCGCCAGAAATAATAAAGGTGATGAAAATTCAACTGGTTGAGGTTCATTGTTCGTTTTTTAATATTTAAATGTGCAAATAAATATATTTTACAGAATAGTTCAGGTCAATGATCATACGGCTAATTAAGCGTATGAGGGAAATACAATGAATATCCTTGATGTTCTGCATCTGGTCTGTTTTTTGGCGCCAGCATTTCTAATGGCCGCATTAGCGGGACTGACGCGGTTTAGTTGGATTACCACGCCGATGCTTTGGCGTGTATTACAGGGAGTCTCGTTGAGTACCATTGCCTTAACCGGACTGTGTCTTGCCGCGGGCATCAGTGGTGCGCAATGGACGGGCGTAATAATGGCAACCTCTTTTGGCCTGGTTTTGGCTTTACTGGTGCAAGTGCTGGGTAAGGTTATCGCTTCATTTTCTGCGCGTTACCTTGAAGGGGAAGCCAACCAGCGAGGCTATATTGGCGCACTGGCCGTTGTGCTGTGCAGCGTGCATCTGCTCGTGATCGCCGATAACTGGCTGCTGCTCATCGCGGCCTGGGCCGCAGTCGGTGTGGCACTTCAGCACTTGCTTTGCTTTTATCCCGATCGGCCTTTTGCGCGACTTGCGGCACACAAAAAGCACATTGCGGATCGCATGGCTGACGTGATGTTGCTTGGCGCTGCCGCGCTCGCCTGGTGGGATGTAGGTAGTTTCTCGCTGTCAGCTCTGGGGATGCATATCGCTCAGCATGGCATGTCGCTGTCCTTACAGGCGAGCGCCGTTCTGCTCGTAATGGCGGTCATCTTTCGTACGGCCTTGCTACCCGTGCATGGCTGGCTGATACAGGTGATGGAGGCGCCAACACCTGTATCGGCGCTCTTACATGCTGGCGTCGTCAATCTGGGGGGCTTTGTGCTTATTCGCTTCGCACCCATGTTAGATCAGGCAAACGCTGCGCGCATCCTGTTGCTGATTTTCGCGCTGGCGACCGCTGTGCTGGCAGGCATTGTCATGTTGACTCGCATCAGTATTAAAGTGCGGTTGGCCTGGTCAACCGTTGCGCAGATGGGCTTCATGCTGCTCGAATGCGCGCTTGGCCTTTATACGCTGGCGGCACTGCATCTGATTGGCCATTCACTCTATAAAGCCCATGCTTTCCTGTCGGCCTCGGAAGGTGTAAGGGACACTCGCCTGCAGGCTTTGCACCGGGCCGCTTTGCCCAGCACCCTTAGCGTGTTTTTTGCCCCCGTGCTGACAATTACCGCCGTGTTTCTGGTGCTGATGCTCTCAGGTCTTGCCGCCTGGCCCTGGTGGTGGAGTGTGGTGCTTGGTATGGCCTGGGCACCGTTACTGTGGTTACCCGAGGCTTCAGAGGGCAGGTCTGGAAAGTCGGCGCAGCTTCTTTTCGGGTGCGTCACGGTGATCGCTCTGACGACAGTTGCGCTGTCAGCACATGCGCTGCCGCTTGGCCTGCAGGATATGCCGGATGACAGTCTGGGTCTGATCGCGCTGGCAGGCATGGCGGCCCTGTATCTCTGTCAGGTGTTATTGCAAAAGCAGCCGCAACACCTGTCGCGCTTGCGTCAATGGAGCTATGCGGGTTTTTACCTTGACGAAGCCTTCACACGTCTGGCGCTGCGCTTATGGCCAGTTAACCTCACATCCCGGGTTTCTATGCACGTTGAACCTGAAGTACCAACCGCGCCTGTTGCTGACAGGCTGAGCTGAACCACACGAATAAACTGGAGAGCCTACTGATGGATACCTTAGTCAATAACGAAAAAACCGGTTCGGCGAGCCTGACGCAATCGACACAAAACGCCTGTTCCCGGCATGCTGCAATTGAGCAGGCTTGCAGCCAGGCCTGCCAGGCGATTGCACCAACATGGCCGCTGGATCGCGCCATTGCTGTCAACCCTCACTGGTCGCGTATTGGCATGCCGGTACGCAGGGTGGCCGCCCGGATGGCGGTACTCGGCGGTATCCAGGTATTCCCATCGCGCGATCAGCAGTTCCTGGCCTGGCGCGAGGGCCGTATCAGCCTTGCCGATCTCAATCTGGCGCTACATCAGCTGCCCGAAGCACAAGCGACCGGTCTGACGGCTGAACAGTGCCTGGATGCGTTACAGGCAAGAACCTCACCAGTGCAATTGCCGCTGCTAATCGATGTGCTCGACAACGATCCTGATCGGCACCAGAGATTATCCTGGCGGCAGGCTATCACGCACCAGGTTGGTCAAACCTGCGCCGCCTACTTCGATGAAGATCAGGCGAACTGGCAACCTCAGCGACAGGGCTTATATGCCTTCTGGCGGGATACGCTGGGACACGATCAGGGTATCGGTTTTTTAATGGGTCTGCCCCATATCACAAACGCTATCAATGCTTTACCCGATAATGCTACCGATGCGGAGCGTTGGCTTATCGCACGTCTGGGCCTGCCTGAGGCTGTATGGGCGGATTATCTGGAATCGGTACTGCTTACCGTGAATGGGTGGGCTTCCTGGTGTGCCTGTCTGAGCTGGCAGGCGGGACTGGCGGGGGGTAAGGACCCACACCTGCGCGAGTTGCTGACGATTCGCTTAGCCTGGGGCGTAATCCTGTTGGAATGCAAAGATGATGCAGCAACCCGGCACGCGCTTGCTTCGCTTCAGCACGCCTGGAAACAGGCTCACCAGGTGCTGGATGCGGCGGAACAGGCGATGCTGGTTGACGAAGTATGGCAACTGGCGCTGGAGATTGGCTATCAGCGTGAATTGGCGCATCGGCTGGCCTTGGCAAAAGGTCATGGTACGGAACATCAGGCAATCGAAGCTCAGGCTGCTTTCTGCATTGATGTGCGCAGTGAACCGTTGCGCCGTGCGCTTGAGACCGTGAATGCTGGTATACAGACCATCGGTTGTGCAGGATTCTTTGGCCTTCCCGTTGCCTACACACCGCTGGGCACGCAAGCCCGCCGTCCCCAGTTACCCGGCTTACTTGCGCCTTCCCTGGAGGTCGCTGACCGTATCGTGGAGGCGGGTTCGCAATATAAAGCCGATGCGGCACTGCAAAGCCAGGCCAGTCGTTCGCGTCACGCCCGATTTGCCATGGCCGATCAATGGAATGCGATTAGCCGCTGGCCGGGGGCTGCCTTCTCGTTTGTGGAAGCGGTTGGACTGGGCTACTCGGTCAAGCTGGTAAACTGGTTACGCCCGGGCAATAAAGCACGTGCCAGAGATGATCTTGCTGGCTTACCTGCGCGGTTTCGGGAGACGTGCCGCCCACAACTGGTTGGGCTGGATACTGAGGCTAAAGTTAAGCTCGCTGCCGGGGTTCTTCACGCCATGGGCCTGGAACAGCATCTGGCACCTATAGTGCTCCTCGTGGGACATGGCAGCCAGTCAGCTAACAATGCCCACGCAGCGGCACTGGACTGTGGTGCCTGTTGTGGCCAGACCGGTGAAGTGAATGCACGCAGCCTGGCGCAATTGCTTAACGAACCACAGGTTCGCCAGGGGCTGCAAGCGCAAGGAACAGTGATTCCGGACTCTACGGCGTTTGTGGCCGCCCTGCATAACACCACTACCGATGAAATCGAGTGGTTTGATCTCGATTTGTTGCCGCAAAGTGCGCGCGCCCGCTGTGAGCGATTGCAACCGATTTTTAATCAAGCCAGTGATCAGGTCCGCCGCGAGCGGGCACCCGCCCTTAAGCTGGACCCGCGTGCGCCCGAAGATGTGTTGCTCGGACAACTACGCCGTCGCGCTAATGACGGGGCACAAACCCGTCCCGAATGGGGTCTTTCGGGCAACGCAGCCTTTCTTATTGCCCCTCGTCACAGAAGTCGTGGCGTAGTCCTGGGCGGGCGCAGCTTTCTGCATGACTACGATGCGAGTCAGGATAGTGATGGTAGTTTACTGGAAGGCCTGATGACCGCACCCATGCTGGTCACACACTGGATTAACTGGCAGTACCACGCGTCAACATGCGATCCGCAAAGGATGGGGAGCGGTAATAAGGTGCTGCACAACGTAGTGGGCGGGCGTATCGGTGTCTTTGAGGGCAATGGCGGCGATCTGCGGATCGGTTTATCACGTCAGTCGCTCCATGACGGCGAGCACTGGATGCACGAGCCGTTGCGCCTGACCGTTGTTATCGACGCGCCGCAAAGCGCCATTGACACAGTGATTAGTAAGCATGAGGTTATCCGGAAACTGCTCGATAACGGCTGGCTCCATCTCTGGCGCTTTGAAGAGGCCGGTCTGGCACGCTATGCACAGGGTAACTGGCTTTCACTGAATCTGGAGAGTCTATAAGAACGCCTGTGTGCTAAGGCCTTCGCTGAAAAAATGAAGCGACTGTCTGCCAGACCAAAAAAGTTACAGTGTAACTAATAAGTGATTTTTTTATTCTGTACAAAGGGGCAGTTGTCCCTTTTTTACAGACATAAAAATCGTTCCAGCCATTTTCAGGATAACGCGAGCAGGCCAGTTAACGGCCTGCATTTTTTTTCCGGTAAGCTGGCGTTCAGCATGACGTGGCGATCAATCCTATATTGCACACGAAATTGAATGGGTGTTTTAAAGGGTGATTTCTGGCTAACCACCTGAAAAATAGGGATTTATCGATGTCATTCAGGCGGCAGAATTAACGACTGTCGTCAGGGTGAACAAGCGAGTCGTCCACATGCAGCACGGCCATATCCGTCACCTTCAGCCTTTGTCTTGCGGTGGCGAAAGAGGAAATCGTATTGACAGAGAGCAGCGGTAATTCATCACGCAACGTTTTTAATAATGTCGACATGCCAGTACGGAATTTTAGTACGCCATCGGGCGGTATGTAGGCCATAATACGCATTCGGACATTTATTGCAGTGAATGCTTATTTTGCCGATATCATAATAGTACAACCCTTGTAACACAGCGCGATGCAACGCATGTCAACCTCATCTCCCGGAACAACGTAATGCGATCACTAATTATCATGGGCCTGGTGTGGGTTCTTGCTGCATGTTCTAACTCTGTGGGACACAATTTCGATACGGCGACTATTCAGAAGATTAAACCCGGTCAGACGACACGTGCAGAGCTCATTCGTATGTTTGGACCGCCTGATACAGAATCACCTTATCCCAACGGGCAGCAGGTCATGATGTGGAAATACAGTCAGGCCAGGGCTCTGGATACATCGGCGGGAAAGACGCTGACTGTGCAAACTCAAAATGGACGAGTTTTTAACTATACGTTTAGCAAGAGCTGAAGCGGCTGGTGTTACGCGCAATTGTCTCATTTTCAATGTTAGAGTGCAGTGCCGCTGTATCAAATGCATTCTGACCACATGGTCAACCCGAGAGTGCCTTCTTATCGATAATCTCTCCCGTAGCCCGAGCCAGGTATTGCAGAGATCTTGCTGGCGGTGCGCCTCATAATTTATGGCAGGGGGCGTACTCATGAAGCGGTAGCACGACGATCAGAATCCCGTAATTTATCTGCGCCTCCTGATATTGGTGAAGCTGTCTCACTTGCTATTACAGCGCCTGTTCATCTGAACGTGCGCAGAGGTTTCCTGCCCGGATCTCCGTACAGCGAATAGCTGTCAAATGCACAAAACGCATCGCGGAATTTTTGACCGCATACTTTTCAGTTAGCTGACGTATCCCATTCATCGTCTTTATCTCCTGAGAAAGCGCCGTTGTGGAAATAATCCATCATTTATCGCGTTGTTCTCTGCGGGTTTATTAACCAATCCTTTTAAAAATAATGAGAGTCTTTTCCTTAATGACTTTCTTAAAAAGCGTACAGCGCTACCATTGTGACTCCAGACTTAACAGGTCTGGAGTCACAGGCTGTTGGAAGGTAGAATCTGGCCGACAGTTTTACGATCAGGAGAGGCAGTGGCAGAAATTTTGACAGAAATGACATCGCCGCATGTGGGCCGTCACGTCATGTGTTGGCTCAATCAGATCAGACATGCTTCCTTGTCTGATCTGGATAATTTTGGCGACGAAGGAACAGTGGAGCAGGTTATCCGCGTGTGGGTAAAACTGTCGTTGCTTGTCACCCGACGTCGTCCCGAAATTGCCATATCATCACTACTCAGGCATGTGTTGCCGAATATTGGCACTTTACCGCTAAAAAACCTGACGCGTTTACGATTAAACAGGCTCTATAACGTCCTGATTTCTGAAGGTAAAAAAGAGGAAGCCCGGCGCGTTTTTGCTCTGACTAAACAGTTTTTGTCCTGGGCCGAAATGCAGGGTTACCTGGCGCATTCGCCCGTGGCTTCACTGAGGAAACGTGATATTGCGGGCCGTGCGTCACCTCCACGAAGCCGGCAACTGTCAGACGCGGAGATTTGGGTTTTCTGGCATGGTCTGGATAACTGGTCGCTGTCAGAACAGGTACGCTGGGCCTTACGTCTGTGTCTGGTCAGTGCCCGTCGGCCTGACGAAGTTGTTCAGGCGCGGAAATCAGAATTTAATCTGCAATCCGGATTATAGAAGCAGGGAACACGTAACAAGTCCCAGCGCGAACATACTTTACCCATTTCAGCGTTAATGCGCCGTTGTATTGAGGCCTTAATTGCTGCCAGCGATCCGGCTTCTCCCTGGCTCGTACCTGCGCCGCGTGATGTCATGCAGCCGCTTTCGAAAGGTGCGCTGAATCAGGCACTACGCCGGATGTTGCGTGCGCCTCGGGGATTAGGGCTGGAACCTTTCACGCCGCGTGATTTACGTCGAACGGCACGTTCGAAACTCGCCGCGCTGGACACGCCAAACGATGTGGCAAGAAAAATTATGAATCATGCATTAGAGGGAATCGATCGGGTTTACGATACGCATGATTATGTTGTGCAAATGCGGACTGCGCTGGAGCGGTATTCAGAAACGGTTGAGCGTATTACTGAAAGCGACAGCTACCATCATCTCCCTCATCGGTATGAGAATGAGACGCTACAATTAGCCAGTTCATCAATAATGATGATGAGCAGATAATCTCTTAAAACAATGTTTCCAATAAAATGCGCGGTATCGAAATCAATACCGCGCATTTTGTCAGATCAGGAAATCGTCAAGCGAACCGCCAGCGTCCAGCGCCTTTTTAATTGGCGATGGTGTACGGCCCTGGCCTGTCCACGATTTAGTTTCACCGTTTTCATCGGTATAGCGATATTTAGCAGGGCGAGGTGCGCGCTTAGCTTTTGTTTTTGTCTCTGTGGGCAAATCAACCAGTTCAGAAATATCAATGCCGTCATTCATCAGCATTTCTTTATACTTAGCTAACTTATCTGCTTTCTCGCGCAGCATAGCTTGCTCAGCTTCTTCTTCTTCACGGCGTTCAGCGACAACGACAGAAAGCTTTTCGAGCATTTCATTTAACACATCAAGCTCAATTTCCCGGGCTTGTGCGCGTAGAATACGAAGGTTATTTAATGCTTTGAGCGCATCCATTGGTTAATCCTTAAATTACAGCGAATATTTAAACAGGGTCATTCTACGAAAAATAATCAAGGAAAGAAATATCTCTTCTGTCTGAAATGTACAAATTTGTTACCGCTTAGGATTATTACGGCATTTTAAACGCATTAAACATACATAAAATTTAAATGCCAGACGCATTGTCAGCGCCTTTTTCGTTGAGGTCCAGGTGATAAACGGTAGCATATTACGGTGACGTATTGAAAATAACGCCCATTTATTTACTTAAAAAAGCAATAAAAATCAGTATGTAATGTATTTCCTCCTTACCAGTTACAGGGATATTACGGCATAATAAAGTCGCTTCATTCCAGCGCAGGTAAATGATAACGTCAGGTTAATAATTCCCCATGATAAATTGTCCTTATCTTCATTCTGCCCCAAAATGGTTGTGTCTTAATCGCCGGATAATGCGTTAACCGTCTTGTTCATTCCTGTTCACGGGATTAGTTTTTGTGAAGCCAGACGATTACTGAAGTCTGCAACTTTTCTTACAGGACAAATCCTTCTTTTAACACGGTTAGTCAGCGCAATATAGATTGCTATGATGGATAACATTGTGGGTACGCGCGCCTGTCTGCCTTAAGGTTTAATCACACATTTCGTGCTGTAAAGCAGAGCTATAAGCGGAGCGTTGACAACTGACGGCAAGAATAAAAACGGGTAGCTAATATCATCCTGATGGCCTCTCTCCGTCACTGTACTTAAAGCCAGTCGGGAGGTTATCGTCGCTATAAGAATTTATCCGATCTACAACATTTATATGGCCGCGGACGTGATGCCATTTGCTCATGAAAACACAACGTATTGCTGCCATTAGATTCTTGCACTTTTCGCTAAGGCAGATATTGTCATCTTTTCCGCTATGGGATGCTTTTCATTCCACGTCTGAAAAGTGAGTCGCTCTGTCTGACAGAATAACGTGCAGGGGGTTTCTGGAACCATTCAAAACCGCTTTTCACAAAAACATGCGTAGTGCGGCGTCTTTATCATTTTCCTCAGGATGAATTTTGAAATGCCGGAAGGGTGAACAGTCGGTGTGAAGGGCGGCACTGGTCTGCACATGCCGTACATTAGCAATAAAAGATATAAACGTTCATCGCTGCCGTTTGCAAAACCGCTTTGCCACCGATAAATACACAGGTCCTTGTCAGGGCGTCACGTCCCACTTTCTTCCCGATTCTTTTATACAGTCTCGCCAGAGCACTCTCTGCCAGTGAAAGACAGGTTCAGCCCCTGACGAGTGATGCGGCTTTGACGAACGGAACAGAGAGCGCAGGATAAACGGCTTATGCTATGCGTAATATTTTCGATTCATCTGTCAGGCACTGGATGGAAAATAAAACGTTAGTGACTTGATACTGTCAGTACTATGATGACGCCTGCATCAGTCTGGCTGGCGAACAGAGCCCCTGAAAGAACTTCGCGGCCGGTTTCTCTGTGGCTTACGGTATTTCCGCGCTTTGGAAAGGTGCAAAAACGCAGACGATGCGCAAAAGATTGTGTGTCTTTAAATAGCCAATGCAGCGGGTGCTTATTAAACGGAGCGGTGTTTTACATCATGCCTTATTCGGACTTATTCACGTCCTGCGTTGTTCTGTTTTATCCGCTCTACTCTGTAACCCCGCGTTTTGCGCAAATGTTCACGCCAGAAAGGCGCGAATTTGCGCTACACTCACCAGCGATAACCTCTTGTTCTGTCTCAATGATAAATTTGACTGAGGCAGCGTAATCAACGTGGAAGAAGCATGAAAATCAGATTCCTTTCGGCCAATGAGCAAAAACTGGCGGAGGTCCGCGGAATACTGGAACCTGTGGGCGTGGACGTCGTACCCATCGCGCGTCGCATTGAAGAAATTCAAACGGAAAATGAACTGGATTTAGTGCGAGATAAACTGACGAAGGCCTTCTCTATTATCGGACGTCCGCTTTTTGTTGAGCACACCGGGCTGTATCTGGATGGCCTGAATGGTTTGCCTGCGGGGCTGACGCGTATTTTCTGGAATCGCCTCGGTGCCGATCGCTTTGCATCGCTGGTACAGGGCCTCGACAGTCAGGGTGTAACCGCCAAAACCGTACTGGGTTATTGCGACGGACGCAAAATGTACCAGTTTTTCGGCGAATTGCGCGGCACTATTGCACCTGAACCTGCCGGTCCCCATGGATTCCAGTGGGACTGTATCTTTATTCCCGAAGGATACGATCAAACCTTCGCTGAGATGGGCGAGAAGAAAAACGAAATTTCCAACCGTCGCATTGCGCTGGATCGTTTTGCTGCCTTTTTAAAAACTGCACGAGGCGTGGCATGAAACCTGAGCTCAAACGCGCATACGATTCCGGCAAGCTCATTCTGTTTGCCGGAGCCGGTCTTTCCCGTAATCTCGGCCTGCCTGAATGGCATGAGCTTATCGCTCATCTGGCTAATGAACTGGGGTACGATCCGAAAATTTTTAATACTTACGGTACGCACCTCTCTCTGGCTGAGTACTACAAGCAGAAAAAAGGTTCGTTAGGACCGTTACGAAGCTGGATGGATCGCGAATGGCACCGGCCTGATATTGATGTCCGCAGCTCTGAAATTCATACCATGATCACTCAGGGCAACTTTTCACGCATCTATACCACGAATTACGATCGGTGGCTGGAAGCCGCGCATGAGGCCCATGGCGTGCCTTATTCAAAAGTGGCGAATGCAGCCGATCTGGTTTCACTCACCGAAGATAAACGTCATATCATCAAACTTCATGGCGACTTTGATGACGATACTTCTATCGTACTGGATGAAAGCAGCTACTTTGAACGCCTCTATTTTGATTCGCCGTTAGATATCAAGCTGACCCATGATGTCATGGGCAATTCGGTTTTGTTTGTTGGCTACAGCATCAGTGATTTTAATATTCGTCTGCTCTTCTATCGGCTGACAAAAATGTGGGGGCGCACAGGCCTGGCAACCGCCCGACCCAAATCTTACCTTTTTACCAATCGCAATAACCCGGTGGCAAAAGAAGTATTGGGGCAATGGGGAATCGAAATGATCGTGTCGGAAGAGGACGATCCCCGTAAAGCGCTGGCTGAGTTTATGGAAGAATTACTGGCCTGATGCACACCGAATGGCGTAAGCAGGGCAGGTTTAACCGTTGTGTCTTTTCTTCACTGGAAAACGTCGCCGACTGTGTTATACTGTATAAATAAACAGTATGTGAGGGCAATAAAATGGCTGTCGAAACCAAATTTGTAGTAGTCAGAAAGGGTGAAGAGAAGATGACATTTGCCAATAAGAAAGAGGCCGATGCCTACGACAAAATGCTGGATATGGCAGAGGCGTTCACCGACTGGTTACTGGCACACCAGGCCGATATGGACGAATCGCAGGCTGAAACCTTAGGGTTGTTGCTGGCAGAGCAAAAAGACGCGGTACAGCATATTCTTCGCACCAGCAAATTACCTGGCACGGCGCAAAATGTGTCAGAAACAGCTGACGCGACTGTGCAAAGTGAGAAAAAAGTCCGCGCCGTTAAAGCGGCCTGATGGTTCATTCCTGGCAGTTCATTACCTGTGAACTGCCTGCCTGTTATCCCGCACAACGCTCTCCCCATAACGCTTCGCGCGCACTGACTGGTTTACGCCGTGCTTGCCTGCATTACGATCAGCCAGTCAAATGTGTGATGGCAAAAGCGTAGTGATGGAGATATCTGGCAAGCCAGCCAAAACAAAGCGCAGAGCTGTGAAGCCAGCCAGTATGATTCCACATGAATAAGTCCGGTTTTAATCCCGCCAAAAAAGAGGGCACAAACTGACATATTTTTTCCGCCCGTTTATTGTTTCAGGTCAAAATCATCGCGATAAGTTACCAAAATTTCACTTTCCCGCCCGGTGTTCAGACGACATCATGACGATCGCCACGCGTTGTGGGATGAGAAATGACTAAAAAAGTGACGCTGTTATCGCTGATATTGCGAGCCTGATGTTTTGCGCCGGGGGGAATTTCAATTCCCTGTTGCGTCTGTAGATGATGCACCACACCTTCCACCTCAAGGCTGAGCTGGCCTTCCAGCACAAAAAAGAACTGCCGCGATCGCACATGATAATGCCGTATTTCATGTGTTGCAGGCGGCATCTGCTCATAAATAATGCTCAGATCGTGTCTTTTAAGCAGATGCCAACCCTCACACTGCTCACCCCAGAAATAATGTTCTGCGTTCTCTTTCGAAATCATGCGCTTTCCCCCTGATGATGAACGTTGTGATTAAGGTCTGACTTGAGTCATGAGAATTAAAGTTCGTTTATTGAGCGCCGATAGATCCTTAAGGAACATAAAAGCGTCTGTCTGGCAGGGAAGTCAATTAAGCCGATCGATTTCAGGGGAATCCGCATGACTTCTCAACCCGCAAAAAAAACACTGACCACCCGCACCCAGATGCTGCTTGCCGGTGGCCTGACTATTACGCTTGGTTTTACCGTCACTATTGGCGTCCTGAGCTGGCAATCGGCAAAAGAGCAAAAAAACTTAGCGGAAAATTATCTTCAACAGATTGCACAAAGTCGCGGCCTGCAGATTCAGCAAGAGCTGAATTACGCGCGCGATATGGCACACAGCCTTGGCCAAAGCCTGATTGCCTTACCAAAAGCGGGCGTTAATGACCGGAAAATTGCCGACAAAATTATGGAGTATTCCCTCAGGGCCAACCCTGACTATCTCTCTATGTCCGTGATTTTTGAACCTGACGCGTTTGACGGTCGCGATGCGGAGTTTGTTGGTCAGAAAGGACAGCCACCTCAGGGCCGCTATGCCTGGTTTGTTGACCGCGATCAGTCCGGCAACTATGCCATGCATCCGCTGCTCTCCTATTTGACGCCTGGCCAGGGGGATTATTATCTTGTCCCTCAACAGTCGCGTAAAGATACCCTGATAGAGCCCTACAGCTACCCGTACAACGGCGTGCCAACCTTACTGACCTCGGTTGCCTCACCCATTATCGATCAAGGCAAGCTCATGGCGGTGGTCACATCGGATATTTCGCTTGCGTCATTACAGCAAAAAGTGAACCAGATAAAACCCTGGCAGGATACGGGTTATGCGCTGTTGCTTTCGAACAGTGGCAAAGTGGTATCTTCACCTGTTAAAAATGACGCCGGTAAGGAATGGAAAGGCGACAAAGACAATTTTACCCGTCAGATCGTCGAACATGATGATCCGGTGTTGGGTGAAAGAGCCATGTACACCTGGTATCCGGTGGTGATAGGCAACAGCGATAAGCCCTGGTATGTGGGAATTGTCGCCCCTGTCAGCCAGGTCATGGCCGCCGCAAACCGCCAGCTCTATTGGGCTATCGGTTTAATGCTTGTGAGCATCCTGCTGGTAGGTGCCGTACTGGGGTTATTATTTAATCGCAAAGTAATGCGCCCGCTTGGTGGCGAACCTGCAGAAGCAGCCCGCATCGCGCTGGCCGTTGCGGAAGGCAAACTCAGCAATGATATTAAGGTCGCGCACGGTGACAACGCCAGCCTGTTTTACGCCCTGCACACCATGCAGAGCCAGTTGCAATCCATTGTGGGCCAGATTAAAGATGCCAGCGCGTCTGTCAGAGAGGGGGCCAGTGAGATAGCCAGCGGCAACCTGGATTTAGCCTCGCGCACCGAACAACAAGCGGCAGCACTGGAAGAGACAGCAGCCAGCATGGAACAAATCAGCGCCACGGTTCGCCTGAACGCGGATAACGCCCAGCAGGCTACGCACCTGACCGGAAATGCGACCACTATTGCCAGCCGGGGTGAAAACCTGGTGGGCCAGGTGGTACAGACCATGTCGCAAATCGATGACAGCTCAAAGAAAATTGGCGATATCACCACCATGATCAACAGCATTGCCTTCCAGACCAATATCCTGGCGCTCAACGCAGCCGTCGAGGCGGCCAGGGCGGGCGAGCAGGGGCGCGGATTTGCGGTAGTGGCCTCTGAGGTCAGAAACCTGGCGCAACGCAGTGCCGGTGCGGTCAAAGACATTGCCGCGCTTATTGAGGAGTCCAGTGCCCGGGTACAAAGCGGCGTCACGCTGGTCAATGAGGCAGGCAAAACGATGCATGAAATGACCCAGGCTGTCTCCTCTGTACAAAGTATCATCAACGAAATCGTTGCCGCGTCAGATGAACAGGCGCGAGGAATTAGTCAGGTGACGATTGCGGTAAATGAAATGGACGGAACAACGCAGCAAAACGCGGCTTTGGTGCAACAAATGTCGGCGGCAGCCAGTTCGCTTGAAGATCAGGCGCAACAGCTGGCCCAGACGGTGCAGCAATTCCGTTAAGCGAAAGCCGCTGAATAAAAACAACCCGCGCACATCGCGGGTTGTTTTTTACTGGCTTAGCCCGGATAGATACCGCGATCTTTACGGGCCATCAGAATACGCTCACAGGCAACGATATAGGCAGCGGTGCGCAGAGAGCAGTCTTTCTCTTTGGCTTTTTCCCAAACGTGGATCATGGCTTCAGTCATGATTTTATCAGACCGTTTATTAATCTCGTCTTCACTCCAGAAGAAACTGGCCATATCCTGCACCCATTCGAAGTAACTGACCGTCACACCGCCGGCGTTACAGATAACGTCTGGGACCACAATCACGCCACGGTTTGCCAGCACATCGTCAGCATCGGGATAGGTAGGACCGTTGGCACCTTCAAGTACCAGTTTACAGCTCAGGGTCTCAGCGCGTTCACGGGTAATCTGACCTTCAAGGGCTGCCGGAATGAGAATATCCATTTCCGTGTGCCAGAAGGCCTCTTTATCAATGCTTTGTGCGCCTTTGAAGCCAGCAATCTGTTTATTTTCGGCCTGCCATTGCGTCAGTGCATCCATATCAATACCGTCGGCATTGAACAGGGTAGCGGTATGATCCTGAATCACCACGACGCGTGCGCCAGCCTGGCTGAACAGACGTGCCGCTTCACTGCCAACGTTACCGAAACCCTGAACGGCGACGCGCGCACCTTCAATCTCAATACCGGCACGGCGCGCCACTTCGCGACCTGTAACAAAAACGCCGCGACCGGTGGCTTTTTCGCGACCCAGCGATCCACCCAGGTGAATAGGTTTACCTGTCACGACGCCCGTCACGGTGGTGCCCAGATTCATGGAGTAGGTATCCATCATCCAGGCCATAACTTTACCGTTGGTACCGACATCGGGTGCCGGAATGTCTTTTTGTGGACCGATGATGATACCAATTTCGCTGGTATAGCGGCGGGTTAAACGCTCAAGCTCACCTTCAGACAATTTGAAGGGATCTACACGAATCCCGCCTTTAGCACCACCATAAGGCAGGTTCACAGCGGCACATTTGATGGTCATCCAGGCGGAGAGTGCCATGACTTCATTCAGGTCAACATCCGGATGATAGCGGATTCCGCCTTTGCCGGGGCCGCGTGACAGATTATGTTGAACACGGTAACCCTCAAAATGACGAATCGTACCGTCATCCATTTGCAAAGGAATATCAACGATTAAGGCACGTTTAGGATGACGTAACGTATCGATCCAGCGAGAGAGATCGCCCAAATAAGGGGCAACGCGATCGATTTGTTGAAGGTAGGTAGACCAGGCGGATGTACTACTGTCAGACGCGTAAGATAACTTATCCATACAAAACCTTTCTTATCGACGTTATTTATTGTGTTGAGCCGTGGAAACAACACGCTTTCAGCGCATGTATAATTTATCACTGCCAGAAAAAATATGATGTCGGCCCGGCACGCATTATCGCTATGCTATTTCGATTAACGCTGAATAAGAGTGAATAATAGTGCAGATAAACCGGGTAAAATCCCTGCGCTGGTTGCATAAGAAATGCATAAAAGGTGCATAAACTAAAAAATCAGCCATTTATCAGTTCTTTGAGAAGGTTCAAAAAGTTAATTAAATGTTAGAAATGGCATTGACTTTTTTGCACCAATGTGGTGCATTAATTCAGCTAATGTGAAAGAAAATTTCATTTATGTGAAAACACAAAGGCAACATGAAATAGCCCCGGTGACGCATCAGGGGAATATATTCGCAGCGCTTATTTCCCCTTTTCATACTGCATCTTTTATTTTTCCCGCTTCGTTTCTGCCACCGAAAGGAGTGAACGGTGAGTGTTTAACGCGCAGGAATGAGTGCTAATAAATGGTTCACGGCCTTGGACGCATTATTACGCCGCCAGGCAAAAGCGACATCCGTAAAGAGCGTATTCTCTGCAATGTCACGAAAGCAAATGTGGGGATTCTGTACGCAAATCATGGATTCAGGGATCAGCGCAATCCCGCAGCCCGCGCTGACCATCCCCAGCGAAGAGCTGATTTGCGGGGCCTGCTGGAAAGAGGAAGACGAAAAACCTGCCCGTAAACAGGCACTGACAATGAGTTCATACAAACTGGGCGAAACTTCACGTGGAAAAATAATCAACGTTTCGTCTGCCAACTCACTTAGCGCAATGGCCGTTTTATGTTTCAGATGATGGTCGGCAGGCAGTGCCAACACCATCCGCTCGGTCGAAATAACCCGCAAATTAAATGACCGACTGCTTTCACAGGGTAAACGAATAAACGCCGCGTCCAGTAGTCCTTCCTGAAGATCCTGTATCAGTAAAGACATGTTTTCTTCGCGGGTCATTAATTCCAGTGCAGGATAGCGGGCTTTAAAGTGCCGAATGATTTCGAACACACGAGGATTAAACGCCACCGAACTCGCAAAACCTAATGACATTTTTCCGCTCATCCCACGGGCAACGCCTCTGGCTTTCTCCAGGGCATAATCGGCCAGCTGAACAATTTCAATCGCGTCTGTAAGAAAAGTCTTTCCAGCCTCTGTCAGTTCCACACCACGTGTCAGCCGCTTCAACAGCGGGGTACCAATTTCATGCTCCAGGCGCTGAATTTGTTGACTCAGCGGCGGCTGCGAAATGCCCAGTAGTTCAGCCGCTCGGGTGAAGTGTTGAGTCTGTGCGACCGCAACAAAATAACGTAGATGGCGCAGTTCCATATTAAAAACGTCTCAAAGTTAACAGGTTTTGCTATTGGATTCTGTCGGCAAACGGGACCACCATAATGTTAACACGGCTTAACAGTTAACCCATGAGGCATCCAATGAGCAATTTTGTAACTGATTGTTCCTGCGAGGATCAACTTAAAGATACGGTGAACAAACTGCAAAAAAATATGCCAGAAAGTGTTATGTATCAAACCTCTTTGATGAGTGCACTTCTGAGCGGTGTTTACGAAGGTGAAACCCGAATTGCAGATTTACTGCGTAAAGGCGACTTTGGCCTGGGCACGTTCAACCAGCTCGACGGAGAATTGATTGCATTCGACAGCAATGTTTATCAGCTACGGGCGGATGGCAGCGCCCGTCCTGCCCATCCTGAGCAGAAAACGCCCTTTGCTGTTATGACCTTCTTCCAGCCTCAGCATAAACACACTTTCGAACGTGCTGTTCCACGTCATGAGCTGCACCAGTTAATTGACAGTGAAATCACCTCGGACAATCAGTTCTGTGCCTTACGTGTCAGCGGCCACTTTTCATCGGTACAAACCCGTACCGTCCCGTGTCAGTGCCGCCCATACCGCTCGATGCCAGAAGTGCTCGGCAATCAGCCCATCTTTGAATTTTCTCATCGCAGCGGTGAGCTTATCGGGTTCCGTACGCCACAGTACATGCAGGGCATTAACGTCGCCGGGTACCACGAACATTTTATCACCGACGACAGAACCGGAGGCGGTCACATTCTCGACTACGTGCTTGAAGAGGGCACGCTGGCCTTTGGCGCCATCAGCAAGCTGGTCATTGACCTGCCGGAAAACAGTGATTTCCTGCACGCCAATTTGACGCCCGAAAACCTGGATGACGCTATCCGTTTTGTCGAAAGCTAATAACGAGGCCTGAATATGAAAACCCTCTCAGATACAACCCTCTGGACCTGCGGCGCCGACCTGGTTGTCGCACAACTGGAAGCACAGGGCGTCAGCCATGTGTTTGGTATTCCGGGTGCAAAAATCGATAAAGTCTTTGATTCATTGCTGGATTCGTCTGTTCAGACCATTCCCGTGCGGCATGAAGCCAATGCTGCGTTTATGGCCGCTGCGGTGGGCAGACTGACCGGAAAAGCAGGGGTGGCGCTGGTCACCTCCGGTCCTGGTTGCTCCAATCTGGTGACCGGTATGGCGACCGCGACCAGCGAAGGCGATCCGGTTGTGGCGCTGGGGGGCGCCGTCAAACGCTCTGACAGCGCCAAGCAGGTCCACCAAAGCCTGGATACCGTCTCTATGTTCCGCCCGGTCACAAAATATGCGGTAGAGGTGACCGATCCCTCCGCACTGGCTGAATGCGTGTCAAATTCCTTTCGCCATGCGGAGCATGGTCGCGGAGGCGGTGCGTTTGTCAGCCTGCCACAGGATATTGTCGACCAGCCGGTGACGGGCAAAGTCCTGGCCAGCAAAGGCGGTATCACCCTGGGGGCGGCACCCGACGTCATGATTGATGCGGTCAGTCGTGAAATAGCCAAAGCAAAAAATCCGGTGATTTTGCTTGGCCTGATGGCAAGCCAGCCTGAGAACAGCGAGGCCATTCACGATCTGTTAAACCGCAGCCATATCCCTGTTACCAGCACCTATCAGGCAGCAGGCGCGATACGTCAGGAGCACTTTTCCCGTTTTGCTGGCCGCGTGGGTCTTTTCAACAACCAGGCCGGTGACAAACTCCTCCAGCAGGCGGATCTGATTATCACGATTGGCTACAGCCCGGTTGAGTACGAACCGGCGATGTGGAATACCGGCAATGCGACGTTAATTCATATTGATGTCGTCCCGGCGGAAACCGACAACCGCTATTTACCTGATGCTGAGTTAGTGGGGAATATCGCGGCAACGGTGGGCAAGCTGGCGACGCGGATAACCTCACCCTTACAACTTAGTCAGCAGGCTGCCAGCATACTGGACGATCGCCAACAACAGCGACAGTTACTGGCGCTTCAGGGGGCCAGTCTGAATCAGTTTGCACTTCATCCCCTGCGTATTGTCCGGGCGATGCAGGACATCATCAACAGTGACGTCAGTCTTACCGTGGACATGGGCAGTTTTCATATCTGGATTGCCCGCTACCTCTACAGCTTCCGTGCGCGTCAAATCATGATTTCTAACGGACAACAAACCATGGGCGTTGCCCTGCCCTGGGCTATCGGTGCCTGGCTTGTCGATCCATCACGTAAAGTGGTGTCGGTATCAGGGGATGGCGGTTTTCTCCAGTCCAGTATGGAGCTGGAAACGGCGGTCAGGCTCAACGCCAATATCCTGCACATTATCTGGGTTGACAATGCCTACAACATGGTGGCGATGCAGGAAGAGAAAAAATATCAACGTGTGTCCGGTGTCAATTTTGGGCCCATTGATTTTAAAGCCTATGCCGAGGCGTTTGGCGCCGCGGGGTTTGCGGTGACCAGCGCAGCTGAACTTGAGCCGACACTGCGCAAAGCAATGGATGTGCAGGGGCCGGCGGTTGTGGCTGTACCGGTGGATTATGCGGATAACCCCCTTTTGATGGGACAACTCCATCTGAGTCAGCTTCTTTAATCACGAAGGAACGGAGGACATGATAATGAAAAATCGAGTGGCGCTGGTAACAGGTGCGGGCCAGGGCATTGGTGAGGCCATTGCGTTACGCCTGGCGAAAGATGGCTTTGCCGTTGCGGTAGCGGATTTTAATTTTGATACCGCTTCTCAGGTCGCGGAAAAAATTAAAAAAGCGCAGGGCAGTGCATTAGCCATCAAGGTTGATGTATCAAAGCGTGATCAGGTTTTTCACGCGGTTGAGCAGGCACGTGAAGTGCTGGGCGACTTTAATGTCATTGTCAATAATGCCGGGATTGCGCCGTCCACGCCTGTTCAGGACATCACGGAAGACATCATTGATAAAGTCTACAACGTCAACGTGAAAGGCGTGATTTGGGGGATGCAGGCCGCGGTTGAAGCCTTTGCTGCGGAGGGGCACGGCGGAAAGATCATTAATGCCTGCTCCCAGGCTGGCCACGTCGGAAATCCTGAACTGGCGATATACAGTTCGAGTAAGTTTGCCGTGCGCGGTCTGACCCAAACGGCAGCCCGGGATCTCGCCCCGGCGGGCATTACTGTAAACGGTTTTTGCCCGGGCATTGTCAAAACCCCCATGTGGGCAGAAATTGATCGGCAAATTTCCGAAGCCGCAGGTCAGCCTGCAGGTTATGGTACTGAGGCCTTCGCCAAAAGAATCACTCTGGGCCGTTTATCCGAGCCCGACGATGTGGCCGCCTGTGTAGCCTTCCTCGCAGGACCGGACTCGGATTATATTACCGGCCAGTCTATCCTGGTTGATGGCGGAATGGTCTTTAGCTGATCGCGATCAGGCCTGGCACGCTTGTGCCAGGCGACCTCTGTTCAGCCAGGCCGTTTCTCGTTACTCTTCGCATTGCTTACTGACAAAATTCAGAGCATGCCGAGCGCCTGCGGGCTTCCATCATGCTCTGAAATCGCTAAAATAACGTGCTCATTTGTCAGGGAGTCACACAGCCACAATGCGTTATCGTTATCTGTTTGCCGCACTCGCGGTCGCCACTGCCTTGTCAGGCTGCGCCAAAAAGCAGCCTGCCGCCAATCCTGCTGACGCCTTTGCTGAAGGACAAACGCAGATTGATGTCTCTCATGTGATTACGCGTGCTGACGACGGTTCCCATATCTACCTGACCGTGGATGGTAAAGATGCTGGTGAATTGCCGAATGGCGAAAGTAAAGTCCTGCATGTCCCGGCGGGTAAACATGAAGTCGGCGGTTACGTCCGTACCTTATTTGGTCTGGGACGCGTGACCATTGATCCCCTTGAGGTGACAACGTCACCTAACGACGTGAAAAAAGTGGCCTACACGGTGACGCGCAATAAAGCGACCTTTGTTGAGCAGCCTAAATCAAACGACGCCGCGCAGGAACAAGGTTAAGGCATTGGGCGGAATGGTCAGTTCGATGTGACTGACCTGAATTGTCGGCGTGAACAGCCTTGCCGGAACTAAAATGCCCAGGTAGTGTGAAAGTCAGGGCTGCTGTTTACAGCCTGAAGGTGAACGGTTCAGACAATATGGTGCTGTTCTTTTCTGTCTCACCCGACGCGAGAAGGTGCGTCAGGTGGATCTCAGACATGTTTCACGGAAATTGCCTACAGGCCAAGATCACTGAGTGAAGGATGGTCGTCCGGTCGGCGGCCCTGAGGCCAGTGAAACAAACGCTGACTCTCGGCAATCGCCACATCGTTTATGCTGGCGTGGCGCCTGACCATGAAGCCATTCTCGTCAAATTCCCAGTTTTCATTGCCATAAGAACGAAACCAGTTTGCCGCGCTGTCATGCCATTCATAGGCAAACCGAACCGCAATGCGGTTTGAGTAAAAACTCCACAGCTCTTTTATCAGCCGATACTCGGCTTCTTGCTGCCATTTCTCGCGCAAAAACGCCACGATTTCGCTACGTCCGCTCAGGAAGATATCGCGATTTCGCCAGACGCTGTCAGGCGAGTAAGCCAGTGAAACGCGTTCGGGGTCGCGGCTGTTCCAGGCATCTTCGGCCAGACGCACTTTCGTTATGGCCTGTTGTACATCGGTAAACGGTGGTAAAGGCTGGCGTGGGGCTTCCATACTGTCTCCTGAAATAGCGGCACTCTGGATAAGCGCGCCGCCTGGCTGTGATAAACAGACTGTTAAACAGACAAAACCACGTGCGTTTACAGTGAAATGGCGTGAATTTGACGGACTGCGCGCGCCGCTTCTTTGCCTTTTTTCACAAAATGCTCGGTGTAGAAGCGAATGAATTCATCGGCAGGCTGAAAATTATGTGGTGTCAGTGAGACGGAAAACACGGGCACGTTGGTCGCCAGTTGTGCCTGCATGAGTCCGTTCACGACGGCCTGAGCGACAAAATCGTGGCGGTAAATGCCACCATCCACGACCAGAGCCGCACAGACGATTGCATCGAACTTACCGGTTTGTGCCAGGCGTTGTGCCAGTAACGGCATTTCGAAGGCGCCAGGCACATCCCAGGTTTTAATTTCACAGGGCGTGCTGCTGTTGTCCATTTCCTGCTGAAATCCAGCCAGGGTTTGAGAAACAATCTCGCTGTGCCAGTTTGCCTTGATAAAGGCGACTCTTAACGGTTGCATAACTTACTCCAGTCAACGTGACATCCGGTTCCTGAGAGATCGGCAGACGCGCTCATCTTCCCGAATGACTATAAATTCTCTGATGCGTACCATTGCCAGTCACACATCATAAAGACATCGATCCCGCTGCCGGACAGCAGTATCCGGCTGAATTCAGTGATGAATAGCGGACAGTATAAACCGATGTAAACCCCGTGCGCTTACCTTTCACTCGCTTTTGCGGTCTTCCGCGTGTGCCCCGGGTTCCCTGGCAAGGTGAAAAGCACAGGGCCATGCTTTGCGTGCCTCCGGTATCGCGATCGCTGTTCGATTGTGTAACGCATTCCATTTATGATGTTGCTTAAAAATAATACTGGATATTTAAACAGGTAATTGTATAATTATTCCACTGCCCGCTGGGTGTTGTCTGGAATGATTAGGGGGTAAAGCCCATGATGATGTCGACAGAAACTTTCAACGCAACGGATCATGCCATCACAATGAGTAGCCGGGAAATTGCTCAAATGACCGGAAATACACATGGTGAAGTTAAACGGTTAATCAAAAGCCTTGAAACGGCACAGCGCCTGTCCCAGCCACTTTTGGTCAATCTCTATGAACACCAGGGCGAAATGCGCCAGGAATATCACCTGAATAAACGCGATTCCCTTCTGGCGGTGGCCCGGCTTTCGCCTGGCTTTACCGCGGAAGCGCTTGATCGCTGGCAGGCGCGTGAAGAACGCGTTCATCTCCCTGATTTCACGAATCCCGCCGAGGCGGCCCGCGCCTGGGCGGAGCAGTTTGAACAGCGCCGTGCTGCAGAAAAGCAACTGGCCGAATCTGCGCCAAAAGCCGCCTTTTTCGACGATTTCGTGAATGTGGACACCGCGCTCGGTTTTCGTCAGCTGTGTAAAATGCTGAAAGTGAAAGAAACGGATTTTCGTCAGTTTCTGCTCGACCGCAATATCATGTACCGTGAAAAGGGCGCATTGACACCACAGCATTACCATCTGCAGGCGGGTTACTTTACCCTGCACGCAGGAACGGCAGAAAATCAGCATACTTTCTCACAGGCGCGGTTTACCACGAAAGGGGTCCGGTGGATTGCCAGCTTATGGGCCGGGCATCTTTCCGCACAAACCAAAGGCGCTGCCGCCTGACGGCACGTTATGCCTGGAACAGGCCGCCTGCTGCGCGGCTTGCCCCAGGCTGTCGGATTTACCAACCTTTAATGGCATCGCCTTTATAAACGTCTTCTGCTTTTGCTGCGACCTCAGGAGACTGAAATGCAGCTTTCAGCTTTTGAATCTTATCGCTGTCTTTATTGTCCTGACGTGAAACCAGGGCGTTAACGTACGGCGAAGAGGCGCTTTCCATAAACAAACCATCGCGATGAGCAGATAACCCCGCCTGCGCAGAGAAGTTGGTATTAATAATGGAAAGGGTGACGTTTGGGTCGTCCAGCGTGCGGGTAAGCTGTGGTGTATCCACTTCGACCAGCTTCAGATGTTTGGGATTATCGGTAATATCCAGCGATGTTGGTAAATAACCCACACCGTCTTTTAGCTTAATCAGCCCCTGAGCCTGTAATAGCAGCAGGCTGCGTCCAAGCGTGGTGGCTTCATTTGATATCGTAATGGTATCGCCATCCTTCAGCTCACTGATATTTTTAATTTTGTGCGAATAGGCAGCGATAGGGAAAACAAACGTTTTGCCCACAACGGCAAATTTATAGCCGCGCTCCTTTGACTGCTCTTCAAGGTAAGGCAGGCTTTGAAAGGCGTTCGCATCCACTTCTTTATTATTCAGTGCTTCATTGGGCAAAACATAATCATTGAAGTTCAGCACTTCAACATCCAGCTGATACTTATCTTTGGCTACTTTCTGTACTTCTTTCCAGATAGCTTCATCAGGACCCGTATTAATAGCCACTTTCACTTTATGATCGTTATCAGGCGAGCAGGCGGACAATAATAATACGGAACTGGCGATTAGCGCCGTCAATAAACCTTTCATGTGTAGGGATTCCCATCAGTATTTGATGCCGAAAGCCTAATACAAATTCACGGTATTGCGTACTTACGCGTCGCTATAAGATATAACCATCATGCTCTGATTGGGATAAAAAAACATCAGCGCTGTTATCGCTGTCTCCGCCGCCTTTCAATTGCTGATATTAAGTGTGCTGGCGAATTATCAGCTATTTTTAAACGAGTCACTCAGCCCGGCCCGGGGCGTCATTAACAGGAGAAACGATGTCAGGTGAAAACAGCGATAACGCATCAGCATCAGAAATTAAGGCGGTAACGCTGCTCAAAAGTTGCCAGGCATGGAATGGCCAACATATTGACGCTTATCCGCAGGGACAACCCGAACTGACAGTCATACGCTTAACCCTTCCGGCGCAAACCGCCTTGCCCTGGCATACTCATCCGATGCCCAATGCAGCGTTTGTCCTTTCAGGGACGTTAGTGGTGGAGGATAAAGAAACGGGTGAGCAGCAAACTTTTCAGGCTGGTGAAGCGTTGAATGAAACCATCAACAGTGCGCATCGTGGTTTTACGCTGGAAAGTCCTGCTGAGCTGATTATCACGTACGCGGGTGTGAAAGGGCAGGCACTGACCGAACCACTACCCGGCGAGCCGGAAGAGTTTTAGATCGCTATGCGGGCAAAGCCTGTGACGTAATGTGAATGAAAAAGGGGAAGGGCTCACGCCATTTCACCGGAATAAGCGCGACAGCCGTGGTTAAACCAGCCGGTAAACGCGGGTTTAACCACGCGGCAAATCAGGCTTTAAGTGAAGCGCCTCCACATATCACCAGCTCCTGCCCTGTGATGGGAGCAGCGCGTTCACTGAGTAAATAACTCACCAGTGAAGCCACTTCTTCTGGCTGAATCAGGCGTCCCATTGGCGGCAGGATGGGGGCGGATGAGGCCCGTTCAGGTTTGGTCAGCATCGGCGTTTCGGTTGCGCCGGGAGCGACAACATTCACCGTAATCTGCCGAGGAGCCAGTTCCATTCCCCATGAGCGGACCATGCCAACCAGCGCCGCTTTGGTTGCCGCATACTGCGAGCGATTGGCGGCACCGCGCGAGGTACGACTGCCGATAACGACGATCCTGCTGCCTGGCTTAAGCGTTGGCGCAAAGTGATTGATCAGCACTTCGGCTGCGTGAACGTGCAACGACCACAAGCGTTTGCTGGCCGCTCCGTCCAGTTCGCCCAGCGGGGCGGCGACGATCATTCCTGCGGCGTGAATCAGCGCATCCGGCGTTTCAAGCCCGCTGATTGCCGACCTGAATTGATCGGCATCAGTGAGATCAACGGCGATGCCGTTCAGGTTGGGTAAGGCTGCCTCGCCCTGCGTCCGGCTCAGCCCCGTAACTTTCCAGCCCTTTTGTAATAAATCCTGAGTAATCGCTTTGCCGATGCCAGAACTGTAGCCTGTAACGATAGCGTGACGCATCTCAACCTCCTGACATCGATTTCGGTACCTTAAAGACGGCTTTACGAACGGCTACTGGCGCGCCTGCGGCACAGAGGGCCTGATGGGGTTCACCGGGCAAAAAGACCGCAAAGTCTCCCTTACGCAAAGTGATGCTAACCGGTAATGGTTCTGGCTGCGCGATATACAAATCGGGTTTGCGCTCTTCATCTCCGGCCCTGGCAATGGAATGGGTGCCAGCATAAATGACCTCTTCACCCTCCAGCATCACCTGAATGTCAGTCCAAAGATGGTGGTATTCCGTATGACGCAGCGTGGCGTCCTGGGTGGTGGCCTGTTGGATCGTGCAAAACCACGCTGCATTTTCCGGCTGCCATCTACCGATATCCCTTGCGGCCAGCGCTTCAAGAGAACAGTCGGGTAACCGGAGCAGAGCCAGTAAGGGTTCGGGTAACCCTGCCAGTGGCAGGGCGTTCAGATTGCCGATAATCATTTGCTTACTCCTTCACCCAGTCGGGTGTGACGCGCGCATATTTAATCGCCTGGCGGAAATAGGTATACGCGATATGTAAGGTACCCTGTGCATCCTGTTTAATGCTCGGGTAGGAAAACTCACGGTTCAGTTTTTCCTGAGAATTGTTTGTCATACAGTAACCGTCACCTTCATCCAGGTTTTTCTGCCACGGCCAGGTTTTGCCGCCATCGGCGGAAATTGCGACAGTCATTGGGGCGCGTGGCGCCCCCCAGAAAGCGCTTCGTCCGGTTGCTTCTGGCTCCTTTCTGCCGTCACCGTCATCGATCTCATCATAGAGTGACGCGCGACGTTCCGTTGCCCCGGCTGCACTCATGCTATTAAACACCAGCGCCAGTTCGCCACTTTGCAGCGTCGTCACCTGAATTGACGAATTGTTGTTAGGTAACACCGTGGCTTCAGGCGCTGTCCAGCTCTCACCACCATCGGTGGATCGGCTGAGATAGATATTGTCTGCCCAACGGCTGCGGTAAAGGGCAACCAGCGAACCATCCTGCAGGGCAGTGATATTCATATGTACGCACCCCAGGCTTTCCGGCACAACCACATCCCGCCAGCTTTTACCCTGGTCGAATGAAATCTTCACCGCACTGATATCGTCGTTACCCACCCACTTTTCACCCGGCTGCGTGCGGCAGTAAAACACCGGCAGTAACCAGTTGCCGTTTTCCAGCACGGTGATGGGCTGACGAATAAAGGTGCCCGGTTTATCCAGTAACGTGTCAATGGGCCCCCAGGTTTTACCCAGATCGCCAGACTGGCGGTAGCGGACAATCGCCGTATCCTGATTACCGGACAGCTGTGCGGTCCACAACAGCCACAGCACGTTGTCGGGCGCGAGGAACAGAACGGGATTCTGCTCAGAACGGGTTGGATCGTCGGACAGTTTTATCGCCTCACTCCAGATATGGCTGCCTGCAGGTAAGCGCGAGCACCAGACAGAGATATCGGCTATGCCTTCCTGTGTGCCGCCAAACCAGACGCAGAGCAGAGAACCATCGTGCAGCGGTAAAATATTGGCGGCGTGGTTCTGTGGACATGACGAAGGCAGCATTGCGGTCAGTACGCGGTCATCTTTTTCCCATGGCGTCAGGATGCCATCACGCGTTACGGTTACAGTCATTTTATTCTCCTTTTCCTGCGGCAGCTCTGGCGTGTTCTGCCGCTGCGGTTCTGGCTTTGCTGGGGATCATATGGTCAATCGCCATGATCAATGCAGGCGTCAGTAGGGCGATATACATGTTATTAATACCGAACGGATCGCCTGCCAGATACCAGACTGAGGTCACGACACATGCACCAATCAGGCCGGCATTGGCACCGCGAGTACTTCTGTAGAACGGGGCATAGAAGGCAATGACCGCGACAACGGTGATAGACAGGCGAATCGCTCGGGTAAAGAAGGACAGTTTCAGAACTTCAGGGACAAACAGGACAAAGATCAGCGGCAGAAAGCCAATCAGCAGCGACAACCAGCGCGTGGTTTTAAATTCCTGCTCTGTCGTGGGTTTGAAATAAGGCACATAGAAATCCTTCACCACCAGCGACGCGATAGCCAGGGCAACGGTACTGACGCTGACAAATATAGAGGCAACCAGTGAGGTCGTTACCAGACCAGCCAGCCAGGGATTCATATCCTGCAGAAACACCGGCAATGCATACAGGCTGTCAATATTGGGGTGGAGATATTTGGCTGCCACACCGATAACGGCAATCGCCAACGCAATCGGCATACAGAACAGAAAGGCAATCCAGGTCGAGCGCTGCGCCGACTTCACACTTCTGGTCGACGAGATAGCCTGAATGACAAACTGGGTGCAGAAGATCGAGCCAATCGTCCCGATAAGCCAGGCGACAATGGTTGACGCGCCAATATTACCGTCCCAGGTCCAGTAATAAGCGGGCATTTCATTGATCATAGGCTTGAGGCCGCCCGTTTGTGACAATGCAAACCAAAGAATAGCCAGGATACCAAAATATTTCAGCGCGCTGTGTAGCATGGTGACCCAGGCGATTCCTTTTAAACCGCCGAAGGCAAAATAGAACGTACTGACTACAGCCGTAATAAAAGCGGCAACCGGCAATGTCACGTGTAATACAGTGGCGATTGCCGCCGCACCACTGACATAATTTCCCACATTGACCAAAAGCAGGGCATAAATCATGATCAGTGAAATAATATTCTTGGTGCTGTTACCGTACTTCTCAGCAATCGCACCCGAGATGGTAATTTTACCGGTATTATAAATGCGTTTCACCAGAATCATGCCAAAAAGGGGAAAGCCAATAGCGGCGCCAATGACTGACCAGGACGCGGCAATCCCACCTTCAAAGGCGGCCTGAGCCGTGCCGATCGTCGATTTTGCACCGATATATTCTGACATCAGCAGAATACCTACAATAAAGGCAGGCATGGCTCTTGAGCCTTCCATAAAATCGCCCGCGTTTTTACTACGTAACCGGAATGTCAGCCAGGTGGTAAAAAGAATATATGCCAATACAATGCCGATAATTATCAGGGTGTCCTGAGCGTTGAATGTTTTCATTATAGCCTCAGATAGAGCAAGATAAATTCGGGGAGCGCTTTATGCTCCCGGTATTTAAAATTTATAAATTCTTATTATCATTTCAGGTACAGGTTAGTGATTCTGCGAATTTCCTCTTTCTGCGCAGCGTCAAAATGAATGGCATAACGGCTCTCGCCCACGTTATGGCCTAAAATTTGTAGCGCTTTTTTTACTGCTGCAGGTGAAAAGGCGACCTTATAAAGATCGGTGCGCAACCCTGTGACCTGTTCCTGCGCCTGACGTGATCCGTCAATATCGCCGGCATGAAAGCGTGACCAGATCGCATTTATCTGGCGCGGTGCAACGTTAGCCAGACCTGATATACAGGCAGAGCACCCTTCAACAAAGCCTTGATGGATAAGTGAATCAGGGCCGTTAAGCACGTCAAAGTTGTCGCATTCTTTTACCGCGTCCAGATAGCCGCGCAGGCTTTCATGACTTCCGGCACTGTCTTTTACACCAATGATATTGGGATGGGCAGCAAGGGTGCGAGCGGTTTCTGGTTCAATCGTATTGCCTGTTCTGGCCGGAATGTTGTACAGAAAAACCGGTACGGAAAGGCCATCCGCAATTGCCGTGTAATGGTTAATCAGTTCGCGTTGATTTAACGGCACAAAATAGGGCGTGATTACTGAAACCGCATCCACGCCCAGCTTTTCAATTTGTTTACCCAGGCGAAGGGTGTCCCGGGTCGATATCTCACCAATATGGGCAACAACCTTTGCCCGCCCCGACACTTCGTTAACACAGGTTTCTGTAACAGTAAGCTTTTCTTTTTCGTTGAGAACAAAGAACTCACCATTTGTGCCGCCGCAAAAAATACCGTTACCGGCATTGAGTTGTCGGGTAACCTGGCGCTTCAGTTCATCAAGATAAAGATCACCTTCCTGAGTAAAAGGCGTCACAATCGCTGTAAGTACACCTTCTATTTTTTTCATCTTTACCCACTCCTTTCGGTGGTTAAATTTTAGGGAACAGGGCCCGGTAAATATCAGCCACATCCTGATGACTTACAGCGCAGGGTGAATTGTTCATTAAACGCTTCACATTGAGTGCAGATTCGCTCAGCGCATCAATATCATCTGACGGCACACCTAATGTTTCCAGGTTATCCGGCAGATTGAGCCGTTTAACTAATTTGGCGAGATAGTCGACCAGCGCGTGCGATTTTTCTTCCGGGGTCAATGTGATATCGGCGCCCGGAATGAGGTCCCAGACAGTGGCAAATTTGTCGATGGCAAACGGGCGCACCACTTTCATACAGGGTGCCAGCAGAATGGCATTGGCGACGCCGTGAGGCAGGTGATAAGTGCCTCCCAGAGGATACGAAAGCGCATGAACAAGATGGGTGCCGGCGTGCGCGATTGCCGCGCCGCCATAATAAGAAGCCCATAGCATTTCCAGCTTCGCGTTCAGGTTATGCGGTTCAGTGACGGATGTTTCCAGATTCCGGAACAGCTTATGCAGGCCCATCAGCGCAACGTTGTCACCCACAGGGTTCGAAATGGTGGCGGTGTAACATTCCAGTAAATGGCACAGTGCATCAATGCCCGTTGATGAGGCGATATGCGCAGGCATGCTGGTGGTCAGTTCTGGAATTAACGCGACATAATCCGGCAGCATCACAGGGGAAATGATGCCTGATTTGGTGTTTTTTTCAGGGATAGCCAGAATAGCATTGGGCGTTGCTTCCGAACCCGTTCCCGCCGTCGAGGGAATAAGCAGTGAGGGTAAACGGGCTGTAATTTTCCCGCCATCAAGCAGCGCTTTAAGGGAGGGTGACGCAACGTGACATAACACAGAAAGCAGCTTCGCCACATCCAGTACGCTTCCACCGCCAATGCCCACCACTAAATCAAACGTTTTACCTGCTGTACGCGACAGCACCGCTTCAACATCGTTATGCGTGGGTTCTGCCGGAACATCATCGATCAGTTTAACGTGACGGCCATCCTGACTGAGCAACGTCAGGATTTGCGTGGTCGCGGGCAAATTTACAATGTTCTTGTCTGTTAAAACCAGCAGGTGTTGTTTGTCCGTAACGACCGGCGTCAGTGCCTTTATCGCGTCGGAACCGCTCAATATTGTGCTGTTAATTAATGCCACGTCTGTCTCCCCATAAATGACTGAAATTCTTCATTCCGCTTAACTTCGCTCACTCACTGGCTAAATTTATAAATAAAATGGCGCTTTATTAAATTGATCTTGCTCACATATAATCGAATGTGATTGAATATAATCATTATAGTGAGGGGTGAAAACTGATGAGGTGCGTTGTGTCTCTGATCTTCAGGTGCTTTTGACGACAGGGCGACAAAACAAGAGGGCCAGATCTCTGACCGTTGACCGGATGAGTGAAATCGCTCAACGACGGCAATGCGGGTTTGCACGCTGGGCTGATTTTAGCGACAAGACGTCAGGGTTGGCTAAATGGACTGCTGCAACCGTCTCGGCCCGGGCGTAACGCGGCCCAGAAGGGCGGCGGTGTATGTTCCGGGTGGGCATGCATCCGGTTGTGACTGACGTCAGGCGGTATTAACGAAAGCCGGTGTTTGGGTAATGAACCTCCCCCTTTAAAAATTTTGAGCGTCGTTGAGGAGAAAATAAGTGACGAATGTTGTGGCGATTACGATGGGCGATCCGGCTGGGATCGGTCCTGAAATTATTATTAAGGCCTTAACCGAGGGCGCGTTAGCGGGTTCGCCCGTTGTGGTTATCGGTTGTGTACAAACGTTCCGCCGCATACTGGCAATGAACATAACGCCCCAGGCGGAATTAAACGTCATTAATAACGTGTCCGAAGCCCTCTTTATGCCCGGCGTTATTCATATTATCGATGAGAAAGTGGTACATCCTGAGGCACTACAGTGTGGGGTTGTGCAGCCTGAAGCGGGCGATGTGGCTTATCGATGCATCAAACGTGCAACAGAAATGGCGATGCGCGGTGATGTGAAAGCGATTGCGACGGCTCCGCTGAATAAAGAAGCGCTGCATATGGCCGGCCATCATTATCCAGGCCATACGGAATTACTGGCAAAATTAACTGACACCAAAGATTATTCGATGGTGCTCTACACCGATAAACTCAAAGTGATCCACGTCAGCACGCATATTTCTCTACGGACATTCCTGGATACGCTCAGCCAGGCGCGCGTTGAAACGGTAATCAGAATTGCCGATACGTTTTTGCGCCGTGTCGGCTTTAGCCAGCCGCGTATTGCGGTTGCGGGCGTTAACCCACACGCGGGTGAAAATGGGTTGTTCGGTGATGAGGAAATTCGCGTGCTGACACCGGCGATTGAGGCGATGAAGGCGCAGGGCATAGACGTCTATGGCCCGTGCCCGCCGGACACCGTATTTATGCAATGCAATGAGGGCATGTATGACATTGTTGTGGCTATGTATCATGATCAAGGCCATATTCCGCTCAAGTTGTTGGGCTTTTACGACGGTGTAAATATTACCGCAGGCTTACCGTTCCTGCGCACCTCAGCCGATCATGGCACGGCCTTTAACATTGCCTGGACCGGTAAAGCGAATCCCGAAAGTATGGCTATCTCGATTGATATGGCGCTGCAAATTACGCAAGCATAGTGTTGTGCGGGAAGGGAGGCTCAGGGTGACATGATTGCGTTGCCCTGCATACGGCTTCTGGGCGGCTGTGAAAACCTTCGCGATAAAACAGGCACCTGAACCTATATAACCTTAATACAGCGACGCGTCGGGAAACGGGTGTCTGTCATCGCATGCGGGTGCAATATCAATACAGCACCGTATCGGACTGGTTTAAATGCTCCGGCTCCACAGAGGCATAACTGACGGCCTTACCACGTACGCGTCGAATGACGCCAGATGAGGGAATAAAAAGCGTTCAGCGTTAATGTCCCGCCTGTCAAACACGGCGTTGAGTTTCTGCCTGATTTTCGTTTTGTCCGTAGCGAAATAGCTCACCGTGCTCTTAAACCCATTGGTGCGATTAAGTCTTTTTATACATGACGCCTGATGAGGTCGGCCGTTTTTATAAGCAATCTTTCGTATTTTTTTAAATTTTGGTTATTCACTCGCACCGCAAAACAGCGTGTTAATACGTATCAGCCTGTTTGAAAGTTAATTCTTCTGTAGTGCCAGTAATATTTATAGTTATAAAGAAGTTATGATTTTTATTTTCTTTGTTAATTAATAATACTTTGCCCAAAGACATAATTGCCATTCATCACATTTTTTATTTATAACTGGTATGGTAGTGGAACAATTCTGCCGCTGACGATAGGCTTCTCGCACCTGTTCTGTTTTAAAAACTTTCCTTTTGCCGTGGTGTTCTCAGGCGCTTGATCCAAACGGCGCCGCACAGGAAAACATCAAGGCGATCTCCAGGTGCTGCCGTTATTTAACGTCAGTGTCCACGCAGCTAATAAAAAATAAGGTGAGAAAGAAATGCAAACTACTCTACTGAATGCGAAGGCGACGGTTCCAAAATGGAACAGGAATAAGCTCGTCCCGCGTATTGTCCATCTTGGATTCGGTGCTTTTCATCGGGCTCATCAGGCGGTCTATGCCGATGTTCTTGCAGCAGAACATAACAGCGACTGGGGCTACGTCGAAGTTAATCTCATCGGCGGGGAACAACAGATTGCCGATCTGAAACGTCAGGGATTATTGTACAGCGTGGCAGAAATGTCGGCTCATGGCTGGGAAGGGCGCGTAATTGGTGTGGTGAAGCAGGCGCTTCACGCTCAGGTCGATGGAACCGAAGCCGTACTTCACGCCCTGTGTCAGCCCGAAATTGCCATCGTTTCCTTAACGATTACCGAGAAAGGCTATTGTCATTCACCGGCAACGGGCGAGCTGATGCGCGACCATCCTCAGATTGTCGCTGATCTGGCTCAGCCTCACCAGCCGCTTTCTGCGCCAGGGATCATCGTTGAAGCACTGGCGCGTCGCAAGGCTGCTGGTCTGCCTGCGTTTACTGTGTTGTCCTGCGACAATATTCCAGAAAACGGAAAAGTGATCGGTCAGGTCGTGCGTGCTTTTGCCCGACAACGTGACAACGACCTGGCAGACTGGATTGAACAGCAGGTGACGTTCCCTTCAACCATGGTGGACCGTATCGTACCGGCGATGAATCCGCAGAGTCTTGACGCGATCGCGGCGCTTATTCAGGTGGCCGATCCCGTCGCGGTAGCCTGTGAGCCCTTTCGCCAGTGGGTTATTGAGGATAATTTCGTCGCAGGGCGGCCGGCATGGGAAAAAGCCGGTGCAGAGTTAGTCAAAGACGTGCTGCCCTACGAAGAGATGAAACTGCGTATGTTGAACGGCAGCCATTCATTTCTGGCTTATCTGGGCAACCTTGCGGGTTATGAGCATATTTATGACTGTATGCAGGACCCGCACTTTCGCCTTGCGGCACGACGCTTAATGTTGACAGAACAGGCACCGACGCTAACCGTTAAGAACGTTGATTTGATCGATTATGCCGATCGGCTGATTGCACGCTATGAAAATCCCGCGCTACAGCATCGTACCTGGCAAATTGCGATGGATGGCAGCCAGAAGTTACCGCAGCGTTGGTTACATTCCGTTTGCTGGCACCTCAAGCGCGGCAGCCGTTTTGATCTGCTTGCATTAGGTATTGCCGCATGGATGCGCTATGTCAGCGGTAAGGATGACCAGGGAAAAGAGATTGAGGTCTGCGATCCTTTATTGGCGTCTATACGAACCGTCGTTGACGGCAGCGTAGAAGGGGAGGCGAGGGTAAAAGCGCTGTTAGGACTGGAAGCTATATTCGGCCACACGCTACCCGATAATCCCTGTTTTGTGCAGCAGGTGGTTAAATTCTATCTCCATCTACTGGACAAAGGGGCAAAACAGACTGTCGCGGACCTGATGGCTGACGTGTCAGCAGATTGATGATCAGGCAAACCACATAAAGTGGTTTGCCTGGTGCATTACAAATTGTCGTTTAAATTGGCTGTGCTCTTGCTGCCTGTTCGTGTATCAGGGTGCAGCACCTCTGAAAACCAGTTCACAACCAGGCGGATGACGTCAGGTTGATACCAGACCTCATCACCATGTTCTGCACCTTTCACCACGACGTACTCAACCTGATCACCTGCCTTTTTTAGCGCATCAAAGAGTTGCGCACTTTGATGCGGTGAAACGAGTGAATCTTTATCACCGTGCATAATCAGGAAAGGCGGTTTGGGGTTCGCAAGATGGCCCATGGGACTTGCCTGACGGGCTTTATCGGGATCATCCATGACAGACGCGCCTGCAAAATTGTGGAAGGCCGGTCCATGAATCAAAAGGGCTTCAGTGACGGCCGGTGAGGCGTGGACCTGTTGATTCTCTTCAGAGAAGCCTTCGCCAATATTGCGCAGATCGGAAATACCGTAAATCGTAGCGGCGGCCTGAACATCAGACGATTTATCTGTGAAATCCCCTTGATCGAACACGGTCTGGCCATTTGTCATGCCCAGCATTTGAGCCATCCAGCCACCAGCCGAGTCGCCCAGAACGCCAATACGATGAGGATCAATACCGTACGTTTCTGCATGTTGTCTCAAATAGCGCACGGCTGCTTTCCCGTCAACAACCGGCGCAGGGAAGGTATCCGGTACGACGCGATATTCGGCAGCGGCTACAACAAAACCGGCTTCTGCCAGCGCCATGCGCATTTGAATAAATTTCTCGTGGTCGGCACTGGTGAAACCGCCGCCCGGAAAATAAACAATTGCGGGTTTGACTGTATCGGTGCGGGGCACCAGTAATGACATGTGAAGCGGTCTGACCGATCGTAGCGTTGTAATCTGCGAATAAACCACGCCAGTGATCGCATCAATCTGGTTGCGCACAGGTTGGACTTCAATCACCTTTGCGCCTTCACGGTATCCGTTCAGTTCAGTATTTTTCGTTGCCATCGCGTTACTCATCGTCATGATTACGGCCAGTCCCCCAATAAAAAAAGTGTGGCATACATTCATAATTATTCCCTGAGACGTTGAAAGAAAGTGTGAATTGTTAAGGGTTTTTAAAAGGTTGCAGGGGCGTTCAGCCTTTGCCAGCAGACGGTAGCGCATAAGGCATAGCGCGGTGTTGAGCAAGATTATGAAAGCGAAGGTTTTATGGGGGTTGGTTACGTGTGTTCCGTGAAAGTGGATGTTTGACCAGAAAATTTAATGGGTTCTCAGGCACCGTCGTGGGCATTACGCTGCGCCCACCGGGTCCGGTATCTGACGGACCAGACGCAGGTAATGTCTGGTCCTGAGTGGTTAACGAATCACGATCGTCAGCAGGATGAGGATGGCCGCTATGGCAACAACCTGAATAAAAATCTGGTTAAGCGTGAACTTGCGCATTGCATTCCCTCACTGCGTCAGTATTTGCCAAATACCTGCCGACATCACGATAAAGCCGACAAAAAGAAAGATCAGGGTAATCGCGGTTTCGGATGAACGATTCATAGTATTCCTCCCTGGTTAATGATGAGCGCCTGACCCTACTGTGCAGAAAGCAACAAATCGGGGCAGGACAGGTTTGTTTCATGGCTTCAGGCAGAGCAGGGGCTCACCGGTTTCTGGTAAAGGCGTAAAGTCGCCTCACTCAAAAAGGGATTAGCGCGTCACAGGAACAGCGTAAGGTCTGCCAGTACGTCAGGGTGTGGTTCCGCTGTGCAAGGCAGGATCGCCGCATTGCCGTTTCGCGTTTAAAAACGCTTTACGGATGCCTTACAGCAAGGATGCCGTCCATCCGGGAGGCGGGAATAGCGCATTTTTGAACATAAACATGACGGTGGTCCTTATGGTCTGATTCATGATTAACCGGACAAAAGGCCAGTGATCGCGACGGGAAGTCTGTTGTCCTCCAGAGTGAGCAAAACCATCACGAAAGCGTTTTACTCACCGGAAGGGTAAAAAAAAGTTATCCCGTCACAGGGCGTCCGAATGAATCTGCACGTAGTGTAATCAGGTTACACAATGCGTCAAAGCACGAACCGCCGATGTGTGAGGATTGGTTTAGGTTAACTCGCGGGGTACTTCGTCCATGACTGAGACGATTCACAACAATTCAGGGCCGCTGGCCATGCGTAACTGCGACGGCGTCGATCCGGTCACCTGCTTAAACCGGTTACTGAAATGGCTCAGTGAGTTAAAACCATTCTCCAGTGCAATCTCGGTTAACGACAATGATGTCGATACGATCATCTGACGCGCGTTTTCCATCCGGCGCTGCATCACGTACTGGTGAGGTGCAACGCCGAGTGACTGACGAAACATCCGGGCAAAATGATATTCACTCAGACTGGCCTGGCTGGCGAGAACGTTCAGAGTAAGGGGCAGAGCCAGGTGCGCATCAATAAACGCCAAGGTATTGCGCAACACATAGGGAGCAAGTCCGCCCGTGACAGAGGGAAGCCGCCACTGAACACACGAATAGTGTTGAATCAGATGGGTTAACAACAACGTGCTGGCGGTACTCAGCATCAGCTGATTGGCTGGCTGCTGCCAGTCGCAGCTAAGTAAAAACTGGCGATACAACGCTGTAATCGTGTCATCACTGGCAAAAATCTTTTCATCGAGGGATAACGAGGCCGGGCTGCGATCCCAAATCTTTTCACCGACCTCTCGCAGGTGCTCATCTGTGCAGTAGAGATGCACGAAGGAGAGATCGCTGCGTACATCCCAGGTCGATTCACTGTGCTGCGGCATCAGGCAAAATTTATTCGGTCCGCCGCCGTTGCGCCATCCGTTTGCCGTTTTGTGGTAACTCTCATAACCATCAGCAATATACAGGCTGAGCGTATGATGATTGCTGTTAACGGTAACGCGGTCTTGTTTGTTGTGCCAGGCGGCCAGTCGGATGCCCGAATTAAGCATCACCGATTCCCGTAGCACGGCCTTTTTTTGACGCAGTGTTTCAAAGGTGTCGTAAACGCGAGACATGGCATGCTTCCGCTTGATAAACAGGGGTCCAGTCTAGGATGAGAGACGTCAGGTAGCCAGATGTATCACGCTAAAATGCGCAAGATTTTGCAACCCGACCGCAACATGATGAAAGCCAACCCCTCGCGATTACGTCACAGTGAAGAGAGTTTGAGGCAGAGGGATAACGATGAACGCATTACTTTACGCCATTGTGGTCGTGATTTGGGGAACAACCTGGATCGCTATTTTTTTACAGCAGGGGCCCGTGGATGTCACGGTTTCGGTATTCTGGCGGTTTGCCATCGCCAGCGTCATTATGCTGATCCTGTTAACGCTACTGGGACGCCTGCGCCGTCTGGCATGGCAGGACCATCTGTTTTGTCTGATCCAGGGATGCTGTGTGTTTTGCTTTAATTTTTGGTGTTTTTACACGGCTGCGGCTTACATTAATACAGGCCTGGAGTCGGTGATTTTTTCGATGGCCGTACTCTATAACGCGGTAAACAGTTATATTTTCTTTGGCCAGCGCCCACTCCCCCGTTTCTGGTTTGCCGCCGCACTGGGATTAACCGGCATGGTCGTCCTGTTCTGGCACGATCTGCATATCAGCGACTGGAACAGTAACGCGCTCATGGGAATGGGGCTGTCAGCACTGGGTACCTTTGGTTTTTCATTAGGCAATATGATCAGCCTGCGCCATCAGCGTCGGCATCTTGAGACGATGACCACCAACGCCTGGGCCATGTTTTATGGTGCTCTCGTTATGGGCCTTATCGCTATTATTCGTGGTGCCAGCTTCTCACCGCAATGGACCTTCACTTATCTCGGCGCCTTACTTTATCTGGCGGTGTTTGGTTCCGTCATCGCTTTCTGGGCTTATTTCACCCTGATCAAACGCACAAGTGCGGGCAAAGCCGCCTACACCACACTTATGTTCCCTCTGGTCGCGTTATCGTTCTCCACACTTTTTGAAGGCTATACCTGGCAAAGTCATAGTGTGGCCGGCTTGCTACTGATTTTAAGCGGTAACCTGGTGATGTTTGCCCGCCCCATGCAATGGTTCAGGCGTAAAGCGCTGACAAACGCGCATTAGCTGTTTATGCGCGCGGCGGTGTGCATTGCGGTTGCAGTTGATAGACGTAAGCGGTGACAGTGTCACCGTTTTCAAGGGTCACTTCCGTCCTGAGGCGATCGTACCCGTCTTCAAATTCGTCCAGCATGGACCAGTATGATAAGAGATTATCAGAACTAAAAACGTAACCCTCAACGCGCGGACCTCGGCTATCCAGCACCAGACCAGGAAAGCCTGCGGCTGCTCCGCACCCCTGAGGATAGAAAATGCCGCTTACAAAGCCTGCCTGCCAGTTGCCTCCGACCCTGTCGAGAATGTGGGCATTACTGTGGCCCGGGCGCAAAGTGCCATAAACGAATAACCTTTCCATCATTATCTCTGTGTAAAAACCGCTACCTTAGCTGCACGAACTGCGGTTGTCATTATGGAGAACGTTCTATTTTAACGCACAGGCGGTGCGTAGCAATATGCGCTTATTATCATGGAGTTATATTTTAATGAAACAACCTGTTCACATTTAACCCTATAGTTTCTGTTAGTGACAAAATATCCCGTCATAGTCGCTGTTTTCTTTTTTTCAAGGTTCTGGAAATAAAATTACGTTGTAAAGCCGGTTAGTTATTTGCCGATAAAGGCCTGTGAAAATAATTGTAGTTTTTACCTATCCGGGGGAGTTTTTTCTATGACAATCACGCAGCGTTTAGTGATGGCATTTTCTTTGCTTGCTTTATCACTTTGTGCGCTTGTTGCTGTTTCTTTATCTGTGATTTCGGGCTTTCAGTCGCGCTTTGAATATGTTCAGGTTAATGCTATTCCCAGCATTAAAGATCTGAATAAATCAATTAGCGCAACTAACCAACTGGGGCTGGCCCTGTATCGCCATCAGACGGCGACAGACAGCGCTAAGCAGGCTGAAGCAGAGCAAAAAATTAATACCATCATTAATAACATCAAGTCATTAAATGATTATTATATGGCGAATGATATTTCCAGTGATGAAGATAAAGAAATGACCGTTGGGGCCAATCGTAACCTCGATGCGGTCCGCAGCGCGTTACCTGCTTTTCTTGCTGCCTCACGTAGCCATAATAATGAACTGTCACTTTCTCTCCTGCAAAGTGACAATGGCATTGGCGCTGCCGCACGTAAAATGGAGTCTGATTTTACTAAACAAATTGAGCTGAACATTCAGATTGGTGATGCACTCAGAGCACAGAATAATCAGATTTATTCTAAAACCGTCTGGATGATGACCTGTGCCTCACTGTTGGTTATTTTGCTGCTCGGTGCGTTCTCAATAAACATTATTGTTGGCATTAAACGTAGCCTTACCAGCATCAAAGATACCATGGCCGAAGTGAGCAGCAATTTGGATCTGACACGCTTAGCGCCGGTGTTGAGAAAGGATGAGATTGGTCAAACGGCTATGGCGTTTAATGATCTGCTTAAGCGTGTATCGACTACGCTGCTGTCAGTCAATCATGCGGCGCAATCCGTCAGCACAGGATCGACGCAGATTGCGGCTGGCAACGAAGATTTGTCATCTCGCACTGAGCAACAGGCCGCCTCGCTGGAAGAGACATCGGTTAGTATGGCTACGCTCAGCGATACCGTACGGCAAAATGCCGAGGGCGCAGTCCAGGCCAGCAACCTGGCCAATAACGCCAATAAACTGTCCAGGCAGAACGGCGAAGCCGTGAGTCAGATGCTGACCACGATGGATGAAATTCGCGGTAGCTCAGCCAAAATATCTGATATCACAGGGCTGATCGAAGGTATTGCATTTCAGACGAATATTCTGGCCCTTAACGCCGCCGTTGAAGCTGCCCGTGCGGGTGAGCATGGCCGTGGTTTTGCGGTCGTGGCATCAGAAGTTCGCAATCTGGCACAACGTTCGTCATCCGCGGCTCGTGAAATTAAAGAGTTAATCACCACGTCTGTTTCGCAGGTTGAACAGGGGCTGACGCAGGCAACAAGCGTAGGCAGTAACTCCGATAACGTGGGCCATGCTATTCAGCAGGTTGCCGATCTGGTTAATGAAATTGCCGCTGCTACAGCCGAGCAAAGCAAAGGCATTGAGCAGGTGCACCAGGCTATCGGCCAGATGGATGAGGTCACGCAGCAGAACGCCTCCCTGGTTGAGGAAGCTTCATCTGCATCCAAATCTTTACAGGAGCAGGCGGAAACGTTGTCGAGACTGGTGTCAACGTTCAAAGTTAACGAGAGCGTCACGCAGGTGGCAGTATCGTCCCCTGTAGCCGTGAGCTATGCATCGCCTGTGTTAAAAAGACCGCAACTGAATACCACCGGCGCAGACAAGGTTAACTGGGAAAGTTTCTGATGCGCTGTCACTGGGCCTGATCGCTTCAGGCCCAGAACACGTGCGCTGCGATATCGCAGCGCTTTCTTATTGAAATGCGTTTTGCGTGGCGAAAAAGCCTTCTTTTTGGCGCATAAGACGCGTTTCTCTCCTTCGATGCACGCTAGTGATACTGTGCAGGCCTTGTGCGTTATTCATGCCCTCCTTCACATACCCGGACCGTATGCCTGATTCCGTTGCGCACTGCGATCCGTAACCCAGTGACAATGTTCGCCGCCCTCATGTGCGCGATCGGGGCGCGCGGCGGTTTTCCCATGCCATTATCAGGCTGAGTGAGGCGGGCAGCAGGGTCAGCGTGACCAATGTGCCGGTGATCAGCCCACCGATGATCGCGAATGCCATCGGCCCCCAGAAAACCTGATGTGAAATAGGTAACATGCCGAAGATTGCCGCGCAGGCAGTGAGCAGGATGGGACGCGCCCGGTGCAGTGCGGCATGGCGGATGGCGTCACCCTGTGCCATGCCAGCCTGCGCATGGCTGTCCACCTCGCTGATCATGATTACGGCGTTACGGATAATCATGCCCGCCAGCGCAATGATGCCCAGCAGTGCGACAAACCCCATCGGCGTGCCACCCGGTAACATTGCCAGGACAATCCCCGGCAGGCCAAAAGGTGCCATCAGCAGCGCAAGCAGCATTCTGGAGAACCGCTTCAACTGCAGCATCAATAACACAAGCATGCAGCACAGGGTGACAGGCAAAACGGCAAACACCGAACTGTTACCTTTATTCGACTCGGCGACGGTTCCACCTTCTTCAATGGCGTAACCTGCGGGCAAGGTTGCCCGCAGAGTATCCAGGCCAGGTCTCAGTTGATCAGACACCGTTTCGGCCCGTTGCTCAGGTGCAATATCGGTTTGCACGGTGATATAGGGCAAACGCTGTCGTCGCCAAATCACCGGATCGTCGAGCTGCCATTTCAGTGTGGCGACCTGCCCAAGCGGAATTTTTTGCCCGGAAGCTGTGTTGAGCATCAGGCTGTCTAAGATCGCTGTGTCCTGTCGTTCCCGATCGTTGCCGCGCAGAACCACATCTATCAGCCGGTTATGATCGCGAACAGTGGTCACGGTACTGCCGGACATGACAGTATTCAGTGTGGAAGCAATGCTTTCTGAGGAGACGCCGACGGCGCGTGCAGCAGTCTGGTTTACCTCAACATTGATTTCCCGCTCGGGCTCGCCAGCCGTCATATTTACCTCACGCGTATTCGGCGAACGCGAAAGTTGAGCAGCCAGTTTTTCCGCGATGTCCCGCACTTTGCTGTAGTCAGGGCCGGTGACGCGGTATTTCAATGGCCAGCCTACGGGGGGACCCAGTTCGAGAGGGGCCACACGGGCAGTCAGATCGCTGAAATCCCGCGCCAGTGTCGCCTCCAGGCGGCGTCGAACCCGATCACGCGCTTCCAGGTTCTTAGTCACCACAACCAGTTGCGCCACATTTTCATTGTCCAGCAAGACTTCCATGGGCAAATAAAACCGCACGGCACCTGCGCCGACATAGCTGGAGAAGTGATCGACATCGTGATCGGCGCGTAACAGGGTTTCCAGCTGTGCGGTACGCCGTGTCGTTTCACTTTGAGAGGCATTTGCCGCCAGCGAAAGATTCACTAACAGCTCGGGACGATCGGACGCGGGGAAGAATTCGCCCTGCATCAATGTAGTGCCTGCAATCCCCATTCCCAGCAATAACAAGGCGCTTATCACGGTTGTCCAGCGGTAGTGTAAAACCCGATCAAGCAGACGACGATAGCAGCGGGCCATCAGCCCGGGAGGTGGTGATGGGGCTGTCACCTGCTCAGTTAACAGCCAGGTGCCGATAACAGGGGAAAACAGAATCGCCACGACCCAGGAGCACAGCAGCGAGATCAGCACGACTGCAAAAAGGGAGTAACAATATTCACCGGCGCTGGAGGCCGCAAAACCGACCGGAATAAAACCGGCGATCATCACCAGTGTTCCCGTCAGCATAGGAAACGCGGTGGTTTTAAACGCAAAGGTTGCGGCCTGCGCTTTGCTGTCTCCCGCCTCAAGGCGGGAAACCATGGTTTCAACCGTGATCATGGCATCATCGACCAGTAAACCCAGCGCAATAATGAGAGCCCCCAGCGAAATGCGTTGCAGGCCAATACCGGCCACTGTCATGCCGACGAATGTCATGGCCAGAACGAGGGGAATCGCAGCGGCGACCACCAGCCCGGCACGGAAACCCAGCGAGAAAAACGAGATTGCCAGAACGATCAGTACCGCTTCCGCCAGCACCCGCACAAAGCCACTGACGGCGGTTTTAACAACGGTGGATTGATCGGCGATCTTCACCATCGTGATGCCATGCGGGAGCTGGGCGGCAATCGTCTCCATACGCGCATGAATGGCCTGACCAAATTTCAGCATATTACCCGTCGGGGCCATGGAGATGGCCAGGCCAATGCCAGGCTCGCCGTTGACCCGGAAGGTTGACGCTGGCGGTTCAGCAGGCTGAAGCGTTATCGTGGCAATACTGGTCAGCGGGATAAAGCGCTGGCCGATATGTAAGGTAATGGCCTTAAGGTTATCAGCCGAGGTCAATGCACCACTGACATGAAGTGCAATATTTTCTTTATCAGTGCGTATTACACCTGCGGGCGCAACGGCATTTTGCGCGGCCAGAGCATCACTTACCTCCCGAAGCGTAAGGCCCATGCCCGCTAACTGCCGTGGCGAAAACGCGATAACAATGTGTTCTTCCTGTTCGCCAGGCAGGGTAATTTTACCCATGTCTGGCACATCCATCAGGCTTCGACGGATCTCATCGACTTTATCCCGCAGTTCTCGCGGACTGAAACCATCGGCCGTAAAGCCATAAATCGTGCCATAGGTGTCGCCAAATTCGTCATTAACAGCGGGACCCTGAACGCCTTGTGGAAGCGATGAGGCGATATCCTGCATTTTTTTCCGAATCTGGTACCAGATAGTCGGGACCTGATCCGGCGGCGTAGCATCACGCAGGTTAACAAAGATGACCACCTTTCCGGCCCGGGTTTCACTCTCGATAAAATCCAGGAACGGTGTTTCCTGCAGTTTTTTTTCCAGCGTATCCGTCACTAACTGCATCGTGTCTTCCACCGTGGCACCGGGCCATTGTGCGGACACGACCGCCGTTTTGATGGTAAACGCCGGATCTTCATTACGGGGCAGATCGATGTAGCTCAGTACGCCCGTCGTCATCACCAACAGCATGAAAAACACCACCAGTTGCTGATGTGCTAACGCCCAGGCAGAGAGATTAAAGCGGGCCCTTTCAGCCGATCTTCTCATTTTTCATCCTCCCCGGGCTGTACCCGCTCTCCCGGCAAGAGCGTTTTCACGCCTGCGGTGACTATGCGCTCACCCGGTATCACGCCGGCACTGAGATAGATATGTTGGGCATCGAAGCGCGCCAGCGTGACCGGCCTGAGTGAAAGCTGATGGGACTGGGTGTTCACCACAAAAACGGCGGGACGATCGCCGGCACGCGTGAGAGCGCTGGCGGGCAGGATGACAACCTGTTCGGCTTTACCGGGAAAGGCCCCCACGACGGTCGACCCCAACGCCATAGCGACCGGCGGTTGAGGCAGCATGATACGTAGTCGCCAGGTGCGGGTCTGCGGATCGGCCTGCGGACTGATATCGCGAAAATGCCCTTGTGTCTTTATCGCAGGGTTCGATAACAACGTAATGCTGAAGGGCGTGGAGGAGGCGTACTCCGCCAGCGAGGGTTCAGCAAGGTCAAAGACAGCATCGCGATCGCCATCAGCGGCAAGCGTCATTACGGACTGCGCAGCGCTGACCACCTGACCCGGCTGGACATTGACGGCGGTAATAACACCGGCGCGCGGCGCGGTAAGTTGCGTCCAGTTGAGATTATCCTGGGCATTTTTAAGCGCGGCTTCACTGCTCTGACGCCGGGAAACGGCCGCCTGCCAGTCACCTTTTGCACTGTCTAACTGCGAACGGGAAATGGCCCCTCCGGGCATCAGCTGCTGCATACGACGCAGCGTTAGTGCGGCAACATGTTCTGAGGCGCGCGCACTCGCCAGATCGGCAGTGGCACTGCTGAGCTGGTTTTGAGCGGCATTACTGTCTAAGGTCGCCAGAACCTGACCGGCATTCACATGCTGTCCAATGTCCGTGGTGCGGGTAATGACGCGGCCATCCAGCCTGAAAGCCAGCGAAATTTCTTCATGGGCACGAATTTCACCCGTCTGCGTCATCAGTCCACCGCTGGAGAAGGGAGGAACCAGCACTGTCCGGACGGGACGAGGCGCCTCACGCGCAGGCGGCGCTTCCTCCCGGCAGCCTGACAGGATAAGCATGCCTGCCACGACAAACAGTGACGGTAACACATAACCCGGAAAGCTCAGATGACGCAGCGCCTGGCGGGCAAAAGCGGGAATAAAATCTGTCATAACCGTATTCCTGAAATGAGACAGGCTCATTTAAAGCGGGTTATGTCCAGAAACCTTCGATGAATTATCAAGAAATGGTCAAGGCAGACAAAAAAGCCTGTGCAGGCCAGTACGCACTCAGATTGAGCGCGCGTCGTCAGATAAAGGCAAAACGATTGTAATCTGCAGTCCGCCGTCCGCAGGCAAACGTGCAAATATCTCCCCACCGTGCGCCTCAACGATAGCCTTCGCAATAGACATGCCGAGACCGCTTCCGCCGGAATGCCGTGCGCGCGACGATTCTGCCCGGGTGAAACGGTCGAAAATGACAGGCAGAAACTGAGGATCCACGCCCGGCCCATAGTCGCGAAACTGCAGTGTGACAGCGGCGGGCGAGGTATGAGCGGTCACAGAAAACCGTTTCCCCTCTGCGGCATAGCGCAGTGCATTTTCCGTCAAGATGGTTACCACCTGGCCCAGCCGGGAGGCATCGCCAGTGAAAGAGAGTTGGCCGGGCGACTGCACCTCAATCACCATCTGTTCGGCTTCAGCCTGAGGCGCCAGCCACGCTGTACGTTCGCGTAACAGCTCGGTAAGGTTAAACCGGCTCAGGCTGAGCGTAAGCTGGCCAGCTTCCGCTAACGATAATAAGTGCAGTTCATCCGTCAGGCGGCTCAGCTGCGTCAGCTGCTTCATGATCATGGAGAACTGCTGAGGTTCCGGCGCAAATACGCCGTCGACAATGCCTTGTAAGCGGCCAATGGCTGCGGTGAGTGGCGATCGTAGTTCATGAGCAACGGCAACCTGCGAAGCTTTAAGCTCGCGTTCGTAACGGGCTAACTGCTGGGTCATCAGATTAAAGTCTTCCGTAAACCGCACTAATTCCTGTGGCGCGCCTTCGACCTGACCGACCGATGTGCCGAATTTCCCCTGTGCCACATCGCGTGCCGCATTCGCCAACTGACTAAACTGTTTCGCCAGCGGTCGGGCGAAGCGCAGCCCCATTACAATAAAGAACGGAATCACCACGGCGACCAGTACGGCGACCGTCAGCCAGTCAGCCGAGGCGATTGACGGGTCGGAAAAGCCGACGCCCCACCATTGATCGACAATCTGATGAAAGCGAGCCGGTGCCTGCTCCGGGTGTAACCGTATACGGGAAAACTCCGCCCAGACGTCCGCAGGCATGCGAGAGTAAACCCAGAGCATTTGCAGCGCGAAACGCAGCCACATGCAAAACGCGATAAGGATGACGCTTCCCAGACCGATTATCAAAATACGGATGCAGATCCAGCGCCACATTGAGTCGTGCGTTTTTAGTTTCATGGTTGTCTGAACCTGTAACCCACACTGCGAACCGCAGGTAAAATATCTGACATGCCTGCGGCTTCCAGTTTGCGTCGCAGGTTATAAACATGGGTATCAACTACGCGCTCAAGCGCATCACTTTCAGGCAGGCAGTGTTCAAGCAAGAATAAGCGACTAAACGGGCGGGTTGGGGCGCGCATCAACGTCACCAGAATCGAAAACTCCGTTGGGGTCAGATCGAGCCGCTGAATGCCCTGTTCATTTTTTACTACTGCTGTCAGCGATTCAGTATCGACTTCCAGACCCGCCCAACATAATGTGCTGTCGGGGACGGTACTTTGTTGGGTGCGACGTAAAACGGCCTGAACACGTGCGACGACCTCGCCAGGATGGTAGGGTTTCACCACATAATCATCTGCACCATAGCGTAATGCGCCGATCCTGTCGGGGGCATCTCCCATTGCTGTCACCATAATCACTGGTGTATTTCCCCTGCGTCGAAGGGCCGCCAGAACTTCCGTGCCGTTCATAACGGGCAGCATCACATCAAGCAGAATGAGATCGGGCTGCCAGCGTTGCGCGTGGTCAAGTCCTGTCATTCCATCGCCAGCAATCATCACCGTGTAGCCTTCACGTTTAAGATAGGCTTCAAGTACGCTGGCTGCATCGGCATCATCTTCGATAATCAGTACACGTTTAGACTTCATTGGGGCCACTTTGACTTTTTCTCCCTCATTTCCCGTATGTGCCCGCACCGCTTTATTGGCATGTCAGCCGTGTCGTCTGCATTTAATGTGATTAAGCAAAACGATAATAACCTGAAAAAATCGGCAAGACATGGTCAGTTTAATGTCGGCTGGAGGAAGAGAAGGGAATGCGCAGGATGCCAGAGAGAGGAACAATACGCCTAATGAAAAAACGTGATGAAAAAGGGCGCGATCAGAAATAATGAACGGACATCAGACGCTTTTTCAGGTTGTTACCAAACGGCTGACCAGGCGGAGCCAGACGTTTACGTTTAAGGCATTACGGGGGTCTCAGTGTGAGAAATGTCTGCGATGCCGGTGCGTAGCGCTGGGCAGAAAACATGACACTGTCACTTTTAGGGTGAGCGTTTTGCTCAGGCAAGACTGGTATGGTGCCGGGCAGGAAGTGGTTACGGGCAGGCCAGGTAACATTCATACAAGGCTGTCCGACTGATTCGGTGAAAAACCGTCCGGCTTAATAACGCCGCCGCGTAATGTCTGGCGCAAACCTGATCGGTCGCGTGATTTATCGCTTCTGTGCAAGGCCGCCCCACAGCAGCCTTCATCTGCTACGGGGCGGCCAGCATGAATCCGTATTTACCCTTTATGGCACGCGACGCGATCGTAACCGGTAAGTGCGGATTTCGCCGTCGCTTTACGCTTTCTGCTGTTAACTTTGGGCAGCCAGATTTTAAATTGCTCCGCCAGTTGCTTCGCCTGTTGTTCATCCGTGGTACGACAGATAAACAGTTTACTCTTGGTTTGATTGGTCACATCGGTGGCATAAATTTCGTAACTTCCGCCACGGTGATCGTATTCAATATCCGTGAAATGCATGTGTGGCCACAGGCCCGTTCTGACCTCAAACTTGCTCAATTCCATAATTTTTACCGTTTTTGTTTTTTGCTGTGATGAATGTCGTTCCCCTGGTCGGGCCACTAAATGTAGAACAAATTCGGATTTGTGCCAGCCGACAACATTATTTTTCACTGCCAGTCTTAATTTTTTATAAAAACAGCGTGTTACCATGACATTACGTCATTAAAAGGAGAAAACGATGATTGTCAGAACCTGGCATGGTTGTGTCCCTCAGCAGCACGCAGAGGCATTTTTTACGCATCTACAGAAGACGGGCGTGCAGCATGCAGAATCGGTACCCGGTAACACAGGCGCTTTTATTCATCAGGTTGCACAGGGAGAGTGGCAGCATTTCTTTCTGGCCACATACTGGCGGGATCTGGCGGCAGTGAAAGCGTTTGCTGGCGAGGATTACCCGGTGGCAGTTACCTATGCGGATGATGAACAGTTTGGGTTGATCTCCGATCCCTATGTCTTTCACCATCAGGTCAGCGAGGTGGTCGCGCTGTAATGTTTTTTCAGTCTAAGACCTGACAAAAACGCAGCAGGTAGCCATCTGGATCCTGAACCAGTAACGCCTGCTGGCGTTAATATTTCTCACCCGTATAGTAGGCGTTTTCGCTAAGTGGTCGGAACAAGGGCGTGCCCGTTTTCACCAGGCGCGTGTGAAGCTGCTGAATATTGGAGACTTCTGTCTGGAAGTTAATACCGCGTCCCAAAGGATACTGCATCTCTGCGGTGTGCCAGCCCGCGTCATGCTGCTGTTCAATCATTAATTGCGCTTCACCATAACAGAGATAAGCGAAGTCTGGGTGAATGCGTCTTATTCTCACAGTAAACCCCAGTTCATCGACATAAAACGCAAAGGATCTGGCAAAATCAGTGACAGTCAGTTCCGGCACCATCGAATTCCAGAAGCGAGAATCAGCAAGTTCAACTGACAATGTAGTGACGCGTAATTCCTTGTTCATAAGAAAAAAATCTAAAAGTTAGAAAAGTGATCACCGTCACTTTATGAGTGCAACGCGTGTATCAAAACTCCGAATTTCCCTTAGAAAATGCTATCTGTCAACAATGTAGATACCGCCTGGCAGCATTTGCAGAATGTGCGGTAATCTCTTCATGAAACTGTCAAACATATCTGTTTATTTAATGTGATTAATCTGGTAAACCTAATAAAGATCGTGTCAATTTGTGAATTGAATGAAGCGTTTAATGTTTGGTTAAGGTTACGAGCGTATCATTTGGCATCGTTATGAAGTGAATATTTTTCTAATATTTGACTTCACGATCAGAGGTCAGTGTACTTTGCCTCTTTTCGCGGATTTTAACGGAAAAAAATGAGCATAAGATTACATTTTGGCTGTTTTCATATTTCAAACTTATCCTCTTTCTTCTGGAAAAAAGGCAAAACAGTTTAAGGACATTACTTAATGGCGTTTCTTCCGTTTTCTCGTCCTTCTTTAGGCGAGACTGAATTGTTTGCAGTGCGTGAGGTCTTTGCGTCTGGCTGGATTACGACCGGGCCGAAGTGTGCTGAACTTGAGCGCGCATTTTGCCAGTTAACCGGCAATCAACACGCTATTGCCGTCACGTCTGCTACTGCCGGTATGCACGTCATGTTAATGGCGTTGGGCATCAAAGCCGGTGATGAAGTCATCACACCTTCCCTGACCTGGGTTTCTACGTTAAATATCATCACGTTACTTGGTGCGACGCCGGTGATGATCGATGTGGATATCGATAATCTGATGGTGACCCCTGAAGCTATCGAAGCGGCGATTACGCCGAAAACCAGGGCGATTATCCCTGTCCATTATGCGGGTGCGCCTGCGGATATGGACGCGATCTATGCTATCGGCCAACGCCATGGCATTCCGGTCATTGAAGATGCCGCGCATGCGGCCGGTACCCACTACAAAGGTAAACACGTGGGTGGCCAGGGAAATGCTATTTTTTCCTTCCATGCCATCAAAAACATGACCTGCGCAGAAGGTGGCCTGGTCGTCACCGACGACGCGGCTCTGGCCGATCGCATTCGCAGCCTGAAGTTTCATGGTCTGGGCGTCGACGCGTTTGATCGTCAAACACATGGCCGTCAGCCGCAGGCAGAAGTGATTATGCCGGGCTTTAAATACAATCTGCCGGATATCAGCGCGGCCATTGCGCTGGTTCAGCTGGAGAAGCTCCCCGAAATCAATCAGCGTCGCGCGGCAATAGCGCAACGTTACCTCGATGCCCTTAAAGATACGCCGTTTAAGCCTCTTGTTCCGCCCGCCTGGCAGCATCAGCACGCCTGGCATCTCTTCATTATTCGCGTTGATGAGCAGGCGTGCGGTATGACCCGTGATGCACTGATGCAGGCGCTGAAAGAGCAGGACATCGGCACGGGGCTGCATTTCCGTGCAGCGCATACGCACAAATATTACCGTGAGCATTATCCGCATTTATCGCTGCCTGCCACTGAGTGGAACAGCGAGCGTATTTGTTCCATTCCGTTGTTTCCCGACATGACTGACGATGACGTTGAACGCGTTATCAGCGCACTACGTGGACTGGCTGGGGTTTAAATGTTCGACGATAAAAAGATTGAAAAAGTATCGGTAGTCATCCCGGTTTACAATGAGCAGGAAAGCTTACCGGCATTGATTCAGCGTACCGATGATGCCTGTAAGAGCCTGAACCTGGACTATGAAATTCTGCTGGTCGACGACGGCAGCCAGGATGCGTCCGCGACGATGATCGCCGATGCAGCCTCACTGCCCGGCAGTCATATTGTCGCCGTTTTGCTCAACCGTAACTATGGTCAGCACTCCGCGATTATGGCGGGATTCAGCAATGTCAGCGGCGATCTCATCATCACGCTGGATGCCGATTTGCAAAACCCACCCGAAGAAATTCCCCGTCTGGTGGCCGCCGCTCAGGAAGGCTATGACGTTGTCGGCACGGTACGCCAGAATCGTCAGGACAGCTGGTTCCGTCGTCAGGCATCACGCACCATCAACCAGATGATCCAACGTGTGACCGGTAAATCGATGGGGGATTACGGTTGTATGCTGCGGGCTTATCGCCGTCACATTATCGATGCCATGCTTAACTGCCATGAGCGCAGCACGTTTATCCCGATCCTGGCTAACACCTTTGCGCGTCGTACGATTGAACTCCCGGTTACTCACGCAGAACGTGAACACGGCAGTTCGAAGTACAGCTTTATGCGCCTTATTAACCTGATGTACGACCTTGTCACCTGTCTCACAACCACACCACTACGCATGCTAAGTGTACTGGGTAGCCTGATTGCGATTGCAGGTTTTGCGTTCTCCGTGATTCTGATTCTGCTGCGGCTGTTTCTGGGCGCAGCCTGGGCTGGCGATGGTGTTTTTATGTTGTTTGCCGTCCTGTTTATCTTTATCGGCGCGCAATTTATCGGCATGGGACTGCTGGGTGAATACATTGGTCGTATCTACAACGATGTACGTGCCCGTCCACGCTATTTTATTCAACGTGTTATCAATCCTCAGAAAGACCGTTCTGTACAGGAAACCGAGTAATGAAAACTATCGTCTTCGCTTATCACGACATGGGTTGTGCGGGCATTAATGCGCTGTTGAAAGCAGGCTTCACTATCAGCGCCATCTACACCCATGCCGACACGGCGTCAGAAAATCACTTTTTTGGCTCAGTGGCGCGAATTGCGGCTGAAAATTCAATCCCGGTTTATGCTCCGGATGAGGTTAACCATCCGCTGTGGATCGATCGCATTAAATCAGCAGAACCTGATGTTATTTTCTCCTTTTACTACCGCAACCTGTTGTGTGACGACATTCTGAACTGCGCGAAGCAGGGCGCTTTTAACCTGCACGGTTCACTGCTGCCAAAATACCGCGGTCGTGCGCCATTAAACTGGGCGCTGGTGAATGGCGAAACGGAAACCGGTGTGACCTTACACCGCATGGTGAAAAAAGCCGATGCGGGTGAAATCATCGCGCAACAGCGCATCGCCATTGCTGAAGAAGACAACGCGTTAACCCTGCACCGCAAACTGGTTGACTGTGCCAGTGAGCTGCTGGAAAGCATCTTGCCCGCGATGAAACAGGGCAATATCGTCGGCAAGCCGCAAAACGAAGCGGAAGCCACGGTTGTGGGTCGCAGAACACCAGAAGATGGTCGCATCAACTGGAGCCTGCCTGCTAAACAAATCAATAATCTGGTCCGTGCCGTTACCGATCCATGGCCGGGCGCGTTTGCGTTTGCCGGCACCACAAAGTTTGTGGTCTGGAAAGCTAAAGTTTTAACGACCGCGCACAATGCTCGTCCGGGAACCGTGCTGTCAGCCGATCCGTTTGTTGTGGCTTGTGGTAAAGGCGCGCTGGAAATCCAGACGGGGCAAACCCCGAACAGCGTTTACATGAACGGTGTCCAGCTGGCGCAACATCTGGGCATGGTAAATGGCGCACTGCTGTATTCTCAGGCTGTGGCCGCCGTGAAGCGTCGCACCCGCGTGTTGATCCTGGGTGTTAACGGCTTTATTGGTAACCATCTGACCGAGCGCCTGCTGCAAGACGACAACTTCGAAGTGTTTGGCCTGGATATTGGTTCCGACGCGATCAGCCGCTTTGTTGGTCATCCGCGCTTCCAGTTTGTTGAAGGCGATATCAGCATCCACTCAGAGTGGATCGAATACCACATTAAAAAATGTGACGTCATTCTGCCGTTGGTCGCTATCGCCACGCCGATTGAGTATACCCGCAACCCGCTGCGCGTCTTTGAGCTGGATTTTGAAGAAAACCTCAAAATCGTTCGCGACTGCGTGAAGTACGGCAAACGTATCATTTTCCCGTCAACGTCCGAAGTGTATGGGATGTGTACCGACAGTAACTTTGATGAAGACCACTCGAACCTGGTCGTCGGTCCGATTAACAAACAGCGCTGGATCTACTCGGTTTCCAAGCAGCTGTTAGACCGGGTTATCTGGGCTTACGGTGAAAAAGAAGGTCTGCGCTTCACCCTGTTCCGTCCGTTTAACTGGATGGGCCCGCGCCTGGACAACCTCAATGCCGCGCGCATCGGAAGTTCGCGTGCCATTACCCAGTTGATTTTAAACCTGGTGGAAGGTTCGCCTATCAAGCTGTTTGATGGTGGTCGTCAGAAGCGCTGCTTTACAGATATCAGTGATGGTGTTGAAGCCCTGTTCAGAATTATTGAAAACAAAAACAATAACTGCGACGGGCAGATCATTAACATCGGTAATCCAGACAACGAAGCGAGTATCAAAGAGCTGGCAGAACGTCTGCTGGAGAGCTTTGAGCGTCACCCGCTGCGTGCCAGCTTCCCGCCGTTTGCCGGTTTCCGTGAAGTGGAAAGCAGCAGCTATTATGGCAAGGGCTATCAGGATGTTGAGCACCGTAAGCCTTCAATCCGTAATGCAAAACGCCTGCTGGGCTGGACACCTGAAGTGCAAATGAATACGACCATCGATAACACTCTCGACTTCTTCCTGCGCACTGTTGAGCTTCAGGACGATCAGGCATGAGGAAAGTCGGTCTACGTGTCGATGTCGATACCTGGCGCGGGACAAAACTTGGCGTGCCCGCGCTGATTGAGGTCTTCAAGAAACACGATGTCCAGTCATCCTTTTTCTTCAGTGTCGGGCCTGACAACATGGGACGCCATTTATGGCGTCTGATGAAGCCGCGCTTTCTGTGGAAAATGCTGCGCTCACGCGCAGCATCGCTTTATGGCTGGGATATCCTGTTGGCCGGGACCGCCTGGCCAGGAAAACAGATTGGGGCAGGGATGCGCGATATTATCCGCATGACGGCCGATTACCATGAAGTTGGCCTGCACGCCTGGGATCACTTTGCCTGGCAAACGTGGGCAGGCGTCTGGAATGAAGAACAGCTTATTCAGCAGATTGCGAAAGGACGGGATGCGCTGGAGGCCATTATCGGCAAACCTGTCACCTGTTCCGCCGTGGCGGGCTGGCGCGCAGATGGTCGTGTTATTCAGGCCAAGCAAACATTTGGTTTTGCCTACAACAGCGATTGCCGCGGTACCGCGCCTTTTCGCCCACAGTTGAGAAATGGCGAGCCGGGTACGGTACAGATCCCCGTGACGTTACCCACCTGGGACGAAGTGGTCGGTCCCACGCTGAGTGCTGAACGGTTCAACGATTACATCCTGGAACAGATTCACGCCGATCAGGGCACCCCGGTGTATACCATCCATGCTGAAGTCGAAGGTATCAGTCAACTCAATGCGTTCGATACGTTGTTACAGCGTGCCCGCGAGCAGGGAATACAATTTTGCCCGCTGAGCGACCTCTTGCCTGACGACCTCGATACATTGCCTGTCGGCAAGGTTGTTCGTGGGCACATTGCTGGCCGGGAAGGCTGGTTGGGTTGTGAGAATTTAACAAGGTAAGCACCATGACTGCCACCAAAAAGACGGTACTACTGGTTTCACTTTTCGTTCTTTATTATTTACTTCCTCTGGAGTTCCGCAATCTCTGGCAGCCTGATGAAACGCGTTATGCCGAAATCAGCCGTGAAATGCTGCAAAACGGCAACTGGATTACGCCGCACTTCTTCGGTCTGCGTTATTTCGAAAAACCCATCGCCGGCTACTGGTTCAATACTGTTGGACAGGCCATTTTTGGTCACAATAACTTCGCCGTCAGGATTGGTTCGGTCTTTTCAACCCTGATGAGCGCCATCCTGATTTACTGGCTGGGTTGTCGCCTGTTTGCTCGCCGTACCGTTGCTCTCACGGCCAGCGTTATCTTTATGACCTCACTTCTGGTCTACGGTATTGGTACTTATGCCGTGCTGGATCCGATGCTGACGTTATGGATGGTTGCGGCGATGTGCAGCTACTGGTTCGCCAGCGAAGCGCAAAATGTGCGGCAACGTATCCTCCGTTATCTGATTTTGGGCTTAGCCTGCGGCATGGGCTTTATGACCAAAGGTTTCCTTGCCCTGGCGGTTCCTGTACTGGCGATCCTTCCATGGGCGATCTGGAACCAGCGTTTTCGGGAACTGGTTATTTATGGCCCACTGGCGATTGTCAGTGCGGCAGCCATCAGTGCCCCCTGGGCGATTGCCATTCAGCAGCAGCAACCTGATTTCTGGCATTATTTTTTCTGGGTTGAGCATATCCAGCGTTTTGCCGAAGACAACGCACAGCATAAGGCACCTTTCTGGTACTACCTGCCAGTGCTGATTGCCGGCGCGCTGCCCTGGCTGGCGTTGTTACCGGGCGCACTGCGTTCAGGCTGGACCCAACGCCAGCAGTCCTCAGGTGGTGTTTATCTGTTGAGCTGGGTCGTGATCCCCTTGGTGTTTTTCAGCATTGCGAAAGGGAAACTGCCGACGTATATCCTGCCTTGCTTTGCGCCGCTGGCGCTGCTGATGGCTGACTATGCCTGGCGTAAAGTGGGTGAGAACACGCGCGTCTTTAAAGTCAACGCCTGGATCAATATCCTGTTTGGCGCGATCTGTGTGGTTACGTTGCTGGTCGTGCTGGCACCCTGGGGATTAAGCCATCGTCCGCTCTATGGCGCACATCAGCTGGTTGCACTCATTATGGCCGTGATCGCGTTTGCGGGCTGGGCTGTCGCGGGGGCTTTCAGCCTGAAATCGCCACAACGCAACTGGCTGGCCGCCGCGCTTTGCCCTTTGGCGCTGGCGCTCTGTGTCGGTTCGGCAATTCCGGAAAGCGTTGAGAATACCAAGCAACCCCAGGTCTTCATCCGCAGTATTGAAAACAGCCTGGCGAACAGCCGCTATATCTTAAGTGATAATTCCGGCGTGTCGTCAGCCATCGCCTGGACGCTGAAACGCAGCGATATCATTGCCTACAGTCAAAAGGGCGAGCTGCAGTATGGTCTTAGCTATCCCGATGCCCAGTCTGCCTATGTCAGCAGCGAGGATTTCCCGCAATGGCTTCAGGCGCACCGTAAGCAGGGCAATGTCTCGTTGATCATGATGCTGGAACGCGGTGAAGCGACACCCACAGATTTACCGCCAGCGGATGCGGTCTATCGCAACGGCCGGATGCTGTTACTGCAATACAATGCGGCTAACTGATCGTGAGTTTATTATTGGTGCTGCTCACCAGTTTACTCACCTGCGCAGGCCAGCTCTGTCAGAAACAGGCGGCACGGCAAACAAACAGGGCTAACCTGGCCGGCTGGCTGCTGGCCAGTCTTATCATGTTAGCGCTGGGGATGGTGGCCTGGTTGCTGGTGTTGCAGCGTTTGCCGGTAAGCCTGGCCTACCCGATGCTGAGTATTAACTTTATTCTGGTTGCCCTGGCCGCACGGTTTATCTGGCGTGAAAAAATGTCGCCTCTGCAATGGGCTGGCACGGTACTGATTGTCGCAGGCGTCGCCCTGATAGGGAGCTACGCATGAAGGGTTATTTGCTGGCCTTATGCAGCGTTTTGCTGGTGACACTCGCTCAGTTAATGCTGCGCTGGGCGATGCTTCAGTTGCCCAGTTTGCAGGCCGTGTTGATCCAGCATCCCGTGAACTGGCTGCCGCTGCTGATTCTGTGTGGCGGACTGACTGCTTACGCCTGTTCGATGGTGAGCTGGTTTCTGGCACTGCGTCATCTGCCGCTCAGCCGGGCCTATCCGTTGCTGAGCATCAGCTATGTACTGGTCTGGTTGATGGCAATCAGTCTGCCGCTGTTCGCTGAGCCTTTTCATACAGGCGCGATGGTCGGCGTCATGTTGGTGCTGGCAGGATTACTCTGTATGTGCATTAAGCCGCAAAAAACCGACTGAAATGACCAGCCCGGAACCGGCATCGTTATAAAGCAGTGCAACAAAATCAGTTCAGGATACGTGTTGCACCGCTCTTTTCAGCCAACTACAGTGACGCCGGCAACTTGCCGGCGTCACTGTTTCCGGTATCAGAACGTTTCCCAGTTGGCTTCAGTTACGCTGGACTGGCGTGCAGACACCACGACTTTAGGTGCCGCGGACGATATAGCCTGACTGGCCACCACACTTTTCTTATTACTGGGTACCCGGAATACAGCAACCGTTTTTTCCAGCGCTTCTGCCTGTGATTCCAGTGAGCTGGCAGCGGCTGAGGACTCTTCAACCAGCGCGGCGTTTTGTTGCGTCGTGGTGTCCATCTCTGTCATCGCCTGGGCGATCTGCGATATGCCACGATTCTGCTCGTCCGAGGCTGCCGCGATTTCGCTCATAATATCTTTAACCTGGGTCACCGACAGCACGATCTCGTCCATTGTCGTTCCCGCCTGATCCACTAGGGTCGAACCTTCATTGACGCGATTCAGTGAATCGCGGATCAGCGTCTCAATTTCCTTAGCCGCAACAGCGCTGCGCTGCGCCAGGTTTCTGACTTCGCCAGCGACAACGGCAAAACCACGCCCTTGTTCGCCGGCACGGGCCGCCTCCACGGCAGCGTTCAGGGCCAGAATATTCGTCTGGAAGGAAATACCGTTAATGACACTGATAATTTCGCCAATCTTACCTGAACTGGTCGTAATGCCTTGCATGGTGGTGACAACGCTTCGGATGATTTCACCGCCGCGTCCGGCATTGGCAGAAGCCTTAGTAGCGAGTTGGCTGGCGTGATGCGCGTTTTCCGCATTCTGTTTCACGGTGGAGGTTAACTCTTCCATACTGGCCGCAGTTTGCACCACGGCGGCAGACTGTTGCTCGGTCCGGGAAGACAGATCCATATTGCCGGCAGCGATCTCTGAAGAAGCCCGAGCCACGCCGTTCACGCCGTCGCGTACATGGGTAATGATGTTTTGCAGGCTGTCGTTCATCACGCTGACGGCCTGCATCAATTGCCCCAGTTCATCACGACGAGCCGTGGACAGCGAGGCGGTCAAATCGCCTTCCGCTATGCGTTTGGCTACGCTGAGCGTTTCTTTCAACGGAACCGTAATGGAAAGCGTTATTCGCCAGGCGATCAGCAGACTAAGCAGCACACAAATCGCGGCGACAATCGCAATCTGCGTTTCCGCTTTGTGTAACGCATTTGCGGATTCGGACGCCTGATAGTTAAAAAGCTCCGCAACGGACGTATTCAGTTTTCCGGCGGTGATGTTCAGTTGTTTGGACGCGGTTGTCTCTACCGCCACGGCTGACAGATAGTCAGTAAAGGCCTGCCTGAGTTGCGCCAAATCCGTTTTCTGCGTCGCCAGCACCGCCTGGATATCCGGGACAGACAGCGCGAGCAACTGCGCGCGCAACTGGGTAACGGTGGAAATGTTGTCGCTGATTTCACTTTTACTGGATTCGGTCGGTTTGTCGACAAAACGCTCTACATCACCGGCGATCTCTTTCAGTATCGATGCTAAGCGCAACACCTGGAGCATGGCCTCAGGCTGAGCGGGAATCGTGATACCATCAAGCCGTTGACCGACAGCCAGCAGATCATTGTTTTGAATGAGGGAGGCGGCAGCAAACGTTTTTTGCGAGGCATTATAAAAAACCTCGCGGTGCGTCTTATAGTTTTCCAGTTCGTTTGCGGCAGTAGTAAGTGTGTTTTCGCCCTGACTGTCCCAGCTAAACGTTTTAAGTTTGTTTACCTGTGCTGTTAAATCGTTCAGCGCTTTTGCGTTAACCTGCGCATAATGTTCGTCTTTCGTGTACTGATAAAGCAGCCGGCTGGTTCGTGCTTCACCGAGTGTGTTGACAAAATCGACAGTAATGTCCTGTTTTTGCGCATTCTCTTTAATGGTTTCAAAGCCTTTAAACGCTAACAGTGCGATGGTCAGGGTTGCAACTATCAGCACAACAAAACTGAGCCCCAGCTTTTTCCCCATTTTCATATCGGAAAACGTACGCGTAATAAACATGATTCCACCCTGATAGCCGGTAAGGGAAATAATTTGCAGCGAGAAACAGGCTTCTACTGCTTAATAAAACTTATCGACTGTCACGTTGAAAACTTTAGAGACGTTTTGAAATAAAACTTCACAAATATGGAGGTGATGCATTTGCACTGTTTTAAAAGAAAAATTAAAACTTTAAACGTCATTAATAAAAGGCATGATAATTAGCTTGCGAATAATAAGAGGCGAGTTCTGTCTGACGTTTTTTTACCTTTTCTGGCGTTATGAGAACAAAAATTTTACTGTTTCAAACTTCCATAAATTTATAATTTTATAAAAATATTCAATAGCTTAATCAGTAAGCTGATTGATTTCTCACTGATTGTCCGCTCAACTTGTTGACTAAATATTAACATTGAAGCGGCGCGGTTAAGGTGGCCATAATGTTAGTGTAGGTATTCTAATGATTTATGATCTTCAACCCTGGGTGTGTTTATAATTTGTATTAGTTAATTACAGAGATTAACTAATGTTTCACAGACACTTCATTATTGAGAGGTGCGTTTAATATGATTAATCTTTTTCAACTATTTGGAAACAGGCTAACCAAACATGCAATATATGACCTTTCTGCTGGCCGCCCTTATTTTTAGCGGCTCCGCTGCTGCTGCGCCTGCAGCATCTCAACCTGTCTCTCTGCTCTCACGCGCACTGCATGAAAGAATGCTGCTGATGAAAGACGTCGCAGCGTTCAAAAAAGTGCATAACAAGCCAGTTGAAGACCTGACCAGGGAAAAGGATGTGCTGGCAGAAGCGCAGGAAAAATCGGCTCAGGCCGGGCTGGATCCCCAATCTGTTACCGTCTTCTTTCAGGCGTTGATGGATGCCAGCAAAGCGATTCAGTATCGCTACATGGCGGACTGGCTGGCCAAACCTCAGTCGGTCCCACCGGCTAAAGATCTGGCTGAGTTGAGAAAGCAAATCAATCAGTTAGATGAACAAATTCTGCAAGCGATTCATCAGCAACTGTCGCAGGGCAGTTTTTCGAAAGGCGATTTAACCTCTCTTCATCACCAACTGGATGTGCAACATCTGAGTGGGGATGATATTAATAACGTTTTACAGGGACTTGAGCAAATTAAACTAAAGCGGTAACGTGCCGCCAGCGTACACGCGATAAATAACGAACGACTTCTCATTATATCTGCATTGCAACATCACGCCCGTCCTGTCAGGCGGGCGATGCTGTTTTCACTTCCTGGCTGTTATGCCGGAAATCCCCTTTTGATACGCGCAGGTAATGCACTCATTCTGCTCGGCGCACGACTGTTTCTTCCGACAAAACTGCTACCTGAATCACATACGTAGCCAATACATGCTTCCTGAAAACCTTACAGATGATAAGGTTTTTGGCGACTGAATTCAGGATTGTTACTGGTCAACAGGCAAAACCTGAACGCGATATGGGATAACCCATTAAGCGTTCAGGTTTTTTTTGGCTTAAAGAACAGGCAACACCCTAACAAACTGAACATTCCCCATTTTCACATATGTATGTTTATCAGGATGTAAAGAAAGATGATAAATGCTCGCTACAAACAGTATGTACTCGCGCTTTTGCTGGTTTCACCGCTATCAGTCGGCCAGGAATGGAATGGCACGGTATTAGGTTTTGACGCTTCTCCCGCTCCCATGCTGGGCGATATGTTGGGTATTCGTAACATCCTTAATGATAACGGTTTTACCTACAATCTGGGTTATCTGAACGAAATCGGCTGGAATGCTGGCGGGGGCTACCATCAAGACTCGCATGTGGCTTATATCGATCAGTTTGCGTTGACCTTCACTCAGGATTTGGCGCGCTGGACAGGTATTCCCGATGCACGAATTGAGGGGAATATCGTCAATCGTAACCACAATGATGACCTCACCACCAGACGCGTACAGGATCCGCGAGTGAATATCAACGACCTGACGCAGGAAAGCTGGGGCGGCCAGTCCATTACCCGTCTGGGCTGGCTGACCTTTGCGCGCAGTTTTGACGATCGCCGCATCACCTGGCGAATCGGGATGATGAATAAGGTCCAGACCTTCGATCAGATCATTCCCTGTGACTTCCAGCTACTTTCCCAGTGCGGCGGCAAGTCGGCTAACGCGCTCACCTGGCATAACTGGAACGTCCACACCTGGGGCACCACGCTGGCGTATAACGTGACGCCGGCCATCACATTAAAAGGGGGTGTGATGGAGCAGAACCCGGATGCCTCCAGCCGTCATCATGCCTGGAGCGGGTCGACGAAGGGCAGCAAAGGCATATTACTTCCGGTTGAAATTGAAGCGCGCCCGATGATCAATCATCTTCCCGGAGCGTATAACCTGGGCGTGGTATTCACCAATGCGCCACAAACGGATCTTTATCACGGAAGATCGGGTGGGGCAGGGGCAACAGACCCAGAAGGTTATACACAACGCAATCGTACCTGGTTTGTGTACGCCGGAATGAATCAGCAACTCACGCAGCATAAGGACGATTCGAATCGTGGGTTAAGTGCCTCCGCCAGTATGAGCCTTGCCGACCAGCGTACTAATTATATTCATCAGGTTTATGCCGCCTCAGTGCGCTATCGGGGACTGTTTGACGCACGACCGGAAGACTGGATGGGTCTTGGTCTCAGCTGGATTGATATGAGCACTGGCTATGCCCGAAATCAGCGCTATATGAATACACTTAGCGGGCTGAGTGATCATAACAATCCGATGTATCATCCGGTACCGGGCCATTCCCTGAACGGGGAGTTTTACTATCGCTTCCGTCCTCTGTCGTGGCTGGAGCTACAGCCGGGCATACAGTACTGGCACCATCCGGGCGGCGTATCGCGCACGCAGGATGCCTGGGTCACCACGCTGAAAACCGCGGTAACTTTCTGACCCCACAGCAAAAGTACGATATGTGTCACGTTTTTTACGTATGATACGGATAGGTTGCAATTGAAACTGATAGAGTTCCCTCACTGGATTGTGACTGCTAAAAGCAGGCAAAACCTGATTTTCTGGCTTCTGCCGGATGTCAGGTTTTTTTGTTTCTGGGGTTCCGATGAAAATCGCCAAAATTCTTAATAACAATGTGGTGGTTGCTCTGGATGAGCGTGGGTCCGAACAGGTTGTCATGGGACGTGGGCTGGCCTTTCAGAAGCGCGCAGGGGACACGCTGGAAACCGCACTGATTGAAAAGGTGTTTGCGCTGCAGAATGACGTGCTGGTGCGTCGGCTAGGGGAACTGCTGAGTCAGATCCCACTTGAGGTGATGACGACCTGTGACCAGATCATCAGGCTGGCAGGACAGCGGCTGGGAAAGCTGCAGGATAGTTTGTATATCACCTTAACCGACCACTGCTACTTTGCGATTGAGCGGCAAAAGAAAGGGCTGGCAATCAAAAATGTGTTGCTGTGGGATATTAAACGTCTCTATCCCAGAGAATTTGGGCTGGGTCAGGAGGCGAGGGCCATTATTGCCCGACGTCTGCATGTCGATTTGGCCGAGGATGAGGCGGGATTTATTGCTCTGCATCTGGTCACGGCCCAGTTGGACAGTGAAATGCCTGAAGTGATGCATGTCACCAGGATCATGCAGGAGATCCTGCAACTGGTGAAGTATCAACTGCACCTGGAGTACGACGAAGAGTCGCTCAGCTATCAGCGTTTCGTTACTCATCTGAAGTTTTTTGCCCAGCGAATGCTGACCCGCACGGTGGTGCAGGATGACGATGTGTCTTTGCATGCGGCGGTGAAAGACAATTACGGCATGGCCTGGAAATGCGCCGGAAAAATCGCTCAGCACCTGAATAAAAACTATCAGCGCGAGCTGACAACCGAAGAAATCATGTTTCTCACCCTCCATATTGAGCGGGTGAGAAAAGAGGGGCGTTAAGCCTCAACACGGGATTGTTACTGCATTACGCAGGCAAAACCTGAGTGCGGCCTTCTGACGAAGGACGCCCTCAGGTTTTTTTTAATTCAACAGGTGGCTACAGGCACCGGATGTAAGGAAAACGAGATGGAATACCAGGCTTTAGCGAAGGATATTCTCAGCCACGCTGGCGGAAAAGAGAACATCATCAGCCTTGTGCATTGCGCAACCCGGCTTCGTTTTAAACTGAAAGACAAGCAGAAAGCAGATGCCGAGGGGCTGAAGAACAACCCGGATGTGATTATGGTGGTAGAAAGCGGCGGCCAATTTCAGGTCGTCATTGGGAACCACGTCCATGACGTCTGGCAGGCGGTGCGCAACGAGGCCGGGCTGACTGATGACGCGCCTGTCGTGGAGGAAAAGGGCGACAAGGGCACCTTATCTGGCCGCCTGATCGACATTGTCTCCGGAATTTTTACGCCATTTATCGGCGTCCTGGCGGCCTCTGGTATCCTCAAAGGGTTACTGGCGCTGGCAGTGGTCTGCGGTTGGCTCACCACGGAAAGCGGCACCTATAAAATATGGTTCGCCGCCAGCGACGCGCTGTTTTTCTTTTTTCCATTAGTGCTGGGCTACACCGCTGGGAAAAAGTTCGGCGGTAATCCTTTTATCACCATGGTCATTGGCGGCGCGCTGACCCATCCGATCATGATCGCTGCGTTCAACGCCAGCCAGCAGCCGGATGCGGTGACCGAGGCGTTTCTCGGCATTCCGGTGACCTGGTTTAACTACAGCTCGTCCGTAATCCCGATTATTCTTGCCGCGTGGGTAAGCTGCTGGCTGGAAAGACTGAGTACGAAGCTGCTGCCATCCTCGATGAAAAATTTCTTCGCGCCGCTCATTTGCCTGGGCGTGACGGTCCCCCTGACTTTCCTGGTGATTGGCCCACTGGCAACCTGGCTCAGCCAGATGCTGGCAAACGGTTATCAGTGGATCTATGCACTGGCACCGTGGCTGGCGGGCGCGGCAATGGGCGCGCTCTGGCAGGTCTGCGTCATCTTTGATCTGCACTGGGGGCTGGTACCGTTGATGATCAACAACGTGGCGGTGCTGGGCCACGACTCTATGTTGCCGATGCTGCTGCCTGCGGTCTTCGGTCAGGTGGGTGCGGCGTTAGGGGTCTTCCTGCGCACCCGCGATGCGCGTCAAAAAATGCTGGCCGGATCGTCCGTGACGGCAGGGATCTTCGGCATTACCGAACCCGCGGTCTATGGTGTCAATCTGCCGCTGCGCCGCCCCTTTATCTTTGGCTGCGTGGCGGGAGCTGTCGGTGGAGCTATTGTTGGCTTCAGCGATACCCACGTTTATTCGTTTGGCTTTGCCAATATTTTTACCCTCGCCCAGATGATACCGCCGGGCGGCGTGGATGCCACGTTGTGGGGCGGCCTTTTCGGCACAATGGTGGCACTGGTCCTGAGTTGCGGTCTGACGTTGGTCGCCGGGATGCCAGCGCGCGCAACGCCTAACGGGCACGCATCAGCAGGCAAAAACACGGTGTTATCGCCGATGACCGGCACCGTTCTGGCACTTGACCAGGTGCCGGATACCACCTTCGCCAGCGGCCTGCTGGGCAGCGGTGCCGCTATCATCCCGTCTGATAACAACGTCGTTGCCCCTTTCACCGGCGTGGTTGCCTCGCTTTTTCAGACCAAACATGCCATTGGCCTGCTCAGCGACAGCGGCATTGAAGTATTGATTCACGTGGGCATCGACACCGTGAAGCTCAATGGCATCCCCTTTACCGCTCACGTGAAGGTAGGTGACAGCGTGCAGCCGGGCGATCTGCTGCTGGAGTTTGATCGTCATGCAATTATCGATGCCGGTTACGACCTGACGACCCCGATTATTATCAGCAACAGCGACGAATATCGCGAGGTAGCGACCGTGGCGGCAACATTCGCCAATGCCGGTGTACCGCTAATCTGCGTAAGCCATCAATAACAGGAGAACATAATGAAGACTTTCCCGGATGATTTTTTATGGGGTGGGGCGTTAGCCGCCAACCAAACAGAGGGTGCTTATCTGGACGATGGAAAAGGGCTGTCAACTTCTGACGTTCAGCCACAGGGGGTTTTTGGTCCGGTGGTAGAGCGCGTCGCGGGAGACAGCAGTATCAAGGATGTGGCTATCGACTTCTATCACTGCTATCCGGAAGACATCAAACTTTTTGCTGAAATGGGTTTTAAATGCCTGCGCGTCTCGATTGCCTGGACGCGTATTTTCCCGAACGGTGATGAGCAGCAGCCGAACGAGGCAGGGCTGGCTTTTTACGACAGGCTGTTTGACGAGCTGGCCGCGCACGGTATCAAGCCGCTTGTCACGCTGTCACATTATGAAATGCCATGGGCGCTGGTAAAGCAGTACGGCGGCTGGGGAAGTCGTCAGACTATCGGTTTTTTTGAACGCTACGCCCGCACTGTGTTTGCGCGCTACAAAGAGAAGGTGAAGCTGTGGCTGACTTTCAACGAGATCAACATGTCCTTGCACGCGCCGCTGACTGGCGTTGGTCTGCCGGAAACCAGCAATAAAGGCGAAGTGTACCAGGCAATCCATCATCAACTGGTCGCCAGCGCGCTGGCGGTAAAAGCCTGTCATGACATTATTCCTGATGCCAGAATCGGCAATATGCTGTTGGGCGGCCTGGTATACCCGCTGACCTGCAAGCCAGAAGACGTGCTGGAAGCGCTACAGGAGAACCGCAGCTGGCAGTTCTTCGGTGACGTGCAGTGCCGCGGTGCCTACCCGGGCTATATGCTGCGCTTCTTCCGTGACAACGGTATTCAGATTGACATCACCGATGCCGACCGCGAGGCGCTGACATCAACGGTCGACTTTATCTCGTTCAGCTACTATATGAGCGGCTGTGTCACCACCGATGAGGCGTTAAATCAGCAGGCACGGAGCAACATCCTGAGCATGGTGCCAAACCCGCATCTGGCAAGCTCCGAATGGGGCTGGCAGATAGATCCTGTCGGTCTGCGTACGCTGCTCAACGTGCTCTGGGATCGTTATCAGAAACCGCTGTTTATCGTGGAAAACGGCCTGGGTGCGAAGGATAAACCTGACGCGGACGGCGTAGTGCAGGATGACTACCGCATCAGCTACCTTAATGACCATTTAGTACAGGTGCGCGAGGCGATTGACGACGGTGTAGAGGTGATGGGCTATACCAGTTGGGGGCCCATCGATCTGGTCAGCGCCTCCAGAGCCGAGCTGTCCAAGCGCTATGGTTTTATTTATGTTGACCGCGATGACAATGGGAACGGCACGCTGGCGCGCAGCCGCAAGAAAAGTTTCTGGTGGTATAAAGAGGTTATCGCCACCAGTGGTGCATCGCTGGCACCCTGATCCCGCGCGAAAGGGTGAGTCAACTGAACTCGCCCTGACGTTCCTGTGCCGCTACAGACCGGAACGACGGTGCTCATGCGGCCCGCGCGCAGGCGTTGATGACGGTGTCGTTTTTGCTGAATGCGGCCAACAGATGAATCCGTTGATAGCGCCACTGACAGGGATCGTAGCGTAGATGATGAGGCTGCCTCATCGCCGTAAGGGTGAGTCATAAAGCCTGTCTGAGGTATATCGACGAATGAAAAACGTGGGTTAAGCGGGTGATGGCGTTGGCCGCTTAACCGTCCGTCACTGCTCTGTCTTACTGCAGGCAGTCTATATATTTTTGAGCTGAGCGGTTCACCACCTGTTTCGCGTCAGACGCAATATCGCGCCCTTCAAACGCACTATAAAGTCGATCAAAGGCAAAGGGGGTCAGACGCTCGGTTATTGTCCTGATGTTGTCCGCCGGTAAAGGCAGCATGTTGGGATAACTCCACATGAAGGACACAGCATTTGCCCCCGGCGCAACCTGAATAATATCGCCAGACAACAGGATGCCTTCATTTTTTGCCCAGTGCAGTACCGTGCCGCCCGCGAAGTGGCCACCCAGCCGCAACAAACTTATGTCAGGGAGCAGAGTCAGGACATCGCCATCCCATAACTGCAGATGTGGGCTGTCACGCACAATCCATTCGCTGTCGCTGGCGTGGATATACAATGGCGCATCAAATATTGCTGCCCAGTCTTGCATGTTGCTGTAATAGTGGGGATGTGAAATCGCAATTGCGTCGATACCGCCCAGCGCACGAATGATATCGACGGTGGCGGCATCAAGGTTAGGTATGCAGTCCCACAGCACGTTGCCCTGTTGTCCTTTAATCAAAAACGCGCGCTGGCCGATGGCAAAATCAGGCACAGACTGCAGGCTAAACAATCCCGTTTCAGGTTGCTGCCATTTGTTGCTGTGCGCGGCATGGAGCGCTTCACTGGATGTCCATTGTTGCCCTGAAGCCGGCACGTACTGACGTTCATCTTCGCAAATTATGCAGTGGGTTGTTTCCATCTGCGAGTAGGCGGTTCCGCATGTGACACAGATCTTTGTCATCCTGTTCTCCCCCGTTAATGTCTTAGATTCATTGTAGAATCTGCATCGGAAGCAGGTTTCCTTTTGTGCTATGCGCGGCGGTTTTGAGGTTGCTAACCCTGATGGCTATAGACAAAAAAATCTTCATCTTGCATAGCAAACTGTGCCACCGGGTACATGCCAAGGCGTTGATGGGCCTGAATTGAACGGCTGTTTTGCGCCTGAATAAATAACACAGGTGCGCCCTGATGATACTGGCACATGTGGTGATAAAGGCGTTTTAGTAATCCCTTTCCCCGTTCAGCCTCACTGATACAAACCGGGCCGTAGAGCCAACAGTGCCACCCCGGTGGCCACGCATGAAGCATCGCGTTAATCATCTCGGGTTCGTGCTGAGTGGGAATGGCGCTAAATAATACGCCGGTAATCGCCTCATCGCGCTGGGCAACCACTGTCCTGGCACCGGCACGACGCAGCATCCCTTCAACTTTATCGGCAGGAAAATCCCCATTCAGTGTGCCGCCGCGTCCGGCCGAGTTTGCCTGAAGCAGGGCTGTAATTCCGGCCAGATCGTGCAGGGTCGCCAGTCTGATAACCGAGCGGTCAGAATTCACCACAGCTTACCCCTTCGATTCGTCACGGCGGTACAAGGTCCATTCCTCGATATGTTCACCCGAAGGCAGCGTACAGTAGTCCACTTCACCCGTTGGCGTTTTTACAATATCGCTTTTTCCGCCAACGGCCAGACAATGCTGTGAGGCAGGATTGGCGAGGCCTGATGTGCGGGTGCGATGATCCTGCGCACAGCCCACGACCAAAATTGATGTTAAAACCAACAAAAATTGCCGCATAACCACTCACTTTTAATCCGTCAGAAACGCCATATTATATTCCAGACGTGGCGTGAAAACGCACTTAGCCATCGAAAAGAGGAACGACAATGTCAGACAAGCCGTTAAAAATGGTTACCTTACTGGGCAGCCTGAGAAAAGGATCGTATAACGCGATGATTGCGCATGCGCTACCGCAACTGGCACCGCAGGGCGTGGTGGTAGAAGCGCTGCCGTCAATCCGGGATATTCCACTTTATGATGCGGATATCCAGCAGGAAGCAGGCTTTCCAGATACCGTCACGGCGCTGGCTGAACAGATCCGCCAGGCTGATGGCGTCATTATCGTGACCCCTGAATACAACTACTCCGTTCCTGGCGGACTGAAAAATGCCATCGACTGGTTGTCTCGCGTGCCCAATCAGCCTTTAGCCGGTAAGCCCGTGGCGATTCAAACGAGTTCAATGGGGGCTATCGGTGGCGCACGCTGTCAGTATCATCTGCGGCAGATTCTGGTTTTTCTGGATGCGATGGTGTTAAACAAACCGGAATTCATGGGGGGCGTTATCCAGAATAAAGTGGATGAGCAGGCCGGAGAGGTGATTGAACAGGGTACAAGAGAGCATCTGGCTAAGCAGTTAGCGGCATTTAGCGACTTCATTCGAAAGGTGAGCTGACAAACCGCCGCTGAGTGATAAGAACCACGCCTGTAACAGGCGTGGTTCCTGAATTGGCTCTTAACGCAGTAATGACAGCATCGTCTGTGGCACCTGGTTGGCCTGCGCCAGTACCGAGGAACCTGCCTGCTGGAGGATCTGAGCACGTGACATATTCGACACTTCCGTCGCGTAATCCGCATCCTGAATACGGCTGCGGGCAGCAGTCAGGTTGGTGACGGTGTTGTTCAGGTTGCTGATGGTGGACTCAAAACGGTTCTGAGACGCACCCAACAGGCTACGCTGACTGTCAACGGCTTTAATCGCTTTATCAATATCTGCCAGCGGTGTGCTGCCAGATGCTGTACCGCCCGATCCACCGGTAACGGCACCTTTCAGTACGTCAAAGCCGATAGCCGCGGTGCTGCGGGCTGTACCATTCACTGTCTGACCGGTTGTTGAACTGGTGTTTTGCACGTTACCAGAAGAGGCGTTACCTGCTGCGGCCAGGTCAAAACTGTCACTTGAACTGATGGTAATTCCGATCGTTTGGCCATCCTGCGCACCAACCTGGAAGTTGTAGGTGGTGCTGCCTGAACCGGTGTTCAGTACTTTGAGTCCGTTAAAATCGGTCTGCTTGGTATCGCGGTCGATTTCCTGCATGCGCTGGTTAACTTCAGCCTGAATCGAATCGATATCCGAAGCAGAGTTGGAGCTGTTCTGCGCCTGAACGGTCAGATCGCGGACGCGCTGCAGATTGTTGTTTATCTCATCCAGCGCACCTTCCGCTGTCTGAGACAATGAAATACCGTCGTTCGCGTTACGCGCAGCAACGGTCAGACCGTTGATGTTTGACGTAAAACGGTTAGCAATCGCTTCACCCGCGGCATCATCTTTTGCGCTGTTAATACGCAGGCCCGATGACAGACGTTCAATAGCGGTACCCAGAGAAGACTGAGACTTATCCAGGTTATTCTGAGTGATGAGCGACAGAACGTTAGTGTTAATCACTGACATGATAAATTCCTTCTAAGGAGAACGTATGATTTACGCATTATTATTATCGAAACGAAACCACAGAACTTTAATTAAAAATCGCCAGATAAGATTAATTCGTGAATAGCAGAAGTGCCGTTTTAAGCGAAAGGAAACGCCTGCGGTATCCTTGTAAAAAAGAATTATTGCCACACATCAAATACAACCAAATTACTTAATTCCTTAACCTTAAAAACTTTTTGTTACAGCATTTACTGTTAAATAGCACGGATAATTAAATATCAGAAAAAGTCCCTGATGCCAGGCGGTTGCCTTATTTTCTTCCTGTTTATGCATTGATAAGAAAACCTGTATTAAACCTGTCTAAAAAAGCCCGCCAAGATATATCATTACTTCCGTGTAACACTTTGAAATAATGAAAGTTATGCGAAAATCGTTTTACGTCCTGGCGCAACGTGGTCAGAGAGGATGAGTGGTATTGCATTGCAAAGCAAGTGGGCAGGGTAGCACGGCCCAATCACTGCTGCTGGTTTCACAGAAACGGAAGAAATTAATCTAAACCTGTATTACGTATGACTCAGCTCTGAAAGAGAGTGGTAAAGCGTTACCGCTATTCAGAAACAGTAAAGCAGAACGATGGAGGGAAGATAATGACCAGACAGATATCTTTTACAAGATATCTGTCTGAAGAGTAATAAGATAAGGCAGCTATTACATTTTTGCGAATTGTGCAGCCAGATAGTTACCGGTCTGCGTCATAGAAGAAACCAGCGTACTCAGATTGGTAAATTCCGTTTTATACTGCGCCATAATCGTTGTGATTTGGTCGTTAACAGTATTGTATTGATCTGAGAGCTGCTTCAACGACGTATTAATCCCTGTTGTGGCGTTCGAAACGGTACCATTACTCGCCAGCATTTGGTTGAGATTATTCGTCACCTCTGTCGCAAAGCCGGTTGTCTTTCCATCGCCGGTCAGAAACGCTAAAACATCGGCGGGCTGATTCGTCAGCGCATTATTCAGTTTCGTACTGTCCACGGTCAGATCACCTTTATCATCCTGTGTAATGCCCAGTTGAGACAGCTCCTGAATATTACCCGACTGAGGATCAGAAAACTGACTGCGCAGGCTGGTCTGAATATTCATTAACGTGTTATCACCGAGCAGATCGCCATTGTCAGCACTCTGCGCCTGTCCGGCTTGTACAGGCGTATAGTTTGTTTGATCGGCAATGGTTTTTTGCAGCGAATTATACGCATCCACATATGTCTGGATTGCTGTCGACATCGGCGATGTATCTGACGCGATGGATAACGTTTCCGGCGAGCCGGTATTCACTTTATTTAAATTCAGGGTTACACCTTCCGGTGCATCCGTCACAATGTTGCTGCTGCGGGTAATTGATAAGCCATTCACTTTTATCTGCGCATCCTGAGCGGCAACCTGTTCTGTCATACCATTATTACTGCCACCACTGCTGTAATTGACATACTGTGCCAACGTTGAGTCGTTGGTACTGACGGTCATTTCATTCGCCGTCCCGCTGTCACGTGCGGTCAGGGACAAATAATAGGTATTGTCGTTCGCCATAATAACGCTGGCGTTTACGCTGCCCTGTTGCTGGTTAATCGCGTCACGAATAGCAGTCAGGCTTGTCTGGTTCTGGTTTAACGTCACGGTCAGCGGGGATTTCTGTCCAGGCTGGCTAATCGTGATCGTGCGGGAAGCCATGCTGCTGTCGCCAAGCTGCGCTGTTTCACTACTGGCTGATTTAGAGAGCAGTGACTGTGACGCGGCCAACTGATCCACTTCAACGGAATAGTTTCCGGCAGCGGCATTGCTGGCAAGCGTGGCGGTAAACGCCGTATTCGTACTGGTGACCTTCGTGGTCGCTATGCTTGATGCGTTTTGCAAAGCCGCAGCGGCTGTCTGCAATTTTGACATTGAACTTTGTACCACGCCCCAGGCGGTCAGTTGCGCATTGTATGACGCCTGCTGTGTGGTAATTGGAGTCAACTGCGCTTCTTCAGCTGACTGTAAATTATCATATAACGTGTTGAGGTCGAGGTTAGTACCAGCGCCAAGTGAGCTTATGCTTGCCATTTTCTTGTCCTGATGAAGTGACACCAGACATGAAGATACAACGCATTAATCAGGCATTTTTCTGATTTTGCGCGTCGTTGCAAATCGGTTTATGGTCATTTCATGACCATCAATTTTTCGTTAAGCTGGTAAAAAAATGTTAACAGCAAAACAGATTGTCATTTTTTTTTAGGTCTTTTTATTGAGTGTATTCGTAAACGGGCAAATTAACCCTTTGCTAATCATGAAATTAAATTGCAGTCGTGTTGGCGGTGTCGCTAAACCTGTGCACTTTGACGAGACAAGTACGGTCGTGCAGCTGAAACCTGCTGTGAATAACCCCCACCTGGCGTGACCAGAAGGAAATAGGGCGCTAACTCAAATTATTTATTATTAAAAAATCATTAAATCCTAATCGATGCATTTGCCTTTTATCTTTCTTTTAGCCCTAAAGTTTTTATTTTTACGGCACTGCTCACTCAACAAAAAAGAATTTTAAAAATCGTTAACGCTTACGTTTGAAATATTTATTTACATCCCCCTGGTGAGGATAAATCGAGGGGACGGTTTCAGATAAGGTACCACAATGATTTTGTCAGACGTCGTCAACGCCTTTCAGCTGTGGTTCTGGTTGGTGAAAAATCACTGCCACATTGCCCATGTATATTAGCAGGACCAGCCTTTACTGAAGACGGGCTTGATCCGGTAAAAGCCATGTCAGCGCGCGGTGTCATCAATAACTGTTATTTGTCAGCGCATTGAAGGTTGCTCAACAATGGGGAAGTCTGTGATACATTGCCGCTCTGCCAGCGCGGCAATGATGCAGGCCTGGGCTTAACCGATACGGACTATCTTTCATGAAACGACACGATATTAACTCTTCTTTATTTCGCAGCGCAGGATTCGATCCCACTTCGGGTGTGCTCGAGCTTGAATATCGCAACGGAAGTTGCCGGCGCTGGCTGGCCGTTCCTGCCCGGGTTTACCAGGGATTTTGTGCCGCGGTGGATCCCGATAGCTTTTTCCGCGAAAGCATTGATAACCGTTACTTTTCTATGCATCACAAGCGGGACTCACAGTAACGGACACGCAGAAAAGGCCGCGTTGAGTCTGGAGAGTTGTGCGAAATCCCGCGGCCATATTCAGGTGCGGGTTGAGTAGGGCCGGGCAGGGGTTTTCATGTCGGATAAATCAGGCGGCGCTACAGCGCTAAAAACATGCCTGAGCGGGCTGTTTGTCATTCGATAACGGCCATGCGCTGTTCGCATGGCCTGTCTGTTATCAGCGCGGTTACATCATTTGCGGTTGGCGAATCGCATTGCCTTTCTCGAAGCGTGAGAGCCGGTAGGGCGTCAGGTCCGTATAAACGGGCTTATTCGTTAACATCTGTGCACACATCAGTCCCGCACCGGGTCCGATGGCAAAACCGTGGCCACTAAAGCCTGAGGCAATAAACATGCCGGGGAGCTGGCTCACCTGATCAATCACCGGCACCAAATCCGGTGTGGTATCAATCCAGCCGGCCCAGGCATAATCGACTTTGATGCCCTCCAGTTCGGGGAAGACGCGAATCAACTCGGCCAGGCCATCGTGAATGATGCGCTTGTCCGGCGTGGGATCAAGCACCCGGATCTTTTCAAACGGCGAGGGTCTGTCGGGCGACCAGCTTCCAGACGCTTCAGGACCAGAAAAGAATGAACCGTTCAGGCGGATTTTCAGTTTTTTAGCGACCTTGCTGCGGAACATGGGATAAAACTTTGCAGCATAACGGATGTTCTGCGGTGCTAAATCAATCTGGCCAAGGCCCGGAACGGCAACGGTGTAACTGCCGTCCAGACGGCGGCGAAGGCAAAGATTAGGCGTGCTCAGACAGCCTTTGACGACCTCAGGAGCGGCGGTTGTTTTAAATACCGTACCCAGAATATTGGCGGCGGGGAGTTCTACGCCATATTGTCTGCAGAAACGCGAACTCCACGCACCGCCGCAGCAAATTACCCGGCTGGCTTTAACCAGTCCGCGTTCTGTCCAGACGCCAGAAACACGGCCCGCGCTGATATCCAGTGCGCGCACCGCGCAACGCTGAAAAATGCTGGCTCCCAGCTTTTGCGCGCCTTTCGCAATGGCCGGTACCGCCTGCGACGGTTCTGCACGACCATCTGTCGGTGACCATACACCGCCTCGCCATGGAGTTTTGTTCCCAATGCGCTCCTGTGCTTCACGCGCGGAGAGCAACTGGCTGGTAAAGCCAATCTGTTTTGCCTGCTGTCCCCATTTTTCCCAGCGCGCCAGGTCAGCTTCATTTAGCGTGCCATAGAGGATACCGCTGCGCCTGAAGCCCAAATCCATCCCGATTTCACCACTCAGCTCATCCCAGCGCTGCAGGCTTCGCATCGCCATTGGTAACTCATGCAAATCACGGTTCTGTTGACGAACCCAGCCCCAGTTTCGGCCTGACTGTTCACCGGCAATCACACCTTTCTCAAACAGCGCAACAGAAACCCCCTGTTTTGCCAGTTCATATGCCGTTGACGTCCCCACAATCCCACCGCCTATCACAACAACATCAACAGAGGTGGGGAAGACGGAACTGTCACTGACGCTATCGACCTTAATTCGCATGGGTTAACCTTGTTTCAAATATGATGTCGGGGCGGAATATGCATAATCCACAACACGCGGGCTTCAGTGTCGCTGTCGTTAAAAATGTTATGCGGAAGATGACTTTTAAACTGAAAACTGTCGCCCGCTTCGATGAAAGTCGCCTCACCGTTCACCTCCAGCGTGAGACGGCCTTCCATAACTACACCTGCTTTTTCACCAATGCCTGTCAGCATTTCTTCCGAACGCGTGCGGGGAGGGATGCTGATATACATAAACTGAATATCATGTTCGCCAGAAGGCGATAACATCGCCTTGGTTATGCCCTGCCTGCCAACTTCAAAATGTGGCCGCTCACGCCAGCGCCGGACATAATGTTCAGCACCGGGGCGCATCTCTTCATTTTGTTCAAGAAAAGCGGTCAGTGGGACATTCAGGACCACGCGAAGTTGCTCAAGCACCCGTACCGTGGGGTTAGCCAGATTGCGCTCAATCTGGCTGATGGCTCCCGCCGACACATTAGCCTGTTCCGCCAGTGCCTTGATGGTCATATTGCGCGACTTGCGTATCTGCTTTAGCCGTAAGCCAATCGTCATCTCGACGGCACTCAGATCCTCTGAGTGCATTAACGCTGTTTTCATCACCATGTTCCTTAAGGTTGCGTGCCTCCGTGCATCAACACGCGATTAAGGCATTCCCCACTTCGCTTTGATTTTTTGCAATGTGCCGTCGGCCTTCATTGCCGTCAGGGCAGTATTAATATCGGCAAGTAGCTTATCGTTCCCTTTTTTCACGCCAAAGGCCATAGGTGCGATATGCTCAGGCTTGTAACCGTCCACCACATGCATGCCTTTGTACGCGCCAGATTTTTCCTGATATTTCATTATCGGGTAATCGTTCATCCCCGCAGCGATACGGCCCAGGGACAGATCGCGCATCATATCTGCCGGACTGTCATACACTTTCACCTCTTTCGCGATACCGCTCTTAATCAGCGCCTGCGTATAATCGGTGCCCGCCATGGTGCCGACGATGTCGCCTTTCAGATCCTGCTGCGAGCGATAGACTTTTTTATTGTCATCACGCACGACCAGCCCCGGTCCAAACGCAGTGACTGGCTGCGAGAACGCAATACGTTTTTCGCGCTCTGGTGTGGGTGTCATCCCGGCCACAATCATGTCGATTTTGCCCGCAATTACAGACTGAATCAGCGTCGAGAAAGGCACCGCGGTAAAGTTGATGTCAAGCTTCTGACGTTTGGCCACTTCCGCGGCCACGTCCGGCATGAAGCCTTCAATTTTACCGGTTTTGGTATCCAGAAACGTGGTAGGCGCGCTGGAAGGCGGAGAACCTGCCGTCAGTGGCGCTGCCTGTGCACTGCAAGTGAGGCCAAGGGCAACAGAGAATAAAGCCATGGTAACGTGCGACCGAAGAGACATCACTTACTCCTGATTGACATGTGAACAATTAATTTCACTATAATGAAATTAAATTCCTGCCTGTCAATCTTTTCTTTTCTAAAAATGTTGCGCCTCACAAATTAACATAAAACCCTTTGATTTCCCCAGTCAGTGGGCTTTCAATGCACTTTATTACACTAATAAGTTAATGCTATGACGTCATCAGATGAAAAGTTTGACAGTATTTACTGATAAACATATTCATTTAAATGAATTTGAAGCATGACACTCAACACCGGCGGGAGCGCATAATGGATTGGAGCAGCATTCATGTTTACCTTCCCTTTCTTTTGCAAGGGGCTGAAATGACGATTTATATCACGCTACTGTCCTTGCTCATCAGTACGCCGCTGGGGTTGATCTTCGCTGCCGCAAAAATGTGTCCTTTTAAAATCATTTCCTGGCCCGTCAGCGTCATCATTAATATCACTCGCGCACTGCCGATGATTGTGGTGCTGTTCTACATCTATTTCGTTTTTCCCGATATCGGCATTACCCTGACATCCTTTCAGGCCAGCGTCATCGGTATCGCGTTTTGCTTTTCAACCTTCCTGGCCGAGATTTTTCGTTCCGGTATTGAATCGGTCGATCGTGGTCAGCTTGAGGCGGCGCGCTCTATGGGCATGAGCTTCTTTAAAGCGATGCGACGCGTCATTCTGCCTCAGGCTTTTCATGTCGCGCTGCCGCCATACAGCAATACCCTGGTCATGATGCTGAAAGACTCAGCGCTGGCGTCAACGATCGCGGTTACCGAAATGACCCGCCAGGGCCAGCTTCTGGCGGCTTCGACCTTTGATAACACCACTGTGTATACGCTGGTGGCGTTGCTCTACCTGACGTTATGCATGCCGTTGCTGGCTTTTACCAGGCACCTTGAAAATCGCCAGAAAAAAGGAGCATGAGATGATTGAAATTCTTGATGTCCATAAGCGCTTTGGTGCAGTTGAAGTGCTGAAAGGGGTGAGTTTTCGCGTCGAAGAGGGCGAAGTGGTGTGCCTGGTCGGGCCTTCAGGCTCCGGGAAATCGACGGTGCTGCGCTGTATCAACGGGCTGGAAACCTATGAAAGCGGCACCATCCGCGTGCTTGATCAGCATGTTGACAGTAAAAGCAAACGTATCAACGCGCTGCGTCGCCAGATCGGTATGGTTTTTCAACGCTTTAATCTGTTTCCTCACCGTAGCGTGCTGGAAAACGTGATGGAAGGGCCGATTTACGTCAATGGCGAGACACGCAGTAAAGCCGAAAAGATGGCCAAAGAGCTGCTGGAAAGAGTAGGGCTGGGCGACAAAGTTTCCGCCTGGCCGTCGCAGCTTTCCGGTGGTCAGCAGCAGCGCGTAGCAATTGCCCGCACGCTGGCCCTGCAGCCTAAAGCCATTCTTTTTGATGAGCCGACATCCGCGCTGGACCCAGAACTGGTCGGCGAAGTGCTGCAGGTTATGCGCAACCTGGCCCAGCAGGGAATGACCATGATCGTGGTAACGCATGAGATGCAGTTTGCAAGAGAGGTCGCCGATCGCGTGTGTTTCCTGCACAGCGGACAGATTGTAGAGCAGGGTCATGCGGATGAGGTGCTGCTGCGGCCTCAGGAAGCGCGCACGCAGGATTTCCTGCGCCGCGTACTGGGCAATACAGGCGTACAGAGTCTGATGAATACCTAATTCAAACGACCCGTTTGATCGGGCTTCGCTAGCCATTCAGCAGAGATGAGCGGCCTGCATGTCACCCGACGCTGCGTCGAGCAAAATCTTTGGCAACCTTTCGCTTAGGCGTCGGTACAAACGCCCCCGCCAGGCGGATTAAGCCCGCATCTGAATGCCTTCAGTAATAATGTGCTGAAGGTTTTTTACCGTCTGGTCGAAAAACGCCGGATCGCTGAGCGTTTTACCGGTGATTGCCTCAACCTGCACGCTAAAATCGGCGTAATGCTGCGTCGTTGCCCAGAGCATAAAAATCAACTGCATTGGATCGACGGGGGCAATGCGCTCATCTTTAATCCAGCCCCGAATGACATCGCATTTCTCTTCTACCAGGGTTTTCAGGCCGCCCCCCAGCTCCTGTTTCAGCAACGGCGCGCCCTGAACCATCTCCAGGCAAAAAAGACGCGAAGCCTGCGGATGATCGCGGGACACACAGAGTTTCAGGCGAATATATTCTCTAATGGCTTCCAGTGGATGCTGATCGGGCTGTAACGCCTTTAACGGCGCCAGCCAGATATCCAGCAGTCCTTTCAGCACATCAATATAGAGCGCTTCTTTTGTCGGGAAGTAATAAAAGAGGTTGGTTTTCGAGACGTCAGCCCGTTCTGCAACCTGCTCCAGCCGGGTGCCGTGAAAGCCATAGAGTGAAAAAAATTCCAGTGCGGCGGTCATGATAGCGCCACGTTTGGCAGCAACCGCCCGCGAGCGTCGCGTTGTGGTTTTGGAGCCTGGGCTAACGGATTTTTGCTCTCCGGCGGCAGCGTGCGGGTGTTCGACCAATGGCTTCACAACATCTCCTGAGACAAACAGCAAGGCGTGAATCATAACAAATGGGGGCAGGGGCGACCATCGCAACGCTCATTATTCACGCGCTCTGAAATCAACAGTTGAGCGATTTGCACCCTTTTTGCTCAATCTTGCCTGTTATCTGTGCAGTTATTTTTGAACAATGGGTCCGAAACGGACCGTTTGCTCCAGTTATCTTCCATTCAAACTTTCAACCCTATGAAAAGGTTATTTATTTTAAAACTGGCACCCGCTTTGCAAAGACTCTTGCGTCTGGAGATTTCAGCACGGTGCAATTCGGAACCCGCAGGACGCACTCAAGCCGCGCAGAGATTTTCGTAAGCCCTTGTATTGGTACTTATTACTTTTAATCGAGGTGAGCGATGAAAATCGGTGTCTTTATTCCTATCGGCAACAACGGTTGGTTAATTTCAGAAACTGCACCGCAGTACAAACCGACCTTCGACCTGAACAAAACCATCGTGCAAAAAGCGGAGCACTACCATTTCGATTTTGCGCTTTCCATGATTAAACTGCGCGGCTTCGGTGGTAAAACCGAATTTTGGGAACACAATATGGAGTCGTTCACGCTGATGGCCGGACTGGCCGCCGTGACCTCTCGCATTCAACTTTACGCCACGGCCGCTACGCTGGTGATGCCGCCGGCGATCGTCGCGCGCATGGCCGCCACCATTGATTCCATCTCTAACGGCCGTTTCGGTGTCAACGTTGTCACCGGCTGGCAAAAACCCGAGTACGAGCAAATGGGCATGTGGCCGGGCGATGACTATTTTACCCGCCGCTATGATTACCTGACCGAATACGTCAGCGTGCTGCGCGATCTGTGGGGCACCGGCCACTGCACGCTCGACGGCGAATTCTTCAAAATGGACGACTGCCGCGTCAGCCCGCGCCCTCAAAGCGAGATGAAAGTGATCTGCGCCGGGCAAAGTGATGCAGGCATGGCGTTTTCTGCCAGACATGCCGACTTTAATTTCTGCTTCGGCAAGGGCGTCAATACACCAACGGCCTTCGCGCCAACCGCCGCCCGCATGAAAAAAGCGGCAGAGGCTGAAAACCGCGACGTGTCTTCTTATGTGCTGTTCATGGTCATCGCTGATGAAACCGATGAGGCCGCGCGCGCCAAATGGGAGCTGTATAAAGCCGGGGCTGACGCCGAGGCGCTCGCGTGGCTGACCGATCAGAGCAGCAAGGACACCCAATCCGGCAGCGATACCAATGTCCGTCAGATGGCGGATCCCACCTCAGCGGTCAACATCAATATGGGCACACTGGTCGGCTCCTGGGCCAGCGTCGCCAGAATGCTCGATGAAATCGACACCGTGCCCGGCGCCGGCGGCGTCCTGCTGACCTTTGACGACTTCGTTGAGGGCATCGAAAACTTTGGCCGCTACATTCAGCCATTAATGAAAACCCGCCAGCACATCGGCATTGCGCAGAAAGAGGTCGCATAATGAACGTTGTTGAGAATCCGTCAGTGGTCCGCCGCGAACCCCACAATACCGGCGAGGAAACGGTCCTCACAGCCCGTCCTGAAGCCATCGCTTTTACCCCGCAGCAAACTGCGCTGATTGTCGTGGATATGCAAAATGCCTATGCGTCACAGGGCGGTTACCTGGATCTGGCGGGCTTTGATGTCTCTGCCACCGCGCCGGTGATCGCCAATATTAAAGTGGCGATTGCCGCCGCACGCGCGGCGGGCATCAAAGTGATTTTCTTCCAGAACGGCTGGGATAATCAGTATGTCGAAGCCGGCGGTGCGGGGTCGCCGAACTTCCATAAATCCAATGCGCTAAAAACCATGCGCAAACGCCCGGAGCTGATGGGCAAACTGCTGGCAAAAGGCGACTGGGATTACGATCTGGTCGATGAGCTTCAGCCGCAGCCGGGCGATATTGTGCTGCCCAAACCCCGTTACAGCGGCTTCTTTAATACCCAGCTCGACAGCCTGCTGCGCAGCTATGGCATTCATCATCTGGTGTTTACCGGCATCGCCACGAATGTCTGCGTGGAATCTACCCTGCGCGATGGCTTTTTCCTGGAATATTTTGGCGTCGTACTGGAAGACGCCACGCACCAGGCCGGCCCGGAATTCGCACAGAAAGCCGCAATTTATAACATTGAAACCTTTTTTGGCTGGGTCTCTAACGTGCGTCAGTTCTGTGACGCTGTTGGCTACAAAACTGAACAACACGCGGCCTGACCGCTTTTACAAAGGACAATTAACGATGCCTAAAAGCGCCATTATTCCCGCTGGCAGTGGAGTGCCACTGGCACCTTTTGTTCCGGGCACGCTCGCCGATGGCGTGGTGTACGTTTCCGGGACGCTGCCGTTTGATAAAGACAACAACGTGGTGCATGTTGGCGATGCCGCGGCACAAACCCGTCACGTTCTGGAGATCATCAAAAACGTGATTGAAACCGCAGGCGGCACAATGGAGGACGTCACCATGAATTCCATCTTTATCACCGACTGGGCCAATTACGGCGCAATCAATCAGGTCTACGCCGAGTATTTTCCCGGTGAAAAACCCGCGCGTTTCTGTATTCAGTGCGGGCTGGTAAAGCCGGATGCCCTGATTGAGATCGCAACGATTGCCCACATCGGCAAGTAATCTGTTTACCGGCATCTGTTCTGATAACCCTGAGGAAACAGCATGTATTACAAGGTATTAGGTAAAAATAATGCCGATGCAGACACGGTCGTGCTCTCTTCAGGGCTGGGCGGTTCCGGCAGTTTCTGGCAGCCGCAACTGCCTGTACTGACACAGTATTTTCGCGTCGTGATTTATGACCAGCACGGCACCGGCCTGAGTCAGGGCACCGTTCCGGCCGGTTACCGCATGGAGGATATGGCCGATGATCTGGCGGGCATGCTCAATGGGCTGGATATCCGCCGCTGCCATCTCGTCGGTCACGCACTCGGCGGCATCGTTGGCCTGCATCTTGCACTGCGTTATCCGGCCTTACTGCAAAGTCTGGTGGTCATCAACGGATGGGCAACGCTCGACAGCCAGACGCGCCGCTGCTTTGAGGTCCGCCAGAACCTGCTGCTTAACAGCGGGGTGGATGCGTATGTTCAGGCGCAGCCCCTGTTTCTGTATCCGGGCGACTGGCTTTCTGAGCATGAGGCGTTATTGCAGGAAGAGCGCCAGCATCAGGTGGCGCATTTTCAGGGAATGGAAAATCTGCTGCATCGCTTACAGGCGCTGATGACGTCTGACCTGACCGCCTCGCTCGACGGGGTGATAGCACCGACGCTGGCGCTGAGCTGTAAAGACGATTTGCTGGTTCCCTGGCAGCGCTCGGCCGATCTCGCTGCCCGTATTCCTCTGGGGGAGCACCAGCAAATGCAGTATGGCGGTCACGCCATGAGTGTGACCGACCCCGATACGTTTAACCCGATTTTACTGGACTGGCTGCGGCGGCATGCTTTTCATGCAGCTGACATCGTGTCCGAGCCCTTTTCAACGGAGATATCATGGCCGAAGCCTTAACCGCCAGCGCCCTGGCAACCCTGTTCACCGACGCCCGCACCCATAACGGCTGGCTGGATAAACCGGTGACCCATGAACAGCTGGAAACGATTTACGCGCTGGCGCGCATGGGGCCAACATCTGCAAACTGCAGCCCGGTGCGCATTGTGTTTATCCAGAGCCAGGCGGCCAAAGAGAAACTGGCACCGGCACTGTCCAGCGGCAATCTGAAGAAAACCCTGACTGCACCGGTGACGGCGATCATTGCCTGGGATCCTGCGTTTTATGAATTACTGCCCGAACTGTTTCCCTCCGGCGATGCGCGTTCGTGGTTCACCTCCAGCCCGCAGCTGGCGCACGATACGGCATTTCGCAACAGCAGTCTGCAGGCAGCCTATCTGATTATGGCCTGCCGCTCACTCGGACTGGATACCGGACCGATGTCTGGTTTCGACAATGCGAAAGTGGATGAAACCTTCCTGGCGCAGACGGGCTGGAAATCCAACTTTCTCATCAACATCGGTTACGGCGACAGCAGCAAACTGTATCCGCGCGCACCGCGTCTTGACTTTGACCGCGCCTGCCGCGTGCTGTAAGCACCCTGTTTCATTATGAGGACATGAGCATGCAATCCACTCTGAACGCCACACAGCCCGCAACCGCTGCTAAACAGGCTGCCGTTGAAAAGCAAGAGTTCCGCGATGCGATGGCGCACTTGGGTTCCGCCGTCAACATCATCACCACAGACGGGGCAGGTGGACGAGCCGGTTTTACTGCCTCTGCGGTATGCAGCGTGACCGATACGCCACCGACGTTGCTGGTATGTCTGAACCGCGCAGCCTCTGTTCATGCGGCGTTTACGCAAAACCAGGTGCTGTGCGTTAACACGCTCTCAGACAGTCATGCGTCGCTGTCCAATCTGTTCGGCGGAAAGACACCGATGGATGCGCGTTTCGCGGCCGCTGACTGGGCCAGCCTTGCCACCGGATCGCCGATCCTCACCGATGCGCTGGTGTCGTTTGACTGCAACATTACGCAGATCACCAGCGTCGGCACCCACGATATTTTGTTTTGTGAAGTCGTTGCTATCCAGCGCAACGACAATAGCCATGGACTGGTGTATTTCGACCGGCGCTATCATCCACTGATGCGTCAGACAGCCTGTTAACTCACTCCTCTCAACTTAGTAAGGGTCGTGCATGGCAAATACCTGGTTTCCGCAATGGCGTAAAAGAGAAGGCAATCTGGATGGCGTCGTCATCGCGCCGGATGAACGGCTGCCGTCAGGCACGACGATCGTTATGGGATTGCAACATACGGTAGCGATGTTTGGCGCCACGGTCCTCATGCCCTTACTGATGGGCTTTGACGCTAATATGGCCATCCTGATGTCGGGGATCGGTACCTTACTGTTCTTCCTGGTGGTAGGCGGCCGCGTACCAAGTTACCTCGGGTCCAGTGCCGCCTTCGTCGGACTGGTTATCGCGATAACCGGCTACAGTGGTCAGGGTGCGAATCCCAATATTGGTGTGGCCCTTGGCGGGATTATTGCCTGCGGCCTGCTCTATATGGTGATCGGTTTTAGCGTAATGGCGGTTGGCACGCGGTGGATTGAACGTCTGATGCCGCCCGTCGTGACCGGTGCCGTGGTCATGGCGATTGGGCTAAACCTCGCGCCGATTGCGATTCACAGCGTCTCCGCCTCCTCGTTTGACAGCTGGATGGCCGTAATGACCGTGCTTTGCATCGGTTCGGTAGCCGTATTCACCCGCGGTCTGGTGCAGCGCCTGTTGCTGTTACTGGGGCTGGTGGCCGCTTATCTGATTTATATGGTCATCACCAACGGCCTTGGACTGGGCACGCCAGTGGATTTTAGCGCGGTCGCTCAGGCACCCTGGTTTGGCGCACCAACCGTTACGACGCCGGTATTCAGCGCGCATGCCATGCTGATGATCGCGCCGGTCGCAGTAATCCTTGTCGCAGAAAACCTCGGCCATATTAAAGCGGTGGCCGGTATGACCGGTAAAAACCTTGATCCCTACATGGGCCGCGCGTTTATCGGTGATGGCCTGGCGACGATGCTGTCCGCCTCCGCAGGCGGAACAGGCGTGACAACCTATGCAGAAAACATAGGTGTTATGGCTGTCACCAAGATTTACTCCACGCTGATTTTCGTCGCCGCGGCGGTCATTGCCATTGTGCTGGGCTTCTCACCTAAATTTGGCGCACTGATCCACACCATTCCCGGCCCGGTGCTCGGCGGCGCATCCATTGTGGTATTTGGGCTGATTGCCGTGGCAGGTGCCCGCATCTGGGTACAAAACCACATCGACCTGGGGCTGAACGGCAACCTTATCATGGTCGCGGTCACGCTGGTTTTAGGCGCAGGCAACTTTACCCTGACGCTCGGCAGCTTCAGCATGGGCGGGATCGGCACTGCGACCTTCGGGGCGATTTTGCTGAATGCATTTTTGAGCCGAAGCAAAATGGCAAGCGCACAGCCAAGGGTGAAGACGGAGGCGGTGGTGAAGGAGTAAACCGGGATCTTTTCCTCAGCCGGAGAAGCAGGAAGGGCGGAGCGGGCCGGAACGACAACCGGGTATTTTTTACGCACCCGTAAAGCATCATTCAGGAAACAAAGAGGCTAAGCGGAAGAAAAACGCTCTGCCCGCCAGTGAAACAGGGCTGTGCTCCGTACAGGGTAGCATCAGCCCAACTCCATAAGAGGTTTTCGCAAAAAACCGTGGGTTTTCAGGCAATTTACCTTAGTCGTCACGTTGAATGCTTTCCTCATGGACATTACTGCCCACCGTTTTCCCGTTTTGATTCTCAATGCGTTACCCGTGAATGATGACTGGCGGTTCTCACTCGATCTCGCCGCGTGTGAGACAGCAACCAATATCATTCGTCATGCGCTAAACGAAGACAGTCACCGCCGGTTTACAGTGGAATTTATTGCGTCAGACATCAGCATTACGCTTCGCTTTATGGACGAGGGGAGTGTATTTCCCGCTGAACGCCTCCAGGCGGCACGTTGTGATGCTTTTTCTGGCCAGACAATGACCCAGGAAAGCGGCAGAGGGCTGAAATTGATTTTGTGGTATGTTGATAAATTCCGGATCGAATACTCGGCGGGCAAAAATATTACTTTGCTGGAAAAGTCGTTGGTATGTTAGTGCCGCATGCCGGGTTATGAGCGGATGTACTGGACTGATAAGCTGTTGCGCCGGGCGCACGCGTTGTCACCCTGCGAATGATCCATGCTGATAAAAACAGACTCAACGACACGTTCTGAGCGGCACACGCACTCAACCTATGGCATCGCAGTTCTGTGATATTTTTTTGGACAGGCACTTATGCACCTGTCACACGGCACCCACTTAGTCGTCAGTATGTGGTGGAACCGGCAAACCTAGCGCGCTTACCAGTTCATCGATAACGAGAGGAACGTCAAACCATTTGTCGTTAGACAGAACGACGCGGCAACCTTTTGAAAATTCTTCTTCACGGACCCATGCAATAAGCTCTTTCTGGATAATCCATGTTTTATTATTTCTGTCCCTGAGGGTCACCAGGTTAGTGGGTGAGCAGGAAACGCCGGTGGTTGTTTCTGAGGTGTGATATATGCTGGTGTCTAACATGCTGTGCTCCAGTCAAATGGCTAGCTTGAAACTTTTTTATTGTGTATGAGTAACCACGGCAGACGGACCACCAGGACGAGCTTTTTGCCGTCCCTCCGCTCTTGCCGCACAACGAGAGTTAAACCTGCACTTACATTAATCCGCTTCCTGCATTCACCTTCCTTCCTGTCGCTGAAAGGTTTCAACAGAAAGCTACCCGCATCAGAAACGCGGACAAGTGGTCAGCTAGTATATCGTCACCGTTTCGTTTTTCTTCACGGCTATCTGTTTTGGCCCGTGCAAGACGGTAAACAAAGTGGCCACTTATTCAGAAAGAGTCTGTTATCTGAGCAGACATTTTTCTCTGGGCCAGTGTGATCGTACATTCAGGGTCATAAGCAGTCTGACAAGCTGAACAACACTTTTCGGGCGGGTCAAACCAGGCGCAGGTGAAAGCAGAGTACACCTAAAAATCGTTCCTTGCTGGTGTGTATCAGCAGTGTATACTTGTAACTCACACTTCGGAGGTGTACATGAAATACAGAACTAACGTCACCATTGATAAAGAAGCCTACGAGATATTTTCATCTGCGGGTTTAAACCTTTCTAAAATGGTTAACGAGCTTGTCACTACTGAGGCTCGCAGAATCCGGGCTGAACGCTGGAAAGAAGAAAACCGTGAAAGCATGAAAGCCTTCTCTGACTTTGTGGGAGAAGAGGGATCGCTTTCTGATATGTACAGGAACTGGTAGGGATGCAATTTGACGTTTACTCACACAAGAATGGTAAAAAATATCCTTATCTTGTTGAAGTACAAAGCTACCTGATAGACACACCAGGCCGTTTAATGGTTGCCCCTCTTGCTCTTCCGGGCGAGTTCGTGGGTTCAGGTGAACTTTATCCTGAGGTACTGGTTAACGGCAGCAAGTACCGCGTTGTGACAACCGACATTGCATCTGTCCCGGTGAAAGCGTTAGGGGATAAAGTGGGTGATGTCAGTCAGTATGAAGCAACAATAAAAAACGCCATTTTCAGGCTTTTTTGGGGTTTCTGACAGCTTTTCTTAACCCACCGATGCCGGTCACCGGCAATGACGGGTCGGGTCGGCCAGCCATGAATGTCGCATTCGCTGGCGGTTTTCGTTAGTCTGCCGCGAATAAACGTTCACGGCAGTAAACCTAAAACACAGCAACGCTATTCTGGCCTTCTTAAAAGGCAGGAATCACGTGATCAAGTTTGGGTCGTTCCAGAGACGAAATCCACCTTCGAATGCCAGCGTGTTGTCGCCTTTCCGGCAGTTGGGCGGAAGTGAATCGAGTTCACCTACGTTTCCACCGCCTAAGACGACGTACTCAGGCTGTAACGCGGCGGTCAGCATCTCCACTACATCAAAAACACGCTCTTGCCATTTTTTGTTGCCCTTTTTTATCCGATAGGCTTCACCCACATAATGTTCATAGCTATTGCCCTTGCGATAAGGTAAGTGAGCAATCTCCATGGGCTGAGCGACATTCTCAACGATCATCGCAGCACCTAATCCCGTGCCAAGACCGAGAAAGAGCATGCGTCCGCCCTGATAGGAACCCAGCGCCTGCATCAGGGCGTCGTTGACGATACGAACAGGGCAACCGAATGCGCCCGCATAGTCAAATCCCACCCAGCCCTCACCGAGGTTGGCGGGTTCCCGAAGCGGTTTGTTGTGGGCGACCGGACCGGGATATCCCATTGCAATCACATCGTAGGCCATGCCTTCAGCCAGGCTCTTAACCACAGCAACCATTTCAGCCGCAGACATTGTCTTTCCACTGTCTGCCTTCTTTTTCACCCCGCCAGCGCTGGAGAGGATTTTTACATGGCTTCCGCCGATGTCGATGGCCAGAACGATTTGATCTTTTTTCTTTTTAGGTTGCCGCGTCATTGATAGTGCTCCATAACTCAATCGGGATCGACCCAGCCGCCGGGGGGCGCAAAGTCTGCCATCGTATCCGGCCCCCAGGTTCCGGGCTTGTAGGAAAGGGGGACGGTTTTCTTATCCAGTACTGGCTCAACGATCTTCCAGGCCAGTTCCGCTGCGTCTTGTTGGGTAAAAAGCTGACGATCGCCAGCCATCGCATCGCCTATCAGCCGCTCATAGGGCGCCATATCGCCGATGCCATCGTCAAGCGTCGTTAGCTCAACGGCCTCACCTCGCATCTTTTCGCCAGCCGCCTTGCGTCGCGCCCCAATGCCGATCGTAATATCCGGACCAAGGCGAAAGCGGATATAGTTAGCGGCCTCGTTGGCAATGTCATCGAAAAGTGTAACGGGTGGTCGCCGGAAGCGCACGATCACTTCCGTCGCATGCGCAGGCAGATTTTTGCCGGCACGGATAAAAAAGGGAACACCACTCCAGCGCCATGTCGCAATCCGGAAACGAACCGCAGCGAACGTCTCTGTCGAAGAGGAAGGGTTGACACCGGGTTCATCGGTATAGCCTGCAAACTGTCCACGAACCACATCATCGTCCGACAGGGGGGGAATGGCCTTCAGCACCTGAACTTTCTCATCAACCAGATCGTCGGATGCGCCGGAGGCGGGAGGTTCCATAGTCAGCAACAGCAGCACATTCACCAGGTGATTTTGGATCACATCGCGGAGGCAGCCAACTTCATCATAAAATTTGCCGCGTCCTTTAATACCAAAGTCCTCGGCCATAGTAATCTGAACGCTTTCGATATGATCGCGATTCCATATTGGTTCGAGGAAGCTGTTGGCAAAGCGAAAGTAAAGGAGATTCTGGATGGCTTCCTTCCCTAAAAAGTGATCGATACGGAAAATCGCGTCCTCATCGAAAACGTTGTGAAGCACGTTGTTCAGCTGTTTTGCCGACGCGAGATCGCGGCCGAACGGCTTTTCCACCATCAGGCGGGCGCCTTTCGCGATACCTGCCTCTTGCAGACCTGTGACGACCGTTTCAAACAGCGAGGGGGGAATAGCCAGGTAATAGAGCGGGTGATGATGGTCCCCCAGCGCATCGCGCAATCCATCGAATGTTGACTGAATGCGATAATCGCCGGAAACATAGGACAGCCTGTCCGCCAGCGCAGCAAAGACTGCCTCATCGAACTCATCGACGTGTTTTTCAACCGACTCTTTTGCACGCGCAATCAACTGGTCGCGCGTCCAGTCTTCAAACGCCACACCGATAATGGGCGTATTGAGCGTGTTACGCTCCACCATTGCATAGAGTGAAGGGAAAATCATTTTATAGGCAAGATCGCCTGTGACACCGAACACTACCAGTACGTCTGAACGTTGCTGTACCATCGCTGTGTCCCTCCGCTTTAGCGGTTTTTTTCCAGATGGCCACCGAAGGCGTGCCGCATGGCTGAAAGAACTTTTTCAGCAAACAGAGCTTCACCACGAGAAGAGAAACGCCCGAAGAGAGCAGACGCGAGAACCGGCGCGGGAACGCCCGTTTCCACCGCTGTCTGCAGTGTCCAGCGGCCTTCACCGGAATCTGACACACGACCATCATAGTTTTTAAGATGCGGGTCCTGCTTCAACGCCTCGGCGGTCAAATCAAGCAGCCAGGAACCGATAACCGAGCCATGTCGCCATACCTCCGCAACGGCGGGAAGATTGATGTCAAAACGGTAATATTCAGGATGGGACAGAGGCGCGGTTTCCGCATCTGCCTCCCGTTCGCCGTTTCCGGCATTGGCGGCTTTCAGTATATTCAGGCCTTCGGCATAGGCGGCCATCACACCATATTCAATGCCATTATGTACCATCTTGACGAAGTGTCCGGCGCCCGCTGGCCCACAATGAAGATAGCCTCTCGGCGCTGTGCCTACGGCCGCATCTTCCTCAATGTGCTGACCGGCACCGGGCGCGAGCGACGCAAAAATCGGATCCAGACGCTTAACAGCCGCCTGCGGGCCACCGATCATAAGGGAATAGCCACGTTCCAGGCCCCACACGCCACCCGATGTACCGACGTCGATATAGTCGATCCCAAGGGGGGAAAATTCTCCAGAGAGATCGATCGCTTCACGATAAAAGGAGTTGCCCCCGTCAATGATGGCGTCGCCTTTATTCAGCTTTGATGCGAAATCCCGCGCAATCTTCGGTGTGATCGCGGCAGGCAGCATGAGCCAGACCGCGCGCGGCGCCGCCAGTTTAGCAATAAGATCGGCTGGCGACGACGCGCCGGTTGCCCCCTCTTTAACCAGTGCGTCAACGTTATCGGCATTCACGTCGAAGACCACGCAATCATGGCCCTGTTTAAGAAGACGACGAACCATGTTTGCGCCCATACGGCCGAGTCCTACCATTCCAATCTGCATATCATTCCTCTCTGTCAATGCGCATTTGATTTTCCGGTTCATTCACAACCTGAACGGTGAAGTCGGTGTGTTCCCAGTTTTCAACATCAGGCCAGTAGAAGGTGAAGACAACGCGGGTTCCTGCGTCCTCATGCTGTAAAGGCAGGTCCACATAGTATGTGCCAAGTCCGGAAGGGATCGCCGGGCTGTCAGAGATGGTCGCCCAGTTATCTGTGCTCCAGTGCACCAGTGCGTTCGCTTCCGTTTCCAGCCTCAGTTGCTTCCCGACAGGAACAGAAGACAGGCGGTTGTTAAAGCGCCATATACGCAAGTGCGATGCGGTTTTATTCCGGATATAGCGCTCAACGCCCTGCGGTGGCATATCGAAGACCACGCCATCGCGGAGCGACCGCACGAGTTTAATATGCTCGGAATGCGCCCAGACAAGTGGCATGGCGCTCCCGGCTGGCTGGCCGAAGAACAGCTCCCTTTCAGGAATATCGGGCCCGTCCCAGGTCTGTTCCGGTAACAACCCGCCCGGACCTGCCGACTTCTCCAGCGTGGATAAGAGCGCCTCCGCGACCTCGCGCCTGCCCGCTGCCAGCTCGTAATGCGCGCGTTCGCCCGCCAGCAAGGGCCAGGGACGTCCCTGGCCAATACCATCGAACGGCGCGCCGTCTTCGTGCTCACCATAGCCATCGCCGGTATACCGATACCATAGTGGCCCCTGAGGGAGTTCGACACGCAGACTATGGTCGATTGCTTTTACCGTATCCACGATGTGCGGGTCGTCGGCGGCGCGCAGACCAAAACGCACCAATGCCAGAGCATCCGGACTCAGCACATCGGTGGTTGACAGAATCGCCCGATCCGGCGTCTGGTTGCGGATCTCGGTTTCGCCGGATGCGCTTGCTTCATCCGTTGCGCCGGGGGGAGCGATGCGGACGTAGTGACCGGCAATACCAACCGATGCGCAAAAATCGGGCTCTCCGGCAAAGGTCCATTTTTCAATCTGCTCATTCCAGCAGTCGGCGGTTTCGCGCAGATGGTTTGCAGCCACCTCATCGCCGTCTAGCGAAAGCAGGTCCGCGGCAGTAAGAAGGGCGGAGACTTCGACCGCCAGGGTAAACGGGCTGTAGCCCGCGTCTTCTTCCCAGCGATCCTCGCCGGTCGCCGGGCCGTTGGTCAAAATATAGCGGGCCGCACCGCGCAGCATGGGCATAATGTGTTTCAGCGCTTTTTTATCGAGATGACCAAGTCGGTGCAGCATATCGGCTAGCAGAACAGGGAAGGCACACTCATCCATCTGGATACCTGACCAGTATGGTTTTCCATCGAGCCACAGGTTCTGTGGCCAGCGCCCGGAGGGCTCCTGAACGCGTCGGAGATAATCCAGTATGGCGAGTGCTTCGTTGGCATCGCCAGCTGCCAGGAATCCCCCAGCCGTTTCGACCAGGTCACGCGGCCAGACCAGATGATAGCCTCCCAGATCGTCATCGCCCCTGGAAAATCCCCACGGAATCGTCAGGCTCGCGACAACGGCACCGGGGCAATCGGCTGCTTTATGCGAGGCCAGAACTGCGGTTGACACCCGGTATGTATTCACACCGTTCCGCTCGGGTTGATCGAGTGGAATGAGCGTGTTCTGCCATGCTTGCCAGTTACTGATGTAGTGCTTGCGGGCTTTGTCAAAGCCTGCTTTCAGACTGGCGGTTGCCGCCGCTGCGGCTTCGGATTCCGTCTGGCCGAACCCGATTGCCAGCATGGCTTCACGGCAGGCACTAGTGAATGCCAGCTCACCGGCAAGGGCGACATTGCCATCGTCCGCGCGCTGATACGAGTTCGCGATGCGCCCGTATTTTTTCAGCTGTTGCCAGCCGTCTGACGTGCCGACAAAGCCCACGCTCATTGCCGTCCAGGGTATATCGCAGACGAGCGCTAAGTAACGAGAGCGACCCGTGGCGAAAAGCACGGGCCTGTCTTCAAATTCACTGATCCATGCGGTGTTCATTTGCCCGGCATTCACCAGATGGGGAGCGAGCAGGGCGGTGATCTTGTAATCCGCAACATCCCCCTTTAGCGCGGTGAAACGGATGCGTTGCAGGATACAGTCACGGGCAGGATCGGTGATGATATCTTTTTCGAGCCGGTAGCGACCATCCCGGGCCGTGTTAACGATCGAAAAGGCCGGAATGCCTGGCGAGACCGTATGGGTTTCTGTGGAGCAATCGCGCTTCTCTTCTGAAAAATAACCTTCAGGTGCGGTGATGATGAACCCGAAATCGCGGGTGCAGGCGCTGTCAACGCGCGGATAATAAATTTCGTTGAGAATGCCGTGGCTTAAGGTGAACCAGACGCGGGAATCAGGTGAAAGGGCGGTGCCAATTCCGCTCTTGGCACTCGATGTCCAGCGGGCTTCAATCCCTGGCTTTCCCGGCGCTACGTCAATGATGGCGAGCTGTTGTTGGGCGTCCTCGCTTGCGCACGTTTGCAACGGTAGGGCGTCGCTGTCAGAATTTGACATATTCAGAATACCTTGGCTGTGTGCAGAAAAAATCTTAACCACGAAGATGCGGATAACATCCTGACTTATCGCGGGCAAGAGTGAAATATTTCTATACCAAAGCAACTTGGTTAAACTTAAAATCTTATGATTTTAGTATCGAACCTAATAGGGTTATAGCCGCTGTAACATTTCCGGTCAACTCTCTGAAAAGTTTCAATACACTTGAAAGTGTAAAAAATAAAATTTTTTTAGCGGTTAAGGATAACGGCTGAGTTAATTATTATCCGGGCATGACGCTCTGGGGCCAACTGCATGGCAAACAACCAGTTTTTTTATTTGACGGCTTTTGCCAGGATATGGCTCCGGGAGAACGTTATACGGACATGACAGAATCTTTACGGGAGGATGGCTTGCTGTGTGCCTGTACAACCCCGACCTCAGTTTGCGTGGTGTTTTTATTTCGCTGAAGGTTGATAATAACTGCGTAATCGCTTCCACATCAAATCCAGAGGCTGGAAATGTATTTTCACGCTCAGCATTCAGAGCGATTAAGAATGCGCAGCTTCAACATTGCAGAGACAGAATTTCGTGCATGAGCGTTGATGCCAGGTGCTAAATTAAGCGGGAAAGCCTGAAGCAATAATCGGGGAGGCAATGCATTCGGAACAGGGGAATAACGAATCACAAGAGCAGGGGAAATGCTGACTTGTGGCATCGTTAATCGTATACCTTACTATTAACCTATTTTGTACCAGAATCAGATGCTCCTTTAAAACATCAGCGTTATTCACCAAATTAATATGTCCTGTATTTTGGAAGGTTCAACAATTTTAACCTTTCAAAATTTAGCACTCAATAATGTTAATGCATACGACGAATAACATTGGCCTCTTAATTTTCACACTTTTGACGTACTCAAATTTAGTGGAACGCATGATGCACTTGCCTGTATATCACGCGTACACGGCGTGGAAAATTTTTACGGCCTCCGCATATTTAAATCCCGTCCATGCCGATGCAATACCTGGTGTGATGCCTTACTCTTTATCCGAGCGCTCCCGCTTTGGCTGCCCGCTTATAGCAGAGATATTGTTAGCGAGATCAATTACAAAAAAGTTGTAAATTAATGATTAATCAGAGTAAGTCAAAATTATCACGTCCGCCTCTGTCGATGCTTTCCTGCCTGCCTGGGAATGGCTCAGTATTTTTAACGAATCTGCGCTGTTAAGAATGAAAAAACCGCCTTTAGGCGGCTTTACTATTTCTGACTCCGGGTCAGCAGGTCACGACCGGAAGATTTAAGCGCTTATGATGCATCATCTGTGATGTCGTCATGTGGGCACGGGCCGCCATCGTCGCAGGCAGAGTTGACGCGCTGGCCACTCGCCAGGGTTGGCTCTTTGGCCAGAATCATGTTTTCGTTACCTTGCGCAGTATTCTTCAGCTGTGAAACCGCACCGTTGTGGATAGGCTGTGTAGATGCTGAAGGGGTTTCAGCCAGTGCTGCACCCTGGTTTAACAAAAACGCAGTGAGAGCGAATGCTGTTGTCTTCAGTACCGATTTTGTTGAGAGCATGTTCATGATTTATCCTTGGTCAATACATTTTTTAGGGAAACGTTTTAGCTGTGTGGCAGATTTTTTTGGCTGAGTTCCAGCAAACTGAAAATTTATTGCCAATGCCTCAGTGTGCTGATGGCCTTATAAAACGGCCTTTGGCCGTGACTCGCTAGCATCGGCTTAAGCCTTCTTGTCATCGATTCGGCATTTTTAGTTTGTGTTTTCAGCCTGACCGACCGATTTGTGCCAGAAGCGGACGTTATGAGCATTTTTATTCTCAAATATTACTCAGTAAACAATTTGCGCCCTAGGCCAGCATTGCAAATGATACCGAGGCATTAAGTTCTTCGCCTGTTATGCCATCACGCGCTTCAGTTGACAGTCCTATCTCAAAGCTGTGCAAATACATGGCCATGTCTGCGGCCAGTTCGCCTGAATCAATTGCTCTTAGGACACACTTAAGGAACCCCTCGCGAGTACGGGTGCGTTGTGCTTCAAGAATCTGGCCAATATGCTCGTGCCCGGGCGAGCAGGTATCAATGGATAACGCGATAAGACAGCTACTTGGATGCCCCTGTTCTGTCTGCATCTTTACTGAACGGCGTAATGCCAGTTCAATAGCTTCACGCGGAGTGAGACTGTCGTCCCAAAGACAATCGTTAACGCCACCATAAGTTTTCAAATAGCAATCAATAACTTCTTTAAATAGCGCCTCTTTTGAACCAAAAGCCGCATAAAACTCGGTGCTGTTATGCCGTTACCGATATTTGCTTTAAGCAAGGCTAGCGAAGTCGACGCATGTCTGGTGACACTGTTGAGTCTTTGCTGGCTGTATACCGATAAGTCAGTTCCTTTTGAAAAATACTGCCTTAGCAATCTGCTCGTATTTTCATTGGAGCCGCGTTGCCAGGGGGATTGAGGGGTGCAGAAATAAATCTGAATATCTGTGGCTACAGTAAACCGGTTGTGGCTGGCCATTTCAGCGCCCCGGTCCCATGTTAATGTTTTATAAAGTTCAGCAGGTAATTTCCGGCCTTGTCTGATAAGTGCAGATTTAAACGTTATTGTCTTGTTGCCTCTGATTTTAGCCAGCATAACAAAGCGGGAATGGCGTTCTACGAGGGTGACGATATAGGAGTTTTTAGAAACCTGAATCTACACACGACCCTCCCGCTTCTGAGGCATGGCTGCAGATCTTTTCTTTAATGCACCCGGATTTGTATAAAAAGCGCTTTATATATCGTTTCGTGTCACACGTGCATTTCCTGATTATCCGGATAACAGCGTTCAGCCAACCAACGATTTGTTCCGGCGACCAGTCCTGATACATCTTCTCTGCAATGATTTTACACAGTGCGGGTCTTTCGACTTGCTTTTTACAGGTCAGTAATGAGTTATATGATGCATATCTTGGTTGTAAAAGGGACCAGGACAGAGTGTCTCTCAGGCTGACCCAGGTTCAGATGCTTTTGATACCTCTTCATAGCACATATATCGCGAGCCGGAACTGACTGTTACATAAAAATCCTCATTAAAGAATTATCCCTGCCGATATTGAATTTATTCAAACCGATAAATCAGAACAGTTTTGTTGCTGAAATTTTAAAGGACGTTCGTGAATACAGGCACTTACTGTTCACCAGAAACAGTTGCACTGTATTTCGGATACGGCCTGGAGAAAATCATGTCCGAGGTAATTCCTTCTTTGAATGTTACTGCTCCCACTGACATTTCGGCTGAGTCTGCTCCTTATCCTTTTGTCGCGCCCCCGGAACAACCGTCCATGACGGGGCCATGTGGTATTCGTTACGACTTCAACGACGGGGCACGGGTGCTGCTGCCGGAGGGGCGCTGGCGCGTCGCGCTGCTGGATGACGACTCCGGTAACGTTCTGTTCCGGTGCGAAACCGGCGCAGGCTGGGTAACTTCCGCCAAGAAATATTTTGTCCGCTTCCGTATTCAGGTGTGGCGCGGGGATGAGACCGCTCCCCTGCTGGACGAAACCCTGTCCCTTAAAAACCGTGACGTGCTGATTTCCTTTCCCACCGGCACCCTGGGTGACCTGCTGGGCTGGTTTCATTATGCCGAGCGCTTCCGCCAGCTTCACGGCTGCCGGCTTGAGTGCACCATGGCGCCGAATATTATCGCGTTGCTGGAAAGCCAGTATCCGGACATCCGCTTTTCGCCGCCCGATGCCGTCCGGAATTCCGCACCTTATGCGACTTATCGCGTGGGGCTGTTTTTTGGCGGCAACGACACGCATCAGCCCGTCGATTTTCGCCAGGTGGGGTTCCACCGCACTGCGGGGTATATCCTCGGCACTGACCCCAGAGAAGAGGCGCCCCGTCTCGACCTCTCTGCACCCCGCACCATCGCCGAACCTTACGTCTGCATCGCCGTACAGTCCACCTGCCAGGCCAAGTTCTGGAACAACGGCCACGGCTGGGCAGAGGTGGTGGCGCACCTGAAATCACTGGGCTACCGGGTACTGTGCATCGACCGTGAGGCAACCACAGGGCACGGCTTCGTCTGGAACCACATTCCCCGGGGCGCCGAGGACTTTACCGGCGCGCTGCCGCTGCAGGCGCGGGTCGATCTGCTCAGGCACGCCAGCTTCTTTATTGGCCTGGCCAGCGGTCTCTCCTGGCTTGCCTGGGCGGCAAAGATACCGGTGGTGCTCATCAGCGGTTTCAGCCTGCCGAACGCCGAGTTTTATACCCCCTGGCGGGTGTTCAGCAGCCACGGCTGCAGCGGCTGCTGGGACAGCACGCACGAGAACTTTGATCACAAAGATTTTTTCTGGTGCCCGCGCCACAAAGGCACGGAGCGTCAGTTTGAGTGCACACGACTTATCACAGGAAAACAGGTCAGCGGCGTCATTGACCGGCTCCACGCGCAGCTGCGCACAGAGTAAACCGGCGCCACACAGCAGAAGCGACACCCGGCGCATTGCCCGTGCCGGAAAACAATAAAAAATGAGAGAGACAGGGAT
>NZ_CP028058.1:0-68904 GCF_043545505.1 Pantoea sp. SGAir0183
ATGGAATTAATCAAAAGGCTCTTGAGTGCAATTTTAATATGCACGTACTTGTCTGTGTTTGTGTACGTGCCAGTGAGCGCCGCGCAAGACACTCCTGCCCCGAATTATGCCTGTGGCATAGACAAAAATGGTGATGGCAGTTTCGATACCGAAGGTGAATATGCTACGTGTTTAAACCGAACTAACATATTAACCGTAGGGCCAACGCACTCCTGTCCTGCTGGATATACAATGAACGGAAGCACTTGTATCCGCCAGGAAAACTCGCCGCCATCATTCAGTTGCCCTTCTGGCTACACTCAAAACGGTACGAAATGCACGGTCCATTACAGCAAACCGGCATCGACCAGTGCCGACCCATACACCTGTAGCGATCCGAGCCATATGTACTGGGGAACCGCATGGTCGTCAAGAAAATATATAGGACAGGCGTTCTGTGCTGACACTCCTGAACGCTGGACTGAGCTGATGAACAAAAAAAACCGATGTGATCTTATGAACGGCTATTGGCCCTCATGCGACCCGGCTATGGATCGGTTTATCCAGAATGGCTGGCTGGTTCCTTACGTGAATAAATACTGCGAACCCGGCTGGACGCCTTCAGGTGAACAATGTACCCAGGACGTGACTCAAGATGCGGTAATGGTCTGCCCTCCAAACTATAACTACGTTAACGGATCATGCGTTTTCGTCAGCATGACACCGGAAACTATTTCATGCCCTACCGGTTATTCGCTACAAAACAATATCTGTTCAAAAACCGAGCAGTCGATTGTTTGTCCTCTTGGCAATGCAACCTGTGTTGATCTGACTCAGAATAAACCCTTTGATGAGGGTAACGTTGATGGGACTCAGCTTGTTGATGACGGCAAAAAGAACGAGGAGGGAGTCTGTCTCGATCAGGTTCTTATCTTCAATGGTCGTGGTGCTGACTGTAAGCTTGCAGGTGTAAGCACAGCTTTCAAAAACTGCTGCAAAAGCGAAGGCAAGGTGTACTCAGACGATGCCGGACCTTATACAACCGTGCTTCAGGCAGCAAGTATGGTTAAGGACGTCTATGCAGCCGCACAGGAAGCCTATCTTTATTATTCTGTAGCTATGCAGGCAACGGCAGACGTGGCTGTTGCCTCCTCAATGGCCGCAGACGCATTCGTAAATGCCATGATGGCATCTATGAACCCTGCCACAATAGCCATTGCTATAGCCGTCCACTTTGTTATGCAGTATCTGATGAAAGCCTGTGATCAGATGTCTATGGAGACCGCAATGGAGGCTGATTCCGGCATGTGCCACGAAGTAGGCACATATTGTAAGAAGAAAGTTCCACTGATAGGGTGCGTCCAGAAAGCAAAAACATATTGTTGCTACAACAGCATACTGGCCCGAATTATCCAGGAGCAGGGCAGACCACAACTTAAAACATTTAACGGCTGGGGTTCACCTCAAGCTCCTGAATGTCGCGGTTTTACCCCTGAAGAATTTCAGAATCTTGATTTCAGCAAAATCAATCTCGATGAGTATGTTCAAACGATGGTGCATGCGGCCACCGCTGAGATACAGCAAAATGTGACGACCATAACGCAAAGTTTTTACGATAAAACCAACTAAGAAACATTCAAGCGCCCGTCCTGACGGGCGCTTGATTTATGCAAATCCTCCCACTGATATCATTAATTAAAAACTCGCCTATCAACTAAATCAATTTTACCTTATGATACTAATATGTATCACAGGATGGATTGATAATGACCAAGTTTAATGTTCGCATAGCTGCATTACTCCTAAGCGTAAGTAGCAGCGTAAGCGCCTCTCAAGACGTGATCGGGCAGGTTTATTCAATTGATGAGCCAGATGCACTGACTGAAGTTCAAAACCGCGTAGCCAGCGTCAATTGGGAAAAAGAGCTAAACAAAAACCGCGACGACTGGGCTGCGTTTAAAGGTGTTCGCCTTCCTACAGCCCAGCAGGATAGCACACGAACGTTTATCCCGTTTTACACTTCCACCGTGGACGTACCGGATAAAGAAGGGCGCATACTCTATCCGAAAGGGTACACTTTTAATCCTCTGACATACGTCAAGCTGCCTCAACGCATCGTAGTTATTTCTCCGGGACAGGAAGACTGGCTGAAGGATCACGTCACAGACACAGACATGATTCTCTTTACCCACGGCGACGTTATCACCAAAGGTAAGGCAATAGGCCGCACAGCGTTTATCCTGGACGATTCAGTCAGAAAGCGTCTCGATATTCGTGTAACCCCTTCGATTGTCCATCAGGAAGGCGCTCGCCTGGTTATTCAGGAGTTTGCTTGGAATCCTCAGAAATTACGGTCTACCGCATTGCTTCGTTCGCTGGGAAGCGATGTTAGGGGCGCGGGGGATACGCTCTTAACCTCGATGTTTAACTCCCTGATCACCCCCGCGCATGCAGAGTGTAATAGTCAGTTTATAAATCCTGTCACCGATATTGGCTGGAGTTGCATTTTTCCTATGCGTATAGCCGGTGTTCAGATCGTAAATGGTGAAGAAAACCCTTCTTCTACTAATAGCCCCATATGCATCTGTAAAGGCGGCACCATCGCAACGCTTGGCCTGCGAACCTCATTTTGGGAGCCGAAACGCATTATCGACACCGTCAGTGATCCTTACTGCATGATGCCGTTGGGAGTTGCGCTGAACACTCCGGTTCCCGGCACATTGTCAGGTGGCCTCAACGAAAACAACACTTCAAAGCGCGCCTTCCAGCAAGCCCATTACTACATTTTCCCAGCGTGGAAAATCTTGAATATGTTCTATGACATTCCCTGTCTGGATGATGAAGGGTATGACGTTGCGATGATGACGGAGATTTTGCCGCAGTGGAATAACGACGTTCTGAGCCTGATCATTAATCCTGAAGCGGTACTGTTTGCTAATCCAATCTCAACCATCACCTGTTCTGCTGATGCAGCACTGGCGACCTATGGCATGCCAAATAATCTCCTGTTCTGGTGTATGGGGTCATGGGGCAATGCATACCCGCTTTCCGGTGCCATTACGAGCACAGACTACGTAGAAGCCAATGCCGGTATCGCTGCGCGAACCATTTTCATGATGGGAAGGCTGGGCCTGCTATGGAATACCTCTGAAGACGGGTGTTACCGCGAACTCGCACCTATCTGGCGTAAGGACCGCTTCAAGCTTCAGATGATGCGCCCGACCCGTGCATCAGCGTGTGTCCCCATTGGGCGTGAAGGCTTGCTCTGGGACAGCATGAAACACAATCCGCGCAAAGATAACTTCATGTGGATGATGTTTGAAAAGAAAGATTGCTGCATTCGCTATCAGGGCTAAGAAGTTGCGCATGCGCAACAAAAGGAAAACATGAAACCTTTATTCATTTTGAAAAACTATCGTATTGACACATCTCCTTGTCTATGACGATTTCCTTTTTAAAAGATGAATTTTGATTGAGTCAACGACTCCTGAAAGAGAATTACAGATATGTGCAAATTACTTAAAGCGATAAATAACACGGGTGTAATTATTTACCCTGTCATGTTCTATTATGCTTTTCTAATGGTCATTTCCCTTGCTATGAGATCATCATTACTCCCTGCTGACTTTATTTTTATTAGATTCCACTTTCTTTTATCAGTGCTGCTTGTCTTCTGCCTGTGGGCTGGTCGGGATAAAAAGCATGCAGCGTTGGCCTCCATCGCTGGAGTTCTGGCACCTCTGGTTATTATGGCAGTATGGTTTCTGCTTAAAGCTTTCGTGCTTTATTCACAGATAGAGTGGACGCCAGAAAGCTTCAGAGAAGCAATTTCTTTTTCGGGACTATTCGGCGTTCTGTCTCCGATCCTTTTCATTAATTCAGCAAATCTCAAGTTCGGGAAAAAATGAGAATGAAAAAAACAGAATTAGCCAATGACAAAGGTGGAAAAGTCGTCATGACGGCTTTGAAGTTCGCCGTCATGATTTTACTGGCAATGGCATTGTTTCTTTCAACTATGTGCTTTATTTGCCTGACTGATCTTTTTCAACCGATAAATAAGTTTTTTGGCGTGGACGTAGACAGCATGAAAATATCATTCACGTATAGCCTCATCAATTCTTTATGGCTATCTCATACTATCGTCAACCTGAAGTGGAATAAAATGCCATGAACAACAGGATTATTATTTCGTTAGCTCTGGTTGCTTCCTTTGGCGTATACGCAGCAGGGAACAGTATTTCTATCACTCCTGAAATGATGAAATCTGCTCAAGATGCGGTGAAAAGCCAAGGCGAAAAACTGAAAGACTTCGATGTTCAGCATGCAGAAGATATGGCCAGGAAAATTTCTGATTATTCGAACAGCACTGATTTTCGACAAAAACAAAACGCACTCAAATCGCAAGTCTATAAAACAGCCGGTTTAGACGAAAATAGCGATTCAGAAAAAGGACCTGAGCTTGTATCAGATCAGGTTGTATTGTTTGTATCCAGTAGCATGCCTATTCAGACACTACGTAATTACGCTCGCGACCTCGCTAAAGTAAATGGCGTAATGGTACTGCGGGGGTCGGTGGGTGGTATCAGTAAAATAGGCGCGACTATGAAATTGACCCATGATGCGCTTCGTGCTGATCCCACTTGTGAAGGAGCGAATTGCAAAATGTGGGCTACTCAAATGCTGATTGATCCGGTTATTTTCCGCGTATATGGCATAAATCAAGTTCCTGCCCTTATCTATCAGCCAAATATGCATATTCAAAGCTATTGCGATGGCTTGGAAAACATTAACCGCGCTTCCTCCGTTATTTATGGTGACGCCTCGCTTAAGGGCATGCTGAATCGCATGAATCAGCTTAATCCTGACGAGAAAGTTCAGGCATTGATTAAAAAACTGGAAAAAGCCTGATGAAAACGGAAGACAGAAAATCACTCAGTGTCGCCGTGCTACTCATCTGTATGGGCATTGGTTCATTCACAATGAATCACATTCTTATCCCTGCTACCCACAGCATTAAATACAGGGTGCTCTGGCGGTCTGGCGGCATTCCTTCAGCGCAGAACGAATACGTGATGTTTGAGCATAACGATCCCTATCTGCCTGAAGGTGAAACGCACCTGGTTAAACGTCTGGGCTGCATCGAAGGGCAGTACCTGAGCAAGCTAAACCGTCAGTTTTATTGTGATGGCGATGAAATAGCAATTGCTGCGGTTCAGGACTCGACTGGAACGGCCCTGCCTGTTTTCTCATTCACCGGACTAATTCCTAAAGGGAAAGCCTTTGCCGTAGGTGATACCGACAAGAGCTATGACAGCCGGTACTGGGGATTCATGGATATCAGCAAAGCCGAGCGGCTGACGCCGATTTTCTGATGATTGCGCATGCGCAACTTTTCACGCTCTGACCAACAGGTGATGACAATGAAATTAAAACAACTCAGCTTCGTAATGGTGATGCTGCTATGTAGCTCAGCGCAAGCGAGTGTCGGGCAGAATGGAGAGCAGAGCACACCTAAACATGGCTTGTTCTGGTACGAAACACCTAAGAAGCCTGATGAAGTAAAAGAAGAAGAGAAACATCCACGCCCGGTGGTTCCGTCTTCAGACGCGCTTTTTAAAATGCATCCAAAAGATATACAGGCGTTACTTGATGAAACGCGTGATTATGCCGTGTTTAAGCTTACACCTGATGCTGTACTCGATTACTACAAAGTTCAGGATGCAGCCCGCCGCAAAGCGGCAGCTTATACCAACCTTACCGGCTACGTGATGCTTGAAAATCCGCAATACAACGCGGCGCAGGATTATCCAATCACCAATCCGGGTACAGCGGAGAAAAAGCGCGAACGTGAAGCATCGATTGGCGCAAACCTGTCCCGTAACGCGAATGCTTATGCACTTTTCTATTTCACGGAGCCTGACTGCGGCTTATGCACTCAGCAGTCACACATTTTAGAAAACTTTCAGCGCGAAACAGGATGGTATATCAAGCAGATTGATATTAAAGCTCACCCCGAAGCCCGAGCCAAATTCAAGATCGACCGTGCGCCTGTGACAGTGCTTATTAAGAAGAATGTGCCTGATAAATGGATGCCGGTGTCAGTAGGCGTTGACTCGCTCGATAACCTCCGAACCAGCGTTTACAACATGACACGCCTGCTTAACGGAGAAACAGATCCCCGCCAGTTCTTTACTAGTGAAAAACAGCAGGGTGGTTTCTTTGACCCCCTCAAACAAATCAATAATCCAGCACAGGATGTCACACCATGATTATATCTCGCCGTCAGTTTGTTGCCGGAGTCATTGGCCTGGGTGCAGCACTACCGGCTTTAGCCTCTTTACCGATGAAGCCTATTGCGTCCGTGCTGGATAGGCTGGCAAGTCAGAACAATCGCTATGCCCTGCTTTATTTCGTCCAGGAAGGGTGCCCGTATTGTGCGAAAGAACAACCGATTATCTCTGCGTTCAGTCAGCGCACGGGATGGTACGTAAAAGAAGTCGATATTCGTCGTCAGCCCGAAGTGCGCACCAAATTTAACGTTACAAACACTCCAACCATTGTACTCATCAAACACGATATGGACTCGCGCTCTTGGCAGCCCGTTTCTTATGGGTTTGCAGATGCTGGAGCGCTTGTTAACAGCATTTACGGGATTACCCGAGTCCTTAACGGTGAAGCTCCGGCACAAGAACTCAACAGCCTTGTAATGCAGGGGCAATCAACATCCTATAGCGGAGAGCAACAATGAACCTGGCAAAACTGTTATTTACCGCAACGCTGGCTGTCAGTTCATTACCATGCCTGGCTGCGAATTGGGCGGATAAATGGTTCGATAATGCTGTATATGACTCTCCGAGCAGTTTTGAATCACAGAAGCGAGGCTACTACACGATGGGCGGATTTACCGCTCGAACGACGAGCAGCACAGACTATCCCGTAACAATCTCACCACCTCGATTATCAGTCGGTTGCGGCGGCATTGACGGCTTTTTGGGAGGGTACTCTTTCCTTGACCCGGATTATCTCGTCGAAAAGGCGCAACGCGCCATGCAGGCGGCTCCATACGTTGCTTTCGATATGGCGTTGAAAACTATGTGCAAGGAATGTGCTGATACGCTTGGGAAGATAGAGCAAATAACTAACTTTCTTAACGGCATTCAGCTTAATGAGTGTGCTATGGCTAAGCCAATCGCAACGGCTATGGTCGATCAAGATCCAGAAGCGCTGAAGGGGCTTTGGACCGAAATGACCGGCACAAAAAACCTGAATGAAGCTGCTGATCGCATGTGGTCTGATACAACAAGCAAAATTAAAGCGAACAACGACAACCCAATTGCGAACCTGAATGAAATGATTGCCGGTTGTCCTGCTGATTTCCGCGACCTCATGCGTAATGGTTCAATCGTGCAACGCGCCGCTGATAAAGTTGGGATGGGGGATTACGCTGACACTATCCGAGGCTACCTTGGTGACGTCTGGATTGACGCTAAATCAAACAACAAGATCCCTATGGCCGTAACCGTAACTGCATGCCCTCAGAACCAGAAATACAGCCTGGACGATATGCTTAACGGTCGCGTTTACATTAAAACGCAAGATAAACAATGTGTACCTTCTGGCTCCCGCCCGGTTCGCACGGTTGTGTATCAGAAAATGCAAAGCATCGTGGACCACATCAAGGCATCGCAGCCGTTATCAACAGATGACCAGGCATTTATCAAGAATACCAATATGCCCGTCTATTCCATCCTTAAAGAGGCAGTCGTGCGCGGCGAAAGCGACGTAATGCTTGGCACTCTGTCAGAGCTTGTTGGCCTTAATTACACGTATTTCATTTTCACCGACCTTTACCGCAATACACAAAACACCTTCGATAAGGTGAATGAAATGGTTTCAATGCCTCTTTCCGATCCGAATGCCGGTTCGAAGCCATGCCGTATGGACTTATTCAAACCGGCTGTAGCCAAGTTTGATGACCTTATCAAGCAGGCGCGCGATGCCAGCGGTAAGGTTGAGCAGGCTTATAACAGCCGCCTGCAATCCTACATGCTGAATAAAGACTTCAGTCAGTCATTTGAAAAAGATGAGCGGCAGCGCGGTCGCGATTGGGCGGGAGCAAACCTGAAATGATTAAAAAGAATCTACTGCTGTTTACCGTTCTGGCGGGGCTAAGCCCCGCTGCATTCGCCTTTGACACTGACTATGTTGTCATGGGCGGATTTGAAACTGTCGTGAATGCTTTTGTCCGGCTAAAGCTTATCTTCAATGACAATCAGTATACGATGCTGATATCAGCTTTTATTTTCATGGGTATTGCCGCAGCTTTGCTTACCAAAAGCGCCAAAAGCGGGATCGAGTATCTTGAAACCGGCAAAGCACAGATGGGGATGGGATGGCTTGCAATGGCCGTCATGGGAACCCTGTTCTATGTCGGGCTGGTACAGCCTAAAGGTACAGTCCACATTTATGACCAATCCCGAAATCAGTATCAGGCCGTCAGCGGTATTCCTGACTTTCTTACCGTAACTGCGAGACTGACTAACTCTGTTTACCAGGCATTCGTAGATTTCTCTAATCGGGACACGGCTTCCACTACCCGTTTTACGGGTGAGGGTATGGCCGTAAAAATGCTTATGAACGTAGTTTCACGCAATGGAGCGCCGTTTGACTCATATCTTACCGACAACGTAAAAGCACTCTGGCGGCAATGTGAACCTATTGCAGAGTCCCGAGGTTTTGATCCGCGCACCGTTAAATCGGGAGCTAATGCTCTGGACGTAGTGACGGCACTCAGTCCGTTACGAAATCAGGCGGCTTACACGGTATGGTACAGCAGTTCAAATCCCGGTGGCGCAACGGTAACGTGTGATCAGTCGTATACCTCCCTCAAAGGCGCATTGGGTAGTCCCGCAGCCTATGATGCACGACTGAGGGATATCTGTGTGAAAAGCGGATACGCTGTCTCTGACAGCGCTCAGTACGTCGATTGTAAGAACCGACTTGAAAGCTCGATTCAGACCATTTTCGGATCTAGCTCTCTCTCGCTTAACAGCATTATGAGCAACGTTCTGGTATCGCAAGGTATCACCGATGCACTTATCGAAAACAATCCTGAAGTTGCAGCTTCAATGGTGGCTAATCGCTCAATGATGAACAGCGGGTTAGCGGATGCCATGACTAACCCGGAGTGGATGTCTACGATAATGGCCGCTGTGCTGGCTATTATCCTCGCTATCACTCCGATGCTGCTTTTACTGGTTTTCACCCCTCTGATGGCAAAGGCGCTGACCCTTCTATTCGGTCTTTGGGTCTTTATCACGACCTGGCAGATTGCTGACGTTATGCTTTTGCAGGCCAGCACAGACGAAATCCTGACTGTAATGAACGAAGTTAAGAATTATGGATTGGGGATCGACTCAATGCAGCTTGCGCCTACGGCTGCAATGAAAGCAATGTCTGTTATGGGGTCTGCGCGTACAAGCGCCGTACAAATTGCCACTCTTGTTGCGGGTATATTTGGAGTCAGTGCCTTTGGCCTGAGTGCTTTTGGTCAACGTGCCCTGTCTAACCTTGACCGTATCAGTAATGAAGTTGGTGACAAAACGCTGACGCCAGAGGGACGCGGCCACTTAATCAATGATATCAGCGGCGGCATGGCAACTCAGCAAGTCCTTAACACAGCAGGTATTGATGCCATGTCCAATACCAGCATGCTTGGACAGATGAAAGATATAAGCGCTTCCAGTGCCCAGATTCAGGGCTTGGGTAACGGCAGTGTTGAAACCGCAGCACAAAGAATAGGGCAAGTGCAGGGAGGCAGACAGGTTGGCGAGGTTAGCGGGTACGAAACAGCCCTGCCAAACATGTCGGGTGCTGAAAGCGCGGCTGTTGCATCAAAAACCAGTGCACAGCACGAAGCAGGTAACGCTCTTGGTCAAATTGAATCAGCAGGTGCAGCTAACCTCAGTGTGGGTGAGCAGGCAAGGGTGACGGGTGCTGCGTCAGGCGTTATGCAGACCGCTGATGCACAATCCAACATAGCTAACGCAGGCGGCACCCTCGCAAATCTACATAAACAGCAAAAACAGGTTCATGGTACGGAACGTCAGACTGAAATCGGTACATCCGCAGGTACGCAGCAGGCAGCGAATGCGGCTGGTCTATCGGTTACTGATATGACTGCCAAGAAAACCAGCGTCAATCAGTCATCTGACCTGGGGCATTCACAAGGCATTCTCGATGCAGCCGGTGGCAGTCTCGCAAATGTACAGTCCCGCGAAAGCTACGTTGCAAGTACAGGCAGTGCAGAAAGCAAAGGCCATGCTGATTCGTTGCATAATGCATTTGGCGGTAACGGCGGTATTGAGAGCGGTATCGCTGCAATGCAGACCGAGCAGACAAAACAGCATGCGGTTGATATGCAGCGCCAGGCAGAGTTAGTGAATACCCTGCAACAGCGGGACGAAAACGGGGTGGCTCATAAAACTGAAGGCGAGGCACGTCGAGATTTGTCCGATGCGAATGGCGCACAGACTGCCGGTGCCCTCAGAGCACACGACGGAGACGGTAAAGCCGTTGAAGACACGGCAGCGTATGACGCTACCAAGCATCGTTCGCAGAACATCGGTGAACAGAAAGCGCTTTCAGCAAACGGGGTTGAAGCAACACAGCACTTTGAGCGTGGTGGGGAAATTAGTACGGAACGCGGTATTGCGGGGCAGAATCAGTTCGATGAACTCAGTAAACCACTCGGAGGCGATCAGCAACTTGCAGCGGCAGAAGCTGGTTCTGGTGTGCATCTTGCCGTTAACGCTGCGCAGGCAGAATCGCTCAATAAAAGTGGTCTTATTGACGCGCGTCAGGCTGCAAGCGTACCGGATGGAGGCGCGGCAAAAGTGGACCTGGCTCTTGCACGGAATCCGAAAGGTGAACTTTCTTCCACCGGTTCGGTTCACAGCGGCCACAGTATATCCAGAGATAACTCAACTAAAGACGACAGCAGCTATTCAGTTAATAAAGGGATTGATACGGGCGGTGACAACAGTGGCCGCACGGTGCTCCAAGATCCACAGAGTGTGCTGGGGCTGATTAAGCAAAGTAACGCTAATCGTCCGGGATCTGCACCGGAAGTCCTGGCGAATGAGGCTGCGCGAAATATGGCTTCAATTCGCTCTGCATCGAATGAAGGCAATACTTCAACAAGCATTTCGGGCGGTGTTAACGCCGGTAAAGGTGTAGCAGGTGGTTTGCTGGGTGCCAGCGCGGGGGCAAATGCGTCCCATACTGACACAGACACCGAGAGAACAAATGCTATGTACGGTGCTTATCTGAACGAGGCTCAGGCAATGCAGGCGGCAGGGCTGCGTGAGGCTAATAAACTGGGTCTTCACGGTGATGCTAAACAGAACTATGTGGACGATTATACAGCCCGCGAATTTGCAAATTATTACGGTCAGAATTTACGAACTGCAAATTCTGATTCGATGGAGTCCGGTCTTTCTACTCGTCAGAATAAATTCAATGAAACGTGGAATGAAAAGAACGGTATGAATGACAGACCAACCGCACCCGTTATCCCTACAAATGAAAAGGGAGAAACGCAAATGATTTCACCACAGGAGTATCTATGGCGACAGCAACAGAACGGGGCGGTAAGAACGGCGTCAGAACAAGTCACTGAGCAGGTTAATCAGGAAAAGGCAAATTCATCAACCAGCGAACCACGGGCACCAGATTATACGCCGCCTAATGTACAGACAATAGTACGGGTCAGAAAGGCAGATGCAGGCGAGGGCGAGTCACCCGAGGCAAGCAGTCACGATGATACGGGCGCACATCCGCCAGTAAATACCGGTACAGCTTCAGCCGGTATTCCTATTGCTAATTCAGCCAAGGATAACCCAAAAGCCCCGAAATAATACCTCATGCCCAAGGACGGGCTGTTTAAAAACACAGTATTATTTGCTACCTGGATAGATTCATGCTAAAAATAAGATATGGCTAAAAAAAGGACAGAATAATGAAAAAATGGCTGACGAAATTAATGACTGATATTGCTTTTCTGTGGCGAAAAACCCGGAGAAGTGCACGAGTAGTTGCTAAAAGCTGGGCCTCTGGAAACGCGCTATCCCAACTGAATGGTATTGCAAGCCGCAATGGTAAACCGGCAAACTTTGCAGATCCTCTTACCGCCGAAACTTTGGTGAACGGACAACCGGCGCACTTCATTGGACAGAATGTTGCGCATATGAACGCGAGAAGTGAAGCGATGGACGGCGGTCACTATCATCGCGGGTAGCATATGCCGTTGCGCATGCGCAACAATTGACGAGCCAGACCGTTAAGGTTTGGCTTTTTTTTATCCCTCAATGATACATATTAGTATCATAGGTGTTATTATGAATATGCTAAAGAAAACGGCTTCTGCTCTGTTATTAACGGTCATGGCTGCATTACAACAAAGCTATGCAGTCACGGTAAACATTCCCCAGCAATTAACAGCAGGCATGGATAAGGGCAAGTTCATTCAGGAAAGCAGTGGCTTTGACGGCTCCCGTCATGCTGCATACATGCAAGCTGATATGACCTTTTCAAATGTTTGTCGCTCTACGGCAACGATTGAAAACCTGAAACGTATAGCCTCGACGTCTGAGTTTGAGACTCTGTATTCAAAGCTTAAATCGGGACGTATTGTAGGAATGAACGAGAGCAGAAATATTCTTGTAACTGACAAAAAAACTTTTTGCAGAGGGTGATATGACACAATTTGAAGTTAATCTAATTGGCGGGATCTTATTGGCTGCCCTGTTTTACTATCTCAGTATCTACAGGCCCAAGAAATTGATGAGAAAGCCTCAAGATATTCAGCCGCTACTTAAGCAAGCCAATAGCCTAAAGCTGGGAGAAATTTGTTATAAACATTTCTCAGACCAGTTTTATGTTTGCACACAGCAGCCATTTAGTTCTCTCGTTTACTCACCAGGACTCAGTAAAAACGCCAATTTCCAGCAAGAAATGCATCGCCTTGTCGCTGAAGCCGTGTTGATAGATAAGAAAACACGCTTACCGTTTGCCGCAATCATCTTGTCTGGCAAAGATGATGATCGCAAAGGAGCAATAATGGCAGGGGTAGGGGTAGGTTGTCTTATCTTTGCACATGTCGATGATGACTCGGAAATAGTTGAAGGCATAAGGCAGTATCTTAACGAACCTGAAGCTCAGTATTCTTCCGCAACAGCAGTCCCGGTATCAGGACAGTAATGAAAAAAGCCCCTCATCGAGGGGCTTTTCTTTAAAACTCAATTAAACTTTGCGCAAACTTAAATTATTTTTTTGAACGTGGTACTACTGCATTTCTGATAGTTAGAACTACAAGAACGGTCAATACAGCGACTGACTGCCAGAACATGATAGGATCATTCATCATTGCTTCTTTCATAAAACCTCCATTAGTTATTACTCATTACTGAGTATACAACTAAATGACGCCTGTAAAAGATGGCAGGCAAATTTCAAGAAATATCCAACATAAAATAGTTTACTAATTGAAATTAAAGTTATAGCGAACAGACCGCATAATCCTTTGCTTGCTCTGCGGCCAACCGGCACAGCAATAAAAAATGGACATGTGCAAGATACTATGGACAAAATGAACGTGGCCGGGGCAGCACATCTTTCCCTTACCGGGGTTTATAAACTGTACCGTTGTCCCGGCCATCCCCCGATTTAATCCCTTAAGGCAGATGTTCTGCACTACGTAATCATGTCAAAGTAATTTACTTTTTTACAAATCTACCCATACTAAAGACTCACCAAGGAAACGGGTGAGGGCAGACTTGGCAGACTGAGGACGCGTATAGAAGCGGGGAAACCACCCGTCGAAACTCTGAGTACCGTTGTAGCGGTTTTCTGGACAAACTGACAGGCGATAACCTTTATCGTATGATGTGATCGTGAAAGTGTAGCCGTCACTGCTACGGGCCATGAGCGTTCTTCCAGTCATTCAAGGCTCACTGACAGGGTTATGCACCTCACTCTCTACTATCCTTCTTACCCGATTGCATGTGCTCTTTGATTAGAGTGTAAATCAGAAAAGAGCCATATCCAATGGCGATGCAACTCCATAAATAAACTAAGGGTAAAAAAATATCGGCAAGATTCGGACCTAGAGAATCAGGCGACTTACGGGTAAGGTGTTTGTAAATAAATGGAAAGATTACCCCCCATGAAATGCAGAGAGCCGACGAGCAAATATTATCAATTTTTTTATCTGATTCCCGCATGTCAGTATCTCCTAAATCTGACTTTCCATAAAACTCTATTGAACCAGTTTCCAGACGCTCGCTGGAACTTTATCGAATAATTTACCAACTGTAAGCTCAGCTAAGCGGTGGTCAGATGCGGAGTAAAAGACTGATAATTCACTTTCTGAAAGTTCATATTTATTTTTATCGATAACCTTCTCCAGCGTGTCGATCCTATTTATTTTTCTCAACCTGAAAAGCCAATCTTCTCTTGTCATTTTTGTTCCTGAAATATAATCACTGAAATAATTTATAAGCAATCAAAGTGCTTATATGCCAAAGCATTCAACCGCGTCAGTAAAGAACACGTTCTTTTGTATGATCGTACAGCCAATCACACTTTTTTTGGGACTTTTTGGACAGACTGACAAAACATCACGTTCTCATTATGATACATTTTAGTATCACTAACAACAAAAAACGGATAAACTCATGCATAAGAGCAGCATTTCAGACTATGCCTAATTGGAGGGGAGCGTGAAGGACATCTTTGAGAGAATGGCTGAATTGCCTAAAAAAGTACGAAGTTGTTTAGAGTTAGCTTTAGTAATGGTGCTGTCAATTTATCTAACTCACTGGATATGTGATACCTATGACTATCTTCATGAACAAACAATAGAGCAAGATCGTCGTGACTCATTTATCCTGCATGCTCAAAATGAACCTCTACCAGATGATGTAAATAAAAAAATCAACGCAATAGAGATAGCGATGAATGAAAAATTAACTTCTCTTATTAAAGAAAAATATTTAGCATCATCCAGTCAAAAAAATAAAGAAATATATCTTACTCAACAGTGCATCAATGGATTTGCATACGAGGCTAAAACGAATGGACAATTAATAGCTTTGATAATACCAGTTTCATCTGACAACGATAAAGCTTTAAAACCTGCAAGGCAGGTACGTTGCAAAGTCGAATTTTTCTGATGCATATGAATCTACGACTACTACGCATAATCATAATTATGTTAAATATCAACAATTTATCAACATGGCTACGGTGAGAGCTAAGCTTAATTTGTATAGAAGGGAGGCTAATAAATGAGTGATTCTGGGGAAGTGACAAACACGGCCAAAAAGGCAGAACGTGTTTCCTTGAAGAAACTATCAGAGCTTTCTGGTCTTTCAGCAAGGCAATTATCACGCATGGAAGCCGGTTCAAAGACTACTAGTGACTCAACAACCGTAGTCAAAATCGCTAATTCTTTAGGCGTCTCTGTTGAAGAAATTCTTGGTGAAAAAAGACAGTTCCTCAACACAGTTGAATCAAATAACAATCAGCAACGAAGTAGAACAACTTTTGCTGTGTCGATGGTTGAAAAAACGAAACTAGAAATCATTGCTTTAAAGTTGGAAGAAAAAATTGGTTGCAAAGTCAGATGGACCGACATATTACATCGAATGATTGATGATATTGACCTTGAAAAGACGCTTGAGATATTCACAAGTTATGTAAACCCTTCTGATTAGAGAGGATAGGTATGTGCATACTGAAAGATGAATAGGTGATAGCAATGGTAAATATTAGTACGTTGTTTCAATTGAATTATCGATGCTATCGATTTATACGTGTAAGTAATTTTTAACCAAGAGTGATTATTGATGCAAGAAAAACAATTACTGTTAACAATTGCTGGCATTTGGTTATGCAGTTTACTGTTAATGATCATGCGGCCCCGGAGTGACATGCGACCATTATGTATGATGATTTGTATGTTCTGCCCGATGTCACTCATCTTTAACTTTTACTACCCGAGTGATGGTGCTGCTATCCTCACATGGCATTCACCCGTTTCTGGATTTGTAATGTCTGTGACGGCTACTTTGGTAGGGATTTTCACAAGCAAGAAAAGTCTTCTTTAAAAGTGTCGATTTGTGCGGAGAAAGCGGTATTCTTCCGCAGACATTTAGCATCTTTCTTTATCATTGAGGCTGGAAGGCAGCCACCTCTGCCAAAATTTCCTGTCTGGCCTCGTCTTCGCAAACATAGCAACCGATATACTCAATCATTTTGGGATCTCCTGTGACGTAGTGACCACAGCGATCACAATGCATTATGGTCCACCCTCGTTCTTCGCAGAAAACGCAAACGGAGAGGTTATCAACTTCAACTACAGAAGGAGTATCGGATTCGCAGCTATGACAATAAGCGACCGGATATACGTCGTCTACGGAATCATCACCCTCCTCAAAATCAGCTCGATATATTTCAGTGTATTTGGAGAGAGCATATTCATCAGTGCAGATATGCTGACATACCTTACATTCATGTGAGGCATTGAGGAAATACGCGAGTGGCGAACTGCATTTTTCACACGGTATTTCAGTGTTAATTTCTTTAGGGAAGTTATCTTTGACCTCACAAACAAGACAATAAAAATCATCTCCCCAAAAATGACTATGCGTGATGACCGCACTATTCAGACCACATGATGTACAGGTCTTGAAAACATCTCCATTGGATTTTCTTAAATTGATGTCGCTTTTAATTTCATCAAACTTTGCTTGCAAGAACTCTTTACGCTTCAAAATATTTTCATGAAGCACGTCGAATTGCGCTGTAAAGTCTTTAAAAATTGGAGACCACTGATTTATCAACAGGTCTCTCAGATAAAACCACGAAGACCAGTGTTCAATTATTAACTTCTGATTAGAACCATTAAAATCAGTATGGGCGAAATGAACAATCTGATTTCTGTGTTCTCCCAATGCTTTGAAGTTATTCATTGCCTCAGTTTTAAAACTTTCATTGCAGATATTTTTAAGTCGCTGTTCAGACTCTGACAAATATACAGACTTGAAATCTCCATTTTCAAATTTCGTCAGATTAGCACTTTCTGGTTTCGTGATAACAAGAGACCAGTGCTCTTTCATGAGTCTTGCTTTGAAAATTAGCTCAATTGCGGTATACAACTCTATAATTGCCGCTCTTGGTGAAGCATCAAGATTGCTCACCGAACTGTTCAGGAAGTAAATTGCATTCATAACCACTGAGTTGAACCAAGCATCTTTGTTTTGTTTATTTTGTTTAACACTCATACTCTAGCCCTTGCTTTGTAATGATAGTAGTCTTGTTAGTCTGCGCTGTGTACTGACATTATTTTTGTACTTCTTCTTAAGGATGGTAACAAGCCAGGCCATCGATTGCCATCCAGTAAAGCATCTGTGCTTGACTCATTGATTTTATCATATATGATAATATTACTATCATTTATGGAGATATTCATGATGCCGCAGATTACTCTTTCTGATGCAGTTTACAAGCGTCTGGAACAGCACGCCACGGGCTTTGACACCCCTGAGCAGGTCATATCGCGACTTCTGAACTTTGCCGAAGGGAACAGCCATACCAAGCCCGAACTCTCATTTTGCCCTGAAGATGATAAAGAATTTAAAGCAGCCTTCATCGCCAGTGGGCATGCTGAAGTTGCGCTCTACTATAACAGCGGTAAACGAGAAGTGATCCACTGGGAAGTCAAACGTTTTAATGAAGATTCAAATCTTCGCGCAAACCTGTGGTCAGGGTATCTGCGTAACTGGAAGGATAAGGGCATAGTAAAGGCAGAATTAACCGCCCTGCCACGCGAAACTCACGACCCTGAAGATGAAACCATGCGCACGCGCCTGATAGCCCATGCTATAAATCTCAAATATGATGAACTGGATGAAATCCAAGGCTTGTTTGAGGTTCATGAACAGACGACTAATGATGGCATGCTTGTCGGTTATTACGTTGAGTTCGACCGCGATACGCCAGAGGCTCTACTGGAAAAGATTTCTGGCCTGTCAGGGCATACTGTTGATCTGTCCGTTAATATTTTTGATACTCCTTATTATGATGAACAATCGTAGTTGGATACCATTTAATTTTTCACCAAAACTTCACATGTTCTTAATTTGGGAGTTTTAAACGTGATTACAGATATTCCTACGAAAATTGATTTTTATTCTATGGCTGACCATATGGTCAATGAAGCGTGGGAAAAAATTGCTGATTTGGCATATGAATACAGAGAGATAGATATCTGGAACGGATTTTACAGCGAATCAGAACATTTCACCGACGATGAAATCAGAAACCTCGAACACTACTGGTTATTTGCGCGCCCCAAATTAATTACTGCATTCACCTTAATACTTCAATCGGTGGAATTCAGAATTAAAGGTCTTATTGTTGATATTTCCCCCTATCTTCTTATAGTGAATGCAACCCGTAATACGCCAAAGGCAGATAGTGATGGAAATATTTCGTTCTCTGAATTTCATACGCTTGATGCGCAGGATCTCATAAAAGTTCACGACACATTTTCCCCCGTAAAATTCCCGGTTAAATTTACCGACTGGTTCAGAGATATGCGTATTCTCAGGAACAGATTTATGCATACGGTTGATATGAAAACGGACATATCACCCGAATTAATTTTCACTTCAGTCGTTTTTGCTCATATTAATCTTAATTCTGATGCTGCGCACTGGATTTGGCACAGGTATCAATATAAAGCGGCGCATTCCTCTGGCGGCATCAGCTATCACCAGGAAGATGAGGAAGAATTCTCTGGTATTGTGTGGGAAATGCTTCAGACTCACTACGAGTTTTCTGCCGCTATTTCGGCATGCTCCGAAGAATCAGCGCGTGAATATTTTGGTTATACTAAAAACCATCCTGAAGATGAAAATAAGAAAGAAAGTTTCTATTGCAAGAAATGTGTATCAGTCATGAAAAAAAGCTGGAATTTTGACGGAAAATTTATCGAGTCTGCGCTTGAAACTGTGCAATACAATCGCAAGCGCAATCGTTACGTCTGCCTTTTCTGCCACGATGAGCAGATATCCAAGCCCCGTGGTATATGGGAGGAAGACGAGGATTAATTACGTCTCGTCACTCCACACTGTTTATTCACCCTTGCGGAAGAAGTGGTTTTCTTCCGCACGCCCTGCCCCTTCCCGCTCTGCACAACATTTAGTGCCAACCTTCCACTCACGACTACCATATGTTGCTTTTTTTGTAATTATGAACCTCCGAAAGCAACTCTTACCGGCATTTATTTGTGCGGAATTAGCCTGTACAGCATAGTTACTTCCGCACAGCCTGATCGACAGAAAATAATTTCTTCGGGTGCTTACGCACAGCCTCTGCGGCACAATAACACCCACAGGTGTTGCGCATGCGCAACACAGCATGAAATGACGTAGGCAACGCTACGCCCATTCTGAAAAAAATACAGGGGGAGAATCTTGCAGAATTTACCAGCCGCACATTTCGCTACAGCGCCCCTGATTCAAACTGAGTCATTGAGGGAGTGGGAGATCGCCGCTGCTATGCGGCGAATGGCACAAAATCTGACCGACCCGATCATGTATCTGCTTGCACCAGAAGTTTCTGTGCTGTTTAGCTACATGCATGACATGCGGCGCCTGGCACATTTCCAGACTCTCTGGAACACTGGTGCGCGTCCCAATGAAGCGCTGGCTCTGACGCCTGCAAGCTTCGTACTTGACGGGCCACGGCCCCACGTCATAATCCGCACTCTCAAGCAGCGCAGTCGCAAGCCTGGGCGGCCTTCTCGCGGAGACAGCGTGAAACGTGTTGTACCATTACTCGATAAAGATTATGTCAGGATGATGCGACAATACCTTGCAACCTTCCAGGTTCCTGTCAGTAAACCACTTTGGCCGGAGTCACCTGATACGGTCGCGCGGTGGCTGAAGGAAGCAATTGTCCTTGCTTCGGGTGACGGTGTCACTTTTACCATTCACATCACCCCACACACATTCCGCCATTCATTTGCAATACATCTGCTTCTTAACAGGGTTCATGAGAAAACGTTGCAGACATATCTCGGGCATAAGTATCTCAGTAGCACTGCGAAATACACACGCTTGTTTGCTATGGATATCGGCGCACAAAACAGGGTGTCTTTTTCCTGGGATAGCGAACTCGCTGTACGTGCGTTAAGAGATCAGACCATTACCGGTTCACTGGAATAACAGTAGGCTGAAATATGTCTGAAACATTTCATGAACATGTCCTATACTGCTGATATGTGGAAATTTAAAAGGGAATAAATCAATGAGTTATGAAGGAAGATTTGCAACAAAGTTGCCTGGTGAGTCCTATTCATGCACAGATTGCAGTGTGGAAAGTTATACTCGGGAACAGGTTCAGGATGACTGGCTTTGCCCCGGTTGTAAAAATCCCGTTCTGATCCACGCACATAATCCGGTTAGCGGGGAGGATGGCACTTTTTATCGTATAAGAGCCTCAGATATCGTGAAGGGGCACTGGCTTAAACCCGGCCATCTGCAAATAAGTCAGATTTACGAAGTGCTTGGGGTAGAAAAAATAAATAAAAATACAATTGGGGTTGGGCTTAGAGGGTACACAAGGATAACACTGCATCCTGATGAATGGGTATCGCGGTCGGTGTAAAAAAAACCACGGCTTCTGCCGTGGCCGTCAAATAAACGGTTTGAGTTTTAATCGTCGCTGGATGGCTGCTCTTCTGTTTCATAAGCTTTCAGCCCTTCTCGCCCGACACGCTCCTCAAGCGCCTTGAGCTTGGCTGGCATTCGGCCTGCACCCTTGTAAACAATGTGCTCCCCTTCGATAAGGTAGCACCGCACCGGCCCTTTTGATGGCTTCTTTTTCCTGAGAAACGGTGTCAAATCATTAGCAGACACGCCATCCTGCTTAAGCTGTTCCAGGGTCTGTTTGATCTTGGCCTGTTTAACTGCTTCCTGTTCTTCTAGTCGTTTTTCTTCCTGGTCACGGTCAGCCAGTACGTTCTGTGCATCAGTGATTAACGCTTTTAGCTGCATCATTGAAAGTGAACGAAATACCTGGCGACGGCGTGACAAATTACCCAAATATGAGCAAATTTCCTCGGTTGTTTTTTGTCCAGAGTTTTTCATATTGTCAGCCATCAGATAATTGAGAAAGGTACGTATTCGTCGTCAGAAAGCGTGAAGAAACAGAGTTCAGACGTTTTGTATGCAGAGCCATTCTTCACGCTTTTCCAGAGGAGCCCTTTCTCAAGATCTGCTTTATCGACGTTGAGTATGACAGGAAAAGCTGCCCCCTCTACGTTATCTGCCTTAACAGCAAAAAGGCGTGAGTAAGACTCAGACAGCGTGGCTACCTTATCCCTGAGCTGTATAAATTTCTTTTTTCCGCGATATATCTGAGCGCAATTGAGGTTGCCCGCGAGAGCAGTTGCTGGAACATCATTAACGATGTGACTGACAATCTGCCTGATAAGTTGCGGTTTGGTGACGGTCAGCAAGCTAAGCGTCAGCGATACCTCCTCGCTGGATCTATGTTCTTCTCTGGTCAATCGCAACCCCATTGCATGTTTTGTTTAATTTCCTTGAGCATCATGGCATAAAAAATCAAATGCCTCAATCCAAGCTAAATTAATTTTCCTTTATGATACTATATTGTATCATGTGAATTAATCATAAGCCCAAGACACAATAATGAAATTGTTAAGGATGCATTCGTGATCTCTGCGATTGATTTCAAGAAATCGCTTTGTCTTGCCGTCAAGCATGGCTTAGTGGTGCCTGGAGCATTTGCTGTAACCTTGACTTTAGCTGTCGGCCCTGACCGCATCTATGACTGCTTAACGGACTTAGATACCGCAATTCTGTATGAATCCATCGAAAAATCTCTGCACAAGACCAACATTAATGATACTTCACTGAATCAAGAGGTAATTAACCTGAATGTGGGAAAAGTAATAAATCAACTACCAGCCAATATTTCTGGCAGCGCTAATGTAATTATTGGTAAAGGTGAGTACAGCGTTCCGGTTGATTTAAGCCCTGAACTTCACAACAGAACTTTAACGACCGCAGCAGTTCGCCAGACCCGTCTGAACGTGCTTTTAGACATGTCGAATGACCCGGCCTTACCACGCAATGCACTTAAAAGTGTTCTTGTTGGTTTTGCCTCTCACCGGAACAGCCTCAAAGCCCTCGTCTCAGACGTGTTGCTTCTTTCATGGATGTTGTCTGCAACTTGCTCTTTTGCCATCGATTCTGTTTTTCAAAACCGAAGAGAGAATAAGTCGAAATGATCAGAACTCTTTTTTTGTGCAGTGCAGCATTAGCAATATTCAGCGCAAATGCTTCTACCTCTGTATACGGGCCAAGCCCTTATGATAAATGCTTTGTTAAAGCAGGAGAGGAATACGGTATCGATCCGATGGTACTTAAATCGATAGGCATACAGGAGTCCTCCTTAAATAACAGAGCGGTTAATACGCATTCGCCCCGCTATGACGATATCTCTTTAATGCAGATCAGCGGTTGGTGGCTTAAGCAGCCCCACTTTATAGCCAACAACATAACCCGTGACGCCCTCCTGAATGATGGGTGTCTGAGCATAAGGACAGGTGCATGGATACTAGCCGGTAACTTTGCTTTGAATGGCGTTAACTGGGAATCAGTCGGTGCTTATAACGCCGGTTTCAGAACTGAAACGGCACAAGCAAGAAGGATCTACATTGGGCTTATCCAGAAGCATCTCGCCAGGCTCAAAGGACGGACAGACAACGTCCTCATTGCGCAAGTCAGTGACAAGTTACGATCTTTACCGGTCAGTGAGTTGCGTGAAACTTTCGAAGGCGGCGCGCACAACTACCGTTTCGAATCTCAGTTAAGGTCTTTCTCTTTCAATATTGTTCGCCAGCGAGATCTTGGCGCTCCGGGCAAACTCGTTGGTAACTTCTGATGAATGAAAAAATCACAGCCCTGGGCGCTTTCGCTGCCCTCATCTTTTACGTCATGAAACTGTTTGGCTATTTGCACTTTTCTGATTACCAGATGGCTATAGGCACGTTGCTGTCGCTATGGTCACTCAATTGCGCAATGAAGGTATTTTTGGTCAATCAGAGTTATCACGTTTTCTTTTTGTTCATCACGGCTGGTCTGCTGACGCTCGATCACATGTACTCCAAACCCGGTTTGCCGTCAGTATATTTAATGGCCGTGACTGTATGGCATGCAGTTGCATTGGTGTTAGTTTTGTTTTCACTTCCTCTCGGTGATTCTGAAAATGTTGCGCATGCGCAACAAAATGATGGAAGCGATGTAGATGCTCAGTAAGTTCGGCATTGGCATTGCTCTGATCGTATCTGCGTTGCTGGTATTGGTGGGCCTACGTTGGGTCACAGGCAGCAAAAGTGACAACGGCACGGGCGATGCCAAAAGATTCCAGATGCCACATGAATTTGAAGGAAAGTCTATGACTGAAAAGGAGATAACTGAGGGTATCGAAGGAATACCGGAAACTGACCTGCCTGCTTCAGATAGCCTTAATACTGACTCATATTTTAACACCCATGAGTCAGAGAATACTTCTCCCCCTACGGACTCATTTTGATGACACCTGCAAGCCTGGTTAAATTAGCATTCGAATACAGATATCTTATCATTTTTTTTTTTGCTCTTTATCTAATCACTCGCGCATTTAGAAGGAAGAAAAGCAGACATAACAAAAAAATAAAAACCGCAGATTATGTTTTAAAAAGGATAAGCCAGTTTACACCTCCTCAAAAGTTAGGGTACTTGCGTAAGATTGATCCTTATAGTTTTGAAGAGTTAATAATGACGTGTCTGGAAAGGAAGGGATTTCCAATTAAAAGAAACGTGCGTTATTCAAATGACGGTGGAATTGATGGTCGTTTCTTTGTAAATGGTGAAATGTATCTCATTCAGGCAAAGCGCTATCAGAAAGAGATTCGCTACGACCACCTTGAAGAATTTTCAAACATTCTTGAGGAAAATAACTGTAAAGGCATATTTGTACATACAGGTAAAACGCCAAAGAACATCAGCCTTCGCAAAATCAATATGGGAAAAATAACAATCATCAGTGGGGGGCGATTACTTGATCTACTAAACAGTGAAATTAAATTAAAATTTTAAGGAGGTTATTAATGGCCTTTCTTCGCAGAGAAACCAATACATCCTGTTCTACAGAACCTGTGATAAACAAAGTAGCAAGACCTCATGACGCTCTTTGCCTCCGAGCAGAGAGATTTTTGCGAAGCAATGGTTTCAGTGTGGCATTTAGTGATCGCTTTCAGGCTGGAGTTGCAACTGGTGAAAAGCCTGACGCCATTGGTTTTCGTAACGGATGCTCATGTCTCATTGAGGTTAAGTGTTCTCGTTCCGATTTCCTGAACGACCGTAAAAAGCATTTTCGCATAAACTCAGAGCAGGGCATGGGCGATTGGCGTTTCTTTATGAGCGAACCGCACATCATCAGTTCCAGTGATTTACCGCAAGGATGGGGATTGCTGCATGTCATTGGCAGGTCTGTAGTAAAGGTGCATGGATGGCCGCCTAATACGATGTGGTTTGACCATAAGCCATTTCTTGCAAACAAGCAGGCAGAGTGCGACTTTTTATATAGCGCACTACGTCGTATTAAGCATCTGGAACCGGATAACTTAGCTCAGGAATGACCGCATAGCTTATAGAATATCTTAGCGAAATAAAGGCCGCAGATGCGGCCCTTTTTTTACAAGCTTCTCTGTTTTTGCCTCTGTGGTTGCGGTACTTCTACCTTTCTCTCTGCTACCTTCTCCAGCACTTTATTTCTTGCCATATGAACTGCCTGACTGAAAGCGTTTTCGAGTCGTGCTAAACCACGATTAACGGGTGACAATCCAAGCCCAAAGGTTTTATCAAACTGCGCCAGTTCGTTCTTGTTAATTGATACCTTTTTACTGTCTAAAGCAATTTGCTGAAAACCATTCTGGTGCCTCAGACTGTCAAACAACTTGCCTTTATTGTCCGTCACAATCTTGAGATTTAGTGTTGATTTAGTCAAAACGTTTTGCAGTGCTGCCTGAGTAGCAAAGTGTTTTTTCCCTGACTCCATCAAGGTAACTACGTTTTCAAATCGCTTATCTTTTAAGTCATAGAAATTACTTGTATAGCCGTATTCAAGGTGCTTGAAGTTATTTGTATCCAGCCTGACCTCACGCCCGTTCTGCATCGAAAGGTGGATTATATTTTTTTCAATGCCTGTAACTTTTCCAGTTAACTTCGTGGGAACATTTTTATCAGCATCTATCAAACGCTCTTTGAGTGCTGTTTTGTTGAACCGTATTTCTTCACCAACTGATATTGATTTTTCTTCCACATGATAGACCCGGACACTATTACCTCTGCTACCTGCAATGTCATCAGCGTTAAGGCTTAATACCTTTCCCGTTGAAATCGACAGGAGAGTTAGCATGTTCGTCTGCGGATTAGCTGACGTCACCGTGAAATATTCACCTTTTTCGGCTCCGCTCCTTGCGCTCTCAAACTCAATAACCTGCCCCGCTTTGTAATACTGAGCACGGCGTTTTTCCATTGGGTCAAGGTTAGCGTTACGGTAAAGAGTTGTCGTCAGTTCTTCCCCCTTCAAACGGCCTTCCACTGCAAGCCCTTTGCGGATAAGGGCATCAACTTTGTTTCTTGTGAAATAGTCAGGAATGACTACGGCTGTCTTTTCCCTGTCATTTTTGGGCAAGTTTAGGTAGGTATTGGCGAGTGCCTGGATTCGCGCCTTTTTGCCTTCTGCGTGATCATCACCGGCATTTATCGTTTCAATCATTCCGTCGATGTGTTTTAAAGCCTCATCGACTTTGCCCTGAGCTATCGAATCCGTCGCCAGGTTGATATCAGCATTGCGCGAGCGCTGGGACTGATCGAGGTTCACTACTGACACATCATTTTGCATAAGAAGTGCCGGTACGTTACCCCATGAAAGGGCATTTTCTGAACGGTCTGCAACAAGCATTATGCGAGCGCCTGCATAACGCGCTGTCTGCTGTAATCTCAGCATATCGTCAGAACCTAGCTGTGAAGCATTCTCGACGACCCAAACCTCTTTTCTGGCCTTTACCCTGTCATTTAACGCAATGCGCTCCTCAATGCGGCTTACGTGCGCGTAGACGTTCTGAGCGTCACGTACATTTTCACGCAACTGGTTAACCCCTTCAGTATTGGTGCTGAACATTCTCACCTTATAGCCGCTGGTTTCTGCGAGAGAGCGGCCAACACCGCGCATCAAGTCTTTATGACCACTGTGATCTGTACCCAGGACAAGTATGGTCTCGTCGCGGTTAGAAAGTAACTTTGTCAGCGCCACCGCTGCCTCTTTCGTTACAGGTTCACAATCGCCGGTTGCCGCACGTTCATTCCGTGCTTTTACAAATGACTCAACAACGCTTTTACCCGCTATTGCGGGTATTCGCTCTTTACCCTGAATCATATGGCGAACAACCTGCGCCTCTGTCCTTATGTTCGTGGGTAGCGTGTAAAAATGCTCCGATTTGCGGCCTTCGCCGGATATGCGCGACAAGCCCAGATCGCCGCGATTCCTCATTATGGCTATGCCCTTCTCCACATCGTGTACATCATAGGTGCCAATCGTGTGCTTGAGCACTTCCTTGAGTAAGTCCGTATGGCTGAATACGCCTTGCTTCAGAGAGAGCTTTTGGGTCACAAACTCAAGATCAGCAAATAGGTGTTTGAAATCAGGGCCAGCTACATCACTCTTTTTCTCGCGCTGTTCCTGCAATTGTGTGGCTTTACGAATCAAATCAGCTTGCGACATACCGCTTAATGACGTCGTTTTGTCGGCCAAATGCTCACCGAGTTTTTTGATGACTTTTTCCTGATCATCCACATAAAGGTGCGCTTCGTGTCTCGCGCGACTCAGCGTTACATAGATAGACCTGAAGTTGATAAGATTTCTGCGCCACGATTCCACCACGCCCATTACCCTGTCAACCGTCTTGCCTTGTGCTCCGAAAGCTGTCTGCGCATAGTTGTAATCGATGTTATGAGCCTTATTTGTATCGAGCACTATTTCAGTACCATCGGTCTTAATTACTGTTAAAGTGCCCTCTGTTGCGTTTACACCTTTTACTGTGACCTCATCCCCGTTTCCCAGCCCTAACTTTTTTCTGGACTTTGTCACACGCAGGGTTTCGCCTTCAGAGACGTTTATCTTTTCTTGGGTAAAAACATCCAGGCTGAATTTACTGTCTTTTGGCAAGGCTGAGGGATTCAGGGTTTTAACTTCTCCTGCTTTGTTTTTAAGTTCCAGTGTGTCGTTAGTTTTTGAAACCACTTCCCAGAACTCCCCAGCCTTAAACTCTTCATGATCTCGCTGAAATTCAATATGCTGCGATTTCGCAAAGTAACGTGCATCGCGGCGCTGGGCGGTGTTGAGATTGGCGTTCACAAGAATGCTAATTGAATGTTCGTTGGCCGAAAGTTCGCCTGCTTCTACTCTGGAATCGTGAACTGAACGGTTAAATTCGCTACGCCCTTCGTTATCAGGGATGATGACCAGCGTTTTTACACGTTCTTCGGGAGTCAAAGCAAGATAGTCATCCTTGATATCACGCTCCTCAATCTTGTGTACATTATCCCTGATCTTCTCAAACGTTTCAGACCAGTTCTTATCTATCGAGTGATATACAGATTGCAGAAGGGCAGCATTTTTTTGTCGAATGATCGAAGTTACATGTGAGGTTTGCATGCGAAACCCCTGAAGAACAGAGAATGCCTTACCCCATTCAACAGATTCAAGCTGTTTGCTGTCACCAAGCAATATCAGTTTCGCGCCGCTGCGCTGCGCTTCATCGATTAGTTTGAAAACGTTATTACCATTGATCAGCGATGCCTCATCCACAATCCACACTTCACCGGTAGAAACTTCGTCTCTCTTACGCTGGAACAGGAATGTATCAACAGTTTTTGCATCGATGCCGGTCTCTTTTGCGAGCGTGTCTTTAGCTGAACCTGTGGGTGCAAATCCTTTGACCTTGTAACCCTCTTTGCTGGCATAGCCTATCAGACATTCAAGCAGCGTCGTCTTGCCCGTTCCTGCAAACCCCTGAATGCCAGAAACCAGATCCTTATTGGTGGCCGTTTGTATGATGGCCTGACGTTGGTCCTCTGAAAATTTGAATGGTGAACCATATTCTTCTGACTTGCTCTCTTCAAACGCAGCAATATAAGTGCCGATTCCAGCCTCATCTGCAATCGCTGGCCTCGATTCCTTACCGCTCAGCATGATAGAAACCATCTGCCTTTCTGTTTCGAACGCATGAGGAGTTGTAAATGCAAGCTCGCCAGGCTTTGTGCGTGACGCACGGGTAAGGAGTTCGCCGCTCTCTACCATAGCGTTATAAACCTGCTCGATATCTTCCTGAGTTGTCTCCTCCCCTATTCTGAGGCGCACGACTTCCTTTGTAAGATCTTCAGCGTTAAAAACAGCTTCAGACTCTGCCAATACCCTGTAGGCAAGCTGAACATCACTGACGAGCGTTTCTGACTGCGCGGTCAGAATGTGACGTTCGGAGTTTGCCTGTTTACTCTCTACAGTGAACGTAGGATAAGCAGCTTCATACAGTGATTCAAAATTGGCACGCTCATAATCAGTTTCCCGCTCCTCGCCATCATTATTGTCTGACCAATCAGATACATCCTCTATTTCCTGACGCCTTTGAGCCTTGGCCGGATTGCTCCCCACATTTTCCGCAAGAGGCTGTTCGCTCAATTTAGGTGCAGTGTTATCAATCGCCCTCTCAATAACTCCCTTCAGGTCTGCACCTGACTCAATAGCTGTATCTTTCCATTCTTCAAGCAATGCTTGCCTTTCGGGTGTTTTTTTTGAATCCCGACTATAGACTGTCGCCTTCTCAAGTGATTTTTGATCGAATAGCCCGCGTTGCTTCGCAGATTCCAAAACCTGCTTTCTTCTTTTCGATAAAGAGCCGATTAGAGAATCAGGTACGCCCTTAATTTCAAAGAACCCTTTATCGCGATCTGTAATCTCCAGGTCGTACCCTAACTGTTTAACTTGATTGGCTAGCTCAAAACGATAAATAAGACCTGCCATCATTTTCCCTTCATACATTCGAAGGGTCTCTAAGCTGCGCCACTGTCCATCTTTATCGACAACCGCATTCATAATTACATTGTGCGTATGCAATTGAGGATCATTTTTACGTGACTCTGTATGCGTAAAGCTAGCAGCAGTTAAGTTATCAACCTTTTCGTATTTAGTTTCTCCCTTCTCTGTAATTCTGGTTAATGCATGATTCTTTTCGATATAGGCTATTGCTTTTCTGTTGGCTTCAAGATGAGCTTTAACAATTCTTTCATCGCCTCCGACCAGAGCCAGAATTGATACGCTCTTAGGGGCTGAGAATGTAAAGTCCCATGCTGGAACATGTTTAATTTCTCCACCTGAGCCGTTTCTTCCTAACTGAATGTCTGGTGTTACTCTACCATCAAGCAGTTGTAAGAATTTTTCATCATTAACATTACCTGAAAGCCCTAGATTTCCTGCTCCTTTTCCGTTCCATTCAGAACCAATATCGCCTCCATCCTGAGAATAATACTTATCAGGTGAATTATAATAGGTTGTGGCTTGCGCAACATTCCCGACTTTCGTGACACTCAGCATATTAGAATCCTATATCAAGTTCAGATGAGATATTGCGCTCGCCAGATTTTTCGGCTGATTGAGTCTCGGGTAAAGGTGCGCTTCCCTGTTCACGCTCAAAGGCCATAGCCATTAAATCAATACCGTCGCTTATACCTTCTCCTGAGTCTGAATCACTTTCAGAGGATGCTGCATAAGTGCTTGCAGAGGCTGTGGCTGCGGCCCCGCTTGCTCGTGCGTCATTGGCCTTTTTCTGTCCTTCCCAGCTTCTAATATCTTTAAGATTCTTTGACTGCGCATCTTTGTTGATTTCGGCAATGATCGCTTCAGGACTGTCCTTGTTATCAATGTGAAAAGCCTTCATGCTTTCAGCATTTTTCAGGAAGTCAGCTTCAAGAATTGCAGGAGCAATTTGCTTCATACCATCATGCTCATATTTGATATGAGATACTGGCAAGCCTCGGTTAAGTTTTAGATAACAGTGGAGGTCGTTAAGCGCGAAAATCTCGCTCGCTAAAAGTAACTGACCTTCCTGTTGGCTATGATTGACACTAACAGCGTCTCTTACATCATTTGCACCAAAACTGGTGTTTTCATTCGCAACTTCTTTCTCTCTGTCTCCCAACTGATAGGCTGACCATTTTGCACCATCCATGCCATTAATTCTGAATGCCCCGAACGTTCCCAGAGAATCGAAGAAAGCCTTCCCGCCCGACTCTCCCATAAGCTCGTAAATCTGAAAAGGAGACTGGAATCCAATCACAGGCATGGCACCGAATTTGCGGCCTGTGTTAATAAGATTAGGAAGTGACGGAAGTTGATTTAGTGTTTTGAGTTCATCTATCAGTACAGCTATAAGGCGATCTTCATCGGCTTCTAAAGAAAGAATTGCTGAGATTGCAGACTCCAGCATCATTGATATAGGTGAACGTAAAGCCTCCATCATGTCATCACGCACAGTAATGAACACAGTCACATCACTGTCTTCGTCTCTGGCCCACTCTTTAAAAGAAAATCGCTTACCTTTTGTATGTGCAAAATATTTAAGATTTCGCGTATAAGCAGTAACAATGGCCCTTACGGAAGATGCAAGTTTTTCAGCATCCACGTTGATAACGTTACGGGCATCTGTATCAGCCAGTACACTTGATATCTGGTCAGCGCTCATCCTGAGAATGGTGTGCATCAGATGCGCCATTTCAGGCTTCTCACTTCTCAGTGAGAATGAATGTGTTAAAGATGAAAAGAACAATTGCGCCGAGAGAGTCCAGAAAGGATCGCCACCTGTGGTTGAAGGTATTGCAGCCTTTGCTTGTCTGTCGAAAACCATCTCATGATTGCCTTCGCACCATACATCCCATGAGTGAGATCGTGCATCAAAACAATTAAGAATGACGTCGATACCGGGGCGATAAAATCGCTTCACAAATTCCCCGGAAATATCGTACACAACAGCCTTTTTCTTCATCGCCCTTACCTGACGAAGAAGATCACGCATGGCGTTGGATTTTCCTGTTCCCGGAGAGCCTGAAAGTCCTATCCCTGAGTTTTCCTGAAAGCGTATAAGTGGTATATCTGCAATGCGAATCCTCGAATCAAGCCCGGTCTCCTTAACCTTCATTATCGCAGCATCGCGCAACTTCTCATGTTCAGCGAGTTCGCTACCCCTTACATGCTCATCCCGCGCTTCTTTGCGTCCTCTTTTTACGAGATAACGAAACAGAATGTAGGCCGAAGCCAGCGCTATTACTCCAGCGATTAAGCCACCATTTAGAAGGTTGCTATAAAGTGCTTCACCATGCTTTTGCATGAGTGGACTTTCCACGATAGCCTGATTGGTCGTTACGATAGTTTGACCGTTAGGCAGAGTCAGGTTCGCAGAACTAGTTTTGAGGTTTAGGAAGTCGTATTGAAGCTTGCAGAAGTAGTATTTAAACCCCATGTAACGATCAAGGGTATTTGTCAGGTAGTAGCCTAAGAAACAAGAAGAAACGACGTAAACGCAAAGCACAGCCCTGAAGTAACGCTTCAGAGTCTGATGTAGCATTCGCAGGAAGTGGATTAACGTTTGTCCTCCCCTGTTCAAATCTACCATTGTGCTTCTGTCTGCCTGCTTATTTTGCATGGTTTTCTCCTGTACCTAGTTGCTCCAGAATGGCTTCAGCTTTTTGCTTGGCCGGTGTGAAAATGGCCCTGTTTAGATATTCGGTAATCTCGGTATCACTGCCATCGGGATCGAGTTTTTTCATAAGCTCAAAAATGAAGTGAGTAAGCTGGAAGGTGGCAGTAGCCTGAAGCTTCAGACTCATGTCAGACCGTGCGCTTAAGTGGCTTGTATCTCTCAGTGAAGAGATAACTAGTGAACGAGCGTAATCACTTGGTGATACGTTTCTGCGTGCAGCTTCAGCCAGGATTAGCTCCTCCATGTCTGCTGCAAGCCTGAATTGAAAGTTATGTCTTTTGACCGCCATGCTGTTTCTCTTCTTGATGATACATATTCGTATCATAGCATGACGATCATGCACCTCTAACCCCTTTACTGCTGCGGAGTGAATCCTTTTAGTGCATGACAGCTATGAAATAGCAGTCATGCACCCCAAAGCCGCGCCCTGTGCGGGTTTGGGCTTAGCATCGCATGATGCGTTGGGTGTGACGGATTTTCGTGGGGGTATACAGCCGAACCGGGCACTGATCCGCGTTTTTCCCTTGGTTTTGTCCTTGGTCACTGTTTCGATGCATCGTCAGGTTCCAGGAGTCGAGCGCTATGACGTTGAATGCGCCGGTTTGGAAAACCTGTCGTTTCCTGTGACCCCCTGCCAGAATCGTTCTGAGGAGCCTAAGTGCATGTCGCAGCAGCGGCACCGCCGCGACTGCCCCCAAAATCCGGGCGCTGGCCGTGCCGTACATCCGCAGCAGCGGCACCGCCGCGACTGCCCCCAAAATCCGGGCGCTGGCCGTGCTGTACATCCGCAGCAGCGGCACCGCCGCGACTGCCCCAAAATCCGGGCGCTGGCCGTGCCGTACATCCGCAGCAGCGGCACCGCCGCGACTGCCCCAAAATCCGGGCGCTGGCCGTGCCGTACATCGGCAGCAGCGGCACCGCCGCGACTGCTCCTAAAATCCGGGCGCTGGCCGTGCCGTACATCGGCAGCAGCGGCAACGTCGCGACTGCCCCCATAATCCGGGCGCTGGCCGTGCCGTACATCCGCAGCAGCGGCACCGCCGCGACTGCCCCAAAATCCGGGCGCTGGCCGTTACGTATATCGGCAGCAGCGGCACCGCCGCGACTGCCCCCATAATCCGGGCGCTGGCCGTGCCGTACATCGGCAGCAGCGGCACCGCCGCGACTGCTCCACTAATCCGGCATCAGGCGGTGTGCGCTGGCGGCAGCGTAAACGACAGCGACCGCCTCCCCGTCCGGGCATCGGCGGGGTGCGCTGGCGGCAGCGGCATCGACAGCGACCGCCTCCCCGTCCGGGCATCGGGCGGGTGCGCTGGCGGCAGCGGCATCGACGCGACCGCCTCCCGTCCATCGGGCGGGGTGCGCTGGCGGCAGCGGCATCGACCGCGACCGCCTCCCCGTCCGGGCATCGGGCGGGTGCGCTGGCGGCAGCGGCATCGACCGCGACCGCCTCCCCGTCCGGGCATCGGCGGGGTGCGCTGGCGGCAGCGGCATCGACCGCGACCGCCTCCCCGTCCGGGCATCGGCGGGGTGCGCTGGCGGCAGCGGCAACGACCGCGACCGCCTCCCCGTCCGGGCATCGGGCGGGGTGCGCTGGCGGCAGCGGCATCGACCGCGACCGCCTCCCCGTCCGGGCATCGGCGGGTGCGCTGGCGGCAGCGGCATCGACCGCGACCGCCTCCCCCGTCCGGGCATCGGGCGGGGTGCGCTGGCGGCAGCGGCAACGACCGCGACCGCCTCCCCCGTCCGGGCATCGGGCGGGGTGCGCTGGCGGCAGCGGCAACGACCTCGACCGCCTCCCCCGTCCGGGCATCAGTCGGGGTGCGCTGGCGGCAGCGGCATCAGTCGCGACCGCCTCCCCGTCCGGGCATCAGGCGGGTACGCTGGCGGCAGCGGCATCACTCGCGACCGCCTCCCCCGTCCGGGTATCAGGCGGGTGCGCTGGCGGCAGCGGCATCACTCGCGACCGCCTCCCCCGTCCGGGCATCAGGCGGGGTGCGCTGGCGGCAGCGGCAACGACCTCGACCGCCTCCCCCGCCCGGGTATCAGGCGGGGTGCGCTGGCGGCAGCGGCAACGACCTCGACCGCCTCCCCCGTCCGGGTATCAGTCGGGGTGCGCTGGCGGCAGCGGCAACGACGGCGACCGCCTCCCCCGTCCGGGCATCAGGCGGGTGCGCTGGCGGCAGCGGCAACGACCGCGACCGCCTCCCCCGTCCGGGAATCAGGCGGGTGCGCTGGCGGCAGCGGCATCAGTCGCGACCTCCTGCCACTTCCAGGCGTAAGGTGGAGCTTATTGGTGGCTGCTATATGACGGCTTTTTATTGCGATGTAAGGGCTGATTATTTTCTCTCATACTAAGCGATCAATAGTGTGTCAGTTGTTGCTCTAATTGATTTGCGATCTTATGATACCTATTCGTATCATTAGGAGTTAAAAAGATGGCTAAGATTGTTTCTGCAACTGAAGCGCGACGTAAGAAGATCCAGTTCGCGTGTGATGGGGAATTGAAGGACGAATTTGACAACCTGAGAAAAGAGCTAAACGAACTGGGATTGAAAATCAACCTAAACGAAGACTTTGAAAGAGTCGTGAGAGGGGCGATAACGGAAATGAAGAAAGCCATAGCGGCAAAGCTGAATCAGTCAGAACCAGTAAAATCTGTAGCTGCGGATTAAGTCTAAAATCAGGTCTGGAGAACCAGACCTGATTATTTCTAATAAGCTATTTTTTTTCCATTACTTTGTGAACAATTGCCACAATAACTCTCCATACAAGAGGCGCAAATTTTATTCACCGTAGGTGGAGAGAATGAAAATTCACTTTGTACCTTATTAAACACATTGCGGAAAACATCTTCATGATGCATTTTCACGCCAAAATTGGACGTCCATCCTTTAGACCAAATGCAAAAGCCATGACATAAATCCTCCCCTGTGGCTACTATCAAAGCTTCGTTGAAATGCTTTTCAAGCTGGGTTACAAAAGCTTTTCGGGCTAACAGTTCCAAATTTTCGCACTCGCGCGAACAGTCGATATAGAAAAGTTTGATATTCTTTACAGTTGATATTGGCGTTCTGGTTTCAACAATACGCATAATTTTATCCCGGTTAGCGGCCTAATGCCTGATGAAAAGACTATTAACTTACAATCTGAAGCTGATCATTAAACTTAAGCCCAACTCCTGCTTTGTCTTCGAACCTGGAAATGTATGAAACACCATAAAGATGCAAAGATTCGATATGTGATTTAGTCACGCAAGATGAATAATCGTGCCATACACCAGGCTGATCACGTTCTGCAAACCGCGATGGTTTATAGTGCAACTTTAGAAACTGATAAACTTCATCAAAATTCATTTTGTTTTGGTTTTGTGAAAGATTCCTTGGGCCTTTCGCTGCGCCCTTGACCTTGACGTTGATGTTTTGCTGTGACATGTCTTTCTCTCCCGTTGTTGTTGCTGATGATTCCCCGTTCCCCCTGAAAGATTCCTTGGGCCTTTCGCTGCGCCCTTGACCTTGACGTTGATGTTTTGCTGTGACATGTCTTTCTCTCCCGTTGTTGTTGCTGATGATTCCCCGTTCCCCCCGCCGCAAAGCCCGAGGTGCCTCACGGGCGGCAGGTGACTGTCACGGGGAACGGCAAAGCCGCAGCCCGGAGGGACCGGGTGCAGCCGTTCAGCGCCAGCGACCCTTGACCGGCACAGCCCGTGTGGCATCGTCAGGCGCGGTGGAGGGACTCGGGGAAGCGTCACGGCAGAGAGGTAAGACAGGGCACAGCATTTCTCACGCAAGGCGTGAGCCTTCAGAGGGAGCCTGCGACCGGTTATTGCGACAGCCGTCAGGCTGGCTGCATGGCCCTTTTGCGCGACAGCCGCAAGGCTGGCTGCACGTCTTTGACCTCAGCCATCAGACATTAGCCGGTAGGCCCGAAACCCGCCTGCGGGGTTCGGCGGAGCTTAGCGGCTTGCCGCTTAGCGGAGTATGGCTCGACGACCCGGCAGCGCCGGGGAGCCGAAGGGGGCCAGTTTACGGCTGTTAATGTTGACGTTGATGTACGCGCATTCAACATTGACATGCATCTAATACAGCAAGATAAAAATCTTAACGATATGAAATACATTTATTTTTAATAATTTTGGCAGCTATGAAAAGCACTGGAGGGGTGATGCCGGTGCGGCAGCACCGGCTTTTCCCGGCCCGAAGGGCCAGAGGCTTTTAGCGCCCCTGAGTTGGGGCACCATACTGTCAAACTTCAGTAGAACCAATCCAACAGCCATCGAGATATGCATCTGCGCCATAGAATAAATTTTGTGGCTGTATATTTGATAAGATCGCATGAGTCCATCCGCTTTCAGGTGCCACTTGTGAAAATATCTCTGTTGCACTGTCCAGAGTTTTGATCACAAGTGTTGACTGTAGATGCGCTTTTAAAATGTCTGGTTCCCCAGGTTTCACATCAGTTATGTATGTAATTCGTGGCATGATTTAATTTTCCTTTGCGCAAAGTGAAAATAGTTAGATGGCGACTTTATCAGCCGCCATTTTTACGTTATCTCATGCTGCCGTAATCGGTTATGCCTCCACATGATGAACACTCTGTTTTATAATATCGATTCAGTGAGCCTCCCTCGACCCGCTCAAATTCAGTTTGCGTTGCCGCAGAACCGCATACAGAACACTCACAATCAAAGGTGTAAGCTTGAAGCTGTTCACCAGGCGCGATACAGCCACCGTAGAATCGCTGGCCGTTTAAACTCCAACCTTCATCGGATGCATCACAAGTTTTTTCCGTTTTTGCTTCATCAGCCTCATCTTGCAAAAACGCTAAATGCTCCTCATTGAACACAACTGAAATATCTTCGGGCATGTGTTCAAGCCAGCATGATGGATTCAAAATTAAAGCAGCATTTTCAATACTTTCGAGGATATCTAATCCGTGTTTTCCGAGATTGCTATCACTCCAGACAAGGTCTGAAACGCTTTTGAAAAGCTTCTCAGTTCGCATCCTTATTTCATGCATATCCAGATCTGCCACTGTACTTATAAGCGCTAAAAGCGTTACCGCTTCACCTTCCAGGCCAGCGAGTTTATGCACCATAGAGACGTTTGTAGTCGTACTCATGCGGTTTCCCCCTTAGCGATGAAAGCAGAGCATTTTGCAATAATTTCGCTATGTGCCATTCTGACATTATCGCGGAAAGTGAAGTAACGGCGCTCGCCTGTTACTTCGTCTTTAATGAATGCAAAAATGTCAGTGATATTACCTGAATACATTTCACGGAATTTAAATGAGTCAGTCCCGCTACCTTGTTTCCAGTCGATAGGCCAAAGACATTCCAGCATATCGTTATACCTTTCCTCAGTGATCTCACTCACGTCAGTTTTGACTAACTCCTCAGTCAGCGCAATGGCTTCAGCAAAAGAGGTAATAATCATGCTGGGATATTCTTCCCGATATTCCTCAAGGGTTTTATTAGAGTATTGACCAACATACGAGCCATCACGAACAACTACAGTGTCCTGAATTGATGTTTTTCCCGGAATGTATAAAACCAATTCAGACACTGGCAGGTGAGAGTATTTATTAATAAATGACGTAGTTAAATCAGCTTTCATAAAATTACCTTCGGTTAGTGGCCCAATGCCATGCAGCTATTATATTAAAATCCGGGCAAATATACCAGGCTTAACAATATTATTAATTTAATTCTTTTGATTTTCCTCATGCATAGGATGAATAATAAAACTTTTTGTCATTTGTTTTTTTGTAAGCGTTCTCGCATTCGTCTATAGCAATCATGGGAACCTGTGCGCATTCCTTTACACGTCTTGTTAAAGGATCTCCGATAAAATCACTCTTTACAGGTTCTACAGTGCCGCTCATAGCGCCCGATGCAGTAATTTGCTGACACCGGATTTCCTGAACGACGACCGTGCTTTTTCCCTTAAGATGCGTTACCTGGTAAAAATTGATGTTCGTTTGTTCGTAGCCCCAGGATGAATAGAAGATATCGCCTGTTTCAACAGTCCCATTTCTGAAATTCAATATTTTGTTTTCAGCCTTTAAACATGCATTCCTTGGGCCTTTCGCTGCGCCCTTGACCTTGACGTTGATGTTTTGCTGTGACATGTCTTTCTCTCCCGTTGTTGTTGCTGATGATTCCCCGTTCCCCCCGCCGCAAAGCCCGAGGTGCCTCACGGGCGGCAGGTGACTGTCACGGGGGAACGGCAAAGCCGCAGCCCGGAGGGACCGGGTGCAGCCGTTCAGCGCCAGCGACCCTTGACCGGCACAGCCCGTGTGGCATCGTCAGGCGCGGTGGAGGGACTCGGGGAAGCGTCACGGCAGAGAGGTAAGACAGGGCACAGCATTTCTCACGCAAGGCGTGAGCCTTCAGAGGGAGCCTGCGACCGGTTATTGCGACAGCCGTCAGGCTGGCTGCATGGCCCTTTTGCGCGACAGCCGCAAGGCTGGCTGCACGTCTTTGACCTCAGCCATCAGACATTAGCCGGTAGGCCCGAAACCCGCCTGCGGGGTTCGGCGGAGCTTAGCGGCTTGCCGCTTAGCGGAGTATGGCTCGACGACCCGGCAGCGCCGGGGAGCCGAAGGGGGCCTAATAATGGTTGAGATCTGTGTCTAAAAAACCTGTCAATCAGAGCACTGCTTTTCCAATTTTTACTAAAGCGTACAGCCCTACCCATAAAAATACGCCATATTGAAAACTAGCCAGGAAAAAGGCACGTACAATTACATCTGAATCACCACTTTTTAGTGACTCATAAATGAACTCGCCCTTACCTATAAGACCACTATTAACCGTGGTATCAACAGCATTTACAAAGGTGATTAAAAACCCCATTAATAGAAGACAGGGGATAAATTTAATAATTTTATTAACACTCATCATTAATCCCTTAAATGCTAAGATTCAATAATGCCTCAGCAGGTATTTTAAAGCTTCTATGAAGTTTGATGATCATCGGCAGTGTAAGGTTGCGCTTCCCGTTTACTACTTCATAAAAACGGCTGGTAGTACCAAACACGGGTTTCATATCAGTGGCCGTAAGACCGGCCTGCTCCATGCGAAACTTGATGGCTTCAATTGGGTCGGGCGCTTCAATCGGATAGTGCTTTTTTTCGTATTGTTCGATAAGCGTTGCCATTACTTCAAGATAGTCACCTTCCTCGGTGCCAGGCATCGGGTCAAGCTCAACCAACGGTGCAATTGCATTCAGTGCTGCTTTGTAATCTGCTTCTGTATGAATTGGTTTTATGTTCATAATCACTCCGGTTCAACTGTATTTACGTCGATCTTATCGTATTGGGCGTGGGTGCCGACAAATTTTACGAATACGACCCCTGTGTTATAAGCAATAGCTACGACAAGACGATAATCGTTGCCTTTGATATTGAATACAACGCGTCGGTTTTTCAGGATACTGGCGCTCCCGTATAAATCTTTAATGTCTGCTGGTTCTTTCCAGCTAACCTTTTTGACTTCGTCAAGCCATGATTTAAGTGGTTGTTCTGCATCGCGATAAAGTTTATTTTCCCAGAAATTGCGCAACGTTGCGATTGATATAACTCTCATGGCTTCCTCTCACTGTCCCACTACGGGACTAAGATTCTATTATAGTCCCACTGAGGGACTTTTCAACTTATTTTTTCCAAATCAGAACATCTGCTGCCAGCATACAGCACCTGAAGTTAGCGCTTATTCGCTAGCTTGTTGTAATTAAAATTTGCGCAAATTTAAATCATTTGACGATATCCAGCTTCTTAAACTTAAAGCTATGAGGGCGGGTGTATAAACACCCGCCCTCATGCATGGATCATGGCTGGTTCGCTACACGTTAATGAATAGCCAGATTCCGTTGCCTGATTTGCTCTCTGACAAGCGTCATAAACATCGTCCATTCATGTACAGGCATGGCTGGCATTGAGGCGCGACCGTTCACCAGGCCATTTACAAATTCTTTTGCATGTGTGAGGATGTGTTCTTCAGTAATCATGTTGCCTCCAGAGTTGACGTGATAGTCATACGCCCGCGTATGACGGATGAAAGAGCAGGGTTGCCCCCCTGCTTTTTTCATTTCTTCAAAATTACATGTGAATTTTTAATTTTCTCGATGATTTCGGCGTGAGTCAGTTCCATGTCATCTCTCAGTGCATAGAATTTCCCCTCCCACTCAACGAAAAAATCAACAACACCGCCAGGGTATATTTCCTCCATCTGGAAAGAGCATCCTTCTTTCTTTCCGGGATTCTGCCATTTTATCGGTGGCAGCACTTCCAGCATGTCTGTGAATATTTCCTCTGAAATTTCAGTAACCGGCTTGCAGTTCAGGTGATAGCGGATCAGTTCAAAATCTTTGCTCGTTATCAACACTAAGTCGGGATGTTCCTGCTTCATGCTTGCCAGCCCGATACCGGCAATTTCTAGATCCCACTCTTCACCGTTCCAGTGGGCATACCAGGCTGCATCTGCTTCAGGGCTATACCAAAGGTATCCTGTATGGTTTTCAAAATGATTCCTTGGGCCTTTCGCTGCGCCCTTGACCTTGACGTTGATGTTTTGCTGTGACATGTCTTTCTCTCCCGTTGTTGTTGCTGATGATTCCCCGTTCCCCCGCCGCAAAGCCCGAGGTGCCTCACGGGCGGCAGGTGACTGTCACGGGGGAACGGCAAAGCCGCAGCCCGGAGGGACCGGGTGCAGCCGTTCAGCGCCAGCGACCCTTGACCGGCACAGCCCGTGTGGCATCGTCAGGCGCGGTGGAGGGACTCGGGGAAGCGTCACGGCAGAGAGGTAAGACAGGGCACAGCATTTCTCACGCAAGGCGTGAGCCTTCAGAGGGAGCCTGCGACCGGTTATTGCGACAGCCGTCAGGCTGGCTGCATGGCCCTTTTGCGCGACAGCCGCAAGGCTGGCTGCACGTCTTTGACCTCAGCCATCAGACATTAGCCGGTAGGCCCGAAACCCGCCTGCGGGGTTCGGCGGAGCTTAGCGGCTTGCCGCTTAGCGGAGTATGGCTCGACGACCCGGCAGCGCCGGGGAGCCGAAGGGGGCCAGCATGCCGTTTAGGGGGAGAAAAATACTGAAAGTTGCGCATGCGCAAAAAGAGGAAATTGTGAGGTCACACTAACGAAAATGTATTGAACTAAGGGCTTTGCAACTTAATTTTTACGCTAAGGAACTGGCGAAAAGCTTCCCCTGCCGGGTGTTCATAAATTCGCCACCTTTTAACTCGGTGAGATCTTTGGCTGTCCATTCCTTCTGGGCTACAACACGGCGCGAAGCATCTGGCATGATTCTGTAACTGACATGTGTAATGACGTAAGAGCCATCATTTTTTTGGTAGACAGTAAAAATGAACTCTTTCGTATTTTTTGTATGAGTATTCTCGAATATAACGTTCATTATTCACCCTATTTAACTTAGCAGCACGTATTGTATAAGCAGCAATCAACGCCTTACAAACTAAAAAACCGCATCCCTGCGGCTATATAGAACATCAGCTAAAACTGCCGGACAGAATCGTAGCGGCCAGCTTAATACCCACAGCCTTTTGCGCCTTTACTGTTGCAATCATGTTGCCAGTATCAGGATTAACACATATGCCCTTCCAGTTTTGATGTTCAAAGTAGTTAGACTGGGCATTGCACGTATCTGATTTCATGTTCTCCAGCATTGTGACTACTTCTGTCAGTGAATGGCGCTCAAGGAGTATTTTCATGGCAAACCCAAACCCTACAATACATACGGCATGGAAGGTAACGAACCAGGACTTATAAGAAGCATAAGCAATCTCTGTCCCCTGCCCTAGCTGGGAAAATTTCACCCAGGCACTCCAGATTGAAAACAGTTTTGACTCTATGGTTTCTGCGTCGTCATCACTGAGAAACGCTATAAAGCGATTAGTAGCATCGCATACAGCTTTGTAAGAAACGTAGTAATTATTGATTTTCCCGGTCACGACAGGACGCTCAAAATCTGTCTTTCTGTGCAGTAGAGGATGCGAACTGATTACCTCTTTCACAAGCTGACTGACCTCATTGGAACGGTTATATGCAAGATTGATCGAGGCACTCGGTTTTGAGGCATTACTGTTAATGTCGGAAAAGAATTGTTGCCGGGTCGGTAGATCTAAATTCTGTGTGAGCACTATTGTCACCTTATGAGTGGCAAGGCGTGTATCACACTTTACCGCCTGCACAATGCCGCCCTGTCGGTGTTGACCGTCAAAAAGGACTGTTCGCGCTTCCATCGGAAATGTCACCTGGCCTAAAAAGGTCTCGCCCCATAATTCAATCTGCAATTCACCATCGCAATTACCGATGAGCGGGGGAACGATAAAAGGTTTATCATGCTCTACTGCATCAAGAAGATATTTAGCAAAGTCGTTTACGCGTTTCGTGCTACGTTCCCGCTGACTTCGCTCAAGGACATGGCCTGTGTTGTCACACACTAGTAAACGTTCAACATGGGAGAATGGCACCTGAATAGTGATAATTCTCTGACCGCCCTGAACACCAATAAAGCATGGATAAGTAAAATGGGACATTATGAAACTCCAATATTTAGAGGTGAAACGGTCAGCAGACCGTTTCATCATTTAGAATTTATTCAGGCTGGCAGGTTGTACGTAATTTCAATATCTTTAACTTGATTAACATCCCTTAAAATGCAAACCCTTGTGACATTGGTGCACATTTTATTCACCAACATTATTGATTCAATCTGATTGTGGAGGGGGATTTCTTGAAAGAAAGGAAAGTTAAGGGTGTTTTTCCCTCCCGACAATTTATATACACCGTTAAAATGTAATTGCGAAATCCCGTTGATTTCGGTGATTGTGCCAGTGATTGTTTTTCTGTAGTTTTTCATTTTAATTCCTTCCCGAATTGCGGCGGGTGCCCGATATTTAATCTGGCGGGGGTCAATCCCCCGCCAGGTTAACTAGCCATGTAAGGATGTCATGCCTGCACTGCGGCGCTCACCGCTTGTGCCATACTTTTCCCGTAGTTCGTCCTGTTCATGTGTGCGGCGATTGAAAGGCGCTTTATGTTCATTAGGGCGAAAGTACCAAAGCTGCTTTTGACGTGACCACATGCAGCCGAGAGCCTTAAGGGTTTCTTTGTGAGGTCGGGTGTCTCCCATGATCCATACCCAGCGACCAATCTGTTCGTACTTGATGCCCGAAAGCTGATTAAGACTTGCAATTACGCCCACTAACTTTTCATCATGTGCTTCAGCGGCAGCACTCTGAATTGCTTCAATGTTCTGGGTTTTAATAAATTCATACACAGCGTTAACTAACTTCATTTCTTCCGCTGCTTTAGCATTGCCCGGATTACGGTCAGGATGGAGTTTATTGGCGAGACTTCTGTAAGCGCGTTTGATTGAAACTTCTGTGATTTCGCCTGAAATGTTTAATACTGAAATTGCATGAGAAATAGTGATTTTCATTTCTTACCTACTATCCCGAATTACGGCGGGTGTCCGGTTTAGGCATTGCGCCTGAAAGCAAATACATTATATATAAACTAAAAAAATTATACCAGGTAGAATTAAGTAATTTTTACTCGGCATGCCCTTTTATCGAATATATATAAGACAGGGCACTTTCTTCATTTTGTCCATGCTCATGAATCTCATTCGTGGCAATATCAAACAGTACGTCATCTGCTTGGCTATCACTTATTGATGCTCCCCCCTCCTGTGCCAATTGTTTAATTTCTTCACGCGTCCATACGATTACAGTGAAAACACCTGCCGGGTAATTATTTTTTAGGTGCGCGGCGACTTCGTCATAATTACCTACAATTGAACCTTTTACAGTCGATTTAATCATATCCCCTTCATTTTTATGACCTTTCGAAAGATTCCTTGGGCCTTTCGCTGCGCCCTTGACCTTGACGTTGATGTTTTGCTGTGACATGTCTTTCTCTCCCGTTGTTGTTGCTGATGATTCCCCGTTCCCCCCGCCGCAAAGCCCGAGGTGCCTCACGGGCGGCAGGTGACTGTCACGGGGGAACGGCAAAGCCGCAGCCCGGAGGGACCGGGTGCAGCCGTTCAGCGCCAGCGACCCTTGACCGGCACAGCCCGTGTGGCATCGTCAGGCGCGGTGGAGGGACTCGGGGAAGCGTCACGGCAGAGAGGTAAGACAGGGCACAGCATTTCTCACGCAAGGCGTGAGCCTTCAGAGGGAGCCTGCGACCGGTTATTGCGACAGCCGTCAGGCTGGCTGCATGGCCCTTTTGCGCGACAGCCGCAAGGCTGGCTGCACGTCTTTGACCTCAGCCATCAGACATTAGCCGGTAGGCCCGAAACCCGCCTGCGGGGTTCGGCGGAGCTTAGCGGCTTGCCGCTTAGCGGAGTATGGCTCGACGACCCGGCAGCGCCGGGGAGCCGAAGGGGGCCATTATGTCGCTTTGAGGACAGAGCATGATTTTGGGATGTGCTAAATTATGAAGCCGAAAAACCATCCCAATCATCGTTTCGCTTCGCAGGCCGCGCTCCTGTAGACCATCGATGAAGATCTGAACTTGTTTTGAAAGCCATTCCTGCAATGCCGTGTGACTTAGATGTTGCGTATATAGCACAATTAAAATCACCCTTTCCATTAGCGCCAATACCGCGATTGCCGAGAAGCCACGCAAGATAGATCTGAAATTCAGTTGAACGTAAACCCGCTGCGTTTTGTCCAGCTTTTTTAGCAAGAGATTTGAAATGTTCAAACTCTATAGAATCATCTGAGTAGCTAGCTCCTCTACATTCGGGGAGAACGACAGGTCTACAAACAGCCTTCCTATAGATTTGATAATCACCTTCTAAACAATGTGATTTTCTGTTAATTCTTCCCCACATAGCAAAATGGCATTGATCATGTAAAGGTATAACACTCGGTGCAGCAACTAAACCGCAGCAAATGTCACATGCAGAGTCTTTGTATTTTTCATCACCCAGACTGTGCATGAAAGATTTAAACTCAACAATAAAAAATCTATCGAAAGTTGAGAATAGTGTGTCAGCATTAAAAAAACGGTCTAAACCATTTAGAGGTGCCCTTACATCTATTGTTCCGTAATGCTCACAGGCGCTTATAAATAAATCATCAAACACAGCTTTTAAACTATCTTCTCTGCCTGCCATGTGAAATCCTTACATTGATTAAAATCCTTGAAGACTGCGGATTATAAAACTTTAGCTGTTGGTATGTCATTCCAATTTGTCGTGTAGCACGGTGAAAGTAGTTCACGCCTCATAGAAAAGGAGTTGTCTATACCTTCTCCTGCAAAGAAGAGATGGTTTCCGTCACGAGCGTTAAGCTGATCAAGCACTCTCATTAACTGTTCACTCTTAGGCTTTGGCCGGTGCTCATCAAACAGATTATACTGAGTTTCTTTACCGGAGAAATCGCCCAGCATCACCCCTGCCTTTGCATATCGTATTCCATCGCGCCAAATCATTGCCAGGGCGCGCTGTGACGCCTCGATGATGTCCCTTGTATCTTGCGAGGCAGTATTTAACTTAATAGTGGCTATGTTGCTGTATGGCTCGTCATTTAATGCAAATGGGGAAGACTTTATGAAGACACTGATTATGCGTGCGTACTGCTTTTCGCTACGTAGCTTAGCTGCTGCTCTGACCGCGTAACCACAGACAGCCCTCTGCATGTCATCAAGTGCTGTCACACGACTACCAAATGAACGTGACACAACTATCTGTTGCTTAACTGGCGGATTTTCTTCAAGCCTGAAACAAACCTCTCCGCGTAACTCCCTAACAGTCCTCTCCAGGACAACACCAAAGCTTTTTCTGATTAATCGAGTATCCGCTTGGGCCAGATCATAAGCTGTTTTTATACCCATTAATGCGAGTTTTTTGGTAAGTCGCCGTCCAACTCCCCAAACATCTTCAACGTCTGTCTTAATTAACATACGTTTTATTCTTTCTGTATTATATAACGCTACAACTCCGCCGAAAATATCCCATTTTTTAGCATGGTGATTGCACACTTTAGCTAAAGTTTTGGTTGGTGCTATTCCGATTCCAACCGTTAGGCCGGTATTCCTAAATATCAACTCTCTTAGTTCTTTTCCAAATTCATCGAATGACATTACATTATCAACACTATCAATTTGTGAAAAGACTTCATCTACGCTGTAGATTTCTGTTTTAGGAGATACCGACTCGATTAAATTATAAAACCGTTGGCTAAAGCTATGATACAACGTGTAATTCGACGAAAAAACGGCAACGTTATTTTTCTTCAAGAACCCCCTAAGCTGAAAATAGGGATCTCCCATTTTTATGCCTAATTTCTTCGCAAGTTTATTTCTTGCAATTATATTGCCATCGTTTGAGCTTAAGACCACAACCGGACTGTTATAAAGATCCGGTCTAAAAACTGTTTCGCAACTGGCGAAAGCAGAATTAATGTCGATTAAGGCAAACATATATCTGCCTTTTTAACAATATATGTTACGACACCCCAGATAATTAAGCTGTCCGGGTCTGGATAGATAGGGCTGTACGCGCGATTCATAGGCATAAGAACAGGTTTACCTGACACGATGTTCAACAACTTGACTGTAAACTCATTATCCATCGCGGCTATAACAACATTGCCAGGAACGGGCTTAAGAGACCTGTCCACAACTAAAATATCGTTATCACCTATCCCTGCTTCGATCATTGATGAACCGGACGCTCTGACAAAGAAAGTCGCGTTTCTGTTTTTTACACAGTAGTCGTGAAGATTCAATTCAGAAGCTTCATAGCCGCTTGTTGGAGAAGGGAAACCGGCATACACCGGTTCTGCATAAAAAAATGCATGCTGCTTGATGTCAGCCTTTGATGGTGTATAAATTTCAATCTGCATAGCCCCTCCCTAACACTGTTTTTTTATACAGTATAGAGAGGGTGATTTTTACCTGCAAGATGGAACAGCAAAGACACAGCCCGGAACATGAAAAGACTAAACATTTCAATAAACTAAACCGATGATAGGTTTTTAAATTGCGCATGCGCAACACTATAGCGGATTAGTAACCTAAAAAAATGAGTAGTTCTTGCGCATCAAATTTGTTGCAGTTAGCAGGATGCTTTGAGAAAAACTCCTCTACATCCCGTGTTTCAGTATGATGTTTTTCAAATTCGGCCATGACTCGTTTGCGATCTATCTGCATGTCCTCAGCCGAATCGTAATAGCTTAAGTGTTCCATGAATACCTGCTTGATTAAACGTTATATAATGATTGACTCTATGAAAAAAAAGGCGGCTAACGCCGCCTTATTCTTACATAATCTCAATTAAGTTTTTAAGTAAATACTTCATCGAAGCCAGCGCGTTAGGTGTGATTTTTCTAACCCACGCCCCTTTACGCGACGGACTAAATTTAAAAGCATTCCTTTTTAGCAACGTTCTGACGTCTTCCGCTGGCTTCTCTTCAAATCGGATGATGATCCTATTGTCATCCGTATCATTTTGTACCGTGAAGCCACTATATGAAACTTCTTCTGTATTGAGGCTTTTTGCTTTCTCTATCGCTGAAATTCTTTCTTCAGCAGTTTTTATAGCTTTATTGCTTAAACTCAATTGATAACTTGCAAAACCCTGAGCGCCGTAAACAGGCTCTAATATCTCTTTGATCATTTTTTCAGAATAACCAAGGCAAAATAGCGCTTCCTGTTTGCCTTCGTCGCTTACATTTTTTAGCCTGACTATTTTATTAGCTTCAATCATCATGGCATGAGCTTTTTTCAGGCTTGCTACTTTCTCTGCAAGTTTCATTGTCGCTTCAGGATCGTCTGAGGATATACCACTTCTGCCAACACTATCGGCGCGATTTTCATAGTAATCTGCCGTTTTAGATAATTCACAGCTTTTGTCCATTAAGCGATGGGAACGAGAGAGTACGGCGCGATGTCTTCTTTCGCTGTGATGGCCGATTAAAATAGGTTGTCCAAAGGGAATGTGCGCAACGGCGTTGTGACTAGCATCAAACGCGTCTAATGCTGCCCGACGCTTCTTAAATGCTAAGTCACTGAAGCGGTCCCTGCGTTCTTCAAGACGACGCTCATAATGATTAAGGTGTTCACGCCCTGCCTGCTTAGTAGCTTTTTGTTGCTCTAATGCCTCTCGCAGCGGCTGGAAAGCTTCGGTCAATACTTGTAAAGCTTCCTGGGCACGGATGTTACAGCCAATTGCTGCAACCTCGACCCTCTGGCCCCCAGTTACTTCGGCATAAATTTTAGCGCACTGAAAATCGGTTGAGTTTCGCAAGGCGAAATAACCCGTCATGTTTTCCGGGTAGAAATACAATCTTGCATTAAAATCTGCAAGTAGACTTTCAAGAGGAGGCGTGTTTGGATTAACGACAGGTGATTTTGGGTTAGACATACTTTTTATCTCCGGTTAAGGGCACAATGCCCGAGTATGTATGATTAATTTTCTTTCATGATTATATTACCTGTAAAAAGGTAATAACTCAACAATTTTAAATGCACATCATGCGATAAAATTATTTATTTCTTTTTGTACATCTTCACCTTTACAGTTGCGGGATAAAGTTCTTTGATTGCTTTCCTGTTTTTCTCAAAGATATCTTTCGGATCAACAACAGCATCATCAGTAGTTATGGTCATTGTCCCTAGCTTTATGCCTAAGCGATTGAGACAAGTAATTTTTACTTTTCTACGCATGAGACAGCGCCCCCCTAGATTTAGCAAGGGAACTGACTAAACGCGCCTTTTCATGTAGAACATTGTGGCTTACATTCCGCTTAGGCCCGATGCGGCCAATCTTATTGAGGTGCGAGAAAAGCTCATCGGCAAAGTTGGCCGGGAGAGATGCATACTCCCCTCTTTTCGCCAGTTTGTTGATGACTTCAAGATATGTAAGAGCATCCTTAACAGTATTAAGTCTTACACTATACCTAAGATTATTAAACGAGATTTCTACAGTGTGGCCTTTCATCACAGCAAACATATTACACCTCCGCTTTAATTTATATTACCTTATCATAGGTAATATAAAAATAAAAGCGAATATATTTAATTATATGTTTATTAAAACCTCCTTTTCTGCTAGACCAGTTTTATTATTTCTCCACTGTTAAATGTAAGTGCTTATTAAATTACTTGCTTGATGAGTACGCTCGCCGCAAATCGCGTTGAGGCGCACCGCAGCGCAGCGAGGAGCGAACACCGCGATGAGGAAGCGGAATTACACCCGTGGCCGCACCGGGCACCTACGCACCGCCGCCCTCTCGGGCACCTGCCGTTAAAATGCGCCCGCCGCCGCGCGGGCCTGTAATGATCACCGTCTCCGCGCCGGTTACGCTCGCCGCAAATCGCGTTGAGGCGCACCGCAGCGCAGCGAGGAGCGAACACCGCGATGAGGAAGCGGAATTACACCCGTGGCCGCACCGGGCACCTACGCACCGCCGCCCCCTCGGGCACCTGCCGTTAAAATGCGCCCGCCGCCGCGCGGGCCTGTGATGATCACCATCTCCGCGCCGGTTACGCTCGCCGCAAATCGCGTTGAGGCGCACCGCAGCGCAGCGAGGAGCGAACACCGCGATGAGGAAGCGGAATTTCACCCGTGGCCGCACCGGGCACCTACGCACCGCCGCCCTCTCGGGCACCTGCCGTTAAAATGCGCCCGCCGCCGCGCGGGCCTGTGATGATCACCGTCTCCGCGCCGGTTACGCTCGCCGCAAATCGCGTTGAGGCGCACCGCAGCGCAGCGAGGAGCGAACACCGCGATGAGGAAGCGGAATTTCACCCGTGGCCGCACCGGGCACCTACGCACCGCCGCCCCCTCGGGCACCTGCCCTTAAAATGCGCCCGCCGCCGCGCGGGCCTGTGATGATCACCGTCTCCGCGCCGGTTACGCTCGCCGCAAATCGCGTTGAGGCGCACCGCAGCGCAGCGAGGAGCGAACACCGCGATGAGGAAGCGGAATTTCACCCGTGGCCGCACCGGGCACCTACGCACCGCCGCCCCCTCGGGCACCTGCCGTTGAAATGCGCCCGCCGCCGCGCGGGCCTGTGATGATCACCGTCTCCGCGCCGGTTACGCTCGCCGCAAATCGCGTTGAGGCGCACCGCAGCGCAGCGCAGCGAGGAGCGAACACCGCGATGAGGAAGCGGAATTTCACCCGTGGCTGCACCGGGCACCTACGCACCGCCGCCCCCTCGGGCACACTTTCTTTAGTTCGCCCCGCCGTAAGGCGGGGCGCGGCGAAAATTTCGCTGTTATCAGGAGGTGGCTGATAGCCAATCAATCGAACACCGCACCATTTTGGCAAGCTGTTACAATTTCGACGTTCAATATGATATAAATAAGCAAATTTATTTCATTGACGAGAATGATGTGTACATAATTGACATAGATAAAAAGTTATCAATTTTACGGCTCAGTGATATTGATAATCATATTACTTATATGAACTGGATAAAAGAAAGCAATATAAATTGCCGGATTGAATTATCAGCCGAACGAGTTGGATCGTTATTAAATAATGCCACTGAAGTCTTATATTACTTTGGATTTACAACAGAGTCATACATTGAAAGCTTGCTAACTATTCTTCCAGCAAAGTCGGCAGATTCACCCGCCAATAAAAAACTGATTGAAATAATTTTAACTCACCCTCAATTAGCTAAAAGTAAATGCTGCGAAATGGCGGGGAAAAACCCTACTCATTTTACTCGCCTTGCACAAACAATTCGCGACTGTTCTGAAAAAGTGGCTAACATTAGTGGTGGCAGAAATCCGGTAAGGATTCTGGAATCTATAAGAGTGGACTTTTAAGCGCCTTACGGCGCTTCTAAGACCTGACCACATCAATTTTAAGCTTATTTGATGACAAGTTAGTTTCGAAAATTAATGTGTAATGTTTGTATGAATAATGAGTAATGAATATACCTGCGTTTTCTTGCAGGGCTTTCAATGAAAAGTGTTTTTCTAAGTTCCCGGTCTCACTCAAGTCAGCAACTTTATGACGATTTACATAAACGTCGAGAAATAGGCTATCTTCGCTGCAAAGCTCTATAGCAGAGTCGGTAAAGAGCCATTCGTCATCAGAATCAATTAGGTGCGCGTCTCCACTTTCATCGAGCAAATGTTTTTCAAGCTCAGCATGACCTAACTTGTCGCTTATGAAGCAGATCATATCATGCAAATCTGCTTCGCTGATCTCTTTACGTGCATCGTATTGCGACAGTAGAAGTCGCTTGAATGCAACAGGAGATATCGGTAATACGTTAATTAGCTCATTTGCTAACTGCCCCAGATTGAATTGTTTTTTGTGCGCTCCAACACTTAACTCTGCGCACAGAACTTCCTGCCACATAATTATTCCCGTTTAATTTTTACATAACCATACTATAATCATATAGCAACGGTCGTTTTCACAAGGATACTCGATGAAAAAGCTGAATCCAAAAGAGAAGGATGTTCTTAAGTATATTACTCTTCCCGTCATGATACATATTGACGATCATGATTGGGTACGACTTCAGCTTTCATTCATCCATGAGCGTTATCGACTGAAAATAGCTTATCTTTATAGTGAAAAATTCTTTTTTGCGTTCCATAATCATGTTGATTCAGATATAAAACGCGCTAATTTCGCGAGGAAAGTCGCAAACAACTTTCTTCGCGAACTTGTCGAAGGAATAATTAAGCAGGTTCCCTCAAAAGAGAGAGCAAATTGAATTTTTGCCCCCTTATCATTTTATCGTGGTCAATATTGATTAAGTTCATACCGGAAAGAATATTAAGTTCAGCTTTTATACTCTCGTCCATCTTTTTAGCTTCATGGTCATTCAGGCACACATGCTCAACTTGAAGCATATTAAGAGCTACATCATTTCGAACCGAAGATGCAACCTGCTCGTTTGCTAATTTACCGTGTGCCAGGCTGAAGAAAAGTTCAGGGTAGCTACAAACTTCATCAATCTCGCCAAAAATGTGATACATAAGTTTTGCTGCAAGCAACGGACTTTCACAAGCACCAAGGCATTGTTTGATTTCACTTCGTCTGTTGTACCAGTAGCTGTAACGTTCAGCACACTCCAACCAGTAGTTAGCTGTTTCCACCGGCCAATTTCGTGGAATATGTCTATCCGTAGCAATTTTATTATCGATTCGGCTAAAGGCCCAGAATGCCCACTCTTGTTGAGTCTTCGGAACTCGCCCGGAAATTTCGAGCAGTTGCATACAACTGACTACAGCCCATTGCGGCGTTTTGAGATTCCTCACCCAATCGGTCATTGTGTTATTGAGGGGTGTGCTCGCAGTATCACGAAGACCTGCCTCGTAGGCAAACTGACTAAGCCGCTTCCCTGCATCCGTGCGACTAAGATTTACTTCCTTCATCATGTGTTGAAGATATAAATGGACCGGGAAACCCCGGTCTTTAAGTAAGATTGCGAACATGGTTTAGTCCTCAATCTTGAATTTAACGCCCTTAAGCGTAAATTCTTCGGGATGAATAAGTTTACGACCACCTTTTAATCCGTCGATATAGACCATGTCGCTTGATCCAATCGCTGCCAATTCTTCTGAGCTAAGAACGCTGAGGTCAGATACCAGTACACACTCCTGTCCTTCCCAAGTGCCCTGAATGCATGACGCTTTAGCTTTAGCTTTAGGTTTAGGCTCTCTCTTAGGAGCCGGTGGAGTTGTTCCCGGCACAGCGGCTAAGCGCATGCGCAAGAACCCACCTAAAAGCACTATATCGCTGAGTTGTTCTTCATTCAGGTTCGTGTCTTTCTCTAAATTTTCAGACCAGTGATAAAGGCTGAGATATGCCTGATTAAGTGCAGCTTGAGCATCACCAGATATTGAGAAATGGTTATCTTCTAACTTCAATTGCTTGTGAGACGGAAAATCAGTTGATGCAGCCGCCATATAACCGCCTTCAACTTTACACTGATAAATGGTTACGTTATTGCCAGTGCTTAACTGTAGATCGTCAAGTGGACTTTGTTGCGCATGCGCAACAAAATTACTCCAATCATATCCATTACTGTCAGAGGTAGTTGTCTGAGCACTTAAGGTTTGGGAATCATCTTGCGTTTTTATAAGCGGTTGGCCATTACCAGCAATCATAGGATATTCTGGTTTTGGTAAAGTGCCGCTTTTTGCAGCCTCGCGAACAGTCGCACGATCAAGCTCAGTCTCATTTACAAGAGTCGTGAAAAGATCCGGGTTAGTTTCGCGAATTTTAACCAGGTTAGTTAAAGTTTCTGGGTCTTGAGTACGAGTGTCATAGATTTCACGAATCTCTGGGGCCGCATTGCGTAATGCATAAATGCGCGAAACCTTCGATTTGCTCATTGCGAGTTTTTCTGCGACCTCTGTCAGTGTCAGTTTAACACCTTCAGCTTTGGCTAACTCCATACTCTCAGCAATCCAATCTGCCTGATCGAATACAGACATATTATCGCGCTTAATGTTGTTAGCGCCTTGCTCAAAATAATTAGCAGCATCACTACGATTGAGGAGTTCGCTATCAATAATGACTTTTAATTTAAAATCAGGCTTACGCTCTTTAGCTTTGAGCGCTGCAAGGCGGCGTGTTGCGCCGTGGTGCATCCGATAGCCTTTGTCATCTTTCGGATAGACATGGCAAGGCTCACGCTGGCCCTGCGCGGGGTCTAAAAATTCTTCGGCATAAGAATCAATCAGGTCTTGATTGAATTTTTTCCGTGGGTTTATCACGGTATAACATTCTTCTGGATCAACGAACAGCACTTCTGCCGCAATGTTAGCACCACGGGTCATCGCTGTTTTCGATAAGCTAGACAGTGATGAGGCTTTTAAAGAGGCTGGGACAGTAATTTTTTTAACAGACATTATTTAGCCTCCTTGATTGCAGCTTTCAGAATGGTATTGATCACTTCAATAAATGCTTTGGCTGCTGTGCGGCCATTGCCAGTTTTGACATCCCAAACAGGACGGCGATTGTTAAGGGTATCTTCAATCGGTTCAAAGTCACCCAGAGGTATACCCACGTTAAGTGGAGAATCTCTCAACTCATCAAGTGCATTTCGATGCTTTTGACGTGATGCTTTGTATTTATTTGGAATAATCAAATATCCTGGGAACTTGAATTGAAAATCAGGGTTTTGACTGTTTAAGTCACGAACCAGTTGATCAATAGTAGAAATCGCTGAGTTAACTGCACTGAAAGAAACGCCACTCATTTCAGTAATGAGGACAGTTAAGTCAGATGCGAGCATACCCGCGTTTCGGTAATCTCCCTTACCAGGTGGGCAGTCAATAATCACGATATCGTAATTTTGGCGTAGTGCCTGCAACTGGAAGTATGGATAAAGAGCAATTGTGGCCTCCACATCCAAACCTTTACCGATATGCTCTAATTCGTAGTCAGCCGGTAGAAAATAGAGATTTTCATTATCTGGATGTTGAATGATCGGCTTAGTGATTTCGTCGTCACTGAACAACATTGTTGAAGATGCATATTCATTCAGTTCAAAGTGTTCACCAAAGAAAACTTTAGTAATGTGCATATCAGGATCGAGGTCTACTACGAGCACCTTAAGCCCAAGTAACTCGGAAGCATACCAAGCTTGATGAGCGGTATAGGTTGTTTTACCTACGCCACCTTTACCATTGGAGTTGCTAATAATTGGATGCAGAGTCTTGAGTTGTTTAGCTTGCGCTTGAGTAAGGGTTGCAAGCTTTGAAGCGGGTTTGGTACTTAAATGCTTAACCATTCTTGTCTAATCTCCGGCTATGGATTCAATATCCCGTGCCATTCTTGGCATGCAGCTAATATGACAGATAAGTGTATTACATGCAACGTTTAAGTATCATGTTAAAAACATTTTGTGACCAATGTCCAAGTAGCGAGTTGCGCATGCGCAACATCGGGTGAAATTATACCATGAACGATTCGCTGAAGAATCCATAATGGTCTAAAGAATACAGTGACTTAAGAAGTATTTGTTTTGCAATATTTCCATACGTGTTGTCCTAAATGAAGTTAAAAGTTCAAATTTCACTCAGCGATACCTGCATACCAACTAAACGGACCTGCTGAAAATAGATGAACTTTTTAATCAAATGATACCAATATGCCTCACATTGCCTTATGATACTAAAAAGTATCATAGCGGGGAATGATTTTGATTACTTCATCTAAAAAGGTCGGTAGACCTAAAGGTAAAACAGCGCCCAAGAGCCAGGCTGAATTGTATAAAAAATCGATGGAGAAGCTGATTAATGCTGGCGGCGCTAGATTAAACACGATTTTGCATGGTGATGACATATCAGCACTTACAAGATTTAAGGAAATGTACGACTTGCCCCCCAAAACCTCTAATGCAGAAGTCATAAGGATTCTGATCATGCTGATTGATGGGAAGAAGTATCAACTCACAGGCGGTGAGTTAATAGCAACCGTCAAAAAGGTATCCCGTTAGTTTCCATTCATCTTAAACTGTTGCGCATGCGCAATTTTAACCGCACTCGCTGCGATAAATTGCGCCAGCACCCAGACGCATTGACCGGGCCAGCACCCAGACGCATTGACCGGGCCAGCACCCAGACGCATTGACCGGGCCAGCACCCAGACGCATTGACCGGGCCAGCACCCAGACGCATTGACCGGGCCAGCACCCAGACGCATTGACCGGGCCAGCACCCAGACGCATTGACCGGGCCAGCACCCAGACGCATTGACCGGGCCAGCACCCAGACGCATTGACCGGGCCAGCACCCAGACGCATTGACCGGGCCAGCACCCAGACGCATTGACCGGGCCAGCACCCAGACGCATTGACCGGGCAGCACCCAGACGCATTGACCGGGCAGCACCCAGACGCATTGACCGGGCCAGCACCCAGACGAACTCAGCAGTCAAGAGATCATCAAAGGTTAGACCGTTAACCAAAGAAACTAATTAAGTTACATCATCCCCACGGGGGGGCGGATATACAAGACTAGCGAATGACGCAATGTTACTGCTTACGTAACGCTGTACAGTTCGCAACGAAATACCTGCTAAAGACGCTATCTCGTGCCCTTTTTTGGCTCCACTTTGAATAGCAGACTTTATTAACTCCAACGTACTCTCGCGCCGCTTCATGGCGCTGCTAATGCCAGCCTTCGACTGCCTTAAACGTATCTCTTCAGCATCAAGTCCCTTGCTCACTTTCCAGTTCACAGTTTCACCCTGTAGGAAGTCTGGAACCGGTATGTTTGCAGCTTTCAGGTATTCAACAAGAGTTTCCTTTTTGTATCGGTAGAGTGTTCTTGAGGCTGTGCTTAGATAGCTTTGAAGTTCGCGCTCATCAAGACCAATGTGACTTGAGTTGATCTCTTTGATACGCGCCCAGGCTTTATTTAGTGAAACTGTGCGGCGTAGGGCAACAAACATTATGAACGCCACACTGTCTCTGTTTCCTTGCTTAAGCCTGCCAACATTGCGTAAATGGTTATAGAGGTGCCAGTAGATGCGTAGCCACCATGCACTGATGCTGTGATAGCCTGATGACGCGGTTTGGCGGGAGTCTTGAATTACTGGTTCATTCACTGCTGAACCAAAGCTGACCCTTTGTTCAACTGGCGCAACGTTAAGTTGTGCAGCTAGTTCATCAAAAGGCAGATCTTGTTCATTAAGTCTGAAAGCCCGAACGTCACAAACGGTTTCCGCATGAACAGAGCCGGGTACTCTCAAGAAGCGCGTAATGTCGTGAGAAGCAGCATAATCGACTTTCCATAACTCACCTCCTGTAAAAGCAGAAGTTAAGGCATGTGAAACCTTAGTCCAGAGCGCTTGCCTGGCTGGGTATGCATCTAGCATTTCATACGTCCAGTACAGGTGAAGTCCCCCTGAGCCACTTTCAACCACAGAGGATGGAAGGGGTAGAGCTGATTTTCTTAACTGTTCAAAGACTTCATTCCTTACCCGCTCGCACTCATCTGGACGCAAACCTCGATCTAAGGTCGTATCGATCTCTACGTAGTTTGCACAGAATCCAGCCAATAAAGCTTTCTTGCGCCAGTCAAAGAATACATTTGGGGTGTAATACTGATTTATCTGTCCCGGCACCCTGTCTCTAAACTCTTGAAGGCTGGAAACAGACATGCGCTGACGGCGGGTTTGGCCGCATGGTATGTAGAGATGACGGCCATCAGGATCGTCATTTCTGTACCAAAACCACCGACAATATGCAGCCGGACGTAAGCCGCCAAGATGTTCGAAAAAAGCATCAGGAGAGGTTTCATGATACTTTTCAGTATCATGTAAGGCTAATTTTAGAGTAGAAGCCATGCCAAAAAGCCCAATAAGGGGATAAATTGGCAGTGTCAGGTCTTTTTTTACCCTAAAATTTTGCTATAATAATCCCAAGCCCTCATTGTTGCGCCTCGTCGCCAAACAAGAACAACATTGAAGGTTGCTAGGTATTACAGCGGGGTGTGTCCGACACTACCGCCCAATTTAAAGGCCCGCTTCATTGCCAGATGATGCGGGCTTTGTCTTTTCTTAGTTCAATTCTTCGATAACCGTATCCTTCAGGATTTGCTCATACTGTGGAAAGTTCTTTTCCAGGTAGTTCCGCGCAGATGAGGTATTGCTAAAGCCACGAACTTTACGTTTTGCTGATGAGGTGTGTGTCGTTACCAGGCGAGCACGATCACCGCATTTAGTTTTGAAACGTATAGAGTAAGGTTGGCTGATTGCGTTATGCTCAAACACTATCTGCACACTGTCCAAAAAGTTCTCATTAGCTAGAGAAACGGCTGTACTCAACGGCCAGTTATACATGATCCTTTCCCCTTCTAACAATTTGAGAAAAATCATACTATATTACAGGCAATAACGGTAGCGCCCGGAGTAAAAACCCGTAATTTTTGGATCGTGATTGGATCAAACAGAGGTGAGCTATGATCGAGGTTAACACTGGCGTGAAAACGATGAAAAAAACTGCGTTGAAGCGGTTTAACAAGACCATCGCTTATAACCTGCGTCTGGTAGCCTTATCCCGTGAGCAAACCCTTTACCAACTCCAAAATGAAATTGTCAGCAAATTCGTAAATCGCAAATCCAGAAAAATCTCATGCGAGAAACCTGCGCCTGATGATACTTATTCGTATAATGTATTCATAGAGCCAGAAGTGCAAGAGAAAGCTGCGTTTCTGGCCGATAACAATAATGTAACACCAACGGAAATCATTTTTACTGCGCTTGTGAATTACGCGTATCAAAACAACCTGCATATGTCGTTTAAGGATAAAGCTTTCACTAAGGAGGTATAGGCATTGCTGAATGAGGAGGCACGCAGCCATCAAGATCACAACACAACTATAAACAGGAAACATGAAATGTCTTCGAACAATGACTTGCATTTTTTTAAGCTAAAGGTCGAGCCAGAAATTACAGACCGAATCCAACAACTTCTTGATTTTTCAGAAGGTGAGATGAAAACTCAGTTAGTATCCGATGCTGCTGAATGGTTTATTAAAGAACGTTTGGATGGAAAACTGCCTCCCCGCTATTTTGCCAGCCCAAGCGATGCACCCACTGTTGGTTTTTGGGTGCGCAAAGATACCGCTAAGCACATTCAGGAACTTGCAGAAACGGATAACCAAAAGGGAAATCGCGTTATCTATACTGCGCTCGCCAGATACATAGAGAATCATAAAGACTAATCCCTCGCACCCTGTGAGTCCCACGGGGTGCAACTCCCAACTTTCCAGCCAAATTAAGCCCCTCCAAATTACAATCAAGCAAAATTAAATAACCCTTTCATATCAACAACATAACTTCACTGCTGATACTTTTTTGTATTATTTTCAATTTAATCACTTTCATTCCATTGAACCAAATCAAAAATTAATTATAATCCCCCTTAATGATACTTATTTGTATCATAAAGGAGAAATCAAAAGGTGAGAGTCAAACGTATCTCTGCTGTTCTGCTAAGCATTCTTGCTTCTCAGTCAGTTGCATATGGCGCACCTACTGAAAGCATCATTCAGAAGGGGGGCGGTGAGTTCTACATGGTCCCCACTGGTGAAGCTGACAAATTATTCAATTCGAATAATTTTGGTTATTACGCCATCCCTCCAAGCCTGAACGCCAAGCCGAGTATTCGTAGTACATCCGTAAAGCGAAGCGTTGTGCGGAAAAAAACCGTTTCGAAACCCGTAGTGAATAAGCCGGTAACAACGGTTGAATCTGCGGAATCAATTTTTTTAAGACTGGAGAGCAAGAATAAATGATCGGCAAAAAACATTTTATCGCAGCCGCTGTTTCCCTCGGTCTGGCTGTCTCTGTTGCGCATGCGCAACAGGACGCACAGGCAAACAAGCCTGAAGACGCTGCGCATGCGCAACAGAAATCAGTAGCGCAAAAGGATCTTGATGCTGCTCAAGCTGAGTTAAAGGCATCTTTTTCCCAGTTGAACGTTACTGATTTCTCTCAATCTCCGCTGCCCGGAGTTTTCCAGCTTCAAACTGGCGGCAATATCATGTACTTCGCGCCGGAAACTCCTGATCACGAAGGCGTTTTAATTTTTGGCGAAATGTACAATAAGAACGGTGAAAACCTGACCGAAAAGAGCAAAAACCAGCTTATCGGCAAAACAATCAAAACCATCGATTTCTCTTCAGCAATTTCTGTTGGGCCAGCTAATGCACCGGCCTACTACGAATTTACAGACCCCGACTGTCCTTACTGCCATGCATATGATAACTGGCTGAAGCAGACCGACCCTGATGGAGCGCTGCATCGCAAGCTCATTTTTATGGTTAATCCGGGGCACCCACTGGCAAGAGCAAAAATCGAACACATCATTTGCTCCGATAACAAAGATGAGGCTGTTAAGTATGCCTTCTCTGATGCCCTTCCACATGAATCACTTGAACAAGCAACTGCATTGCAGGTTGCCAATTACAAGTCTCTGAAGACCTGTGAACAGGCAGACCGCGTTATCAAAGAGCACCAGGAAATCATTTCCAAGCTCGGCGTTAATGGCACCCCTTCGTTCCTGTTTGGCGCAGAAACCGATACCCCTGTGAAGGTTGTCGGCTTTGCCAAAGACAAGATCCTCGAAAACATCATGAAGCTGAAAACGACCTCAGCAACTTCAACCAAAGCTGCAAAATAAACCGGAGTCACTATGTTCAAAAAGCTGAAAGCCACAACCGCGAATCTTTTTCACCGTTCACATCTGGCCGCTGCGGGTGCAGTTAACGTATCTGCTACAGAAACACCTGTAATGGCAGCCAATGCTTTAAAGCTGGTGAAAACCAGTAAAGTCACAAAAGTTATTACCCTGGCTGCTGTAGGGCTGGCTGTTCTGGCTGTAGGCGATGCAGCACATGCATTCACAACTCCTGCCGCTGGTAGCTTCGGCTACAACATCTATGACATTGCGATTAATAAGGTCGCCAAAGGCCCAATCGGCTTTGTCGGTGGCGGCTGGTTAATTGCAACTGCGGCAACGAAGATGAACGAGGGCTGGGTCCGTGCGCTGCCGTATGCAATTGGTGGTTCTTGCCTGATTAAGCTCGACGAACTGACAACTTCGCTCGGTGCTTTGATCAACTAACAGGAAAAACAGAATGGAATACGGATTCGATACAGGCCGGTTTATCAAATATGCGCACCTTCCTATCCAGATATTCTGGTTTGACCGGGATGAATGGATGCTGCTGATCGCTGCTTATCTGGTGAGCATGCAGCTTGGCGGGATTAGCTGGTTGGTAACGTTTCCGGCTTCCATTCTGGCAATAAAAATCAAACGCAAGCAGGGCAGAGGATTCTTCCGTCATACGCTTATTGATTATGGCCTGGTCAAGTTACACGGATATCCAAATTCTTCAGCCAAGCATTTTGAGGAATAGCAATGAAAGTATTTAAGCCAGGATCGAAACCTGCATTAGCCGCGAAGCCAGGCGAAGCAATGAATGATGACCAGAAAAAAACGGCTTCCGATAAGCGTAACAGTACGCTGATTCTTCTCATCGCTTTAATCTGCGGCGTGAACTACTACAAAATCGATGGACTTGAAAAAAAGCAAACTATCGTGATTGCACCCTATGGCGCTACATCCGCCGATATGATGCTTACTGGCGCAAGCGCAAACGCATCTTATGTTACAGGGATGCTCCGCCTCATCGTTGGAAACTACGGTACAGTTTCGCGCGGCACTATTGACGCTAAGTTCGCTGAATTACTCGGCATGGTTTTTCCAGACCGAAGTGAAGGAATGCGGGAAAAACTTGAAAAGCGCGTTGAATATTTTAAGTCATTTAACAGCGTTTCTGAACTTCGCGAATTGATGACGGAAATACCCCGTGTAATGACCGATAACCCTGAAAACCTCAGTTATAAAACGTCCGCGCCAAATATTCACCGCGTTTCGTTTACTGCAAACGTTAAAAAGATTATTGGTGACTCTTTCGAGCCTGATAAACCAGTAAAAATGTATGTTGATTACACGATTGCAGATGGCCGCTTCTGGATTCTCGATATTAATTAAGGTTGATTCCCATGAATAAAATTATGGCGTTAAGCCTGCTGGCTGCTGCTGTCTGCTCTTTCGCAACACAGGCAAAAACATATGCAGATAATACCCAGCGTGTTCTACCTGAAATATCCACGCAAGTGACACTTTCTAACAGCGACGTTAACCGTGTTGTCTGTGAAAGTGGAGAGGCGGTTAAACCTGTTTTCAGTAAAGAAAAACCTGTCGTTGCAGACGTTGCAAGTAATCGTCGCGGTTTTTATGTAAAACTCAAATATCTGGTGCTTCCCAACGGGCAAAACCGTTATTTGTCTGAGCCTGTAGAACTCTTTCTTACGTGCGGTGACAGCACTTATGAGCTTGTAGTCACCCCTGAGTTTGGCCCTCCTCACAAGCTGCTTTTAGGTTCTAACACCAAAGGCAAAATCAAAGATAATCAGGCAATGTTTGGGGCTTTATCACTTGAAGAAGCCGCACTGATGCTGACTCAGAAGATGATCACTGATGGTGGCGAAGGCGGTTTGCCAGACAGTTTTGAAGTTCGTCCTCTCAAGGGTGCCTGGCTGCGTAATGTCACTGATGAACGCGGCCGCTTGTTGCCTGTAGAGTTACGTGAAGAACGTGAAGTTTCAGTTGGTGGTACTGGCTTGCGCGGTACTCAATATACGGTACGTGCATTAAATAATGTGCAGCTAAAAGAAACGTTCTTTCTTAATTCAAAGTATGGCGAAAATATATTTGCCATCACTTCGGAAAATCTTTCATTAAGCACCGGCCAGCAATCCTCTCTCGTTATCATTCACAGGGAGTCCATGTAATGTTTGAAGAAAAACCGACAATCGCAAGTAAGTTAAGGGCATGGTTTTATAAACAGCCATCTAACGTTCGTAACAATATCCGCAAATACGGCATTATTACTGCTGGCGGTCTTATTTTGCTGGGTATTTATTACGTTACGGGCCAGGACGACAAGAATAAATTAGTCCCAGAGACTACTCACGTTGAAACCACCCCGCAAACAGATATTGTTTCGAAGGATATTGTAAACAATCTCAAAAAAGACATTAAAGATTCCAAAGAAGAGACGCATAAGTTAGTTCAGGATGCATTGCAGCAAGCTATTGTTGATGGAAAATTGGGTCTGTATCCCCCTGCCAATTCATCCCCTGCTACCGGAACTGGCACCGGCAGTGACCAGGTTACAGCCGCGAGCGGTGAAGCAGCAAAAGGAAGTGCTAACGATAACGGTCAGACCGCTAGCGATAACACATCAGGCGGTTATCCTGGCGCGGCTGCATACCCTCCCCCTGCAAGCTTTAGCGACTCCGGGCAGCAGTCTCAACAGACTCAGCAGCAGCAAGACCAGGTACAGCCGCAGTGGGTAGGCGAAATCTCGCAGGACGACAGTATTGCCTCAACACCTGTGGCTGAGAAGGATGATTCAGCAAAAAAGGGAAAGATCCAGTTGCCGGTTGGATTTATGAAAGCCCGCCTGCTCGTCGGCGTTAATGCCCTGACGGGGGAGTTTGGTTCTGAAAATCCTCAGACAGTTATGTTTCGAGTTCAGACACCGGCACAGCTTCCTAACTACATCAAAATGAACCTTGCAGGTTGCTTTGCCGTAGCCAACGTAAACGGAAACCTCAGCGCTGAGCGCGTGATAACGCTTCCTGTGTCTATGAACTGCATCACTAATGACGTGGGTTCTGGAAAAAAATATGTGGTTGAAGGGCCAATTAAAGGCTTTGTTTCTGACAAAGACGGTAAACGCGATATGTCGGCTCGCGTGGTTTCACGCGCCGGTACTCTTTTAGCTTCTGCCGTATTCGCCAAATCGATCGAGGGGTTCGGTAATTTTGTCAGCACACAAGGCGCGACTCAGAACGTCTCACCATTAGGTTCCGTGAACACTTTCAAGACCGATGAACTGGCAAAGAGTGGCGCAGCAACTGGCGTAGGTAGCGGCCTTACTGAAGTGAGTAAATACCTCCTGAAACTCGTTGAACAGACTGCCCCAACGATGGAGACGGGCGCGGGTAAAGACGTGACTCTGTTCATTCAGGAAACCGCTGAACTTGAAATTAAAGAAGTGAGGATTAAATCATGAAAACTACGCATTTCGCGCTTGTCACGCTTTTATCTGCATTGCTTTTGTCTGGCTGTTCCATTCTGCCCTATCACAATGATTTTGCCTGCAAGCTTGAAGATGGATATGGCAAATGTATCTCATCTGAGGCGGCTTACGATGAGGCTGTAACAGGCGCTAATTACGGCCATGAGATTACTAAGGACGGCGTCAAAGACGACCCAAAGGGATCTGCCGCTAATTCTGCGGCGAGCGAATCCGTGCAGGCAGAGAAAGCAGCAAGTCGTTCCTATGAAACTTATCGTGACCGTGTTTATAAGCAAACGGCCAAGCTGATTGAAGACCCGCAGACGCCGGTAGTAAAAAAACCTACGGTCGTTCGCACACTGATCATGTCCTACAGCCCCGGCCTCGATTCAACTATTGCTTACATGCCGCGCTACGTTTACTCGATGCTGGAAGGTCCGAAATTTGTACTTAGTCAATACCAGCTAAATCAGGATGTTCAATCACCAAACTTTTTTAGTGGCGGCATGAGATAAGGCTAAAAGACACATTCTCTTCAGATCGACACTTAATTTAGCCCTGATTCGTCAGGGCTGCTCTTATCAGTTAAATCCTTTCAAAGTAGCCCGGAGCCAATCATGCTCGATACTGTTAAAAACCTCCTTGACCGCCACGTATTTTTAAAAGATGTAGTGTCAAAGTCCGATGTGTTAAAGCTTTCTGAGCGCGATGTACTCACAAATTACCTGCCGTACCTGAGCTACTCAAAAATGATGAAAAGCGATGAAAGCGATGAAGAAGTCGTTTCTCACGCCTTTTTGAATTTCGATAACACGATAGGTTGGATCTGGGAACTGGTGCCACCGCCATTTATCGGGCCGGATAAACTCGATACTCTGCACGGCATCATTCGAACATCGTTCCCTAAAGGGACAGTCATGCAGTGGATACTGTTTCCTGATGACAACCTTACGCCGGTGATTGAGGAGTACAAGAGTCTCAGAGACCAAAGCGACCCGATCAACTGCATGACCATAGAGCAGATGGAGAAGTATCTTAAGGAAGGAACTAAAGGCGTCAGTAAGATGGCCAACATTCCAATCCGAAATTATCGTCTGTTTCTGACGTTAAAAAATGAGCAGCGTATCCCGGAAGACACTCTTGTAAGTGTAGAACAGGGGCTTTCAATGGCAGGCTTTGCACCGCGCCGCTGGGAAGCAAATGACTTACTCGCATGGCTGGCTCAGTTCTTCAACGGCGAAGTCTCACACCCTGAGTACACCCCGCATCGTTATCTGCGTGAACAGTTCCGGTCGAATAATGCTGCGGTCAGGGACGACAACAACGGCGCAGTCGAGAAACATCGCCCCCTGGATGACTTCACTACATATCCCTCGCGGTTCGGCAAGCGCTACGTTAACTGCCTCTATCCAAATGAAGTGCCGCAGAAAAAAAATGATCCATTACGTACCAATGAACTGCTCGGTGGGTTCATGGGGGTTATGGATGACATGAACCAAATCAAATACCCGCATTTATACACGCTGACTATCGTATACGACGATTTAAAAAATGAGATTGGCAGCAAAGCCACGCAAACAATGTTCCAAAAGGTGGGGGCAGGATTGGCTCACGCTCTTAACGCGCGTATCAATGAATTTTCCCGCATGCAGTCAATTATGGCAAACGGCGGTAACTTTGCGTACATGATCCCTCAGTTGATGGTTTTCGGTGATACTCCTGCTGAAGTACGCAGCGCAACCGCGCAGGCAATTAAACTATGGGATGCCAAAGACTTCACACTGATGAAAGAGACCAAGCTGGCACAGACCATGTTCATACATGGCCTACCTTTTGGCCTCTACCACATCGACCAGAACTTAATAAACATCGACCGTTACTACTATCTTGATTTCGAAAACATTACACGCTTTCTGCCTGTGCAAAGTGACTTCAGAGGTGGTGGCGATCCAGTTCAGGTTTATCAGGGGCGCAAAGGGCAGATTGTCACTCTTAACATGTTTGATAAGCGAGCCAATGCTCATAATTTCTACGTTGTAGCGGAAACAGGGGGGGGAAATCCTTTACGCTGAATGACTTGGTAGACAGCTACGCCTCAACGGGTGCAAAAGTCCGTATAGCTGATCTCGGTGAAAGCTACAAAAAGCTGACGCACATGCGTAAGGGGCGCTTCATCGACTTTGGAGTTGTAAAGCCAATCTGCATGAATCCGCTGGATTTCATTGCACTGGATGAAGAGGACTTCGCACAGAACATTTCTATGGCGCAAATCGTCTTTGGTTCATGTGCCTACTCATACACAGGTAAGGCAATTGATGAAATTGAGGCCAACCTGATCAATCAGGCATGTGTCATGGCGCACAAGAAGGGTGATCAGTTACGGGGCACAGACTTCATCATTGAATTTCTTAAATCTCGCAGCTATCAGAAGGACGATGAAACAGATTTCCCTGAAATAGATTTGAAAGCACGTAACCTGGCATATCTTCTGCACAATTTTGGTTCAGGGGGTGCCTTTGAAAAATTCATGGTCGGCCCTTCGCAGTTTAATATCAAAGACGATGAGTTTGTCTGCGCCGACATCGAAAAACTGCGTAGCGTAAAGCAATTGTTCTTTCCAATGGTGATGCAGTTAATGAACAGCATTACACAGGATTTGTATCTTTCAGATCGTTCACGGCCAAGTATTATTTTGTTTGAAGAAATCGCCTCTATGGTCAAGCAGGTGGGCAACATTTCAATGGACGGTTTTGCCAGCATGGTTGAAGAAGGCTACCGCCGCGCACGTAAATACCGTGGCGCTTTCGGTATAGTTCTCCAGTCTGCCCTTGACCTCGCAACGTTACCCGGACTTGGCGATGTTGCGAAGGCTAACGCCCAATGGCGCTACTACCTTGAATCCAAAATGTATACCGAGGCCGCTGGCTTGCAGGCACTTCCAGGTATCACAGGCGGTTTTCCTTTAAAACTGATTAACAGCGTAAAAAACGTCAGGCCGCGCTACGGTGAAATGTTTATTGATAGTCCTCTTGGTATGGGTGTGGCTAGGCTCTGCGTTGATCCGTGGCGTTATTGGGTCAATACATCAGACGGTAAAGACGTTGCTGCCTACAACAACCTCGTGAATGCCGGAATGGAGCCAGTAGAAGCTCTGTCACGGCTTTCCGGCATTGAAATTCCAGACCATATTCGGAAGCAACTGAACGCGGCCAAAGGGGAAATGCATGAATTTCCTGCTGCGTAATGTCATCGTGGGGGCGCTTGCGCTCCCCCTTTTTGTTGCGCATGCGCAAAAAGTTGCAGTCAATGAGGCCGATATCAATAAAAGCTCAGATATCGCCTCATCACTCAGTAATACCGTGAAAGGTCAGACCAACTCAGCATCTTCGCTTAACACCAGCCAGATACGTCCTGTGGTCGGGGAAACAAAAATGAAAACACTTGACGGTAAACGTGAGTTTAACGGGCAGGTTATGTGCAAAGGTTCTTCTGAGTTTCTCAAGATCATCGGTCAACCAATGGGGAACGGCGATTTACGCATTCTGAACATCATGCAGGATGCAAACATGGATGGAAAACTCGATACCGTATATTCCCCTAATTATGACGTTTCTGCTGTATGTAGTAACGGATTCATGACCTGCTCAAATCCCAACGAAACCACTACCTGTACCTCATGGGGCTGGATTGCTGACAGTAAAACCTACCAGCTTGGAAGGCAACGGGTTGCCATGACTGACTTGGGCGGATGTTACTGCATTAACAACCAGTGCGGCAGCAGTTTAGCCTGGCGCAACATGGGTCAGGTACTGAGCGATCTTGGTGGCGGTGCAACGCAGGCACTGGCTAAGGTAAATCCGTTCTTTGCCGTCAGCGCTGTTAGCGTGGACGGTGTGACGGCCACATTTACCGGCGGGGATGGTGGTGCATGCGCAATGAACGACAGCAATGGCTTCTTTAACAGCAGCAGCGGCCAGACAGCCCTGAAATACAATTCGAATGCTAACCAAATGAGCAATGATGCTAATTCACAAAAGCAATCAAGCAAGGCTTATCAGGCTATTGTGGGCGGGAGCTTTAACCCGGATGAATCTTATGATCTGAAAAGCTGTGAGGTGAATCGCATCATTCCACTCGATGAGCCTAAGCTTACCGATATCATTCAATTTGATGGTGGTGAAGGCTCTGTACAGTCCTGCGGCAACGACTGCCTCCAGTTGGTTTTAGGTAAGCAGGGAGACAACTACTGGAGCGGGAGTTGCAAATATTTTGAGGTAAAGTCCAACTTCATTTTAAAAGACCCCTCACGTATTGCCAGCGCAACGCTTGTAAACGCACAGTTTGATGACTGGATGCAGGTCTGGAAGGACGACAAAGTCGTCTGGAACGGCCCTTACGGCACCTGGAATGATGCCGGAGCAGTTCCGGGTAAATGTGAACTTAACACAAGCTGGAACCTTAATCCCAATCTCGATTTCAGGCAGCATTTCAACAAGGCCGGTCCGGTGCAGTTTAAAATTCGCGTGGAGGTTTCGGGAGAAGGTGAAGGCTATGCACTTGTGCGAATAAAGGCTGACTTGACGTGCAGAGAAGGGCAGGAACGCACAGTTAATACATGTGCCGTCTACGAGCAGGATGATAGCTGTCATCTTGTTGATGAAAATGTAGATGGTGTCACTACATTCAGCGGTGGGATCAATACAGGACTCACCGCCATTAAACCAACTCAGACGCTGACAGGCAACTTCTGCTCCATCGTGGTTCAACGCCCTTGGTTCACTAAAAAAAGAACCTACCGCTGCAACAAAAAGACTGCATACAACTTCGACAACGTGATAGAGCGTAAAGCTTATATCGACAAAACAGTCACGCCTGGTGATTACAAAGACAAAATGTTCTCAAATGGCAACGTTTCTTACGGCGCAGGAGAACTTTTCTGGCCGAAGATGCCGACTGTTGGAGACTGTACGAATGTTTGCAAAACCCGGAAAGTTAAAGAGACGCCTGACATGACGGTAAGCGGTACGACTGATAAAACCCGAACCGGGGCAAACGTCCAGTACAACTACTATTACCACGAATGCGATACCAGCAATCAGTGTCCTGCTGAACCGGGTGAACAAGTGGTTAAAGCGTGTCAGTGCATGAATGAGTTTGCAGAAGCTGCTGCAATCATGCAGACGATGCGCCAGGCGGGACAGGATATGATCTGCACTTCAGGGGAGAAGAAAAATCCCGACGGAAGTAAGCCTAAGAAGTAGCAATTTCAACTTTTTTATTTACCCTGCAATGATACTTTTTTGTATCATTGCAGAGAATGCTATTTTAAGCGGAAAAAAATA
>NZ_CP028066.1:0-50623 GCF_043545505.1 Pantoea sp. SGAir0183
ATGGACGTAAACAACCCGATTTTAACGCCGGGCTCAAGGTACGTCTCTGGACGCTGCTACCTGAATAAAACGCTGGTCGACTTCAAATCCTTCGAGGTCACCAGTAACGGGTTTCGCGGGGCCAGCACCTTTGACCTGGAACTGGCAGTTTCGGCGCTCCCTCAGTCAATGCAACTGGCATGGTGGGGCACGCAGACCACGATTACCGTTGAACTGTGGGCTGACATCACCACGGCGGCCGGCGTGGATTCGAAGATGCTCATCCGCGGTAATATCGACACATGGGACTTTGACCCGGCGCGCTTCATCATTACCTGCAACGGCAGGGACTTTACTGCCCTGTTTATTGATGCCAAAACAGCCGGCGAAAGCTTCAAAAACTATACCTCAAGCCAGATCGCAACCATTCTCGCCCAGCGGCAGGGGCTGAAAGCAGAAGTGACAGCAACCACTCAGCGATTTGGTGAGTTTTACCAGATTGACTCCGCCCACCTGACCGGCGAACAGACGGAATGGGACCTGCTGACGACACTGGCCGCTTTGGAAGGGTTCAATGTGTGGATTGAGGCTGACACGCTTTATTTTCACCCTGAAGCCGACCAGGGCAAAGCAGATAATTACGTCATCCGCTATATGCCGCCTGGCACGGTCACGCGTTATCCGCAGGCCAATGTGTCAGAAGACCTGCGATTCTCCCGCGCCCTGACCATTTCCAAAGGCGTCACGGTTGAGGTGATGAGCTGGAGCGCCAAAAGGAAGAATAAGCAGTTCATCGCTTACTACCCTAAGACGGCCAAGCGTACCAATCCCGGCGCGTCCACGCCGAAAACGCAGGTTTACCGCATCATCCGCAATGGCTTGTCACCGGAACAGGCTCAGGCCATGGCAGAAAAGGTTTACCGCGATATCGTCCTGCATGAGCTCAAGTTCAGTTGTTCGACATTTGGTGACAACGTTCTGGTGCCGCGCACGCTTGTTCGCATTGAAGGCACTCAGTCGATGTTCGATCAGCTTTACTGGTGTGACTCCATCACCCGGCGCATAAGCTGGGATGAAGGCTACAGCATGCGTATATCAGGCAAAAACCATTCACCTGCACTGGAGATCAGCACGCAATGATGCACATGTTGAATCAGATAGCCATGCGCTCCCAGATGGCTGCAGGTGGCTTCTCTGGCACCCGGCAGGGCGTAATCACCGCTTACGACCCGGTCGAATATGCAATTAAGGTAGCGCTGCAGCCAACCGGTGAAGAAACCGGATGGATACCGCTCGGAACTCCGTGGGCTGGCAATGGATGGGGGCTGGCGGCTGGGCCGATGATTGATGCCGAAGTACAGATTGACTTCGACTCAGGTCAGATTGGCGTTCAGATGGCCGGTAATCAGTTTTACAACAATGTTGACCGCTGCCCGGGCCCACCATCGGGTGAATTCTGGATAGTTCACCAGTCCGGCTCGTTGCTCAAATTTCTCAACACCGGGGAAGTTCTTGTCTCATCAAGCCTAAAACTGACTTACACCGCACCACAGCATCATTTTACTGACGGCGACGTCCTGATTGACCAAAACCTGATCGTGATCGGAAATATCAGCGATCTGAATGGTGCGCACGGTAACGTTCAGGCTATCCGAACCACATACAACGGTCACACCCACCACGAAAACGGTCAGGGCAGCAACACTAACCTGCCAAATCAGCAACTCCCATAAGGCGATAGCATGTACGACCTTTTTCACTATGTCGGCACGGACCTTTCCGTATCGCCGAGCGGTGACCTTTTGTCTGTGACAGGCACAGAGCGCCGCAAGCAAAAGATTTTACGCCGCCTGATAACCAACCCAGGCGAACTGGTCTTTCACCCCGAGTACGGTGCTGGCCTGGGTAAAAAAGTAGGCGAAAACGTCAACATCAACGAGTGGAAGGCGCTTATCCTGGGGCAGATGAAGCTTGAGGACTGCGTAGCCCGATCACCAGAACCAACAGTAGCCCTGAACCTGATTGATAACGGCGTGGATGTCTACGTCAAATACACGGACGCCGTCAGCGGAACGGCAGAGTTTCTCAATTTCGACATTACGAGGTAGCCGTGAATCTCAATATCAAGTCATTTACAACTCTGGTCACTGACCAGGTGACGGCTATCCAGGCTAAATCTGCACTTCTGGTTGACCTGACGATTGGCAGCCTGCTAAGGGCGATTGTGGAGTCAAACAGCGGCGTCATTCTCTGGCTGCAGCAGCTTATAGTGAATCTTCTGGTTATCACGCGGGCGGCTACGTGTTCAGGCAGCGATCTGGACACATGGTTTGCGGATTTTGGCTTTACCCGAGAACCGGCAACCTATGCAATGGGGCCCGTCACCTTTGCAAGATTTACGGCCACCAATGCCGCCTTGATTTCTATTGGCTCTCAAGTCGCAACAAATGACGGAACGCAGACATATAACGTCATTCTTGATACCGGAAACGCGAATTATAGCGCCACCCAGGGTGGTTATGTTGTGTCTGCTGGAGTGGCGTCGGTGATTGTTCCGGTACAGGCCGTTACGGCTGGTGCGGCAGGTAACGCGTCGGCGGGTACTGTGACCACTGTAGTCGGATCCATCCCCGGAATCGATACGGTAAACAATGCCAACGCTTTCGCCAACGGTGCAGATGCTGAGTCTGACGACGCAGCCCGCGCCCGTTTCCGTCTGTGGATTGCCTCACTTTCCAAAGCCACGTTGTCGGCAATTGAATACGCGATCGCTAGTGTTCAGCAGGGCGTTTCATACAAGGTAGTGGAAAACCAGAACTATGCCGGCACAACGCAGTACGGATATTTTTACGCGGTTGTTGATGATGGTAGTGGTGCACCACCCAGCGCATTTTTGTCTTCAGTCTACACGGCGATTGATGCTGTGCGTGGTGCAACGATTACCTTTAACGTTTTTGGCCCCACGGTTGTCACTGCGAATATCGCAATGACAATCACAACCGACCCATCGGTTACGCACAGCGATATTGTTGCCTTGGTGAATACAGCGATTACTAATTACATAGCTACGCTGACGCTGGGGCAGTCTTTGCCTCTGACAAAACTTTCTGCTGTCGCCTATGACGCAAGCACATATGTCACTAACGTGACAAACATAACCATCAACGGATCATCCTCTGACCTTGCTGCAACCGTAAAACAGGTTATTCGCGCTGGCACAGTGGTTGTTAGTTAAGGGGGAATCATGGCTACAGGTGATCAGCCTGATTTTATCAGGCGATTAAAGACGCTTTTGCCTGCTAGGTGGTTCAACGACTCAAACCCAGTTCTCGACGCATTAGTAAGTGGAATGGCGCAAGGCCTTTCCTGGGTTTACTCACTCTATCTCTATGCAGCCTTGCAAAGCCGGATATTAACAGCAACCGGCGGGTGGTTGGACCTTGTTGCCTACGATTTTTTTGGTGACAGAATTAAGCGCGGGGCGGGGCAGTCTGACAGTGATTTTCTTAATCTGATTAAGGTAAATCTTTTCAGGGAGAGGGGGACAAGGAAGGCCATCATTCAGGTTCTTGAAGATCTGACGGGTGCCACTCCGGTCATATTTGAGCCAACCAGGCCACAGGACACCGGGGCATATGGTGGGCCGACTATAGGATATGGCGTAGCGGGCGGATATGGATCAATGCTTATGCCCTATCAGGCATTTGTTACAGCCTACAGGCCTGTCGGGGTGGGTGTTCCATACGTGGCTGGATACAGAAGCACCCCGTCGGGTTACAGCATTGCATCCAGAGGTGAGTACGTTCCAGCAGCCAATCTGGCAAGCCTGACAGACGACCAGATATACGCGGCCATAGCTTCAGTAAAAATGGAAGGCACCGTCATCTGGGTGAGAATTCTTCCATATACAGCGCAGTAATAACCCCTTTCATCAACAAACCCTGAATGCAGGGTTTTTATCGAGAACATCCATGGATCGCCAAATTGTGTATGCGGGTGCAATCCCGCTTGAAACAGACCTGCTCAATACAAACAAATACACCATGATAGGCCTGGCAAAGCTGGCGTCAGCTATCATGGGGTCGTCCACATACGTCAGAGGGCTGTCCTGCACGCCCTCCAGCCCCGCATCCATGATAGTCAATGTATCCGCAGGTGAGATTTACAGCCTGCAGAACGTTGATGGTACCGCATACTCGTCTCTTGCTGCCGATACGACTCACTCTGTCCTGAAGCAGGGTATTGTGATGGACTCGACGGCGTTTACGCTCACAGCTCCCGGCACATCAGGTTACAGCATCAACTACCTTATCCAGGCAACGTATAACGATACTGACAGTGGGGCGACAGTTCTTCCTTACTACAACGCCAGCAACCCGTCCGTAGCGTGGAGTGGGCCAAATAACTCCGGCACAGCGCAGAACACCGTGCGATCAGGTGTATGTATACTGTCTTTAAAAGCGGGCGTGGCTGCCACCACAGGAACGCAGGTCACACCAACGCCAGATACAGGATTTACAGGTCTGTATGTGGTCACTGTAGCGCAGGGCGCAACCACTGTAACAGCCTCCAATATTTCGATTTACGCTAATGCTCCATTTATACCTTCGACCGGTATCGTTGATGGCATTCAGAAAAACACCCTTCGTATCGCAACCGACAGTGGCACAGCAAACACATACGTTCTCAGTGTGAACCCCGGTATTTCAACGTTAACGTATGGAATGGAATTAATCTTCCGCGCCACAAACGCAAATACCGGTGCGGCGACAATCAATCTAAGCGGTCTCGGTGCATTTCCTGTGCTGAACCAGTTTGGCGCGACGCTGACATCCGGAGAGATCGGGGCGGGCAGCCTTTGCCGTGTTATGTGGTCATCAAGTGCGTCATCATGGATGCTGATGGAGTCTACTGGTGGCGTCCCAACCGTGCCTACAGCGGCAGCTAACATTAGCAACACGCAGGCCGCCTCAACCGGCTTTGTTCATTCTGCTGTCACCGGCATAACCGGTGACGCCCGCAATCTGCGCATGGCAATAACCACTGCATCTGCCACTGCAACTCTTACTGCAGATGAAGTCATTGTGGCTACATCTCAGGGCGGTCAGCAGTACCGAGTTTCCGGGGTAAGTGCCACAATTAACGTTGGCACTACGGGTGCCGGTGGAATGGACACGGGCACAGTGCCTACACCTGGGTTTGTGGGAATATATTTGATTTACAATCCCACGACGCAAGCTACAGCGTTGCTGGCAGTTAATGCTACGTCAGCAGCAGCGACAAATGTCTATAGTGGCGCAAACATGCCTGCAGGATATACCGCCAGCGCACTTGTCAGTGTGTGGCGAACATATTCTGGCGTTCTGGCTGTTGGCGATCAGATGGGGCGGGACATTGCTACAGCAGACCTGCAGTTTTTTTCGTCTACCACTCAGGTCCCGACCCTTACAGCGCTGGATATTTCAGGATTTATCCCCAAAAACGCCAAGAAAATGGAAGGGTATGGAATAATCAATGGTACAACTGTGGCGTCAAATAACAGCTTCAGTGTGTCCAGTCGCTCTGTTTCAATCGGAAGCCACGGAGCAGGTGCAAACAACTCAGGTCTCCTTATTTCATTCAGTAATTTGATTATCGCAGAAACTCAAAGGATATATTACTCAATCACATCTTCTTCAACTATTTCAGGGTCTTCCATATACACAACAGGTTATTCATTCTGATAATAATAAGGAATAAAAATGCGGGTGATAGGCGTTATACTGTCTGAACAAGGCAGGCTTGTTACGGTTTTCGGTTTCACGCAGCCCAATGGAAGTTCAATAAGCGGTTATGTTGAGCTAAATATTGGAGATGATGTTAAATACAGCCTAGGCGATTACTATAATCAGGGCGACGGTAAGTTTTATCAGGATTCTTCCTTCAGGTTGATATCAGGAACGCAAACCAACTCTCAGTTATATCAGAATGAACTCTCTGCATTGAGTGTCAGTTATCAGGATGGAGTGGCGTCACTAGCCACTGCTTACAACACTGCCGCACTGACAGATGGTGCCACTCAGGCGTCGAAACAGGCAGCTCTACAGACTCAGTACACAAGTCTTAAGTCTGCTTTCGTCGCCGCTGTGGCTGCGCTTAAAACGAAGTATGGGGTTTGATATGGTTGATAATAATGATTCATCGCGGCAGTCATCTTCACCTCTCCCAAAATACTGCCCCATCTGTGGGGCAGTAATGGAACAAAAGACAGAGACAGTAGATGGAATACCCTTTCAGGTATGGTACTGCTCTGACTGTGGTTTTGAAACGCCAGTAGGCAATTAAAAATATCGCCATGGAAGGCGGTTAATTAAAATACCTTCTCTTGATCGCCCGGTATTTCATTCTGCCAAATTTGAAGAAATATTTAACAGGATGCTTTTTTACTCTTTCTTTCACGAAAGGGTGATAGCGATCAATGACGTCAAGAATCATCAAATCAATCACGTTCACAATCGGTGCATCTCCGGTTCTGACTATTTCATAGGGCCAGTCATCGATGTATTTAACCTTCAGGCTATTAATCCTGCACAGGTGGTAGTAAAGCAAAGTCTCTGGCGTTAATGGTACCTTGTCAGTAACATACCCTTTAAGGCTGGTATAAATATCAGCCATGTGGCTCGCACTTTCCCGCGCGAACACCAGTACCTGATCGTTAAAGCCCACGCCAGTAGGCACCATCGTGCCTTTTTGTACGTTCCGGTAAGCTTGTGCCTGAGAAAGTCCATAATTTCTGTTGCCGGTATGAGGGCAGAATCCTTCTCCTGATGGTATGTAAACCATCCCATCCCTGATTTTCCTCAAGTCCATAGCGGCGTAAAATGTCAGATCTGGCCTGGTTATCACGACGCGGTCATACCTGAAGCCCATTTCATTTTCGTAACCCTGCATCAGCTCTACGACCTTCTGCATGTTATAGAACATACTGAAAAAACGGGCTGGATTAAGGCTGAAAAGCCACTGATTACGGTCAATAAATGAAGATTCGGCATTGAAGTCGTTAAACGTTTTTGTATGAAGCTGATAACGCTTCAGTAAATTACCGTAATAGGATTTTAACTTTTCCTCAATCCCGCCCGATGTTTCGAGTGCGTCATTTTTAGGGTTAATTTTCAGAAAGCCGGTTCCATCCAATATGCCTTTGTGAATGCTCGTAGGGCTGTCTGTTGAGTCCGGACCAAAATAAAAAACATCTGCATTATTTGGTTTCACAACGTTATCAATCAGTGATTTATGGGTTATATCTGCGGTGCGTAAAAAACCGTAGAGCAGAACGGCTGTCCTGAGCTCTTTTTCCATGTAAATCTCCAGTGTAATCAGGTGCTACTAATGGATTCACTATAGCAAAGGCATAGTGCGTAATTAAGATAAATTGATCATAAAAATATAGGTAATATTTCCACTGCTTAACTATCCCCGAAGTTATCAATATATGGTGAGATGATTTCTGTAAATTCACTTGATCGATATCACCGATCGATAATACTGTTTATGCATACAGTATTTATCGGAGCTATCGCTATGCCACGTAACGGCGACATCAAGGTTTCTTTTCATGAGGCTATGCGGCGCAGCGCTAAGTCCGGCGTAACGGTATCCACGTCTGACTTCGTTGCGGAGCTTGCAAAGCGAAACTGGGAGATGAGCCATAAGCAGGCCAACGAGTGGATAGCGCAGAACGTGATGACGTTTCGCGATCAGTCGCCGGAAGAGGGCGAGAACAAGCTCTGGCAGCGTTTCTACCACTACGGGGAGTACTGATATGGGTTTTCCTTCACCGGCGGCAGACTTCGTTGAGAGCCGCATAGATTTGAACAGGCTGATGATTCACCGGCCATCGTCGACCATCCGCATTGAAACGCCGAGAGGGTTCGCGCTGGTAGACAGTTCCATCACTCCGGTTCCGGGTAACAAAGTCGCCTGGCAGGTTGATGGCTATCCGATGATTGGGAAGTACTTCAGAACGGGAATTGTCACCGAAGAGGGAGAGACGATTGACGGTGAGTCACTTGAAGGTGTGGTTATGCTCGGCGTGGTGACGCATGAAATCCTGTCGGTGTATGAGGCTGACTGGATGCCGGTTTGAGTGGGACAGATTTGAGACAAGCAAGGGTTTAAGGCCTTTTTAAACCTTTGCTGTCTTTTCGCATCATGGGACGTGTGAGCGCGGCATAATGCGGTAAGTAACTGTGTTAAATAGGGATTCTAGGAACTTCTAAGCCGTAGGTCACAGGTTCGAATCCTGTAGGGCGCGCCACTATCTTTCAATGAGTTACCTCCTTTCTCATCAAGCCAGTTTTTCAATGTGGGACAGATTTGGGACACGACTGCCAAAAATCGCGTCAATTTGCCTCGCATGTTCCGTTAAGTGGTTAGGTGCCAGGTGAGCATAACGCTGTACCATTTCGATGCTTTCCCAGCCGCCCATTTCCTGCAATGCCGACAGCGGCACTCCGGCCTGAATTAACCAACTCGCCCAGGTGTGCCTCAGGTCATGAAAGCGGAAATCCTCAATGCCTGCCCTTTTCAGTGCGGCGCGCCACGCGGTATTTGAGTCGACACGCATCTTCCTGACACTTGCCGTAGAGGTCCCGTCATTTCGCTTCACCGATTCGGTGTGAACAAACACCCATACGTTGTGCCGGCCGATTTGCCTTCTCAGTACCGACTCAGCCATATCATTCAGCGCTACGCCAATAGCCCTGCCTGATTTGCTGTCCTCCGGGTAAATCCACGCCACTTTGCGCTGCAGGTCAATCTGTTGCCATTTCAGGTCAACGATATTGGAACGTCGCAATCCTGTTGCCAAAGCAAACTCTACGGTAGACTTGAGTGGTTCCGGGCATTCGTTTATCAGACGCTGTGCTTCAGCGGGTTCGAGCCACCGCACCCGCTTGTTTCTTTCCTGAGGCACCTTAATGACCGGTGACTTCTCGATCCATTTCCATTCACGCTCAGCGGCCCGCATAAGCGCTTTCATTAATGCCAGGTGCTTAGCCTTCGTCGATGTTGATACGGCTTCAGGCTTATATGTGCCGGCATCGATTCCTTTCTTAGCCATGGATATGGCGCGCTGATCAAACCGTTCCTTAGCCTTCCTGTTGGTCATCCTGCTGACTGCGGCGTAAATCTTTGCCTCAGTGATATCCTTCAGCAAAACCCCTTCAAAATGCATGAGCCAGAATCCAATCCGGCCCTTGTCAGCATCAAGAGATTTCTTGTGCGCCTTTTCTTCCAGCCAGCGCAGGCATGCCTCTTCAAACGTTACGTCCGGGAAATCCCCGAGTCGTTCTATTCGCCAGAGTTCAGCCTTTCTCCGATCGTGCAACTCCTGTGCCTGCTTTCGGTCCTCTGTGCCAAGAGATTCTTTAATGCGCTTCCCGCCTGGCGTCGTGTAACTCCCGTACCAGACGGAACCTCTGCGGAAGATCGACATGATGTTTTCTCCTCATATGCATCTGCCGCGCTCACGGTGACAGTGTGCATTGGATTATTGAGAGCGGCAATACATGCCTGGCGGGTTAAGAGATAGGGTGACTTAGGTTTGCTTGGGTCCTTGCGCGTTGCCATCAGGCGGCCGGTGCGTATCCACTGCTGGCACGTAGGCCGGGATATGCCGAGGAACGCGCACGCCTCATCCATAGAAAGGGCGTAACTTTCCATATCTACTCCTCAGGTGGCTTGCTGCGTTTGAATGCGTAAATGAGAGCGATGAGAAGGGCGAGAGTGAGAATGTCGCCCGGTTCGGCGGTTATGGTGATGTTCATTCACGCATACCATTTAGATACTTTCTTCCACTCCTCCACTACTTCTGGATAGCCAAGCGCGATGAGAAATTCACACAGCGTATCATCAGCCTCGCCGTGTGCATTTTCAGTATCCCAATCCCCCTGGCACTCAATAAGCTTCTTGATTGCATCATCTTTTGTCATGATCGCCTCACGCTGCTGATCGTTTGTTTATTGGATAAAACTCACCGCCCACTAATCTGACGCTGGTATCCAGCTCATTGCCCCACGAATCCCAACCCTGATCGGCGGTGCGTGCGAACAACTCAATGCGCGGCACTTCACCGATGAGCTTCACCAGGCTGTCACGGATAATCTGAGGCTTAGCGCTGTGCTCCATGCGTGGTGCGCTGATGTGCTGGCATATGGATGCATCCATGCGTTTCGGCAGTCGTCCCTTCACCGCAAACAGACAATCCTCGCTGTTTGCCCGCGTCATGTGGCCCATTCCGATTGCACTGTTCCCTTTGAGCTTGTTCGTCTTGTGCCAGGTGAATCCCTTCATTGTCATGAGCCGGAAACCCCACGCCTCGACAACCTTTAACGCCTCCAGCGGCTGAGTCGGCACCCACCACATGGCAAGCAGGCATGAGTCAGGATCGGCAAGTGACCACACGGGTAACCGGCAGATATCCTGCAGCGTCATAACCGGGTATTTGTGGCAGGCACCGCGGTTGCCATCATTGGCCTTGTCGCGGTATGACCATGGCGGATCGGCGTAAATAAGCCGGTATTTACCCATGTCGCTCTCCTGACTTGAGAAAGATAACCCAGTGGGTTTTATCGCCCTTGCCAGTGCGCTGCCAGATAGTGGGCTTCTGGTCAGTGAGAGCTATCACCTTGCTTACTGGTATCTGAGTTTCATTCCATTTGAAAATCAGCGTGCCGTGCGGGCGAAGGACTCGAAACGCCTCTCGGAATCCAGCGGCAATGTCTTGTGGCCACGTTGATTTATCCAGCGCGCCATACTTCTTTTTCATCCATGCGTTATCGCCAACCTTTTCAAGATGAGGTGGGTCAAACACAACCTGGGCGAAAGTGTTGTCAGGAAATGGAAGCGCCCGAAAGTCGGCGATGATGTCAGGGCTAATCTGTAGAGTGCGACCATCACACAAAACATGCTGCTCGGCGCGACGGTCTGTAAAAACAGCGCGCTCATCCTGCTTATCCATCCAGAACATGCGCGATCCGCAGCACATATCCAATATGCTTACTTCAGACATAACAACTCCTCACGCAGAGCGAGATAAAGGTTAATGGTGTGGGGGTTACTTCAGAGTGACGTGGGGGATTTTTCCAGCGGCTATAGAGTCGTACACTTGCTCAATCGCGTGAATCACAGCAGTGTTATTGTAGTTCGTGGCGAAATTCCTCATTGCAGCAATAGCCTCCTCACGCTTGCGCTCCGCTTCCTTGCGTATTGGACGGAACCTGAAAGCGCTTGGAGTTGATGCGTATTCTTTACCGCTATCCAGCATCTGATAAACGATAATCGAGCCTGAAGCATAGTTTATCTTGCATCGTGACCACCCGCGTGGAACCTCTCGCTCACACTCACACCCAACCGGCGGCAACCATTGGACATCCCATTCAGGCTGCTTTGATGCGGCAAGGGCGGCTTCGTATTCCTCGTATGAAACGCATCCTATACCGCTGAAATTTAATCCACCCATAATAAATGGCGCTCGGCCTTTAGAATGGAAAATTACAGTGCCATTAATACCATTAGAGGCTACAGTGTAACCACCCGGCCAGCCGCCGAGGTTCGGCAATTCCTTCACTAATAGATCAATCAGCTTCATGCCACTCTCCTTTGTTTATTGGCGCGCTCAATGCGCTCGTAATCTTCCCTACATTCGCTGCAGCAGAAGAATCCGGTCGATACCTTCTCTTCGCAGTAATGGCAGGTGCCTGTGAATTGCATGTGTGGCTTACATCGGTTGGCTAATGCAAGTTGCAGGTTGAATGCTTCAAGCTCTGCTGCTTCATCAATTGGGTCAGAACACATAGTGGCTACTCCTGAATTTAGGCAATAAAAAACCCCGCCGTGGCGAGGTATCTTTATTTTGGTTTCTATTTGCGCATTTCGACGGGTTTGGTCTCATGCTTGATGATAGCTTTATGAATTACCTCATCGTCAGGTCTGGTGTAGTATGCAATTAGGTACACGAACCTTTCCCCGGAACTGGAAGCGGGCGATAAAAACTCACCCGCCGTGTAAGATTCTTGCTTACCTGAATCAGTATTTGTCAGCAGAATATGGGTAGTCGCATATCCCTCTCCCTGCCAAACTTCAGTGCTTCCGTCATTCCTGAATACAACAAATTCGGCCATCACTTTTCCTCCTTCTGATAAACCGGGTCAGTACCACGCGGAAACTGTAGCGCCGCGTTCCTGTAATGCTGCAGACGCTCCCTGAAGTATTCCCTGTATTCCTCCGGCTGCTGCATCTCCACTTCCATGGGAATAACCGGCATATTCATACGCTCCTTGTACGCAACGCCAGACGCGGCTAAATCCACGTTAACCTTATCGCGTTCTTCTTTGCTTCTTGCTGCTATGTTGTGTGACATGCGATGCCCTCCTGAATGGAGTATATCGCGGATGAGTCAGGAGGGAATGGTTGGTTTTGCGAAGAGGGGTTCGGGGTCGCCGACGTATATTTCTGCCTCTTCAAGCGTGTGGCAAAGTATACCTTTCACCTCATACGCATGTGGCTCACTAAACGCCTGCCGATAAGCCAAGAGCTCTTTTGCCATTGCTGATGCATCGCCACAGTAAACATGATCATCTTCAGCAATGAGCCGCAAATCCTCATCACTAATCATCCTGACCTCCCGGCGCTGCTGGGTAGCCCAAACCTTTATCAGTGAACTCAATGCGCACTTTTGTCGGATCAGCGCATTTTGGTTCGTCACCATTGCGGAATACAACAAAGCTCATTCCGTGCAGTTCCGCCATTCGCTCAGCTTCTTTCTGCCAATCGCTTACAGGCTGTGCGGTGGCGTTAAGGCGCTCAAGAGCAAAGCGCATAACCTTAAGCTGCATTTCGTCATCTTCATCTAGGCCAAAAGGAAGCTCATCGCAGATATTTTCCAATTCGGAAATCTGCGGCTTTAGCCACTCAATAAGCGCCTGCACATCACCATCAACTGGATTGGGGGAATTAGTTGTCATGGTTGGTGACCTCGAAAGAGTGATTTTGTATCGCCTCAATCAATTCATCTGCATCAACAGTGAAAACCTTCAGCGTTTCGCACCCGCCTATTTTTGCGCCTGATATTCTGTATCCGCCGCTATTGTCACAAATGCACAGCGACAGGCTGCCGTTAATGTTATGGCATACCTCAACACGAACTTGTTTATTGCTCATTTGCGCCTCCGCTTCTGCGCTGCACGTTTTTGCTGAGCGGCATAACCGCGCTTGTTATTAACCGGATATGAATTACCGGCGATACCGAAAACCAACTGGTTCTGTAATTTCGCGGCTGCCAATATGCTCATCGCAGACCACATTGCCATTTTTCGCATATCAACCCGCCTTATCCGCAGTGCCTTGGGTGCCGGAGCGGATTAAATCCGAAAGCTCCTGAATTGTCTGATGGTCGACTAAATCTCTGTCAGGCATCTGAGTGATGTTATATTTCTGATAGACATGAGCCGCTTCACTGCATAGCTCAATTGCTTTTGCAGAAATCGCATCCAGCTTCTGCTGCAACTCGGCTATCTCGTTGTGCATGTCTGTAATTAGGGATTCAAGTTCGCGCCCGGGCCTACTTTTAGTGCAATGCTCAGCCCATTCTCTTTCTTTAAGAAGGGTCAGGATTGCCTTAACATCAGCTACCAGATCATCCTGCTCTTTAAGTTTTGCTACTGACATTTTTGTTCTCCTGAATCCGCTACAGACACCACGACCAGCTCATCGTTATCGAATGACTCTGGCTTATCGTTGATGTAACAAAGCACCTTATTGGCAAGGTGCCTGACGTTGGTAACCATGGCTAACTGCTCATCGGCTAATACGATGAACATGAAGCTGTTGAGGCGATATGCCGGTATGCGGCATTGCCTGCGGTGAAGTGTTTGCATGGGAGTGTGTCCGGTTAGGCGACTGTTAAGCTAAGCGCCGCCACCAGGAGCTTTAGCTTTCTATCCTGCCGCTCGGCTGCTAATTGAGCCTTAATGGGATTGGTTGTCAGCGTGTTATCAGGTAGCAACCATGCTTTGCGCTGCCAGAAAAAAGGGAGCGTAACGCTCCCGACTTTCATTGGACTGTAAGGGTTCTGCATCATCACTCCTCACTGGAGCCATCCAGTACGCTGTATTCAGCACTGAGCACTGAGGCGTTGTCCTGATCGACGTCGCTCTCAGCCTTCTCATCAAGGATGACGGCCTTCTGCATTTCGATGCTCACTGGCAGGTATTTGAACATTCGGCGGATGACGGTTTTCTTCGCCATCTCTTCCCAGTGCGTAACCCAGGGTCCGTTTGATGACGCTTTGCTTTGTGCCTTGACCTTTTCAACCTGCTTAACGGTCATGACCTCAAACTGAGTTCCGCCGTCTTTGAGTCGTGCCACGGCATAAACATGGGTAATAGGGGCGTCTTCATTTTCGCCCGGGCGGTGAATCAGGTTTTCATCAAGTCCGTACTCAAAGCTAAACTCATCATCAGCGCGAACTACGCGGGCGGATAGGCTGACGATTTGACCGGACCGGCGGGCGAGGTCAATCATGCCGCGATAGCCAATAATCAGTTGAACGTTAGACTGACCTGATTTTGAACGTCCATTGCCGAACGGCAGAAGATACGCATGACCAAGCGCGCTGCCAGGCTCCAGGCCAAGCTGAGAGCACTGTACGACCGCCCCGATAAAGCTGCTCTGGTCACATGTTGCCAGTGCCGGTGTTTTGCGAATCTCAGTGGTGACAATGCGAATCATGCGATCTGCAGTCATGTGGCGGGGCAGCGCCGCGGCAAGCTGGCTTTTCATTGCAGGCTGATTCATGAAGCCAACCAGCGTCTGCTCTGGCGTTTTATTGGCTACCTGCTTGCCTGTATTGGCCTTCTGCAGGTCAGCGCTGGCGATTGGTGGCTGGTTAGACATTTCGGATTTCCTTAGCCCAGTACGGGAGTGAAAGAGTTGCGATGCCCGGCCATTCATTCCTTGCCTGGCATTCTGCATAAGTGGTTAGGTTGCGCTTGTATTCGGCACGGCCAGCATCTTTAGCCTGCTGATCCATAATAAAGACCTGAACTGGATAGCGTCCGCAGTCGATGGATGAGCTGACTACCAGAAACGCGAAGGTAGGAACCTCGCAGAACTGAGCTTCATATCCATCTGAATAAAAAGCGTCCTGAACGTGATAGCGGTATGAGTAGAAGTCCTTTTGAAACTTGCCGATGTCGGCTGTGCTTTTTACGTCCACGCACCAGTTAAACTCGGTGATCAATTTGTCAGGACGACAGCGGGATAAAACCTGTGTGTCACGGTCATTCCAGTAAATGCTTGCCTCTGCTTTTCCTTCAGTTTCAAGCATCCACCGGGCCACAGGATGAGCAAAGGCGCTGTCACGCATTAACCGCAATTTACGGTTGTCGTCGTGCGTGATGGGTGTGATGCCTTGCTGTTCACACATTTCCAGAAAGTCCTGCTCTTTTTGCTTCCCTGCGTTGGTGCGCCGGTTAACTTCGGGGCCAATCATGAATCGCTTGCTGAATTCATCAGGTTCAAGCAGGAGGCAATGCAGGGCCGTGCCTAAATCCAGTGCCGCGGTTTTCTCATCATCAACAGGTGCTGATTTGCGCCACTGGAATATTGCCGGGCTGACAGCGATATCATCCAGCTGTGATTTGCTGATTCCCGGTCCGGCGTGATATTCCTCGTTGCTGATGTCGTAATAAACGCCGGGCTGCATTACGCCACCTCATCAAAACTGTGTTTACTGGTCCAGATTGCAATAGCCCGCTCACGCCGGGCCACCTTCACCATCATGTCGCGCAGGAACGCCTCAGCCTCAATGTGCTGATCGTCGTCGTCATCAAACATCTCAATGGCGGGGTAGTCGTAAAATCGCGTCATGAACTGGCAGGCGGGAGCAATCAGTGGGTTAATCTTGTGACGTTCCATGTTGTCATCGACTTCCTTACCGATGCGCTCCAGCTCATCATCAGGAAGGTTGTCTGCAATCTCCTGAATCTCACGCTTTGCTTTGATGTTGAATCTCATTTGAAAGCCCTCCGCAACAGCTGCATTGCCATAGCCCACTTAACCTTGTCGCCGTATAGCTGAGCCTCCCTGGAAAGCTCCTGAGCGCGTCTGAAGAAGTTGGTTTTCATGGTTATGGCCTGCCTGGTTGATTTAAGGTGTCAACGAACCAGCGTCCAATGCGGCGAAGCTGTTCGGTTAAGCGTGAAAGTTGAGATGTGTTATTACAGGAGCCACCCACAGGGAAGGCTCCCACTAATGCGTATTGCATATGGGTAACTCCGTTGAATTGATGATTTAACAGGGAAAAAGAAAGGGGCCATTGCGGCCCCTGGTTGGTACTTCTTTCTTACTGTCTGAGCCCCTCTAAAGGCGTTGGTGCGTAGCACCTCAAAGCCGTCTAAGCAGACAGCTTTACGGTGTCACTCTTCGCCAGCAAGCGCTTTAAGGGTTGCCAGTGTTTCCTCGAAATCTACTGAGCACTCCTCACAGCACTCATCGAATATCATCAGGTCTTCCCTGATGCATTCCAGAATCGCCGCGCACTGCTGAACTGATAATTCAGGCATCCTCTCTCTCCTGTAGTGGTTACTGGCCCAATGCTTTAGCAATGGCAGCGCGAATCTCTTCAATGCGGTCATCGTTAATAGCGGCGCGATTTGCCATGACATCGAACAGGACTGCCTGAAGCGCCTCAAGAAGCTCAGGTGCTGCGGCGATTAGGCGTGCGTTTGCTAACTGTGCCAATGACTCATCAACAAGAGCCACAAAATAATTGCCAGCATTTATGCTAACTTTTCCGTTTTCTACGCCGCCGCGATACCACGGTCCCGGCGTGCCTTTAAACTCACTCATACAACCCCCTAAACAAACGCATAAACACACACTCCCATAACCGCAAAGACTGCCCAGCCTAGCCAAAAGTTCTCAGTGGATATCATGGGAGTGCTCCAGTAAAAAAAGCTGCGGGTTAGGCAGCCTGTCCAACTATCCGGAAATTCCGGATAGTTCACTTAATCTCGTCTCGTAAATATTCGAGCTTAGACAGCGCAGCAAGGTAACCGCGTTCCCACTGAATGGGTAAACCTCCCAACTTTGTTTTGCGAAGCTCGTCACGCACCATCAATATGGCCTCATTAATGATTTCAACCTTGCCTTCTTTGATGGCTTGGTTGCGTGGCTTCTTGCGCTGCTTAGGCAGGTTTCGCAAACATGCTGGCATATATCCTGATGCCATCTCTCACCTCGCTGTCACAATGTCTTTAGATTTCCGATACCCTGCTGCGTATTTCGCAACCTCTGGCAAACAAGCTGACCCACTCTCATGCTTACTACGCATAGAAGGGGAGTTGATTGCGCGGGATACTGTCAGGCTGCATCCGGTGCTCGCTACGGCGATTTTGCGTGCCAGGCGTGCGTCTGATTCCATTTGCTCACGCTTAGCTGCTCTGCGTGCTCTGTAGCGCGCCTTGGCGTTATCCTTTGCCAGATAAGTGATGACTACTGTCATAAGTACCTCCGGTAATTGGCTTGGGTGGTGTGGCCGGGATTGAACCGGCGACGCGATTCCATGGCTGGGCCTACGAATCCGCTCTACCTGCTGAGCTACACACCCCAAAGCCAACTGCACTTTGGTTTCCTCCTGTAAGAGAGGAACATTCCCATCAATGTTAAAGAGCGCCGACATCCTGTCGTTTGTTGCTGTGCTTCGTGCTGATGGGTTAAATATACAAAACGTATTCACCATGTGCAATACAATATGTATACTAATTTCAGTGAGTATACGTAATGTCATGAAAAATAATGTGATTTATTTTTTATGAGGTTGGTTTTGAAGTGATAGATTGGTGTTGGTTGGGGTTATTTCCGGATAAGAAAATGAACATCGACGAAGAACGCCTACACATGGTCGTCTACGCCATAGGCCGTGTGGTGATAGAAATCAGAGCGGAAGGTAAATCAGTGAGTGATGCTGAGATTATCGAAAGGCTGGAGCACTACAGGAATCTGGAGACTAACACGATAGGGAAGGGTGTTTACCGGGATGCTGCTATGTTAGTGAGGACGGGAAAGTGACATGCATAAAAAACCCGGCGCGGCGGCCGGGTTAATCCTTCTCTTTCGAGGGTTTATTCGAGGGGAAAAGACCTCTTATAACGCCGAGAAAGGCAGCAAAAACATTAAGAGTTACAGCTGAAGTTATAGCTATTAAAACATTCTCAGAAAACAGTTCTTTGTCAAACCTAAACTTCACACAGGCGTAAATACCCAACAGCCAGCACCATCCGTAAAGTGACTTTCTCGCTACCTTGTAGGCTTTATCACCATACTTGTCCCGCAATGCACGGTCAGCTTTCCGGTCCTCAACGTCTTCCTTGATTAAGGATGGGTGTCTGCTTTGAGTTCCTGCCCTGGCGGCATCCACATCAGACTTGTCCTCAGGTATAGCACCTTCAGAAACGTTTAAAGATATGTCATCAATGGATTGCGACATTATTTAATGCAACGCTTAAGGGTATCATTATCAATGACAGCGCTTGTGTCGCTAGTTTGCGACCATGCGGTTCCATCCATGTGAGTCAAGGCAGAGAGCTGTGTAGCTCTCAGGCTACCATACACGCTTATTATCTTATCAATGAGCTGGTTAGTCCTAAAATCCGTTGCAGGAACCATGGGTGTCACGAACTGTATGTTTAAATTTTCTGGGTTCCATCCATTACCATCAATAGTACTTATAAGGTGGTTGATGGAGTTAGCCCCATAGCTTTTCATCTCATGATAAAGAGAGGGGATGACCGGACCATATTGCCACTTGGCAAAGAAGTCGTCGAAGAGCGGTTCATCATAAATTTTAAGATGCCATGATTGAGCATAGAACATCAGTTTTTGTAACTTCATTGGGGACAGGTCAGGAATCATTCCGTTCTGTGCCCTGCTAATGAAGGCGTTAGCAACAGCAACGGTTGGATATGCCATCTGAGCCTCCTTATGATGTAAAATTTGGACGTAAAGCGTCATCTCCGAAAGCAAAAGCAATAAGAGTGACCTGTATAAATGAACAGTGGTTATAATAACCCCAAGTCCAACATACTGTCCATCCTAAATGTATTATCGGACATAGTCACCAAATTGGTGACAAATTTGGATCTTGGAAGGTTTACTCTTTACCCAAACGCCTCTTCCGTCCACTGAGCCTTAAAGCAACCGTAACTTTGTCTCAATAGCCACACCAATTATTCTACAGTTGCCATCAATAGGGATGAGTGGCCATTGTGGATTCAGACCCTTAAGGTACTTCTGAGAACCATCAATGATCAGCTTCTTAAACGTGGCTTCATTGTCATCTACTAGCTTAGCAATAACCAAGTTTCCATTAGCTGCTTCGCGTCCAGTGTCGAAGAGAACATAGGTGCCTTCTGGTATGCTCAAGCCCATTGGAGATGTCATTGAATCACCTTCAACTTCTAACCAGAATGATGCACCCTGAGTATGCGCGTCAGACTCCAGCCAAAGATCGACATCCTTCAATGCATAAGGCTCCGTTGCCTCTGCCCAGGCTCCCGCCTGAACCTTACTTATCACCGGATACTTCCTCCCTGGTGTGTAGTGCTCCTTGAAACTCACATTAGGCATTGAACCGTGTGAAGGAGAAATCGTTCCATCTTCGTTAACCAGAAACTCCTTCATACCAAGATATCTAAGTATCTTTGCGATGTCCTCGATTCCCGGCTCTCTTCTTGCATTGAGCCAATGGCTAACTGCACCTTTAGTTATGCCAAGGTGTTCCGCTAGCTTTTCCTGGTTAATGCCCAAATCCTTCATTCGGGATTTGGCAAGGTCGTACCATTTCATATTCATTCCCTGATCATACAATTCGTAGTCTTTTTATCGAGACACAATACGTATATTTTCTTGCGCCTTTCAGATACAAAATGTATACTTCGATTTTAAAGGAGGACCCTATGAATAACTTACGCAACATCCGTAAGCAGCTGGGCCTGACGCAGGGAGAGTTAGCTCTCGAGCTTGGTTTAACCAAAGGTGCAATTGGTCATTATGAAAATGGCCGTCGCAGCCTAAACGTAACTCAGTGTCGTGAACTGTTGGCCGTATTCAACAAACACGGTGCGTCAGTGGGAATTGATGACTTATTCCCACCCACAGCAGCTTAAGCAACACCGCTCTTTAAAACTCTGAAACCGCTCCCGCCTGACAGTGGGGCAAAACCCAAGTGACTTGCTCACCGCAATTTCACGTAACTACTTAATACCAAGGAATATTACGAAATGGAAAACGCAAAGAAACGCAACGAGGCGCTGAAAATTCAAAGCGCGTTGCTTAACAAGATCGCCTTGCTCGGCACCGAGAAAACAGCCGCCGCAGTTGGTGTGGATAAGGCACAGATAAGCCGCTGGAAACGCGACTGGCTGCCGAAGTTCGCAATGTTACTTGCAGTGCTTGAATGGGGAATCGTTGATGACGAGATGGCTCATTTAGCCCGGCAGGTGGCGATGATACTGACCAAAGAAAAAGGCCCCAAGAACGGCGAATTCTTCGAGGCCTGATGCGAAATGACTGGATCAATTCACAGGAGTAATTATGCCAAAGAAACACGTTGTGTACCAGGCGGATTTACACAAAAACATTACCCGATCCCGATATTTGCGCTCATGTAACCCGATTCTGGCTGAGAAGCTGAGAGAGATACTGGAAGAGCACAAGGAGAAGGAGAAGGGCAAATGAATGTTGTACGTAACCTATCAGATTATCGCCCTTCTACTGAGGGTATGGAGCGTCGCGTGGCTCAACTGGAAGATGGTTTTACCCGTCTTGCCAATGCGCTGTATGACGAGCTTATCGGTGCTGATTTAACCAAGAATCAGAGCAAGGTAGCACATGCCATCTGCCGTAAAACATATGGCTTTGGCAAGAAGATGGACCGCATTGCCGACAGCCAGCTTGCAGAGCTGACAAGACTTCCCCGCCAGAAAGTTAACAAGGCCAAGAATGAGCTTATCGAGATGAAAGTCATCATCCGAGAGGGTAACAAGATTGGCCCAAACAAAGAAGTCTCGGAGTGGTGTGTGACAGGGTGTCACTACTCTGGTGATAATGTCACTGCATTGGTGACAAAAAGTGTCACCAAAACGGTGACAGGGTTGTCACCAAAACAGAGTCACACAAAAGAAACTATTCAAAAGAAAAAAGAAAACACCCCCTTACCCCCTACGGGTGTAAGCGCCGACCGTGTTAAACCTGCAAAGCGAAAACCAGTTCACATCAACTACGAAGCCTGCATGCAGAGCTACAACGAACTTGCTGGTGAACGACTTCCTCATGCAGTCGAACTCAGCGAAGAGCGTAAGCGCAAACTCAAAACCATCGTCACCTCCCTGGCTACGCCAAACGAAGATGGCTTCCGTGCTTACGTCAGCGCCTTCATGCAGCAGGCACGTCCGTTCCACTTCGGTGATAACGACCGTGAATGGGTCGCGACATTCGACTTCTTGCTTCAACGCAAAACGCTCACCAAAGTTCGCGAGGGAACGCTATGACAAACACAGACATTGAAGCCAGCGTGATTGGTGGTCTTCTGATTGGCGGTTATACGCCGGATGCAGGGGATGTGATCGCCACCCTGGATGAATCAGCATTCAGCACAACCCTTTACCGTGAAACCTTCCGCGAGATTAAGCGCCAAGCTAAGCAACGTGGACTGATTGACGGTCTGATGGTTGCCGAAGCAATGGGTGAAGGCAATTTCGGTCATATCATGCAGACCATGCGCCAGACGCCCAGCGCCGCAAACCTGAAAGGGTATGCTCGCGTCGTCAGTGAATACTCAATGGTGCGCCGGTTCAGCGAGCTGCTATCCAAGGGTCAGGACGCAATCAACACTTCGGGTAATCATGAGATTGCCATGAACCACATCAGCGAATTCATGGCATCGCTTAGTGAGATTGATCGACCAAGCGATCAGGTCAGGCCGATGCACATTCGCGATGTTCTGGATGGCTATAACGACCTTCTGGAGAAGCGACTTAGGCAGGGTGATGACTCCGATACGCTCAAGACAGGAATTCCAGAACTGGACCAGATTACCGGAGGAATTAACAACGTCGACCTGGTTATTGTGGCCGCCCGACCCGGAATGGGAAAAACGGAGTTCGCGCTTACCGTGGCTGAGGGAGTGGCAAAACAACCATGCCCTGGAAGCGATAAGAAGCGTGGCGTGATGATTTTCAGCATGGAAATGGACAGCAATCAGATCGTCGAGCGTCAGATTGCCGGTGCCGGAAACCTGCCTGTATCAGCACTGCGAAACCCTTCAAAAATGGACGATGAGTGCTGGGCCAAAGTAACTATGGGCCTCGGCACGCTGATGGAGCTTGATGTGTGGATTGTCGATGCCAGCAAAATGACCGTCGAACAAATCCGCGCCATTGCAGAACGCCATAAGCGCACCTACCCGTCACTGTCTCTCATTCTGGTTGATTATCTCGGTCTGATTGACAAGCCCAAGGCAGATCGCAACGACCTTGCCATTGCTCACATCTCAGGAAGTCTCAAGCGCATGGCAAAGGATTTAAAAACCCCCGTCATGTCACTCAGCCAGCTTTCCCGAGACGTTGAGAAGCGCCCTAAGGGACAACGCAGACCGACAAACGCAGACCTGCGCGATTCAGGAAGTATTGAGCAGGACGCAGACAGCATCATCATGCTTTACCGAGAAGCTGTTTACGATGAGGAATCACCTGCGGCTAAGTATGCAGAAATCATCGTCACTAAAAACCGATTCGGACAACTGGGAACGGTATTCCAGGAGTTCAGAAACGGACATTTCAAGCCAACCGATCAGCAAGAAGCAGAGAAAATTTGCAGGCCTAAACATCATCAGGAAAGTCCTGCGCCACGTAAATACCAACGGGGGGCGTCCGTATGATGAACTCACGCCAGCAGCCGGTTAAACCAAAGAGAGGGGGAGGGTTTTAGGATGAAAGCTCATTACATGCGAGATGACCACCTTTTCGTGGCATTGCCATTGGACACTGAAGAAGCCCTGGACGTCATTTACAAAGAGTTTTGCAACGGTTATGGGGCGGGTCTTTTATGCACCAAACACCCAGCAATCAGCGAATATGTAAGCGCTAAAAATGATTGGGAGCTATTCAGGCATCCAGCAAAAGCATGGCTGGATAATTTCGCCAAAGTTATTTTGGAGGACTCATGCGCCAACTAACCGCCAGTGAAGCAAGCAACGATGAGATGGAGCGGCAGAGGTTTGAAGTTAGCTATTCAAATCTGATGGGAACTCCAACTACCGTTCTCTGTAACCTTCGCACTTATGGAGGCTATGAATATACGGATGGTGACAGGTTAAACATTACATGGGCTATTTGGCAGGCAGCATTGAAAAGCAAGCAGGGGGAAGTATGACAGAGCATGGGCTTAAAATTTTACCCGAGCATTACGAACCGGTTGAATCTGGCATCAAACGGGCTGAACTCCGCAAAAATGACCGTGACTATAAGCAAGGAGATACTTTAAATCTCTGCGAATGGGACGGAAATAACTTCACTGGTCGATTCGCCATAAGGGTGATTTCACATGTGGCAGACGTTTCCACTTACCTGCCCGGCTACGTATTGCTAAGCCTCGAAGATGCGGGGCCGGCTCACGATGATTTGATGTGGTGAGGTAATTATGAACAACGTCATCCCGCTCCGCCGCGACCCACTCCGCAAGGCCTTCGAAGTAATCGACACACTCAAAGACACCAAACTTTCACCGGGCCAAGAGCGCATCGCTGATGAGGCTTTGTCGTGGCTCCAGAAAGCTATCGAAGAGAGATACAGCAATGGAGACACAACGCTACCTGCTTCGTAACAACGACATCCGACAGAACTGCATCAGCGCCATTCAGCAACTACCAGCCAATCCCGATAAGCCAATCGAAATCGTCATCCAGGAACGCAAGCGAAGCTCAGATCAGAATCGCCGTATGTGGCCGCTTTTGCATGACCTCTCCGCGCAGGTTACCTGGTACGGGCAAAAATACACACCGGAAGACTGGAAAGACCTCATCACAGCCCTCGTAGCGAAATCAAAAAACGAACATCAGCGCACTGCACCCGGTATCGGCGGCGGCGTCGTCATGTTCGGCTCACGCACAAGCAAGATGCGGGTAAGCGAGATGGTGGAAGTTATTGAGGCGATTTACTGGTTTGGCACTGAGCAAAACGTGAAGTTCAGCGACGAGGCCCGGCTGGAAATCGAATGGGCTCAGAGGTTTGGAAAGAGCAAATGACACCATTCACCGACATATCAGCAGCAATCGAAGAAGCTGTATGGCTTTCCCATATCTACCGAAAGGCGCATTGCGTTTACCAGCGTTTCGACGGGCTTATGGAGGTCAGGCCAGAGCATCCCGATCGCAATCCAATGTACACCACTGGCGCGCCGGGGATAGTAACCACTGATTACGGGAGTGCAGTATGACACCACTAAAGGGTAGAGAGATTACTCAGACACAATTTTTCAAGATTTGCAGTGAATACGACGAGGGTAAACCGAATTTGTTGAGCATAGAGGGTAGAGAGCCATCCTTTGACCGTGGTGTTATCCATTTCACCCTGCGAAAAGACCGCGGCACTCACTTTACCGGAATTGGGATTATGGCAGTAAGCCTGACCCAGCATAACGGTGGTCAAATAGCGGCTGATGCTTTGCATGAACTCAAGCGCTGGCTGTTTTTGTATCAGGAGCGCTCAGCATGAACGCACATATAAAAACCATTCCTGAGCTACTGGTTACCACCAGGGGCAATCAGACAAAGGTTGGCGAAATACTTGGCATAAGCAGGCATACCGTCCGCGAATATGCCAGAGACTTCGAAGCCAAAAAGCACATAGTCATCAACGGCGTCCTGATGGTGGCACAGGGTAATCGCGGCATAAGAAGCAAAGGTGGAGACATTGAAAATCACACCCTTCGTGCATGACGCATGCGACGCGGACACCGCTGACGAACTCCTCTCCCGATACAAACTCCGAAACATCCAGGCAACCAAGACGCTCGCATTCGACCCGCGCCTGTGGATTGTCACTGCGTTGTTGCCAACCTATCGGGAAAGGCCAATACCAACCAGGCAGTATAAAAACCCAATGTGGAGCAGGTTATGACATCAAAGGCTGATTACACCTATCTGGACATGCTTATTCAGGAAAGTGTCGCCTCGGGAAACAATACTTTCGCAAAAATCGACTCAGGAGATGTTCATAACCAATCCAAATTACTTGAGCAGGAAATAAAAAGTGAGGCCTTCCGCATTATCGACCGCCGCTTACAAGCCCTGCGTAAGAAGGGGTTAATCAAGCACTCAAAAGCCGAGAAATGGACGATTAACTATGAATGACCGCTGCTGCCGATGCCACACCATCCTCACCTCAGAGGATAAGTATCACTACGGCGCTAACTGCGAATCCTGCGAGTGCGATATCGAATGGGAGAACCATGAGCGACACAACCCAATCAAGTCAGCCTACTGGCGCTGGCGAGCAATCTGCTACTGCCTGCGCGTTCTGCGGCACTGCCCTGGCAGACTCACAGGTTTATTGCTGCACCGCCTGCGAGGTAACGCTGATGCTTGACCCCAATTACCTTTTATCAGGAGAAGACAATGGCTGAGTTAAAAGCGGGCGGACTGGCGATTATCATATCTTGTCCCTGGGGAAAGAATGTTGGGAAGGTAGTAAGGCTTATTCGCTTTCTTGGTGAAAGGAATAGTGACTTTACAGAAGAATCAGGTCCGGCATGGGAGATATATTGTGAAAGCGGAATCTATTCTGACGGAGGTACTTACAAATTGTGCGGTTCATTTAGCAGGAGGCTAATGCCAATTGACGGATGCGATTTCAGTCATCAAGACGAGCAACAAAAGGAGCTGACATATGGCTAAAGGCTTAAAAAAGCCGAAGCCGAGAAAATGCAAAATCTGTCCTGAAAAGTTTATCCCCTGCAACAGTCTTCATACCACCTGCTCACCTAAATGCGCCATCCAGTTAGCCACACAGCAATCAGAACGCCGTAAGTTACAGCGCGAGAAAGCTGAGCGCGCCGCATGGAATAAACGCAAAGCCGATGTGAAGCCGTTAAGCGCGCCATCCAGTTAGCCACACAGCAATCAGAACGCCGTAAGTTACAGCGCGAGAAAGCTGAGCGCGCCGCATGGAATAAACGCAAAGCCGATGTGAAGCCGTTAAGCCACTGGATAGCAATGACCCAGCGGGCGTTTAACGATTACATCCGGGCGAGAGATGGTGATGTCTGTATCAGTTGCGGGAGCACAACGGCGGTCAGCTACCACGCAGGGCATTTTCGGACGACTGCAGCGGCTTCGCAGTTACGCTTCAGTGAGGACAATGTTCACTCACAGTGCGCATCCTGTAACACCCACCACTCCGGCAACATCGGACCCTACCGAATCAACCTCATAGCAAAAATCGGCATTCAGCGCGTTGAGGTGCTTGAATCAGATAACAACCCTCACCGATACACCCGTGATGAACTGGACGCGATTAGAGCGCGATACAGGGCTTTGACACGTGCATTGGTTAAGCAGAGAGAAGCAGCATGACCGAATACCTAAAAGCCAAATGGCGACGGCTACTTTCCCATTTCCGGCCAACTTACCCAGTCATCCAGCCAGCACACATCCAGAGTTGGGATGCACAACCGAGAAGGAAAAAGCGATGAGCCTTGAATCAACCGTGAAATATCATTACGCGAAAACGCAGAACTTCAGCGGAATGGCACCTCAGACATCACCAGACACACTTACCGGCACTGACTATATCGCCAGCATGGGTATGGCTATGTCACGGGCTCAGATGGGTTACAGCGCTTTTATGGGAAAGGTTGGGATAAGTGAGAACGACGCCGCACGCGCCGTGTCCCTGTTAACTGATTACGCTCTTCAAAACTGCGATAAGGTGGCCGCCTTACGCAAGCTCGACAAGGATATTAAGCGGCAGGTAATGCAAACGCTCGCAACTTTTGCATTTCTCGATTACTGCCAGAGCGCTTCAAGCAAGAAGCCGTGCAAATGCTGCAATGCCACAGGCTTCATCGATGCAGAAGTATTCACCATGAAATCACGCTTTGGCACGCAAAGGCCGGGCGCGGTAACGGAGATTAAGCGCCTTACTGAGTCTCTGCCTGAAAATACGGCTTATCAGGTACGTGATGTTGAGCGCGTTCTCTGTCCTGAGTGCAAAGGGAAATGCGTGGTGTCATCAGCCTGCCGGGATTGTAAAGGGAGGGGTAAGGCCATGATGGAAGCCGAAAGCAAACGCCAAGGCGTGCCGGTTATTGGTGACTGCAAACGGTGCAGTGGGCGAGGGTTCGAGAGAATACCTTCTATAGACGCCCATAATGCAATCTGTGATTTTACCGAATCTGTCAGCCTTGATACGTGGAAGAAAAGCGTTAAACCGTTTTATGACAGCCTGATCGTCAAGCTTGAAATTGAAGAGTCATGGGCTAATGCTGCATTGAATAAGGTTACTGCTTAACTTGCAGGGCCCACTAATGTGGGCTTTTTATTGGTTCATGATACAAAAAGGTATCATATGCTCAATTTTTTTTATCTTTCCCCTCAAGCATCGAGTTGGGTGATGGGTAATCAGCTTTCTGCAAGACTTGAAGGTTTACATTAGCGACCTCAATCCGACTCATTGCTGGCAGTCTATTTTCCATAGACACTGCAGGTATCAGCGTAATTTCCTTGCTTTCAATTTCTTTGTTGCTTATTTCTTCATCAAGATACCTATTATCTAGCGGATGAAGTTTTGATGTTCGAAAGCCTGAAAAAAACTGCCTGAAACTAACAGCCCCGGTGTCCATCATAGCTAGAACGAAGTCCTGATCTTCTACTTCGATCATAGGTTCAAATACTACTATGCACCCTTTGGGGAATCCGTAACCGAAATCATCTGATGACGCCATGCCTTCATCGTCATTGACCAACGCAAATGCTAAATTACTAACTTCGAAACTAATGGGGTAAGTGCGCGGCGCGAACTTTTCATTTCCAACAGAAGTTAACCATTCGAAAATTTCATCTTTCCGTAGTATTGGTATCTTTCTTGTTACATCAGCAGGTGAAACTCTAGCTTTTATTCTTCCGTCACCTTCACCACTTGCCAGCCACTCAGGTGACGTACCTAAGGCAGCAGCTAACCGCAATAGAACTGCCTCGCGAGGCCATGTTCCTCCGCTTTCATATGCTGCTATTTGACGCTGAGATACGCCAGCCAACTCTGCAAGCTCTCTCTGGGTTAATGAATTTATAGCCCTGGCAGATGAAATTCTTTTCCAAAAATCACCTTTAATTTCATATGACTTCATAATAACACTCAAATTTACTCACAAACTTCTTGAAAGCTCATTTCAATGAAGTATTATGATGTTCAACGCTATGGTATGGAGTATGTCATGAACAAGAAAGAAGTTACAGCTGTTAACCCAATGCAGTTGAGAATCCCTCAGGATATGAAAGAAAGAATCGCTCAAAATGCTAGTAGGGCTTTCAGAACCCTGCATAGCGAGGTGCTATATCGCTTGCAGTTACTAGACGAGATGGAGAGGAAAGGTGAGATCAAGATTTGAAATAAAAGAGGAAGCCCGGAAGTGCGCTAACACTAACCGGGCCTCTGATGTCAGCAACCTAGCGGGAAACCAACATGACCATTGTAGCTAAATCAGAATTCAACTTCCAGGGCAACGCTATCGTTCCTGTGGCTAACTTGAGCGGAATCTGGCTGACCTCGACAGACATTGCCAACGCGCTGCAGTACAAAAGCTCAAAGTCGATCACGAACCTTTTCAACCAAAACTCAGATGAGTTTACCAGCGGCATGACTCAGGTCATTGAATCAGTGACCTCAGGAAATTACCGCAAGAAAGTTCGCGTGTTCAGCTTGCGTGGAGCACATCTTATAGCGATGTTTGCTCGCACTACTGTGGCTAAAGAGTTCCGTCGCTGGGTGCTCGACATTCTGGATCGCGAAATTCAGCACTCTCCCATCGTTAAGCAGTTCACCGACGAAGAATTATGTAAGTTAACCTGGATGTGGTTTGTAGGAGAGCGTATGCGAACCTTCTCACGCGAACTCCGAGATCCTCTTCGTCAGATTAAATCTCAATACGCTGGAAAGGCGCATGACTTTGGTCATGAGTTTAATGGTGTTTTCACAGATGCGCGTGAAATCCTCATCAGGCATACACAACACATTGAGAAGCATGGCGGGGAAGATGTTTACGAAAAGAATTTAAAATTGCCACTAACCTGGCTGAAAGCGCCAGTGGATTATCACTAAGCACTTAAAGAGAAACCGCCAGTGTCTGCTGGCGGCTAAGTTTTCGGAGCAAAAGGGCTTCACCAGGGAAGAGTCCGACAGTGTATGGCTACTTGGCGAGTAAGGCTAGGAAACTGGCCGAAGATTAAATAAACCCAGACCAGAGCGAAATTACTTAGCCTTTGAAAAGTTGAATATTTGTATTAATAGCAAGCTAATGTGCATGAGAGATGCGGCAGACATGCCAATACAGATACTGGGTAGCAACGGTATAGGAGTTTTACTTGTGGCCATCAAGAAAATGCCAACAAAGAAAACCATACCTAACTCAACAAATGTCAATGCGTACAAAATTACAACCGAAGACATATAGCCATATGCTTTCAGTTTGTACATGTTGCGCCCGCCAAGGCCCATCATGAAAGTTAGAGCTGCTATAAGTATGGCTATCGTAGTACCTGAGTACGATGCCATAGCTGCCCCCAAGGCGTCCCTATGCTCAGAAAAGGAGAGGCCTTCGGCAAGCTGGCGAATGATATAGTAAGCCGCCACTACGAACGCATAAGGTATGGAAAAAAGTATGATCGCAGGGGTGATTTTTATACGCATTCTAGCCCCTCTCCTTAAGCGTTTAGATTGTTAATTCGTCTCCGAACATGTTTGCAAAACATTCTACAATAATCGGCTTCATCCTGATGTAGCAAGTTGCCATTTCTAACGCTAAATCTTCGTTAGTGGAACGATAAAGGTTAGCGCTTATCTGACCTTTGTTAGACAAGTAAAATTCCGTTAGCAAGTCGGCGGCCTCTTCCTTACCTTTAAGCAAAATGCTTTCATGTTGTTCGTCAATATTATCAATGATTTCCTTGGCAAAGCCTTTTATGTTACGCATTCTTTTAGGCTTGATAGTGATTTCAATGCCTTCAAGAAGCTCTTCGTCAATAGATTGCGCACCAAGTGTCCGAAGCACGGGACCAAGTAACCTTGAAGCTGACTCGACTCTAATAGTAGTTCTACCGATGAACTGCATGTTCATCGCATCATCTTTTGTGATGTCGCGCATGAGTGGCTCAATAGATAACTTATGCCCATCCGGAATTTTACAGCGGGCGTTTATATATGCTGTTAGCTCTCTGACGCTCGGTCCATAAAGCGTCTTTGCGAACCCAATAACATTTCCGCTGATATAAAGAAATGAAGGAAACCCGAGCGATTCATCTGAGCTCAATGAGCTTCGAATCTCATCTACAGAAAAGGTTTTCCGATTTATCCTTTTTACGAGATCTGAGTCGAATGTCTTTGTAATGAGGAAGGACTCTGCAAAAATGTGGTGAGCAAAAACGTAATAGTCTTCTATCTGCTGAGAATGATTTTTGGCATCGATGACTTGCTCAGATAAAAGCCTTAAGAAATCTAGCGGGGTTTTCTTCCCTGAGTTTTTATCTAGTGCGTAGATGGCGTTAAAGCTTAATTTCATTGTGGGTCCATAAATTAGCGTTGTGGCCGCTCCATGCCATATTACATGTTATCTCAATGGCATTGGATGAGATGATGAAGCGCATGAATAACAAGCTCTTTAGGAATCATCCTAACCTGGCTTTTCCTGCTCGCCTATCCTGATAGATGATCAGTGCTTATGTATTTTCTTCTTTGACATCTTCCCAACAATTTAAAATCACGGTAGTTTGATTCCGAGGCTTTCTCTGGGAGACATGTTATGAACCTGAAAATAAGAAGTATCCACGGACATGGAAAAGCGGAAGAAGAGTATGTAATTATTGATGTTTTAAGTGATTGCAATGCTAAATATTATATGATTGCTGACACCACTTTCATGCAATCTGGTGGCATATCTAATAAAGTAAGACATACACATTGGTTCCATCCAGCCGACTTAAAAAAGGGAGATCTTTTAGTCTTGCATACTGGTACAGGAACGGATAGAAGCGACAAGCAAACAAATGGGGTAACCTATCATCAGAGATTTTGGGGCCTAAAATCTGCTGTATGGAATGATGATGGAGATGGTGCGCTACTTTTTGAGATTAGTACTTGGAAAACTACAAAGGTTTATGAGACGAAGTGAAATGAAGCCACCTTCGGGTGGCTTTTTCTTTGCACCACCTTTCACCTAGCCCATGCTACGATTTGACCATTGATACCAATGGGGATATGGAAATGAGATTAGCTTTAGCTGTGATGGGATTGCTGGTGTGCTCCGCGGCGCATTCTGATACACAGAGTGCTGCAAAAAATCTAAGCGACTGCGTAACCCAATATGCAGGCAGTCAAATTAAAACCACCAAATCGGCTGGTAACATCTCTAATGAATCTTTTGATAAATGTAGCGCAGAACTCTCTGAATACCATGACTCTATAGGCCCTGATAAAGCGCAATGGTCTGGTTTAAGTGCACAACAAAAAGAAGCTATTTCAAAAATTAGAGACCAGACAACTTCCAGAGTTCGTGAGAGTTTATCTTCACAGATCGTCACCTTTGTCACAGAATCGCGCAAGAAATCCTAACGCACTTTTGCGGGTTTATGTTGTGCAATCATAAATGGCTCATTATTTTATCGTGGGCTATTTACTTTTCCCGAAACTGGGGATATGCTTTCTAACAGTTGAAGTTCCGTCTGGTTGTTTCCAGGCAGAAATCAGTTCCAAATTTGTGATAGTCAAAACGCCCTGCGGTCTCACCAACTGCGAGGGCGTTTTTGTTGGGTTGCTAAATGTAAAACTCTCTTTCGCTAAGTTCTATGTAATTGGAATTCAGCGATATGTTCAATTTTATATCAGCATTGAAGTGATCCAATGTGGCTTGATCGGAAACAGCAATAAACACGTGTACTGATTTATTGATATAAGTGTTTATATCATCCCAAGATCCGGTAGAAATCTCATGGATAGATAATTTCGGATGCTTACGTACTGCCTCTACTTTGAATGATGCAACTTTTGAGTTCTGAACTCGATATACATGATGATTGCTAGCCATAAATCCTCCTTGTTGTAGAAACGTCTTTATCGGCAAAACTTCAGAAAAACTTATAGGTAACTGCTTAGGCGGTGCCTTTTTCGTTTTCGCCCATACCAATCACTGCAAACTATGGATTTCCCTTTGTGGTATCGGGCGTTCTTTTTCAGGCATAAAAAAATCCGCACAGTGGCGGATTCTCACATTGGCTACCCAATGGCATAGCGGATCTTTTATCTCGACAGTAAAAGACTAACCGGACGTGTCCAGTACAGAAAGTAGACAATTCCTAATTGGACAAGTCCCCGCTTCGGGGGTGGATATGATACGCATGAACCAACACGCAGACACTGCAATCAGCGGAGGTAGCTGGATGACTGTGCTATCGGCTCTCGCTGGCACCATTACCCTTGACCGGGTTTACATGATTACGGCGATAGCGGGTCTGGTCATCGCTTTTTTTGGTTATCTGGATAAGCGCCGCACTGAAAAGCTTAAACGTAAAGAGATCGAAGAGAGCATGCAAAGCGAACGAGAGCGGCTTGAGCTGGATCGTATTCGTGCCCAGGCTGTTATCGATTACCTGAAGGGTTCAAAAGACACCCCTGCTGTTCAGAAATCGCCAGAGGTTATTCAGGGAATCAACAAGGTGCTTGATGCTGCTAAGGACTAAACATGGCGATTTCACCCGCTTTACGTAAAAGCCTTGTCACTGCGGCGAGTGGCGGGGCATTAGCCATCGCTGCTGTTTTGATCCCAAATCTTGAAGGCAATTCCTACACCCCATACCGTGACGTAGGTGGCGTGTGGACCGTATGCAACGGCATCACAGGCCCGGATGTAATTCAGGGTAAAACTTACACACAGAAAGAGTGCGACGCTCTTCTTCAAAAGCATCTCCAGCCATACGCCCGGTCTGTGGAGCGCTCTGTAAAGGTCCAATTGAATGCATATCAGAAAGCCGCACTTATCAGTTTTAGCTATAACGTCGGTGTTAATGCATTCGAGCACTCATCGGTACTGCGTAACCTTAATGCCGGTCGATATCAGCAAGCCTGTGATGGACTTCGAAGCTGGGTTTACGTGGACCGCGTAAGGATTCAGGGGCTGGCCAATCGCCGTGAAGTGGAGCGCGAAATCTGCAACTGGAGTGAGAAATGATGCTCAGCAGAATCAAGTGGGATGCTGTAGCGATAGCTGTGCTGTTTCTGCTGGTTATAGCCCTCGGCTTTACAGTCAGGCTGCAGTCATCGTCTAAAGCGCTACTCACACAGCAAAATGAGCAACTTAAGCAGGAAAAGACATCAGCCGAGGCAATCACTACCAACGTCCTGAAAGCCACAGCACTGTTCAATGATATCGCCCAGGCAACCCATGATGACAATCAATCCAGTAACTCAGACAGCGAGGAAAGGGTGGTTATCATCCGCCAGGCGATTAAAGGTGATCCGTGTGCCGCTCAGCCTGTTCCTGTTAATGCAACTGACCAGTTGCGCGCAAACAGAAACAAAGTACGTTCAGGTGCCGCCAGTACAGATCCCGGTAAGCCTCCTGGCTGACTGCGAAATACCACTTATCCCTGACCCATTTACATGGGGCGACAGTCTGGAATTGAACGAGCGACTCCTCAACTCTCTTGCCAACTGCAATCGAGATAAGGCCGCCATCCGTAAAATCGAACTGGAGCGGCAGAAATGAGCAAATTCATCACATGGCTAATAAGCCTGTTTATCCATCCTAAAGAAGAGAACAACCAAATGTCTGAGCCATTGAATGACGCAACTGTCGTACAGTCAGTTTCAGCAGCACCGGCCACTGCTGAAGTGATCACCCCTGCAACAGAAGTAAAATCTGGTGTTCAGGATTTCGAAGCCGCAATGAACTTCGTTGTCGATGGTGTTGAAAAGCTGGGCGACGCGGCAAAAGATGAGCTGATCGCACTGGCTAAAAAGTATCTGTGAGCATCACAAGGCGCATTTCCGAGTGCGCCTGATGGTGATATCACTCGGCTAAGAACGCGGTAAAAATTTTAATATTCAAATTTCAAAATTTTTCTAAGGTGACTTTGTTGTGCCTTCAATCAGTAAAATTAATAAACTTAACGACTAGGATGGATAAAGATATAAATAATGTGCTGGTTAACTCTCTTAAGGAAAATAAATCATGATGAAAATTGTTAAAGCCTCAATCTTAGCTGTTTCTGTGATCGCATCTTTTTCAGCTATGGCTGACTGGCAGCCTTATAAAACCGTTGTATTGGATGGTTATAATAATACAGTTCCCGGAGGTAGTGTTTACAGTGAAACCAGTGTGGCTTCAGGCGTTTATCGCTTCCGTGTTGACCCGGCCTCAGCTGGAGTTGACTTTGCCACTGGCCAGGCGGGAAATACGAAATCTAAATCCGCTGCATTAATGACCTATGATCGTACAACCACTACAGATAAAACCGCTGCTGTGAGTTATTATGGTTTGAATAATGACGGACTTCAGGCTTCATCTCAAATTCATGCTTTTCCACAAGGAGGCGGGTTTGACTTGTTCTTAGAAGACTGGCAGCGTGCGGATGATTCTGGCTCTGTGAACGTCATAATTGAAAAATGGCAGAATTAATTTTCAAATAGAATATTTTTGAAAGTAAGCACTCTATATCTTCAGTGGATTATATAGGGTGCTTTTTTAATCTTGGTATCAGACGCAGGAATTAGCTTTAATCAAACTTAAGGCTAATTTCTTTAAGAAAATAAATGGTGGGTAAGTAATGGTTTAGATTAAAAAAAATTATGCCCGTATGCCTGCCAGTCCAGAACGATGGTCTGTTTGTGCGCGAAGCTGCCAGGCTGATTCGCCGCCTTATTACTACCAAAGTGACTTTTGTCAGGAACTGATATGAGCGACCGACCTATGCCACCACAGGAACTGGTAGAGGAATTTAAGCCTTACATCTCTCTCATTCCTGCTGATGAGATCTTGTATTGGGTGCAGGAGCAAATCATCAGCAGTGATGGCCGGTTGCATAATTCCGATCATGCACATCTTGCTGAGGCTGATATAGCATTTTTGTGGGCCGCTACTGCCTTTACTAAAAAAGGGCGCACCGTGCTTGGGCAGGCCGAAGAAGTGATGATGCGTGCGGGCGGCTGGCAAAAAGCCCGCATGGAACAACAACTGTATGAATGGTTTGGCCGCAAGCCTGATTTCATCATTACCCTGGCTGCTGATTTCTGCATGAATTGTAGCGATCTGGAGTTCTGCGCGCTGGTTGAGCATGAGCTTTATCACATCGCCCAGGCGACAGATGAGTTTGGAGCACCTAAATTCTACCGTGATTCGGGATTGCCCAAGCTGTGCATGCGTGGACACGACGTGGAAGAGTTTACCGGGGTGGTTCGTCGCTATGGCCCGAGCGTTGAGGTACAGGAATTAGTTGATGCTGCCAGCAAGCCCGCTGAAGTGTCGAAGATTAACATCGCCAGATCGTGCGGAACATGCATGATTAAACTGGCATAAGCATTTATTCAGATTGTCATGGAGGTAGCCTGTGGCAGCATTATCGACAGAGGTTAAAGCCTTCATCGTTCAGTCTTTGGCCTGCTTTGAACCTCCCTCAAAAGTCATTGAGCTTGTAAAGGCTGAGTTTAACGTCCAGGTTTCACGCCAACAGGTTTCTCAGTACAGCCCCGGTAATGCCATGGCTGCAAAGTTGAGCCAGAAGTGGATCAACTTGTTTGATAGCACCCGCGCGCGATTCCAGACAGAGATTTCCGATATTCCAATCGCAAACAAGGCATACCGGCTGCGCACACTTGACCGGATGATGACTAAGGCGGAGAGCATAAAGAATATGGCTCTTGCGGCCACTCTTATTGAGCAGGCTGCCAAGGAGTGCGGTGATGCTTACACTAATAAGCAAAAAGTTGAGCACACAGGTAAAGATGGCGGACCAATTGAGTCGGCTACGCTGACCAAAGACGAATATAAAGCTGCGCGGCGGGAGATGCTGGAGGATGACGACTGCTGAGCAGAAGAATTATGCGCGCCGGTTAGAGTGTGAAGAAGATGGTCTGTATTACGCCCGTTATTTCTTCAAGCAACGCACTGGCGGCAAGATGATTGTCGCGCCCCATCATAAAGCTATTCAGAGAACGCTTGATCGCGTTATTGCTGGCGACATTAACCGGCTGATTATCAATGTTCCTCCTGGCTATACCAAAACAGAACTGGCTACCATAAACATGATGGGGCGTGGGCTGGCACTGAATAGCCGTGCCCGCTTCATGCATCTTTCCTACTCGCACAACCTTGCGCTTCTCAACTCCTCTACTGCGCGCGGCATGATTAAGTCGAAGGCTTATCAGAGCATGTGGCCGATGGAGTTGCGTGACGATGCAGACAGTAAGGCAATGTGGTGGAACGAGTACGGCGGGGGTGTCTACGCTTCATCTGCTGCTGGTCAGGTCACTGGCTTCCGTGCCGGGCATATGGAGCCAGGCTGGCAGGGCGCGCTGATTATTGATGACCCGGTCAAACCTGACGACGCCTACAGCGAAACTGTCCGTGACGGCGTTAACAACCGTTTTAACGAAACCATTAAGTCACGACTGGCGATTGAAACAACGCCGATGATCGTGATTATGCAGCGCATCCATTATCAGGACTTAAGCGGATATCTGCTGCGGGGCGGCAGCGGTGAAATGTGGCACCACCTGAATCTGCCCGTAATTATCGATAACAGCCAGGCCTACAGCGCGCTTTATCCCGAAAACACGCATGCCATACCGATTGAACATGGCCTGTCTGATGGCTGGCTCTGGCCCTTCAAGCATAACGAATCGCATCGCGTTGCGCTGTTTTCACATAGACGCACGGCTGAAGCACAATACATGCAGAAGCCGCGCCGGTTTAACGCCGAAGGCGCGCTGTGGAATGAGGCGATGATCGCCAGCGCACATGCGCTGCAAATTGCGATTGAAGCTACTCGCACTGTTGTTGCAGTGGACCCCCAGGCGGTTAATAACGAGGACAGCGACGAAACGGGCATTGTCGTTGCTAGTTCCTACGGCAGGGGTAATGACCGGCTGTTTTCTGTGGATGCCGATTATTCGGCGAAATTCTCGCCAAACGGTTGGGCCAAAAAAGCCATATGGGCCTACACAGAACACCGGGCCGAGGCGATCGTCATCGAAACAAACCAGGGTGGCGACATGGCGGAAGATACCCTGCGCAATGCTGGCTTTACCGGCCGCATTATCCGCGTGCATGCCAGCAAAGGGAAATATGCCCGTGCCGAACCGATTTCAGCGCTCTATGAGCAGGGCCGCGTGGCACATCGCGGAAACCTCTACACGCTGGAAAACCAGTTGATGGAGTACGTGCCGGCCACTGCCAAAAAATCGCCTGACCGCCTTGATGCTCTGGTCTGGGCCATTACTGAACTGTTCCAGCCGAAGGGCGTAACTGTCAGACCTTTCTCAGCCTAACCGGAAACCAAAATGAGTAATGACGTTCGCAAACGGTCCGCTAAAGTCGAGGCCATTACTGCTGAATGGTCGATGATTACCGCGCTGCTGGGCGGTACGTCAGCCATGCGAAATGCAGGTAAAACCTACCTGCCTCAGTGGCCGAATGAAGATGAAAAGTTTTATAGCAATCGCCTGGCTACGGCCACGCTGGTGCCTGCATTCTCCCGCACGGTTGAGGTGTTAAGCGGTAAACCATTCTCCCGTCCGGTGTCATGGGACGAGAAAAAGGTACCGCAACGTATTCAGGCTATGTTTCCTGATATCGATTTGCAGGGAACCAACCTGCATTCATTCTTAGCTGACATCTGCGAAGAGACGCTTTCTTACGGTATCTGCGGCATGCTGGTGGAGCATCCACCTACTGAAGGTCAGTTAACACAGGCTGAGGAACGGCAGCGCGGTCTGCGTCCTTATTTTGTGAAGATAGCGGCCAACAGCCTGCTCGACTGGGACTCTGAAAGAGTCGATGGTCGTGAAACATTTACCATGCTTCGCTTTGTTGAGGTGGTCAGCGAGCGTGATCCGGCTAATGAATTTGTGGAAAAGCAGATAGAGCAGGTCAGGGTACTTAACCCAGGTCGCTGGCGTACCTACCGCAAACAGTCTGGCAGCAACGTAGCGGAAGAATGGCAACTGTATGATGAAGGCACAACGAGCCTCAATAAAATCACGTTTGTTCCGGTTTACGGTGATAAAACGGGTTTTATGCAGGCGCGGCCGCCGCTGGCACAGCTCGCATTTCTCAATGTTGAGCACTGGCAGTCGAAAAGCGATCAGCAGACGATTCTGCACGTTGCCCGAGTGCCAATCCTGTTCGGGCGCAAACTGGGTGACGGCCCCATTACCGTGGGGGCAGCCTCAGCTATCACATCCGACGAAGATAATGCTGATCTGAAATACGTTGAGCACACAGGCAAAGCCATCGAAGCCGGACGTACTGACCTGCGCGACCTTGAAGACCTGATGCGTCAGATTGGCGCTGAATTGCTGGTTATCAAGCCTGGACGCCAGACGGTGGCGCAGACGGTCGCCGACAGTGAAGCCGGAACCTGCGCGTTGCAGCGCATTGTGGGTGACCTGACGGACGCCACAAACCTTGCGCTGCAGTATGCCGCTGAGTGGATCAAGGAAACAGACGGCGGGTCAATCACTATCTTCCGTGATTTTGGCGCATCGAATCTTGCCGAGGCTTCTGCTGATCTGCTGCTCAGTATGAACGTCAGTAATGCTCTGTCGAACGAAACGCTGTTTAACGAGATGCAGCGCCGTGGACTGATTGATGTCGAATTGAACTGGGCAGACGAACAGGCCCGCATCGCGGCACAACCTCCACGTCCGGGCGAAACGCAGACAAAACTCACCGGCTAACAGTCACGCTGGAAAACACAGGCTCATGCACCCGCATGGGCCTTTTTTATGGCCGTAACCTGCGGATGCAGAGCGGCGTAACGGGCCGGATGGCTCACAAGTAAGGCAGAAATCAAACATGAAACTCAAACTCGACGAACATGGTCACGTAGTTGTATCCGATGGCAAGCCGGTTTACGTGCACGACGATGGCAAAGAAGTGCCGTTTGACGCCGCAGGAACCGTGGCAACTATCGGTCGCCTGAATGCAGAAGCCAAAGGCAATCGTGAGCGCTATGAAACAGCCGAAGCGTCGCTGAAGCAGTTTGAAGGGATTACCGACGCCAAAGAAGCTGTCAGGGCGCTTTCTCTCGTCAAGAACCTGGATGACAAAAAACTGGTTGATGCCGGTGAGATTGAGCGCGTTAAGGCTGAGGCGACAAAAGCGCTGGAGCAGCGTTACCAGCCATACGTAGAAAAAGCCGAACGGCTTGAGCTTGAACTGCACAACGAAAAAATTGGCGGGCATTCAGCCGTTCAAAGCTTATTGGCGACAAGTTTGCGATTCCTGCCGATCTGGTCCAGGCCAAATTTGGCAGCGCCTTCTCTCTTGAAGATGGTCGCATTGTTGCCAAAGACCAGTCAGGCAACAAAATTTACAGCCGTTCATCTCCGGGTGAGCTTGCTGGTTTTGATGAGGCGCTGGAAATCATCGTGGACGGTTATTCGCACAAAGAACACATCCTTAAAGGCTCCGGTGCATCCGGCAGCGGAGCGCATGGCAGCCAGAGTGTTGGTGGGAAACGAACAGTTACCCGCGCCCAGTTCGACGCATTGCCGCAGCCCGAACAACAGTCACTGGCTCAGGCAGCAGGAAAAGGTGAAGTCAGCATTGTTGACTGATCCCCCGCAGTAAAAGACATCGCCCACTTCGGTGGGCTTCTATGGAAATACCCCGGATGGGGCACCGCGAATGAGCTGGATGGCTCTACGCACAGCATTCACTCATTTCACTTTTCTGGAGATCGTGCCTCATGGCAAACACCTTAACCGGGTTAATCCCGACCATTTATGAAGCGCTTGACGTTGTTTCACGTGAGCAAATCGGCTTCATTCCGGCTGTAACGCGCAACTCAAGTGCGGCACGCGCTGCGCTGAACGAAACCATCATGATCCCGATTGCGCCGCAGGCGACACTGGGCGATAACACCCCGGCTGTTACTGCGCCTAACACAGGTGATCAGAACATCGGCAATGTGACGATGACCATCAGCAAATCGAAGCACTATCCGATTCGCTGGAACGGTGAGGAGCAGCGTGGGCTGAATAATGCCGGTATGTATGGCGCGTTACTGCTTAATCAGTTCACTCAGGCATTTCGCACCCTGTCAAATCAGATTGAAGCGGACCTGTTCAGCACGGTTTATCAGAACGCTTCACGCGCTTATGGTACTCCGGGAACTGCGCCGTTTGGCGTGGCAGGCGACCTGTCGGACATTGCTCAGGTTCGTAAAATCCTCGATGACAACGGCGCACCCCAGACCGATCTGAATCTGGTGCTGGGCTCGGGAGCGATTGCCAACCTGCGCGGTAAGCAGAATGTTCTGTTTAAAGTAAACGAGGCGGGTACGTCTGATTTGCTGCGTCACGGCATTATTGGTCAGCTTGAGGGGCAGATGATCCGCAACTCAAACGCTGTCCAGTCAGTCGCCCAGGGTACCGGCTCTGGCTATACCACCGATACTGCCGGTTATGCGGCTGGGGCGACTCAAATCAACCTCACTGCCGGTACAGGCACTATTTTGCCTGGCAACACCATCACGTTTGCTGGCGATGCCAACAAATATGTGGTGACCGGTGGTATTACTGCTCCGGGTGTCGTGACCATCGCTGCGCCGGGTTTGCGAAACGCTATCGCAGCATCGGCTACCGCCGTGACTGTTGGCGCAACAGCAACACCAAACCTGTCGTTCAGTTCAAGCGCTGTGCAGCTAATCACCCGCTCGCCTCAGATGCCTATCGGCCCTGATGGTAAAGCGATGGATATGGCTGAAGACGTCATGCAGGTGACAGATCCAGTGTCAGGCATCGTGTTTGATATTGCGGTCTACCGCCAGTACATGCAGTTGGTCTATCACGTCCGCCTGGCGTGGGGCTGTCAGGCCATCAAGTCAAACCACATCGCCATGCTGCTGGGTTAATCAGTGCCGGGAGGGGAACCAACCCCCTCCCTCAAACGAGGAATTCACATGATAGTTGAAACTGTAAAAGTTGTCTCAGCAGTTACTGATGATAACCCCCATGGTTATGTCGTGATCAACAAAAGCGATCTCACCGAGGAACATACTCTGTTTGGTGAAGATGCGCCCAAGAAAACAAAAAAAGCTGACGAAGCGGAAAAGTAAGGGGCTGATATGGCACTCACTGACGCCCAGATGACCGATACGCGGCGGTACATGGGATATCAAAACCTTGGCACCACGATGGCTGCGAACGTTAATCAGGACCTGGTGTATGTGCAATTCGGGATGGTTACCATGTCACTCTACCAGCGCCTGACAACGCTGAGCGCCAGTGAGGAGGCAGTGCTGATTAATACCTACCTTACGCCTCTTGCCAGTCTTGAATCGGGCATTTACGGCGCTGCTGACAATCTGGATACCGCGCAGGCGGCAGTCTGGGTAAGAAATGCCAATGAAGTCCGTGACAGGGAAAAACTGTTCGATTCATGGCGTCGCCGTTTGTGTGCATTTCTTGGGGCCGCACCCGGACCAGGCATTGGCAACGGCATAACGCAAATCGTCAGGTGCTGAAATGGATGCTTCAAAACTCAGAGAAAAGGTTTACATCGGCTACGGAAAAGCGGCGAAACGCATTGGTTACAACGCCCAGCAATTTCGTGCAACGAGTGCCTTTAACCCTCTGGCAACAGCAGCGCTGCAAACTCTGCCAGCCTCTTTCACCACGAATTTCTCCTACAGCGCGCCCAATAAATACGGGCAGGCCACATGGCTTGGCGTTTTTGACGGTCGGGCATTTCTGCCAGGAGATTATCTGGTTTCGCCAGAGGATGGCACATTCTTTGTTGCCGCGATGCAGACAACATTACCAATTCTCCTGGTGAGCTGTAATCGAACCATATCAATACTTCGCCCATCCATGGGGACAGGACCCGGCGCTATCGGCTACGGTGGCGATACTGCAGCGAGTGAGGTGCCGATCATGACCAACTGGCCTTGCTCAATGCTTCAGGGCAGTAAGGGCGAGAAAAACGAAGTCGGATTGCCTGCTGATGCTAAAAACCCGTGGTTTAACGTCCTGCTACCTTACGTAAATGGGGTGACGTTGCGCACGGCAGATATCATCACCGATGACCTCGGTGGCCGGTATAAGCTGACCTCAGCCGAACTGACGGACTTAGGCTGGCGATTAACTGCACAACAGGTGAGGCCGTGATATGGCAGACGTTTACGGCATTCAGAACACGCTGGTATCGCTTATCGCGGGTGTGATTTACCCCAACGGCACATTGCAGCCTTCAGTATCTGGTGTGACGACGTACATTTACGCCGGATGGCCTCAGCCAAAGCGCCTGGAAGATGATTTAAGCGCTGGCGGCTGTCACATAAGCGTTTATCCGTTGTCAACTGAGAGGAAGCTCACCGAATCGCTGGGAAGGCCATGGCGCACCATCTCGAAAGGTGCTTCTGGCATCACCGCTACTGTATCGGGCCAGCAAATCACCTTCGGCGGCACAGTAACCACTCCGACCAATATCAACATTCACAGCAATGACCAGCATTACACCTATGCGGTGCAGCCAACTGACACGCTGACGACGATCACCACTGCCTTGACGGTGCTGATTGCGGGTGCGTCGAATGCTGGGCCGGTTATCACAATGCCATCTACCGCTGCGTTTGAGGTAAGGATTGGTGCGAATGACACCGTCGGGCGGATACTTCGCCGCCAGGAAAAGGATTTCCAGATTACGGTGTGGGCCGGCTCGCCTGATGTGCGCGCTGCAGCCGCTCTTGCTGTCGATAACGGCCTTTCGGCGCTGACATCACTCAGCATGCCCGACGGCTCGCCTACGGTACTGAGGTACAAACGCTCTCTCATCAGTGACAGCGCTCAGTCTTACCTTGTTTACCGTCACGACATGATTTTCTGCGTCGATTTCAGCTCGCTTCAGACCGCGCAGGCAATTCAGGTTGTTGCTCCTACGATGAACGTGAGCGACACGCATACAACTCAAACTTTCCCGGAGTAACAACATGGCAGATAACGAGAAATCAGGCGCACCCGCTGAGATTTCACCCGCACCCGATAAGCTGGGTTACGACCTCGTCGTGCGTCACGCTTTCATGGATTACCAGATTGGTGATCGGATTAATGACTCAGCCAAAATCAAGGAGATTTTAGCTGGCGAAATGGCCTGCTATGTCTTCAAGGCAGCAAAAGCAGACTGATAACACTCTCTGTCAACAAATGACCCGCTCACTGAGGCGGGTTTTTATTTGGGGAAATGATATGCCCGTTTATCAAACCGGTAGCCTTAACACTACCGCGCTGTCTGCTGCCGATTTGTATGTAGGCATTCAGGCACCAAAAACACGCTACATCAACGGCGTGGCAAGTGATGGCCTGGGCCTGGTTGGTATTGCTTCATGGGGCCCGGTCAACTCCCCGGTGCCCATTGGCTCTGATACCGATCAGGCGCTTTACTTCGGCTCTCAGCAGGTTCGCAAATATGACCTGTGCACTGCCATCGCTATCTCGCTGCAGATTGGCGCAACCAACCTGAAATGCGTCCGCGTTACCGACGGAACCGACCTTGCGGCAGCAATTGCCCTGAAAGACACCGCCGGGACACCAGTAACCGGCATGACGCTGACAGCTAAGTATTCCGGCACCAAAGGTAACGGCATCACCGCGAAGATTTCGATCGGCACGGCGGTAAACAGTTACAAGTTGACCGTTTACTTCCCCGGCCAGACGCCGGAAGTGTTCGACAACATCACCGGTTCAGGTGCGGCTCTGTGGGCCAGCCTGGTCAGCGCGGTCAACAACGGCATTACCGCCGTGCGTGGTGCGAGTCAGTTTGTTGTGGCGACCGTTGGTACTTCAACCGCAGTTCCTGATACCACAACCGTGTGGCAACTGACCGGCGGTACCGATGGCGCAACAACCATCACAGACTCTGTTCTGGTTGGAGCGGACGGCACCAGCACTACCCGTACCGGCATGTATGCACTGCGCGGCGCTGGCATCCAGATGCTGAACCTGGTTGATTTAACCGACAGCACTCAGTGGCCGACAATCAACACATTCTGCATGTCAGAAGGCACGTTTGGCGTTGTGCAGGCTGCCGCTGGCGTAACTTACGCGACACTGGCTACCACGCTTAACACATCAGGTGTCGACAGCTGGCAGGTCAAAGTTCTGGTCGGCGACTGGCCTTACTGGAACGACACACTGAATGGCCTGAGTGCCCGCATGTGCGCCCCTGCAACGTTTGTGGCGGCTAAATATGCTTCTCAGTCGCCAAATGTGAACGCCCTGAATAAAGCGATCACGAATATCGTTGCCACTCAACGTCAACTGGCAAATCAGCCTTACAGCATCAGCGAAATCGGCGCGCTCAGCACCGCTCGCCTGGACGTCATCACCAACCCATGCCCCGGCGGAAATTACTTCGGCCTGCGTTCTGGTCGCAATGCTGCGTCATCAACCACGCAGAACGACGACACCTATACCCGCATGACAAACTACCTGTCTGCGACGCTGGCGGCATCGTTTGGTTACGTTGTGGGAGAGGGTCAGACTACCGACCTGCGCCGGAGCACCAAGGCTACCATCGAGTCCTTCCTGCAGAACCTCGCAGACGAGGGCATGATTGGTGATCCGAATGGCGGTCCGGCATTCAGCGTTAAGCTCGATGCGACAAATAACCCAAGCTCACGCGTAGCGCTGGGCTATATGGTTGCAGACGTGCAGGTTAAGTATCTGGCAACCGTTCGCTACTTCCTGATCAACCTGGAAGGCGGCGCAAGCGTCAACGTGTCCGTCTCCAGCAGCGCGACCATTTAACAGTTCAACAGCCCTCCATGTGAGGGCTTTTTATTGGAGCAAGAACTATGCCTCTTAACGGGTACACAGTCGGTCGCGACGTGCAGGTTGATATCAACACGGCTTATGGCGTCGTAACCATTCCGGTGGTCATCTCTTTTGATGCAAAGCCGAAAGTAAACCAGGTCGATGTGACCAAAATTACCGGCGAAACCGACACGCTCATGATCCCCAAGAACTGGGATGGCACCATTGAGGCCGAGCGGCAGGATGCAACGCTTGATTCGTGGTGGGCTCAGTGGGAATCGGACTATTTCGCTGGCATCAACCGTGCCGCCGGCACCATCACTGAAACCATCACCGAAAGCAGCGGTGCCGTCACTGTCTGGCGCTATACCGGCGTACAGTTCAACTTCACTGACCCCGGAAAGAAACAGGGTGATCAGACCGTTCGCCAGTCCTTCGCATTCACGGCTAAACGCCGCCTACAGGTAGCTTAATACATGGCTAATGTCACAGTAAAAGAGGGTGCCGCAGCGAATGTTGCGGCACAGGAAGAAGCAGCAACTATCCTGAAAGACTCCAAAGGCCGTCGCATTGTTTTGCGCGAACTGGACCCGCTGGAAGAATCACGCATTTTCATTGCTGTAGGCGCTGCCAATGCCGCAAACCACACTTACATGAGCGGCTATGCTTTCCCGGCTGCCATGGTTGAGTCGATTGATGATGTGGATTATTCGGTGCCAACCAATCAGGCGCAGATTGATGGTCGTCTGAAGCACCTCGGGAAAGAGGGGATGGCTGCAATCCGCGAGTACATGATCAAAGCGGTACAGGATGCCGGTTTTGGCGAAACTGACAGTGACGTGGAGCAGGCTGCAAAAAACTGACAGGGAACGCTGATTTTCGCAACAGATGTTATCTGATGAAAAACGGCGTTCCCTTTTCGGTTCTGTTCAAAGGCTTTGATGACCTGATGCAGCATGAAAAGCTTGCAATGCAGGTCACTCTCAGCGAACTGGACAGCGGGCAGAAGTACAACTGGATCACCGGCGAGTATGAGGAGAGGAAATGAAAGACGTATCACTTGATAACCTGGCATCGGCCTTTTCCTCGCTCGCCACATCAATCGGCAATGGACAGAACGGTATCGCGCATGCGCTTGGTGAGGCTATACGTGATCGGGCAAAGGAAAAGATTGGTGAATATCAGCCATCCAGTCACGGTTTCGATGCCTGGGCTCCCCTTGCGCAATCAACTATGGACCAGCGCGTGTCCAAAGGCTTCCCGGCCAACAATCCGCTACTGAGAAGTGGCGAACTGCGCGATTCAATCACCATGCGATCAGATGGTAACGGGGCAATAATCGGCAGCCCGTTGGATATAGCGCTTTATCAGGAGAATGGCACTGAACATATCCCCCAAGGCCATTTCTTGGGCCTGCTGCAGGTGAGGTGATGGACAGTGCACCAGAGCTGATCGTCAAGGTCATTTCTGCGAGGATGAAATAGTTTTTGCTGCCTGTTTTTTCTACTAAATGCGCCGGGCGAGTGGTAATATTCAGCTAACGTAACCCAACTGGTGCTTGAGATGAAAAAGACAGGATGTTCATTTATTGCCGTCGCCATGATGGCGCTCTCTTTCACTTGCAGTGCAGCATTTCACAAAGGTGAGAAGCTTACCCTCAAAGATGGCGGAATGCTTTGTCGATCACTTGATGGGGCTATAGCAACCCGCGACGTCGCAATCACCAACGAGCAGGGCGGAAATGTGGATATGATTGATGCCACAAGGCATTTTTCCTGCCTGAGTTACTCAATCCGGCCTCTGACCTTTGTTAAATACGACGACTACCTCATTCCGGGCTATCCGGAAAAGGGGAAAGTTTTTGCCTCCGTCATTGAGCCACGTTCTGGCGAGGTATGGCATATATTCACCGGATTCCTCGGTAAATAGCTAAATAATGCGAATCAAACAAGACCCGGCCACTGCGCCGGGTTTTTTATTTCCCACAGGATACGTATATGGACTCTCAGGCTTACCGCGTTGCCGTCCTGCTGACCCTCAACGATCAACTGAGCAAGAACCTTGCGAAGGTTGGTAAGGATGCAAAAGAGCTAGGCGGCAAGTTTGATGCCATCAACAAAAGCATCCAGGCAATCACCAAAAGCTCCGAAGCAGCTTCAAGGGCTCTTGATAAGCTCAATCGCAGCCTGAACAGCCCGGCAACATCTCAGGCGCTTGGCGCTAAAACATACGCAGATTCAATGGAGCGTGCCGCCAAGGCAGCCCAACAAATCGCCAGTACTGCACCTGCCTCAAACGCAATGATTGGCGGACTTGTAGGCATAGCCGCCACATCAAGTATTGCATCCAGAACCAGTGCAACAAACTTACTTCCCGCAGCGAGCGGTGGTGGCAGAATGCTTCCTCCTCCAGGTGGAGCATTATTGCTTACTGGGCCCGGTGGAAGCGCTGGTAGCTGGAAAGGCTGGAAAAATGGCGTGCCACCCGGCGGCTGGGGTCCTGGCGGGGTTGGTGGCGGAGGTCCCGGAAGTGGAGGCCCCGCTGGCAGTGGGGCCCGTGAGCACGGCATGGAGAATCTTGCCATCGCTTACGGCGGCTTCCACTTCATGCAGAGTGCAGTTGAAGCTGGGGCCGAATATCAGACATTACTTGCGCGATTCTCAGCCTATGGCATGGGTGACGCCGCGGTAAAAGAGGCTGATAAGTTTGCTCAGGCTACCAAAGTAATGGGCGCTTCGAAAAACGACATGCTGCGCTTCTTTGTTGAGGCTCAGGGCGTGTTCCGTGAGTCGGGCGAACTTACTACCGAAGATCAGCTAAAAGGTGCGCGTCTTGCAGCGCCAATGATGGCAAAAATGCAGTTTGCGATGGCGTCTATGGACCCTGCAGCAAACCATATGACGCATGCCAAAGAAATGGACATGCTTCGCTTCGTGGAGCAGGCTGGCGGCCTCAACAGTCCGGCCAAATTCAACTCCATCATGAACAATGCCTATAAGGCGGTGCAGTCATCCGGTGGTAACATCGATTTCAGCCAGTTGCGTCAGTTTATGGCGCGCGCTGGTACGTCAGCCTATAACCTCAACGACTCCGCTCTCTATGCCAAGCTTGAGCCTATCATTGGTGAGATGAAAGGGGGCGCTGCGGGTGACGCCTTAATGACGGCGTACAACCGGCTGACTGGCACTATCAAGCTGCCTAATCAGGTTGTTAAGCAGCTTGAGGATATGGGTGTTTGGGACAGGTCCAAGATCATCCACAACAGCATGGGCGGCATTAAGTCCATTGTTGGCGGGCCAGGCTCCCAGTTGACAGACCTCAAGCTTCTCGCAAGTGACCCGGTTGAGTTCTATGAGAAGGTGATCAGGCCTAAATACGCTGCCAAGGGAATGTCTGAAGAGCAGATTCAGCTACAAAATAACGTCATTTTCGGTCGTCAGGGCGGCAAGATGTTCAACCTGATTGAGAAGCAAATGCATGTTATTGAGCTGGCTGCCAAGGCTTTTGAAAAGCAGATGGGCATAGACGATGCCAGCAGGCAGACCGCTGGGACGTATAAAGGCAAGCGCGTTGACTTCGACGCTAAATGGAAGGATTTCCAGCTTGCGCTTGCTCAGGATGGCGGCCTGCTTGACACCTTCACCAAGGGTTTGTCGAGCCTGACCACTTTCCTGCAAAAGCTGACTGAATTCAGCAATGCACACCCTAAATTCACCAGTTCCGCTATGTCGTTGCTCGAAGTTGTAACGGCGCTGGCGGCAATGAAAGGCGGGGCGTGGCTGTTGAAGCATGCATTCAGTGCTTTGATATCACCGGTCACCATTTTGACAGGGAGTCAGGCGGGCAGCATCAGGCTTCTTGGTTCTGCATTAGCAGGGTTGCCGGGTATCATTGCCGCAACTACCTTCGCAGCATTGTATCCAACAAGCACTGTAAGCCAGTCGCAGGAAGACGCCGAGCGGGCAAGGCTTGGAGCGCAAAACTCCAAAGACAACACCGGCGTCGAAATGAAGCCGTGGACACCAACCCAGGCGGACTTTGACCGTAACCACGCCGCCGATGCAACTTACAGGAAAACCGGTGTCTATCCGGAAATCCCAAGTCAGCAAAGACCGGTAATGGTCACCTCAAAAACCTACCTCGACGGCAAGCAGATCGCCGAAACCGTCACCAATCACCAGACCAAGCAGGCCAGCCGGGCACCAACCAGCCCGACCGGTATTGATGCGACGATGGGCCTGCTACACCCAGGCATGGCGAGCGGTGCATTTCGTTAACGGAGAGAGTTATGGCGTTATTTGATTCACTCACATCGCTCTCTTCCACGGTCAGAAATGTGGCGTCAGGATTTAACCTGTCTGCCACGCGGCTGATCCTCGGCGATTTTGAGTTTCTGGATTTCGAGCTTCCTGAACGAATAATCATCCCCGGTCGGCAAAAGACGGTCACGCACCAGATGATTGGCGGTCGCCGTCTGGTTGACGTCCTGGGCGTTGAGTACGACCCGATCACCTGGTCAGGCATTTTCACAGGTGACACCACATCATCCCGCGTTTCCATGCTGGAGCAGATGAGGGACGCAGGTGAAACGCTGACCATGACGCTGTCAGGCTATTCGTTTGACGTGGTGGTCACCGAGTTTAACCCGGTATATGAGTTTGAGTATCGCAGGCCATACAGCATCACGCTGGCGGTGGTGCAGCGTAACGACAGTCCGTTACAGACCGATTCGCTAACCGGTGCATTGAACGCGCTTATCGACAGCGATATCGGGCAGGCACTCAACCTTTCCAGCGTCATCGAAGTTGATGCTGTGACGTCAGCGGTCAGCACGGTACAGACTGCAGTCAGTACGGTTAAGGACTACGCCACGGCAACGGTAGACCAGGTGCAGGCGGTCGTCAGGCCCATCATCGCGGCGCAGCAGATTGTTCAGACGTCGATTTCATCCCTCGAAAACTCGCTGGGCGAAATCACCACGCTGGGCGGCATTATACCCGGCAACCCGATATCGACGACGGTAAACAACCTTCTTACCCAGGCTGATGGCATGACAAGGTTGCCAGCACTCTATAACCTCGGCTCCGTACTTGAGCGCGTTAACAAAAACGTACGCACGGGTCAGACGGCAAATGGCGTCAAAAGTGTCACTTTGTCAGGCGGAAATCTTTATCAGGTGGCTGCTGACAATTACGGCGATGCGCGGTACTGGGAGAGCCTGGCAACCGTCAACAACCTGACGGACCCGCAACTGACCGGCATTAACACCATTGTGGTACCGACAACGCCCTCCACCTCAGTGAGTTAGT
>NZ_CP028064.1:0-9575 GCF_043545505.1 Pantoea sp. SGAir0183
ATGGTGCGCTGCAAATTGCTCACGTAGTTCCAGTAGCTCACCTACCGTAAATTCAGTTTGAAACTGTGCTTTCAGGCCAGGAACAGAAAATTCAACAAAAGATTTTATCCAGTCCAGCGATGATGTTCAGGGTCAATGTCGTTATCGACCACTCTTTCAAAAGGAGAAACCGTAAACGTAAATTTCTCGTATTTAATATCAAACATTGATGCGTTCCTGTCGGTTTTTAAAAATACATAAAGTGGATGATTGTCCAGTCGGACTCTCTTACCACAACTTCGAGTGTGTATTTTTTATACTCAGTAGTGGCCTTCTTACGATAAAGCTTGTACATCTCAATTTCGTATCTGTACAGGCCTTCAACTTTCCGGGGATCGGTCGTTCGCTTACCAAAACGAATAGCTTTTTCCTGAATATGTAAAGGAACATACCGACCCGTTTCATACATGTGCTTAGCAGCCGTTTCGGTCATTTTCAGGTTGCGTACAGATAAGCCGAGTTTGAACCGGGCGCGCAAAAATGAAATAGTCCCCTGGCCAAGCTTTGCTGTAATCGCTGTTCGCGTACCCGCTTCAAATAAAGCACGGCCAGTGCGGAGAATGCGGAAAACACCAAAAGCAATCAGTGCAATATCAGTGGGATCGAACAACGGCGTTTCAAGCGGAGCCTCTTCAAGCCGGACAAAATGGCCCTGTGCATCATAAATTTGCCAGAGGCCGGGAGCCTGAGCCACGGTGTAGCCGATACACATACCGCTTGTTTCATCAAGCACCGGCTGAGCATTGCGTGGTAGATGTTGTGGCCGAAGCTCAAAAAATTCTCCGGGGGCAATCTTGACTCAAAAGTGTAATACCGTCCAGGTTCCTGTCTTTCTGCTCTTCCTGAGATCATTCTCGTTCCCTCTTTTTGATGATGGCTGTTCATAGTGCCACAGGAAGGCAAAGCGATCATTCCCGAGTAAATGCCCGATCATTCTTCAACAAACCCTAATTGTATAAACGGCATCGCCTGACCTGACACTCTGAGCACATCCATTTTACGGGGGCATCAGATGTCTGATTACTGTCATGGTATCTGCATCGTCGAAATCATGGATGGCACTCGCACCATTTCCATCATCTCTACCGCGATTATTGGGCTGGTCTGTACCGCCTGGGACGCCGACACTACCGCTGAATACGCCGGTATTGTTTGCTAACGTGTAGGGTGGTATCGCCAAAGCCGGGGCAAAATGCACGCTAGCAGGCGATTTTCGACCAGGCCAAATCGGTTAATGTCTTGGTGCGCGTTGCCGTGGGTGCGACCGAAGCGGAAACCATCTCAAACATCATCGGTACCACTTACGAAAACGGCCAATACACTGTAATGAAAGTCCGGTTAAGCGCAGAATCAGCTCGGCGTGCCGGGCCTTAACTCGCTGGAAATGGCGATCGCGCTCGCCAGGATCGCGTAGCAGGTGCACCTTCAAAACGTACGAAAGCATAGCGGGGATGATCGTCTCGCCGGGCCAGACTAATAAGGTGCCGATTTTTACGCATAACGACAGAAGGTAATCGTTACTTCACTGAAAGCTCGCGAAAGTATGCTTTTTGTATCTGCGTTCAAAAAGAACGAATAAAGTCATGTGATGCTTTTGTGACGCTGGCCTATAGAAACAAAAAAGCCACTCGGCTAAAAGTGGCTTAATATCCTGATTCAACAGGTGAAATCTGGTGGCCCCTGCTGGGCTTGAACCAGCGACCAAGCGATTATGAGTCGCCTGCTCTAACCACTGAGCTAAGGGGCCAATGGAGCGGGGATTATAAAGTATCTATTCGGGCAATCCAGCGTTGTTCGGCTGGTTGCTGAAATAAGCAGCAATGTTTTACTTGCTGATAACTATGATAAAACCGCCAAAAACGCTACGCTGATACGCAGCGTCGTCGCATGCGCGGTGAAGCGCGATTGTCTTATTGGGCTTAACAGTAGGAAAGACAGCCGCGATCACGACATTGCTCCGCAAATAAGCGTTAACCACTGGCAAGATTATGACGAATACGGATTCTTTGCGTGAGCGGCCAGGACGCAGCGCAAAGCCAGGAGGCCCCATGAGCGAACACAACATCACCGATATCATTGCACCGGACCTGAACGTCCTCTTCTGCGGCATTAATCCCGGTCAGTCGACCGCGCACACCGGCTATCATTTTGCCCATCCGGGCAATCGCTTCTGGAAGGTGATTCACCTGGCAGGGTTTACGGTGCAGCAACTGAAGCCGGAAGAAGAGCAGCGCTTACTGGAGACCGGCTGTGGTATTACGATGCTGGTCGAGCGTCCGACCATTCAGGCAAATGAACTGGCCAGTGATGAGCTACGTGATGGCGGTCAGCGGCTGATGGACAAGGTTCTATGCTATCAGCCTGCCGCGCTGGCTATCCTGGGCAAAGATGCCTTTAAACGCGCGTTTCGTCAGAGCAAAGTGGAGTGGGGCGAGCAGCCGATCTACATGGGGAAAACCCAGGTGTGGGTGTTGCCGAATCCCAGCGGATTAAACCGGGCCTCACTGGAAGAGATGGTGGCGCTATATCGCCAGATGTACGAGGCGTTACAGCAGCGGCGTTAATGGTGGCGGTTTGCGGGAAAAGGCAGGGCAGCAGACATAAAAAACCCCGGCGAACCGGGGTTTTAACGGACTTAGTCGTCGAGGAAGCTACGCAGCACTTCCGAGCGGCTCGGGTGGCGCAGTTTACGCAGGGCTTTCGCTTCAATCTGACGAATACGCTCACGGGTAACGTCAAACTGTTTGCCCACTTCTTCTAACGTGTGGTCGGTGTTCATATCGATACCGAAACGCATGCGCAGCACTTTGGCTTCACGCGCGGTCAGGCCAGCCAGCACGTCGTGGGTCGCAGAACGCAGGCTCTCAGAGGTCGCAGAGTCCAGCGGCAGCTCCAGCGTGGTGTCTTCGATAAAATCACCCAGATGTGAATCTTCATCATCACCAATCGGCGTCTCCATAGAGATAGGCTCTTTGGCAATCTTCAGCACCTTGCGGATCTTATCTTCTGGCATCAGCATGCGCTCAGCCAGTTCTTCTGGCGTCGGCTCACGGCCCATCTCCTGCAGCATCTGGCGCGAAATACGGTTGAGTTTGTTGATGGTCTCAATCATATGCACCGGAATACGGATGGTACGCGCCTGGTCAGCGATAGAACGGGTAATCGCCTGACGAATCCACCATGTGGCGTAGGTCGAGAATTTGTAGCCGCGACGGTATTCAAACTTATCAACCGCTTTCATCAGACCGATGTTACCTTCCTGAATCAGATCCAGGAACTGCAGACCACGGTTGGTGTATTTCTTGGCGATTGAAATCACCAGACGCAGGTTAGCTTCAACCATCTCTTTCTTCGCGCGGCGGGCTTTCGCTTCACCGATCGACATACGACGGTTAATGTCTTTCACCTGCTCGATGGTCAGGCCGGTTTCTTCTTCAATCTGTGCCAGCTTCTGCAGCGAACGCATCACGTCATCCTGCACGTCCAGCAGTTTTTCAGACCATGGCTTGTTCATCGCCAGTGCGGCTTTGAACCAGCTCTCGTTGGTCTCGTTACCGGTGAACAGCGTAATGAAGTTTTTCTTCGGCATTTTGCACACTTCAATACACAGCTTCATGATCAAACGCTCCTGGGTACGGACACGTTCCATCATTTCGCGCATGTTGTTCACCAGGTAGTCGAACTGCTTCGGTACCAGGCGGAACTGTTTGAAGACGTCCGACAGGTTCTGGATCTCAGCGACAGAGGCCGCATGGCTGCGTCCTTTGCTCTTGATCACATCGCGCGTCGTTTCGTATTGCGTACGCAGGTCAGAGAACTTCTCGCGCGCCAGTTCCGGTCGATAGAGTTATCGTCGTCAGAGCTGTCGTCGTCGCTCTCTTCGTCGTCATCGTCGTCGTCATTACGATCTTCTTCTGACAACTCAGAACCGACGTGGGTGGCGGTCGGTGCCAGGTCTTCTTCTGCGTTAGGATCGACAAAGCCAGTGATAAGGTCTGACAGACGCGACTCACCGGCTTCAACACGATCGTACTGATCCAGCAGGTAGGTAATGGCTTCCGGATATTCAGCAACGGAACACTGAACCTGGTTGATACCGTCTTCAATACGCTTCGCGATGTCGATTTCGCCTTCGCGGGTCAGCAGTTCAACGGTACCCATTTCACGCATGTACATGCGAACCGGGTCGGTGGTGCGGCCAATTTCAGATTCAACGCTGGATAATACCTGAGCGGCAGCTTCCGCGGCATCTTCGTCAGTATCGGAGCTGTTTTCATTCAGCATCAGATCGTCGGCGTCCGGGGCTTCCTCAACCACCTGGATGCCCATGTCGTTAATCATCTGGATGATGTCTTCGATCTGATCGGAGTCGACGATATCTTCCGGCAGATGGTCATTGACCTCAGCATAGGTCAGATAGCCTTGCTCCTTACCACGGGTGACAAGAAGCTTGAGCTGTGACTGCGGGTTTTGCTCCATAAGACGGTATCCACACTTCTGTTAATTAGATTGGTGTCGGTCGGCAGCGAGCCAACAATAACATTGAAGGCATTTCGTTCTCGCCGCTGCCTTCGTCGCGGCCTGGGCTTTGCCCATTAGTAATCGGCACTTAAGCCGCAAATTTTATGTCGGGCCTGGCTTACTCGCCATTTTTGCCTCTGACAGTGCTCGTCATCCTCACGTACATCAGTACGCTCCGGTGACTGCGCGCTTTCAGCGACAAAACCTGCTTCGACGCCGACGGCCGAGGGCGGAAGCTGGCTTACTCGCCATTTTGCCTCTGACAGTGCTCGTCATCCTCACGTACATCAGTACGCTCCGGTGACTGCGCGCTTTCAGCGACAAACCTGCTTCAACGCCAATAGCCCGAGGCGGAAGCTGGCTTTCACAACATGTTTGCCACTGGCGGTACTCGTCATCCTCACATAGCGGAGGTAACGGTTCGCTTACCGCGACAAAACCTGCTTCGCCCTGAATAACTAAACCTGCCGCTCCGGTTACGGACAGCAGCAGGTAGGGTAACCTGTTACTTTTTCGCGAAGGCCTGGCTCAGTGTCCAGAGCTCGCGACGTTCGTCGGTGCTGAGTCCGTGGGTGCGTTCTCGCGCAATCAGGAACTCCAGTCGTTCTTCCAGAGCCGCGTCATAAATACTGGCCAGGGAATCCTGGAACACCGCTTCGCTCTCTTCATCCACTATCATGTGGTTCCACACGGCCAGTGTTTCAAGCGTTTGGCTAAAATTTGTTCCGCGATATAACTCTAGTAGCTGACCGGTGGTCAATCCAGGATTCTCGTTACAGCGCTTCACTAATTCAATAAATAGCGGTAAACCGGCTATTTTTGACTCGGCCAGCCCATCCAGTGCAGGGACCAGACTTGCCAGTTGTGGATTCTGAATCAGCAACGCCACCAGAACGCGCATTGTGGTGCGTTTCAGCGGCGGAGCAACCGGTGCGCTTGCGCCCTGTGCCTGTTTAGGCATCAGCTTTTCAAGCTGCGCATCATCCAGAATACCGAGTTTGTTTCCCAGTTCCTGACGCAGATAAATGCGTAACGTTTCACCAGGAATCTGCGTGATCAGTGGCAATGCCAGTGTACTTAAACGCGCTTTGCCGTCACGAGAGCTTAAATCGACCTGCGGCAACAGGCTGTCGAACAAAAACGAAGAGAGCGGCATAGCCTGCTCCATCCTCGCTTCGAATGCGGCTTTACCTTCTTTGCGAACCAACGTGTCCGGGTCTTCGCCGTCAGGTAAAAACATAAAGCGTAGTTGACGACCGTCATTCATGTAAGGCAATGCGGTTTCAAGCGCTCGCCAGGCGGCTTCACGTCCGGCGCGATCGCCGTCGTAACAGCAAATCACGTTATCCGTACTGCGAAACAGCAACTGAATATGTTCAGCCGTGTCGATGTACCCAGTGAGGCAACCGCGTAGTCCACGCCGTATTGCGCCAGGGCAACGACATCCATATAGCCTTCCACCACTAACAGGCGTTTCGGTTCAGGATGATTTTTTAAGGCTTCATACAGGCCATACAGCTGACGACCTTTATGAAAAACAGGCGTTTCGGGCGAGTTAAGATACTTCGGCGTATCATTACCCAGCACGCGGCCGCCAAAGCCGATAACGCGGCCTCGCTTATCGCGGATGGGAAACATCACGCGCTCGCGAAAGCGATCGTAAACCCGGCCTTTATCATTATTGACCAGCATGCCCGCTTCCATTAATGACTCGCGATCTTCCGGCTGCTTACCAAAGCGTTTGAGAACATTGTCCCAACCGGCGGGGCATAACCTATCGCGAAATGATTAATGATATCGGCGCTCAGGCCGCGATGTTGAAGATAATCGCGCGCTGACTGGGCACTGGATTGCTGCAAACTCTGCTGATAAAAACCGTTAAGGTTGTCCATCAGTTGGTACAGGCTCTGGCGCTGATGGCGTTCCATCGGGCTGGGCCCGTTACCCGCTTCGTAAGGGACATCTAACCCGTGAGAAGTGGCTAACTCTTCGATACTTTCAACAAACTCCAGACGATCGTAGTTCATCAGAAAGTCGATGGCATTACCGTGCGCACCACAACCAAAACAGTGATAAAACTGTTTTTCGCCATTTACGGTAAAAGAGGGGGTTTTCTCATTATGAAAAGGACAGCACGCATGATAATTCTTTCCCTGCTTTTTCAGCTTTACGCGAGCATCGATCAACTCCACGATGTCCGTGCGGGCAAGTAAGTCATTGATAAATACGCGTGGAATTCGTCCTGCCATAAGCCCGTTTTTTCAGCTCATAAACGACAACAAGCCGCGCTTCCTTTCGGAAAGCACGGCCTTTTACTTGACTCAGTCTGCGTTTATCACGCTGTGGAGGCGAACCTCCGGGATATTAGTACAGACGAGTGCGGCGTGCGTTTTCGCGAGCCAGTTTTTTGGCATGACGCTTAACTGCAGATGCTTTAGCGCGCTTACGCTCGGTCGTTGGTTTTTCATAAAACTCACGACGACGAACTTCAGCCAGAACGCCTGCTTTCTCGCAAGAACGCTTAAAGCGACGCAGTGCTACGTCGAACGGCTCGTTTTCACGTACTTTAATTACCGGCATGTAACTCTCACCTCAATAAAATTCGGTTTTTCTGCTGACTGCGGCGCCAGCACATTTCAAAATGGTGCAGCATTTACTCCAACTCGCGTCGGCTTGTAAAGCACCATGGATAATTAAGAACCAACAGGAGCGTGTGCCTGTGCGGCTGCCGGTTTTTTCCGGGGGCGGGAGTATAGCGCACTCTTTAGGCAGCAGAAAATGACTTTTTGCGTGGATTGAGTCCTCTTTTTGCACAGTGGCTATGCTAAACTGCGCGCCGCAAGAATGAGGTGAAGCAATGCGAATTCTGGGTATTGAAACATCGTGCGATGAAACCGGCATCGCAATCTATGATGACGAGGCTGCTTAGTCGCGAACCAGCTCTACAGCCAGGTAAAACTGCATGCCGATTACGGCGGCGTGGTACCGGAACTGGCTTCGCGCGATCACGTACGTAAAACGGTGCCCCTGATTCAGGCGGCGCTGAAACAGGCGGGTTTAGCGCCGCAGCAGATTGATGCGGTGGCCTATACGGCGGGCCGGGCCTGGTCGGCGCGCTGCTGGTGGGCGCGACGATTGGGCGCGCGCTGGCCTTGCGTGGAAGGTGCCTGCGGTGCCCGTGCATCATATGGAAGGCCATCTGCTGGCGCCGATGCTGGAAGACAATCCACCCGCCTTCCCGTTTGTGGCCTTGCTGGTTTCTGGCGGCCACACGCAGCTGATCAGCGTTACCGCATTGGTGAATATGTACTGCTGGGCGAGTCAATTGACGATGCCGCAGGCGAAGCCTTCGATAAAACCGCCAAATTGCTGGGGCTGGATTATCCCGGCGGTCCCATGCTGTCGAAAATGGCGCAGCAGGGCACGCTGGACGCTTCACGTTCCCGCGTCCGATGACCGATCGTCCGGGGCTGGATTTCAGTTTCTCGGCCTGAAGACCTTTGCGGCGAATACCATTCGTGGCCATGACGATGACGCGCAAACCGTGCCGACATCGCCCGTGCGTTTGAAGATGCGGTGGTGGATACGCTGGCCATCAAATGCAAACGCGCCTGGATGAAACCGGCTTTAAGCGGCTGGTGATTGCGGGCGGCGTGAGTGCCAACCGTACGCTGCGCGAGCAAATGGCGGTCATGATGCAGAAGCGCGTGGTGAGGTGTTTTATGCCCGTCCTGAATTTTGCACCGATAACGGTGCCATGATTGCCTACGCGGGCATGGTGCGTCTAAAAGGCGGTACGCGGGAGAGCTGGGCGTAAGCGTCAGCCGCGCTGGCCGCTGGCCGAACTGCCTGCCATCTGACAGAAAAAAGCCGGTCAACCGGCTTTTTTACGCTTACTGTTTCTTTTTGCGCTTCCAGATTTTACTTTCCTGACGACGCCACAGACGTTGGATTTGTCATGATGCCGCAGCAAAATCAGGCAGGAGAGCATGGAAACCGGAACGTAAACTGCGGTTTAAACCACCAGACATAGAACGGCGCAATCAGGCGCTGACAATCGCCCCAAGCGATGAGTAGCCGCTGAGCAGCACGGTCAACAGCCAGGTGCCGGTCATTAGTCCGGTCAAATCCAGCCGATAGGCGCGATAGCACCAAACGCGGTCGCCACGCCTTTCCCACCCCTGAAGCGGAAAAACACCGGATAAATATGGCCCAGACAGGCGGCAATGGCGGTTAAGCCCAGATAGAGCGGGGGCACGTGAAGCAGGTACGCCAGCCAGACAGGCACCATACCTTTCAGAATATCGAATACCAGCACCGTTGCTGCCGCCGCTTTGCCGCCAAGGCGCAGCACATTGGTGGCACCCGGGTTGCCTGAACCGTGGGTGCGGGGATCGGGTAGCCCGGCGAGTTTGCATACCAGAATCGCACTGGAGATGGACCCACACAGATACGCGAAAATAATCATACCAAGCGCGAAAGCACTCATAACACCGTCCCGTTTCCTTTGGGGTCGTTTTGATCACGTCAACTATGGATAATACGCACAATCTGCCGGAAGTGGTATCCGGCCTGGCCAAAAACAGAGAGCACCGTCATGGATATCGTCTTTATAGAACAACTCACCGTCTTCACTACAATTGGCGTTTACGACTGGGAGCAGGGGATTCAGCAGAAGCTGGTGATCGATATCGAAATGGCCTGGGATAACCGCCAGGCGGGCCGCCAGTGACGATGTTAAGGATTGTCTGAGCTACGCCGACGTCTCTGAGGCGATTCTGACACATCTGACGGGCGGACGTTTTGCACTGGTCGAACGCGTTGCCGAAGAAATTGCGGATCTGTTGATGAACCGTTTCAATTCGCCCGGTGTGCGTATAAAGGTAGCAAAACCGGGCGCTGTAGCGCAGGCCGCGCAGGTTGGCGTGCGAATTGAGCGCGGGACTATTCCTAAATAGTGATGATGTGATTGCCATCACAATGAAACCAAACCAAATTATGGTCTGTCTCAGCAG
>NZ_CP028054.1:0-7191 GCF_043545505.1 Pantoea sp. SGAir0183
GGCGATGCGGTGCCGGTAATGCAGGCTACGCTGACAACATTTCGCCCAGCCAACCATGGTTTTTATGCTCATAAGGGGCCAATCAATGCTGATTTATGCACGACAGGAAGAAACGGTTGATGAGATTTGCTGGCGTTATTACGGACGCACGCAGCAGGCGGTTGAACAGGTTTATGCCGCCAATCCTGGCCTGGCAGAAAAAGGCCCAACCTTACCGCACGGATGCAAAGTGGTCTTACCAGATCTGCCCCAAGCGGCTACTGGTGAGACGCTCAATCTGTGGATTAGTGCCAATGGAAAAAAATCAGTTCTCTGATTAATTACCTCATCGGGATTGTCCTGATGTGGTTTGGACGTCACACACCACAGGATATCGCTTTTATGGTGGGCTCTGGCGTTGCTGTGTTAACGATGTGCATCAATGTCGCAACCTTTTTTATCAACTGGTATTACCGCCGCAAAACCTACGAGCTGCAGCAGCGCAACGTTAAGGGGCTGAATTTTGAGCCAGATCGCTAAGCGATGTGCCGTCGTCGCCGTGCTGGCCATGGCCGCACTGTTACCGCAAATCAAGATGCTAAAAACCTCCGAAGCCGGACTCAGGCTGATTGCTGATGCCGAAGGGTGCCGCACGTCACCTTATCAGTGCAGCGCCGGCGTCTGGACTAATGGCATTGGCCATACGCAGGGCGTTACGCCTGCCAGCGTGGTGAACGAGCGCCAGGCGGCAGTCAACCTGGTTTATGACGTCATGCGCGTTGAGCGCGGCATTGATCAGTGCATGACACGTGACATGCCTCCGAGGTCTACGACGCGGTGGTGTCCTTTGGCTTTAACGTCGGCGTACATGCCGCCTGTAACTCCACGCTGGCGGGCTTCATTAACCGTGGCCGCTGGCGCGATGCCTGCCTGCAGCTCAGACGCTGGGTCTATGTCAAAGGGACGTATAACGCCGGGCTGGATAACCGTCGCCAGCGTGAAATGGCCTGGTGCCTGAAGGGGGCTGGATGATGCGACTGATGGTGTTTGCGATCGTGACGTTACTTGCAGCACTGGGGGCCGGCGGCTGGCGTCTCAGCGTCATCGAGGCGCGGCTGGACAAGGCACAGCACAAGGCCGCGGCGCTGGCCGCCGACCTGAGCAACCGGGAGAAGGCCATCGATCAACTCAACCGGGACAGTCAGGCCAGCCGAAAACGTGAGGCCGAACTGCGGCTACAGCAAACCAGGCCAGCGCTCAGGCGCTGAACCGCGAAACGACAATCAGAAGAGAAACCGATGCGAATCCCGCTTTACGTGCCTGGAGTGCGACTGCTTTGCCTGCTGACGTTATCCGCTGCACAGCCGTCCCGCCTTCAGCAATGCCCGAGATTATCTGGACTGGCTGTCCACGCGTGACCAGTTGCCCCATCCCGGAGAACCACCTGCAAACGCAGGGTGATTTGGCGGCAGATAACCGCCAGTTAGAGGCTGCGCTCGCATCGTGCGGGTTGCAGGTAGAGATGATTAAAGCGTGCCAGGAGCAGCATGATGTTGAAAGCAACCCAACTCCGTCAGGTGCTGATAAACAGCGTTCCGCTGCTACAGCAAAATCCTGACAACCTGACCATCGATATTCAGTCCGGCAGTCTGGTCTCCACCCTCGCCAGCTCGCTGTCGTTTGAATACCACTTTCAGCTGGCTGTCGTCATTACTCAGTATGCCGACGATATTGATCTGATCATGGTGCCCGTGCTGGCCTGGCTGCGGGAAAACCAGCCCGACATCATGGTGTCGGAGGAAAAACGCCGCACCGGCTTTACCTTCACGCTCGATGCCACGGGCGAGGGAAAGCACACCGTGACGGTCACGCTCCAGCTGACCGAACGTGTCTGGGTTGAGCAGCAGGAGGGCGGATTACACATCACGCATCTGCCGGAACCTGCGCTGCCAGAAAACGATGCGCGGCCCTGGCAGTTGTATATCAAAGGCAAGCTGGTCAGCGAATGGAAGGCATAGCCACTGCCGCTGTTGCTGAGGCGCTGTTTAGTCATTTCTGAGTAAACGGCATTCGATTGCTGCTTTTCTCCTGCAACGTGAAACTACTGCCATGAACGAGCAAATATTAGAAATCAAGCGCTTGCTGCGCAATATGGTCCGCATCGGTACTGTCTCCGACGTCAATCTGGAGGCGGGCACCTGCCGTGTAAAGACCGGTGATAACACCACTGACTGGCTGCACTGGCTGACAGCCCGGGCGGGACGCACCCGTACCTGGAATGCCCCTTCGGTTGGCGAGCAGGTGTTGATCATGAGCCTGGGCGGCGAGCTGAACAGCGGCTTTGTTTTGCCCGGTGTGTTTTCGGATGCCAGTCCGGCGCCATCGGCCTCTGCGGATGCGCTGCACTGCTCCTTTCCCGATGGGGCGGTAATTGAATATGAGCCCAGACCGGCGCGCTGAAAGCGGAGGGGATCCAGACTGCCACTCTCAAGGCGACCGTTAAAATCCTGCTGGATACGCCCGAGGTGGAGTGCACAACGTTGCTCAAAACCGCCACGCTGGAAGTCACCCAGGGCGGCACGATGAAGGGCGACGTATCGCACAGCGGCGGCAGTTTCGCCTCCAATGGCAAAGTGCTGCATACGCATCAACATCCGGGCGACAGCGGTGGGACAACAGGAGCGCCATTATGACAACAGCACGCTATAGCGGTATGAGCCGCGAAACGGGGACGACGCTGGAAGAGCTGGATCACATCCGACAATCCGTGCGCGACATTTTGACCACGCCACTCGGGCGCGGGTAATGCGCCGTGATTATGGCTCGCTACTGTCGGCGCTGATTGACCAGCCGCAAAACGATACGCTGCGTCTGCAAATCATGTCGGCCTGTTATATGGCGCTGCTGCAGTGGGAGCCGCGCATCAGCCTGACCGGCATCAATTTTGAGTCTGCGTTTGACGGCGGGATGGTGGTGGAAATCACCGGCAACCGTGCGGATACCGCGCAGGATTTTTCGTTAACCGTCCCTGTGAGTTGAATCATGCCTACTATCGACCTGAGCCAGTTGCCTGCGCCAAATGTGGTGGAAACGCTGGACTATGAAACGCTGCTTGCGGAACGCAAGGCGACATTGATTTCGCTCTATCCTGCGACCAGCAGGCGTCGGTTGCCCGCGTACTGGCGCTGGAGTCGGATCCGCTGGTGAAGCTCCTGCAGGAGAACGCGTACCGGGAAGTTATCCTGCGCCAGCGCGTTAACGAGGCGGCAAAGGCGGTGATGGTTGCCTGGGCCAACGGCGCGATCTGGATCAACTGGGCGCGAATAACGGCGTGACGCGGCTGGTACTGACCCTGCAGATCCCACCGCCACGCCGCCTGTTGAAGCCGTAATGGAGCGCGACGAAGATTTTCGTGCCCGCATTGCTGCCGCCTTCGAGGGGCTGAGTGTGGCAGGGCCATCGGGTGCCTATGAGTTTCACGCGCGCAGTGCCGACGGACGCGTCGCCGATGCTTCCGCCATCAGTCCGTCTCCTGCCAGCGTCACCATCACTATTCTGTCACGTGAGGGCAACGGCGTGGCGGATAACGATCTGCTGGCAATCGTGGATGCCGCCCTGAACGATGAAGATGTAAGGCCGGTCGCCGACCGCGTCACGGTTCAGTCGGCTCAGATTGTGGATTATCGCGTCGAGGCAACGCTGTACCTCTATCCCGGACCGGAAGCCGAACCTATTCGTGCCGCCTCAGAAGCAAAACTGCAGGCATTCGTGAACACCCAGGCACGTCTGGGCCGCGATATCCGTAAGTCTGCGCTTTACGCTGCCTGCACGTCGAAGGCGTACAGCGCGTCGAACTGGCGCAGCCGACTGCGGATGTGGTGCTGGATAAAACCCAGGCGGCGTTCTGCACCGGTTATCAGATCACGGTAGGAGGTTCTGATGAGTAAACGCCTGCTGCCAACGGGCTCATCGACGCTGGAGGTAGTGGCGGCGGAAGCCTGCGCAACGCTGGAAACCATCCCTGCGCCGATGCGCATGTTGTGGAATGCCAGACCTGCCCGGTTGAGCTGCTGCCTTATCTGGCCTGGGCCTGGTCAGTGGACCGTTGGGATTCAGGCTGGAGCGAAAGCACCAAGCGCAGCGTGGTTGCCGCATCGGAATACATCCATAAGCACAAGGGAACGATTGGATCGCTGCGCCGTGTGGTCGAGCCGCTTGGCTATCTGATCCGCTTTAAGGAATGGTGGGACACCAACGAAGCGCCGGGCACGTTCCGCCTGGACGTGGGCGTGCTGGAAACCGGTATCACGAGGCCATGTACAACGAGCTGGAGCGATTAATTGCCGATGCCAAACCGGTCAGTCGTCACCTGACGGGGTTATCCATCAATCTGGACAGCACCGGCACCGTTCCTGTTGCGGCCGCCAGTTACAGTGGCGATGAGCTTACCGTTTATCCCTATACACCTGAAGTTATCACCGCAGGCGGTTCCGGTTACACCGGCGCAGCGGTCCATCTTATTGACCTGACGGAAGTGAGAGCATGACAACGAAATATTTTGCCATACTGACCAATCAGGGCGCGGCTAAGCTGGCCAATGCCGCGGCCTTGGGTACCCAACTGCAAATCACCCAAATGGCGGTGGGGGATGGCGGCGGCACTTTGCCCACGCCCGATCCTGCACAGACCAAACTGATCGGCGAAAAGCGACGCGCCGCGCTGAATTCACTGAAGGTGGATGCCGCGAACACCAGCCAGATTATTGCTGAGCAGATTATCCCTGAAGGCGAAGGTGGCTTCTGGATCCGCGAAATTGGCCTGTATGACGCCGATGGCGTTATGGTTGCGGTGGCAAACTGCGCTGAAACTTACAAGCCACAACTTCAGGAAGGCAGCGGCCGTACCCAGACCGTGCGCATGATTCTGATCGTGAACAGCACTAGTGCCGTCACATTAAAGATTGATCCTTCGGTGGTGCTGGCCACGCGCCAGTATGTGGATGACAAAGTCATCGAAGTGAAAGCCTATACCGACGATGTGATGAAAAAGCATGTCGATGCGGCAAACCCTCATAGCCAGTATTTGCAAACGGCTAAAGCACTGGCAGAGATTAAAGATGCAGGGCTGGTGGCGGAGGTTCTCAAAAACCTCGGTTTGGGCGAAGGCTCTGCTTTGCCGGTTGGTGTACCGGTTCCCTGGCCATCTGAAGTACCGCCATCAGGCTGGTTGACCTGTAATGGTGATACTTTTAGCGCAGCTGATTACCCGCTTCTGGCGAAAGCGTATCCATCACTTAAATTACCAGATTTACGTGGGGAATTTATTCGTGGCTGGGATGGTGGTCGTGGTATCGATAATGGAAGAGGGATCTTAACATCGCAGCAGTCTACGACCCTCAGAACAGCGATGCTCGATTACTATAATCAGGACGCAACGGGCGCTAATGGTGTAGTCGGGCTAGGATTCAAAAATGAAGATTCCTTATTTGATATGCAGCAATCTGACTTTAAAATGCCAGATGGAACTAACCCAATAATTATGAAGGCGCGATTTCAGACAATGGTATGAATTCAACCATTATTACCACTATAAAATCTGGAATATCGAAAGGTATATCTATCAGACCACGTAACGTAGCATTCAATTATATAGTGAGAGCTAAGTAATAAGTTATATAAATCCTTTTCCAGAGTTCTTTTTAAGAGATGGCGAAAGCTGAGTGAGTGGCTAAAAAAGTATAACCCCTGTATGTTAAATGTCGACAAGCATTGAGGATGCGTTATTGGACAATACTAAAGACATTATATTACACTGAAAGATTGAAACTTTCCTTTGTGATATTAGCGGTAATGAAAAATCAAAACTATTACCTTGTATAGCATATGATAATCCAGTAAAAGCCGTCGATGTATCGACGGCTCCTGCAACATTTCACTTTATCCTTCCCGGCTCGAAATTGACATCGAAAGAATTACAGAGGCAAGGATATTTATGCCTCTGCAATTTGCAGGTAGTTTAGTTTTAGTTGAACATCTTTCCGTAGAATAAAGCGGCTGACTTTTTAGTGTAAAATAATTCTGACCACGTTCACTCTAGAAAGATAAATTATTCATTTTTTTAAGATGACGGTGACTTGATACTGAAATTAATCTACCCGAAGAATATTTTAATGAAAATAATTATTATATTCTAATGTGTTAAATGGCCTAAAGGACAAGTTGGTTTCTGTTTTTACCCTGTCCAAAAAGTGAAAAATTCTCCTAACTCAGGCTGAGTTAACAGATAGCGACCTCGCTATCTGTCATTCTTGAGAAAACTTTAATTATTCCGGTTTTTGCGGCCAGTTAACTTCAGGTGCCGTCGATACATCGACGGCTTTCACTGCAGACTTGTATGCCATCCAGTCTGATAGTTTTGCTTTGTCATTATCGCTAATGTCACCAAGCAAAAGTTCAATCTTCCAATCGGAGATTGTCTTATCGATATTGTTTAAAATATCTTCTCGATGTTTTTCCGCGATTTCTTTATCTGCTTCATGTTTAAGCGATAAATCCTCGACCCAGTTTTCACCATCCCATTTACAGTACTCTGAAGCTGGAACTTTTGAAGTTGTATTGGTTGGGTTATCACCCAGTTCAGTTATAATAAATGATTTTCCTGTTTCAGTGTTGTAGACAGTTTCACCACGATGATCGCTAATATACTCCCATGCAGAAAGGTCTTTAGTTCTGCAAACCTTCATGCCTTCTTTTTTTTCTAAGGGAGCATCGACACATGAATTAGCAGGAAGTCCTACTCCTTTAGCAAGAGTTTCAGTGATAGTTGAAAGATATTCACGTGAAATACCGTCATAATTATAAACACTAACTTCCCCAGAGTTAATAGCTATGAGATTTTTATCCAACTGAGCTCTTAACATTATGCAGCCCTCAAAATATAGTTAAATGCAATGTTGCGTGGTCGTGTCTCTGCTCCACCAGTGTTTTCCATGAATATATATGTGTGACAACGATTACCAGCTTGTCCCATTATTTCCATTGACTCGCTATTTTGATCAGTAAATGCAATAAAATTCGGGGTTGGGTTCCGTATTCGTTAACAAAATCTGTGGTTATGCGAGCGAATTGCATCTCCTTGTGCAGAAAGCACTGTTCTTCCGTTATCAATTTACTTCCATCATCCCAGCCACGTTAAATTCCCCACGCAAATCCG
>NZ_CP028055.1:0-14223 GCF_043545505.1 Pantoea sp. SGAir0183
TCGTGTTAGTCTCCAGATTCCTGTAGTGCTCCAGCCTTTCGATAATCTCAGCATCACTCACTGATTTACCTTCCGCTCTGATTTCTATCACCACACGGCCTATGGCGTAGACGACCATGTGTAGGCGTTCTTCGTCGATGTTCATTTTCTTATCCGGAAATAACCCCAACCAACACCAATCTATCACTTCAAAAAACCTCATAAAAAAAAAATCACATTATTTTTCATGACATTACGTATACTCACTGAAATTAGTATACATATTGTATTGCACATGTGAATACGTTTTGTATATTTAACCCATCAGCACGAAGCACAGCAACAAACGACAGGATGTCGCGCTCTTTAACATTGATGGGAATGTTCCTCTCTTACAGGAGGAAACCAAAGTGCAGTGGCTTTGGGTGTGTAGCTCAGCAGGTAGAGCGGATTCGTAGGCCCAGCCATGGAATCGCGTCGCCGGTTCAATCCCGGCCACACCACCCAAGCAATACCGGAGGTACTTATGACAGTAGTCATCACTTATCTGGCAAAGGATAACGCCAAGGCGCGCTACAGAGCACGCAGAGCAGCTAAGCGTGAGCAAATGGAATCAGACGCACGCCTGGCACGCAAAATCGCCGTAGCGAGCACCGGATGCAGCCTGACAGTATCCCGCGCAATCAACTCCCCTTCTATGCGTAGTAAGCATGAGAGTGGGTCAGCTTGTTTGCCAGAGGTTGCGAAATACGCAGCAGGTATCGGAAATCTAAAGACATTGTGACAGCGAGGTGAGAGATGCATCAGGATATATGCCAGCATGTTTGCGAAACCTGCCTAAGCAGCGCAAGAAGCCACGCAACCAAGCCATCAAAGAAGGCAAGGTTGAAATCATTAATGAGGCCATATTGATGGTGCGTGACGAGCTTCGCAAAACAAAGTTGGGAGGTTTACCCATTCAGTGGGAACGCGGTTACCTTGCTGCGCTGTCTAAGCTCGAATATTTACGAGACGAGATTAAGTGAACTATCCGGAATTTCCGGATAGTTGGACAGGCTGCCTAACCCGCAGCTTTTTTTACTGGAGCACTCCCATGATATCCACTGAGAACTTTTGGCTAGGCTGGGCAGTCTTTGCGGTTATGGGAGTGTGTGTTTATGCGTTTGTTTAGGGGTTGTATGAGTGAGTTTAAAGGCACGCCGGGACCGTGGTATCGCGGCGGCGTAGAAAACGGAAAAGTTAGCATAAATGCTGGCAATTATTTTGTGGCTCTTGTTGATGAGTCATTGGCACAGTTAGCAAACGCACGCCTAATCGCCGCAGCACCTGAGCTTCTTGAGGCGCTTCAGGCAGTCCTGTTCGATGTCATGGCAAATCGCGCCGCTATTAACGATGACCGCATTGAAGAGATTCGCGCTGCCATTGCTAAAGCATTGGGCCAGTAACCACTACAGGAGAGAGAGGATGCCTGAATTATCAGTTCAGCAGTGCGCGGCGATTCTGGAATGCATCAGGGAAGACCTGATGATATTCGATGAGTGCTGTGAGGAGTGCTCAGTAGATTTCGAGGAAACACTGGCAACCCTTAAAGCGCTTGCTGGCGAAGAGTGACACCGTAAAGCTGTCTGCTTAGACGGCTTTGAGGTGCTACGCACCAACGCCTTTAGAGGGCTCAGACAGTAAGAAAGAAGTACCAACCAGGGGCCGCAATGGCCCCTTTCTTTTTCCCTGTTAAATCATCAATTCAACGGAGTTACCCATATGCAATACGCATTAGTGGGAGCCTTCCCTGTGGGTGGCTCCTGTAATAACACATCTCAACTTTCACGCTTAACCGAACAGCTTCGCCGCATTGGACGCTGGTTCGTTGACACCTTAAATCAACCAGGCAGGCCATAACCATGAAAACCAACTTCTTCAGACGCGCTCAGGAGCTTTCCAGGGAGGCTCAGCTATACGGCGACAAGGTTAAGTGGGCTATGGCAATGCAGCTGTTGCGGAGGGCTTTCAAATGAGATTCAACATCAAAGCAAAGCGTGAGATTCAGGAGATTGCAGACAACCTTCCTGATGATGAGCTGGAGCGCATCGGTAAGGAAGTCGATGACAACATGGAACGTCACAAGATTAACCCACTGATTGCTCCCGCCTGCCAGTTCATGACGCGATTTTACGACTACCCCGCCATTGAGATGTTTGATGACGACGACGATCAGCACATTGAGGCTGAGGCGTTCCTGCGCGACATGATGGTGAAGGTGGCCCGGCGTGAGCGGGCTATTGCAATCTGGACCAGTAAACACAGTTTTGATGAGGTGGCGTAATGCAGCCCGGCGTTTATTACGACATCAGCAACGAGGAATATCACGCCGGACCGGGAATCAGCAAATCACAGCTGGATGATATCGCTGTCAGCCCGGCAATATTCCAGTGGCGCAAATCAGCACCTGTTGATGATGAGAAAACCGCGGCACTGGATTTAGGCACGGCCCTGCATTGCCTCCTGCTTGAACCTGATGAATTCAGCAAGCGATTCATGATTGGCCCCGAAGTTAACCGGCGCACCAACGCAGGGAAGCAAAAAGAGCAGGACTTTCTGGAAATGTGTGAACAGCAAGGCATCACACCCATCACGCACGACGACAACCGTAAATTGCGGTTAATGCGTGACAGCGCCTTTGCTCATCCTGTGGCCCGGTGGATGCTTGAAACTGAAGGAAAAGCAGAGGCAAGCATTTACTGGAATGACCGTGACACACAGGTTTTATCCCGCTGTCGTCCTGACAAATTGATCACCGAGTTTAACTGGTGCGTGGACGTAAAAAGCACAGCCGACATCGGCAAGTTTCAAAAGGACTTCTACTCATACCGCTATCACGTTCAGGACGCTTTTTATTCAGATGGATATGAAGCTCAGTTCTGCGAGGTTCCTACCTTCGCGTTTCTGGTAGTCAGCTCATCCATCGACTGCGGACGCTATCCAGTTCAGGTCTTTATTATGGATCAGCAGGCTAAAGATGCTGGCCGTGCCGAATACAAGCGCAACCTAACCACTTATGCAGAATGCCAGGCAAGGAATGAATGGCCGGGCATCGCAACTCTTTCACTCCCGTACTGGGCTAAGGAAATCCGAAATGTCTAACCAGCCACCAATCGCCAGCGCTGACCTGCAGAAGGCCAATACAGGCAAGCAGGTAGCCAATAAAACGCCAGAGCAGACGCTGGTTGGCTTCATGAATCAGCCTGCAATGAAAAGCCAGCTTGCCGCGGCGCTGCCCCGCCACATGACTGCAGATCGCATGATTCGCATTGTCACCACTGAGATTCGCAAAACACCGGCACTGGCAACATGTGACCAGAGCAGCTTTATCGGGGCGGTCGTACAGTGCTCTCAGCTTGGCCTGGAGCCTGGCAGCGCGCTTGGTCATGCGTATCTTCTGCCGTTCGGCAATGGACGTTCAAAATCAGGTCAGTCTAACGTTCAACTGATTATTGGCTATCGCGGCATGATTGACCTCGCCCGCCGGTCCGGTCAAATCGTCAGCCTATCCGCCCGCGTAGTTCGCGCTGATGATGAGTTTAGCTTTGAGTACGGACTTGATGAAAACCTGATTCACCGCCCGGGCGAAAATGAAGACGCCCCTATTACCCATGTTTATGCCGTGGCACGACTCAAAGACGGCGGAACTCAGTTTGAGGTCATGACCGTTAAGCAGGTTGAAAAGGTCAAGGCACAAAGCAAAGCGTCATCAAACGGACCCTGGGTTACGCACTGGGAAGAGATGGCGAAGAAAACCGTCATCCGCCGAATGTTCAAATACCTGCCAGTGAGCATCGAAATGCAGAAGGCCGTCATCCTTGATGAGAAGGCTGAGAGCGACGTCGATCAGGACAACGCCTCAGTGCTCAGTGCTGAATACAGCGTACTGGATGGCTCCAGTGAGGAGTGATGATGCAGAACCCTTACAGTCCAATGAAAGTCGGGAGCGTTACGCTCCCTTTTTTCTGGCAGCGCAAAGCATGGTTGCTACCTGATAACACGCTGACAACCAATCCCATTAAGGCTCAATTAGCAGCCGAGCGGCAGGATAGAAAGCTAAAGCTCCTGGTGGCGGCGCTTAGCTTAACAGTCGCCTAACCGGACACACTCCCATGCAAACACTTCACCGCAGGCAATGCCGCATACCGGCATATCGCCTCAACAGCTTCATGTTCATCGTATTAGCCGATGAGCAGTTAGCCATGGTTACCAACGTCAGGCACCTTGCCAATAAGGTGCTTTGTTACATCAACGATAAGCCAGAGTCATTCGATAACGATGAGCTGGTCGTGGTGTCTGTAGCGGATTCAGGAGAACAAAAATGTCAGTAGCAAAACTTAAAGAGCAGGATGATCTGGTAGCTGATGTTAAGGCAATCCTGACCCTTCTTAAAGAAAGAGAATGGGCTGAGCATTGCACTAAAAGTAGGCCCGGGCGCGAACTTGAATCCCTAATTACAGACATGCACAACGAGATAGCCGAGTTGCAGCAGAAGCTGGATGCGATTTCTGCAAAAGCAATTGAGCTATGCAGTGAAGCGGCTCATGTCTATCAGAAATATAACATCACTCAGATGCCTGACAGAGATTTAGTCGACCATCAGACAATTCAGGAGCTTTCGGATTTAATCCGCTCCGGCACCCAAGGCACTGCGGATAAGGCGGGTTGATATGCGAAAAATGGCAATGTGGTCTGCGATGAGCATATTGGCAGCCGCGAAATTACAGAACCAGTTGGTTTTCGGTATCGCCGGTAATTCATATCCGGTTAATAACAAGCGCGGTTATGCCGCTCAGCAAAAACGTGCAGCGCAGAAGCGGAGGCGCAAATGAGCAATAAACAAGTTCGTGTTGAGGTATGCCATAACATTAACGGCAGCCTGTCGCTGTGCATTTGTGACAATAGCGGCGGATACAGAATATCAGGCGCAAAAATAGGCGGGTGCGAAACGCTGAAGGTTTTCACTGTTGATGCAGATGAATTGATTGAGGCGATACAAAATCACTCTTTCGAGGTCACCAACCATGACAACTAATTCCCCCAATCCAGTTGATGGTGATGTGCAGGCGCTTATTGAGTGGCTAAAGCCGCAGATTTCCGAATTGGAAAATATCTGCGATGAGCTTCCTTTTGGCCTAGATGAAGATGACGAAATGCAGCTTAAGGTTATGCGCTTTGCTCTTGAGCGCCTTAACGCCACCGCACAGCCTGTAAGCGATTGGCAGAAAGAAGCTGAGCGAATGGCGGAACTGCACGGAATGAGCTTTGTTGTATTCCGCAATGGTGACGAACCAAAATGCGCTGATCCGACAAAAGTGCGCATTGAGTTCACTGATAAAGGTTTGGGCTACCCAGCAGCGCCGGGAGGTCAGGATGATTAGTGATGAGGATTTGCGGCTCATTGCTGAAGATGATCATGTTTACTGTGGCGATGCATCAGCAATGGCAAAAGAGCTCTTGGCTTATCGGCAGGCGTTTAGTGAGCCACATGCGTATGAGGTGAAAGGTATACTTTGCCACACGCTTGAAGAGGCAGAAATATACGTCGGCGACCCCGAACCCCTCTTCGCAAAACCAACCATTCCCTCCTGACTCATCCGCGATATACTCCATTCAGGAGGGCATCGCATGTCACACAACATAGCAGCAAGAAGCAAAGAAGAACGCGATAAGGTTAACGTGGATTTAGCCGCGTCTGGCGTTGCGTACAAGGAGCGTATGAATATGCCGGTTATTCCCATGGAAGTGGAGATGCAGCAGCCGGAGGAATACAGGGAATACTTCAGGGAGCGTCTGCAGCATTACAGGAACGCGGCGCTACAGTTTCCGCGTGGTACTGACCCGGTTTATCAGAAGGAGGAAAAGTGATGGCCGAATTTGTTGTATTCAGGAATGACGGAAGCACTGAAGTTTGGCAGGGAGAGGGATATGCGACTACCCATATTCTGCTGACAAATACTGATTCAGGTAAGCAAGAATCTTACACGGCGGGTGAGTTTTTATCGCCCGCTTCCAGTTCCGGGGAAAGGTTCGTGTACCTAATTGCATACTACACCAGACCTGACGATGAGGTAATTCATAAAGCTATCATCAAGCATGAGACCAAACCCGTCGAAATGCGCAAATAGAAACCAAAATAAAGATACCTCGCCACGGCGGGGTTTTTTATTGCCTAAATTCAGGAGTAGCCACTATGTGTTCTGACCCAATTGATGAAGCAGCAGAGCTTGAAGCATTCAACCTGCAACTTGCATTAGCCAACCGATGTAAGCCACACATGCAATTCACAGGCACCTGCCATTACTGCGAAGAGAAGGTATCGACCGGATTCTTCTGCTGCAGCGAATGTAGGGAAGATTACGAGCGCATTGAGCGCGCCAATAAACAAAGGAGAGTGGCATGAAGCTGATTGATCTATTAGTGAAGGAATTGCCGAACCTCGGCGGCTGGCCGGGTGGTTACACTGTAGCCTCTAATGGTATTAATGGCACTGTAATTTTCCATTCTAAAGGCCGAGCGCCATTTATTATGGGTGGATTAAATTTCAGCGGTATAGGATGCGTTTCATACGAGGAATACGAAGCCGCCCTTGCCGCATCAAAGCAGCCTGAATGGGATGTCCAATGGTTGCCGCCGGTTGGGTGTGAGTGTGAGCGAGAGGTTCCACGCGGGTGGTCACGATGCAAGATAAACTATGCTTCAGGCTCGATTATCGTTTATCAGATGCTGGATAGCGGTAAAGAATACGCATCAACTCCAAGCGCTTTCAGGTTCCGTCCAATACGCAAGGAAGCGGAGCGCAAGCGTGAGGAGGCTATTGCTGCAATGAGGAATTTCGCCACGAACTACAATAACACTGCTGTGATTCACGCGATTGAGCAAGTGTACGACTCTATAGCCGCTGGAAAAATCCCCCACGTCACTCTGAAGTAACCCCCACACCATTAACCTTTATCTCGCTCTGCGTGAGGAGTTGTTATGTCTGAAGTAAGCATATTGGATATGTGCTGCGGATCGCGCATGTTCTGGATGGATAAGCAGGATGAGCGCGCTGTTTTTACAGACCGTCGCGCCGAGCAGCATGTTTTGTGTGATGGTCGCACTCTACAGATTAGCCCTGACATCATCGCCGACTTTCGGGCGCTTCCATTTCCTGACAACACTTTCGCCCAGGTTGTGTTTGACCCACCTCATCTTGAAAAGGTTGGCGATAACGCATGGATGAAAAAGAAGTATGGCGCGCTGGATAAATCAACGTGGCCACAAGACATTGCCGCTGGATTCCGAGAGGCGTTTCGAGTCCTTCGCCCGCACGGCACGCTGATTTTCAAATGGAATGAAACTCAGATACCAGTAAGCAAGGTGATAGCTCTCACTGACCAGAAGCCCACTATCTGGCAGCGCACTGGCAAGGGCGATAAAACCCACTGGGTTATCTTTCTCAAGTCAGGAGAGCGACATGGGTAAATACCGGCTTATTTACGCCGATCCGCCATGGTCATACCGCGACAAGGCCAATGATGGCAACCGCGGTGCCTGCCACAAATACCCGGTTATGACGCTGCAGGATATCTGCCGGTTACCCGTGTGGTCACTTGCCGATCCTGACTCATGCCTGCTTGCCATGTGGTGGGTGCCGACTCAGCCGCTGGAGGCGTTAAAGGTTGTCGAGGCGTGGGGTTTCCGGCTCATGACAATGAAGGGATTCACCTGGCACAAGACGAACAAGCTCAAAGGGAACAGTGCAATCGGAATGGGCCACATGACGCGGGCAAACAGCGAGGATTGTCTGTTTGCGGTGAAGGGACGACTGCCGAAACGCATGGATGCATCCATATGCCAGCACATCAGCGCACCACGCATGGAGCACAGCGCTAAGCCTCAGATTATCCGTGACAGCCTGGTGAAGCTCATCGGTGAAGTGCCGCGCATTGAGTTGTTCGCACGCACCGCCGATCAGGGTTGGGATTCGTGGGGCAATGAGCTGGATACCAGCGTCAGATTAGTGGGCGGTGAGTTTTATCCAATAAACAAACGATCAGCAGCGTGAGGCGATCATGACAAAAGATGATGCAATCAAGAAGCTTATTGAGTGCCAGGGGGATTGGGATACTGAAAATGCACACGGCGAGGCTGATGATACGCTGTGTGAATTTCTCATCGCGCTTGGCTATCCAGAAGTAGTGGAGGAGTGGAAGAAAGTATCTAAATGGTATGCGTGAATGAACATCACCATAACCGCCGAACCGGGCGACATTCTCACTCTCGCCCTTCTCATCGCTCTCATTTACGCATTCAAACGCAGCAAGCCACCTGAGGAGTAGATATGGAAAGTTACGCCCTTTCTATGGATGAGGCGTGCGCGTTCCTCGGCATATCCCGGCCTACGTGCCAGCAGTGGATACGCACCGGCCGCCTGATGGCAACGCGCAAGGACCCAAGCAAACCTAAGTCACCCTATCTCTTAACCCGCCAGGCATGTATTGCCGCTCTCAATAATCCAATGCACACTGTCACCGTGAGCGCGGCAGATGCATATGAGGAGAAAACATCATGTCGATCTTCCGCAGAGGTTCCGTCTGGTACGGGAGTTACACGACGCCAGGCGGGAAGCGCATTAAAGAATCTCTTGGCACAGAGGACCGAAAGCAGGCACAGGAGTTGCACGATCGGAGAAAGGCTGAACTCTGGCGAATAGAACGACTCGGGGATTTCCCGGACGTAACGTTTGAAGAGGCATGCCTGCGCTGGCTGGAAGAAAAGGCGCACAAGAAATCTCTTGATGCTGACAAGGGCCGGATTGGATTCTGGCTCATGCATTTTGAAGGGGTTTTGCTGAAGGATATCACTGAGGCAAAGATTTACGCCGCAGTCAGCAGGATGACCAACAGGAAGGCTAAGGAACGGTTTGATCAGCGCGCCATATCCATGGCTAAGAAAGGAATCGATGCCGGCACATATAAGCCTGAAGCCGTATCAACATCGACGAAGGCTAAGCACCTGGCATTAATGAAAGCGCTTATGCGGGCCGCTGAGCGTGAATGGAAATGGATCGAGAAGTCACCGGTCATTAAGGTGCCTCAGGAAAGAAACAAGCGGGTGCGGTGGCTCGAACCCGCTGAAGCACAGCGTCTGATAAACGAATGCCCGGAACCACTCAAGTCTACCGTAGAGTTTGCTTTGGCAACAGGATTGCGACGTTCCAATATCGTTGACCTGAAATGGCAACAGATTGACCTGCAGCGCAAAGTGGCGTGGATTTACCCGGAGGACAGCAAATCAGGCAGGGCTATTGGCGTAGCGCTGAATGATATGGCTGAGTCGGTACTGAGAAGGCAAATCGGCCGGCACAACGTATGGGTGTTTGTTCACACCGAATCGGTGAAGCGAAATGACGGGACCTCTACGGCAAGTGTCAGGAAGATGCGTGTCGACTCAAATACCGCGTGGCGCGCCGCACTGAAAAGGGCAGGCATTGAGGATTTCCGCTTTCATGACCTGAGGCACACCTGGGCGAGTTGGTTAATTCAGGCCGGAGTGCCGCTGTCGGCATTGCAGGAAATGGGCGGCTGGGAAAGCATCGAAATGGTACAGCGTTATGCTCACCTGGCACCTAACCACTTAACGGAACATGCGAGGCAAATTGACGCGATTTTTGGCAGTCGTGTCCCAAATCTGTCCCACATTGAAAAACTGGCTTGATGAGAAAGGAGGTAACTCATTGAAAGATAGTGGCGCGCCCTACAGGATTCGAACCTGTGACCTACGGCTTAGAAGGCCGGTGCTCTATCCAGCTGAGCTAAGGGCGCGGAGAGGTTGGGTCGAATTATACGGTTGAACGCTGTTACGTCAACGTTTTTGCCGCGCCGACGCGGTGAGTGCCCAGGTAATGACCAATTTTCGCTAATGTTTGTCTCGCCAGGCGCTCAGCGACACCAGGTTACTCACCTCGGCAGTTTCACCTTCCAGCTCAACGCCTTGCTGAGTCACGCGCGTATTATATTGCTCGCGTAGCGCATTGAGCTCATGACTATCCGGTTCCAGCTGGCGCAAAAAGCCCAACGCCAGCAACAACTGCTGGCGGGAAATCGTCGCGGTAAAGCCTGCCCGGCTGAGTGCGCCGTGCCAGCGCCAGAGATTTTCATCGCTGCCATCGACAATCATCACCTGCCAGATTACCAGCACTGCCGCACCATTATTCAGATGTGCTTCATTATCACCGCTGATGTAGTCGGTAAACTCTTTTGCCGCCTCCTTTCCCATCAGGGAAAGCATGGATTCGATATGAACCGGCGGGAGTTGTAGACGCTTACTGAGCGCCTGCGCGGCATGGCGTGAACCGGCGGTCAGCAGCTGGAAGCCTATAACAAACACGACAACTAAAGTGGCGATTATTAACCAAATCATTACGTCTTCCCTTCATTTCTCTGTCTGGCATCATAAGCGTTAACCCATACTTTCGTCACGGCGAAATGTCGGTAACCACACTGTGGTCAGAATCTCTACCTGACAGCCGGACGTGCTTCTGACAAAATAGGCGCCATTCCCGATTCAAACTCAACACAGTGGATTTACGCTCTGATGGCAGCAAAAATTATTGACGGTAAAACGATTGCGCAGCAGGTACGGCTTGAGGTTGCAGAAAAAGTGAAACAACGCCTGGCCGCCGGTAAACGTGCACCGGGTCTGGCCGTAGTTTTGGTAGGTGAGAACCCTGCCTCACAGATTTATGTCGGCAGCAAACGCCGCGCCTGTGAAGAAGTCGGCTTTATCTCCCGCTCTTACGATCTGCCCGACACCACCAGTGAAGCGGAATTGCTGCAGCTGATTGATACTCTGAACAGCGACAACACGATCGATGGCATTCTGGTGCAACTGCCTTTGCCAGCCGGCATTGATAACGTCAAAGTGCTTGAGCGCATCACGCCCGATAAAGATGTTGATGGTTTCCATCCCTATAACGTTGGTCGCCTGTGCCAGCGTGCGCCAAAACTGCGCCCGTGCACCCCGCGCGGCATTGTGACACTGCTGGAGCGCTACAACATTGATGCTTACGGGCTCAATGCGGTGGTTGTCGGTGCATCAAACATTGTGGGCCGTCCCATGAGCATGGAACTGCTGTTAGCCGGCTGCACAACCACCGTCACGCACCGTTTTACCCGCGATCTGCGCCACCATGTTGAACACGCCGATCTGCTGATTGTCGCGGTCGGTAAACCCCATTTTATTCCGGGCGACTGGATTAAACCGGGCGCAATCGTCATCGATGTCGGTATTAACCGTCTTGAAAGCGGCAAAGTGGTCGGGGATGTGGATTATGAGGCTGCCTTTGAACGTGCTTCTTATATCACCCCGGTTCCGGGTGGCGTAGGGCCAATGACCGTGGCGACACTTATTCAAAATACCTTGCAGGCATGCGAAGCGTTTCATGATGGGAGCAGGCATAATGGCTACGTTTTCTTTGGGCAAATTTCCCCACGTTGATCTCTGCGATCTGCTGAAACTTGAAGGCTGGGTAGAAAGCGGTGCACAGGCTAAAGTGGCGATCGGTGACGGCGAGGTGCGGGTCGACGGCGAAGTCGAAACCCGTAAGCGCTGCAAAATCTTTCAGGGGCAAACGGTCGAGTTTGCCGGGCAGCGCGTTACCGTTGTTGCCTGATCCGCTGGTGCCCCAGGTGGGGCACCTTAAATCCGCGCCTCTCCCACTATCCGCGTCTCACCGTTAACCTGCTCCAGCGCAATGTGACTGACCTCTGCATGTTGTGCAATCAGCGTCGCCAGCCGGGGCGAATGGCTGGTGATCCATAACTGACTGAACTGACTGGCCTCGGCAATCAGGGCGGCAAGGGCAGGCAGTTAATCCTCATGCAGGCTGTTTTCAGGCTCGTTCAGCGCCATAAAGGCAGGCGGGCGCGGGCTGAGCAGCGCCACGACCAGGCACAGGAAGCGCAGCGTACCATCGGAAAATTCGGCGCTTTCCAGCGGGCGCAAAATGCCCTGGCGCTGCATCAGCATCTGAAAACGTCCGTTCTGCACATCCACCTGAAACTCAGTGTCCGGGAAGGCTGTTTTCATCACTTTATACAACAGTTCATGATGCCCACGTTCCACTATCGTTGCCCATGCTGCGGCGAGATTACTGCCATCATGGGCCAGAACGGGTGCGCGCACGCCAATCTGCGGCGAACGAATCGGTGAACCTGGCCAGACGGCAAACTCATGATAAAAGCGCCATGCTTTCAGGCGTTCACGCATCCGGGAAAGTTCGGGATAGCGGTGCGGCTCCCCCAGTTGTCCAAACAGGGATTCTTCAGGATGCAGTACGCCAGCATAACTGACGCGCTCTCCGTCGATGTTATGCAGAAAGGCGGTCTGATTAGTGCGCTGCATAATGCAGGAAGACGGTCGGCGCTGCTGGCCACTCAGCCAGATGCGTTCTTCTTTAACCAGCGGATCCAGGTTAAACAGGCTGGTTGATAGCGGTTCAGGAAAACCGGTTTCCAGCTGGTAATCCATATCATCCATCGTCACGGCCAGGATGAGCCGCTTAGGATCATGTCGGCGGTCGCCACGGCGCAATCCGCCCGCCCACATCACTTTTTGCCCCCCGCCCTCTTCGGCCAGCGCCAGCGCAAGCCGTCCGTTAGCCGCCTCGTGCAGCAGCCGCACCGCTTTATAAAGATTGGATTTACCACAGCCGTTGGGACCGCTCACCACGTTGAGCGGGTGCAGCGGAAGCGTGAGATCGCGTACCGAACGGAAACCGCGAATGTGAATCTGCTTTATCGTCATCGACAAAAAAGGGCGATTGCTCGCCCTCTCCTGTGTTGCGTGTTATTTACGTCGCCAGGTGGAACCCTGCGGGCCGTCTTCCACAATCACGCCCAGCGCATTGAGCTTATCGCGTGCCACATCCGCCTGCGCCCAGTCTTTCGCCGCACGCGCATCGGCGCGGGCTTTGACCCAGTGTTCAATTTCAGCCACTTCATCGTCATTGCCTTGGGCACTGCTTTGCAAAAACACTTCCGGCTCCTGTTGCAGAATCCCCAATACATTGGCGATTTCACGCAGTTTTGCTGCCAGCGCACTGGCGGCCGTCATGTCTTCACCTTTCAGACGATTCACTTCACGCGCCATATCAAACAGCACCGAATAGGCTTCTGGCGTGTTGAAATCGTCGTTCATTGCTTCGCGGAAACGGGCTTCGAACGCCTCGCCACCGCTGGCCGCTACGGTGCGGTCAGTATGACGCAGCGCGGTGTAAAGGCGTTCCAGCGCGGCGCGTGCCTGGTTCAGGTTATCTTCACCATAATTTAGCTGGCTGCGATAGTGGCCCGACATCAGAAAGTAACGCACGGTTTCGGCATCATAATGCTGTAGCACATCGCGCACGGTGAAAAAGTTGTTCAGTGACTTCGACATCTTTTCACGGTCAATCATCACCATGCCGGAATGCATCCAGTAATTCACATACGGACCATCGTGGGCACAGGTCGACTGGGCGATTTCGTTTTCATGATGGGGAAACATCAGATCAGAACCGCCACCGTGAATATCAAAGTGCGCACCCAGCTGTTTGCAGTTCATCGCCGAACATTCAATGTGCCAGCCCGGACGACCGTTGCCCCACGGCGATGGCCATGAAGGTTCGTCCGCTTTGGACATTTTCCACAGCACGAAATCCATCGGGTTACGTTTCACGTCGGCAACCTCTACACGCGCACCTGCCTGTAGCTGCTCCAGATCCTGACGCGACAGTGCGCCATAATCAACATCGCTCAGGACATCAAACATGACATCGCCGTTATCCGCGACATAGGCGTGACCGCGGGCAATCAGCGTTTCCACCAGCGCAATGATGTCAGGAATATGGCGCGTGGCACGCGGCTCCACATCCGGCGGTAAAATCCCCAGCGCATCGAAGTCGCTGTGCATTTCGCCGATCATACGGTTGGTCAGCGTTTCGATGCTCTCGCCGTTCTCATTGGCTCGTTTGATGATTTTGTCATCAATGTCGGTAATGTTGCGCACATAATTGACGTCATAACCGACGTAGCGCAGATAGCGCGAAACCACGTCGAAGGCCACAAACGTGCGCCCGTGCCCAATGTGACAGAGGTCATACACCGTGATGCCGCAGACATACATGCCGATTTTGCCAGCATGAATAGGGGTGAATTCCTCTTTTTGTCGACTCAGGGTGTT
>NZ_CP028056.1:0-14618 GCF_043545505.1 Pantoea sp. SGAir0183
CGATGGGCTCCGGCGGGTTCTTTGTGTCCAGCGATCGTTTTATTGAAGAACATGCGGGCGAGAAGCATTACAACGCTGCTGAACAAAAGCAGAAGATCTCCGTCTACGGCCAGGAATCTAACCCGACCACCTGGCGTCTGGCAGCCATGAACATGGCGATCCGGGGCATCGACTTTAACTTCGGCACCAAAAATGCCGACACTTTACTCGACGATCAGCACCCGGATCTGCGTGCCGACTTTGTAATGGCTAACCCGCCGTTCAACATGAAGGAGTGGTGGAACGCGAAGCTGGAAAACGACGTGCGCTGGAAGTACGGCACGCCGCCGCAGGGCAACGCCAACTTCGCGTGGATGCAGCACATGATCCACCACCTGGCACCGAAAGGCTCGATGGCGCTGCTGCTGGCTAACGGCTCGATGAGTTCCAATACTAATAACGAAGGTGAAATCCGCCGTAACCTGATCGAAGCCGATCTGGTGGAGTGCATGGTGGCGCTACCGGGTCAGCTCTTTACCAACACCCAAATCCCGGCCTGTATCTGGTTCCTGACCAAAGACAAATCTGGCGGTAACGGCAAAGCGCACCGTAAAGGTGAAGTCCTGTTCATTGATGCCCGTAAGATTGGCTTTATGAAAGACCGCGTGCTGCGTGATTTCACCCGCGAGGATATCGCGAATATTGCTGACACCTTCCATAAATGGCAGGCGGATAAAGACTACGAAGACGAAGCCGGATTCTGCTTTTCGGCAACGCTGGAAGACATTCAGAAAAATGACTTTGTGCTGACCCCAGGACGCTACGTCGGTGCTGCCGAGCAGGATGAAGACGATGAATCCTTTGCTGAGAAGATGGCGCGACTGACGGCACAGCTGAAAGAACAGCTGGAAGAGAGTGCGAAGCTGGAAGCGCAGATTAAGGCGAATCTGGGGGGCTGGGTTATGGGTTTTGAGTGGATTAATATTACATTAGGGGATTTTTTAAACCTTAAACGTGGTTACGATTTGCCAAAAGCAAAACGTAAAGATGGTGATGTTCCTATCATTTCGTCCTCTGGCTACTCTGGTGTTCATGATATATCAATGGCCAAAGGACCTGGGGTGGTGACTGGTCGATATGGTACGATTGGTGAGGTTTTTTATATTCCTAAGGATTTTTGGCCACTAAACACAACACTTTATGTCGAGGATTTTAAAGGGAACTCACCACTTTTTTCTTATTATTTACTACAGACAATTGATTTTCACGCTTACAGTGATAAAGCTGCTGTTCCTGGCATCAATAGAAATCATGTCCATATGGCAAATGTTAGAGTGCCTAATACTATTGTTGCTCAGGAAAAAATTGCATCAATCTTAAAAAGCCTTGAAGATAAAATAACTTCCAATAAAAAAATCAACCAAACCCTAGAGCAAATGGCGCAAGCCCTGTTCAAAAGCTGGTTTGTCGATTTTGAACCGGTAAAAGCCAAAATGGCAGTGCTGGAAGCGGGTGGTTCGCAGGAAGACGCTACGCTTGCGGCTATGGCAGCAATTTCCGGGAAAGGCACTGATGCGTTGGCGGTTTTTGAGCGTGAACAACCTGAACAATATGCCGAATTAAAAGCCACGGCAGAGCTGTTTCCTTCTGAGATGCAGGATAGTGAGTTGGGGGAGATTCCGGAAGGTTGGGAACTATCGTCGTTATCAGAAAAAATTAAATTAATTGGGGAGGGACACCTAAACGTTCAGAGCCAGAATTTTGGAATGGCGACATTTGTTGGTACTCAGTGAAGGATGCTCCTGCAGATAGTGATGTTTTCGTTATTAAAACCACAGAGAAGATAACGAAAAAAGGGCTGGATAAAAGCTCGGCAAAATTACTTCCTATTGGCACAACAATAATTTCTGCAAGAGGGACTGTAGGGAAATTAGCGTTAACGGCCATTGAAATGACAATGAACCAATCCTGTTATGCAATATCTGGTGGTGAGTTTTCTGGCCCGCTGCTGACCTATTTGAAAGTTAAACAGTGTGTGGATGTACTAAAACGAAATACCCACGGTGCAGTGTTTGATACCATTACAAAATCTACTTTTGATACCGTAGTTACACTCACAGCTTCTAAAATCGTAAATCACCGATTTGAGAAAATCGTTACCCCTTTGTTCAGTGATATTGAAAATAATCTAAGAACAAATGCCAGCTTAACCCAACTCCGCGACACCCTTCTCCCTAAACTCCTCTCGGGCGAAATCACTCTGCCGGAAGCCGAGCAGGCGGTCAGCGAGGCGGAAAATGTATAAAGTCGATAAGCCCACCAACAGCCTGCACTCTTTGCAGGAAGTGTCGTTCAGCAGCCTCGGCTTTCGCGAGCGCGACCATCTGCAGGAGTGGCTGGCGAAGAATCCCCAAGCGCTGACCCGCGATAACGACGACGAACTGCTGATTATCCAGAAAGAGTTCGCCAGTTTTGACGACACCAAAGAACGCCTCGATCTGCTGGCACTCGATAAAAAAGGCAATCTGGTGATCATCGAGAACAAGCTTGATGACTCCGGGCGCGACGTGGTCTGGCAGGCGCTGAAATACGCAGGCTACTGTGCCAATTTGCGTCAGGAAAGCGTGGTTGAGATCTTCCAGCTCTATCTGGATCAGCACGAGCCCAACGAGAACCGCCAGGCGGCGGACGTCATCGCCGAATTTATGGGTTGGGAAAGCCTCAAAGAAGGGGTGCTCAACCGTAAAGGCACCCAGCGGGTTATCATGGTTGCGGCCAATTTCCGCAAAGAGGTCACCAATACCGCGCTGTGGCTGATGCAGTTTGGTATCCGGGTTCAGTGCTTTAAAGTCACGCCTTATCGTTTCGGTGAAGACGTGTTCGTTGATATCCGCCAGGTGATCCCGACGCCGGAAGCGGAGTCGTACATGATCGGTATGGCGCAAAAAGAGGCGGAAGAACAGTCCACCTCCAGCAGTAGCGAACTGCAGCAACGCCATTATCTGCGCCGCGAGTTCTGGACGATGACGCTGGAAAAATTCCGTGCCAGTCCCTGTTCACTGTTTAACAACCGCGCTCCCTCAACCGATCACTGGCTGGCTGCCGGATCGGGTGTCAGCGGCGTGCCGTTTGAGCTGATCTTTTCCCAGAAAGATGCTCGCGTGCAGCTCAATATTTCGCGTGGGGATGCGCTGGAAAACACCTGGTTATTTGAGCGCCTGCAGGAACGTAAAGCGCAAATTGAATCGCTGTTTGGCGAGCCGCTCGACTGGCGACTACTGCCGGAGCGAAAAAGCTGCCAGATCGTCTGTTCAAAGGCGTTTGACGGCGGCAATAAAGAGATCTGGCCTGCCATTATCGACTGGATGATGGATAGCATGAACCGTCTGGAAAAAGCGATTCGCCCGAGCCTGCTGGAGCTGGCGATGGAACTGAAACAGAGCGGGATGATTACCGAGGGAGAGGAAGAGTAATGCTGAGCGAAGACGATTTAGAACAGCAATGCCTGAAATGGTTTGCTGAACAGGACTGGGAAGTGCTGCACGGGCCCGATATCGCGCCGGATGGCAACAACCCGCTGCGTGCTTCATTTCATGATGTGTTTCTGCGCCCGGTGATGCTGGAACAGCTACAAACCATCAATCCTCATCTTCCTGTTGCCGTGCTCGAAGAGGTGATACTGCGTATCGCCCATGCGCAAAGCCCGGATCTGGTCGTCAGCAACAAAGCATTTCACCATTTGTTTCTCGACGGTGTGCCCGTTGAGTACAAGCGTGAAGAGAAAGTCGTTCACGATAAAGCGCTGCTGATAGATTTTAACCATCCAGCCAATAACCGCTTTATGGTGGTGAACCAGGTTGCCATTCAGGGCACAAAGCAGGTGCGGCGCCCGGATGTGATTGGCTATATCAACGGCCTGCCAGTTGCGGTGATTGAATTGAAAAGCCCGATTGATGTTAATGCCGATATCTGGGCTGCGTTTAATCAGTTGCAGACCTATAAAAACGAACTCAGCGATCTGTTTATCTGCAACGAAGCGCTGGTGGTGAGCGACGGGCAGAATGCGCGTATCGGCTCGCTGACCGCTGATGAAGAGCGTTTTCTGCCGTGGAAAACGGTGGCTAACGAAGATGATAAACCACAGTTTGACTGGCAGTTAAAAACCGTCGTTCAGGGCTTTTTTAACCGGGAACTTTTGCTCGACTATATTCGTTACTTTATTTTGTTCGAGAATGACGGCAAAAGACTCATCAAGAAAATAGCCGCCTATCATCAGTTTCACGCGGTGCGCGAAGCCGTCGCGGCCACGATTGTGGCCTCTACCGGTAAACACTTGCCGCTGCGCAGTAACATTACCCCCGGCAGTAAAAAAGCGGGTGTTGTGTGGCACACCCAGGGCTCCGGCAAAAGTATCTCTATGTGCTGCTACGCCGGAAAACTGCTGCAACAGGCGGAGATGAACAACCCGACCATTGTGGTGGTGACGGATCGTAACGATCTCGATGGGCAGTTATACGCCACCTTCTGCCAGGCACAGGATTTATTAAAGCAGACACCATTGCAGGCCAACGATCGCGATGAATTGCGCGAGCTGCTTAATGCTCGTGAATCAGGCGGCATCATCTTTACCACCGTGCAGAAGTTTGCGCCGCTGGATGGTGAGCAGAGTCATCCGGCGCTCAACTTGCGCGGCAACATCGTGGTGATTTCCGATGAAGCACACCGCAGCCAGTATGGCCTGAGTGCCACGCTGGACCGCGAAACGGGCATCTATAAATACGGCTACGCCAAACACATGCGCGACGCGCTGCCGAATGCCTCGTTTATGGGGTTTACTGGTACGCCGATTGCGTCTGAAGATAAAGATACCCGCGCCGTGTTCGGTGATTACGTCTCTATCTACGACATTCAGGATGCAGTCGATGATGGCGCCACGGTGCCGATTTATTACGAATCCCGGCTGGCAAAACTCGACCTGAACCATGAGGAGCTGGAAACGCTCTCCGATCAGGTGGATGAACTGGTGGAAGATGAAGAGACAGGGCAGCAAGAGAAAACGAAAGGTGACTGGAGCCGTCTGGAAAAGCTGGTAGGTTCAGAGCCTCGCATCAAGCAGGTCGCCGCCGATCTGGTTCAGCACTTTGAAACGCGCAATGCGGCCATGAACGGTAAAGCGATGATTGTCGCCATGAGCCGTGATATTTGCGTCAAACTTTATGATGCCATTGTGGCGATCCGCCCGGACTGGCACAGCACTGATGTCGAACAAGGTGCTATCAAAGTCATCATGACGGGCTCGGCATCCGATAAAGACCATCTTCAGCCGCACATATATAACAAGCAGACTAAAAAGCGGCTCGAAGCCCGTTTTAAGGATTTGAACGATCCGCTGAAGCTGGTGATTGTCCGCGATATGTGGCTAACCGGTTTTGATGCGCCCTGCTGCCACACCATGTACATCGACAAACCGATGCGCGGCCATAACCTGATGCAGGCCATTGCGCGTGTTAACCGCGTATTCCGCGATAAGCCCGGCGGGCTGGTGGTGGATTACATCGGCATTGCCAACGAGCTGAAGCAGGCTCTGAAAACATATACTGATTCGAAAGGGAAAGGGCAGACCACGGTGGATGCGCGGGAAGCCTTTGCCATTCTGTTGGAAAAAATCGATGTTATTCACGGGATGTTTGCGCCGTCAGCAGGAAAACCCGGCTTTAGCTACGAGGGCTTTTCTCGCGATCCATTAGCGTTTTTACGCGATGCCGTTAACTACATTCTGGAGCTGGATGACGGTAAAAAACGCTACCTTGATGTCTCACTGGCAATGACTAAAGCGTGGTCGCTTTGTAATACGCTGGATGAAGCGAAACCACTGCAAGAAGAGTTCGCCTTTCTTTCTGCAATCCGTGTCGCGCTTCTAAAACTGAATCCGGCAGCAAAGTTTAGCCAGTCAGAGAAAAACTCCCTCTTGAGCAAGATCCTCGATAACGCCGTTGTCGCTACAGGCGTTGAAGATGTTTTTGCTCTGGCCGGGTTGGACAAGCCAAACATAGGGTTGCTGTCCGATGAGTTCCTGGAAGAGGTGCGGGAAATGCCGCAACGTAATCTGGCGGTAGAGTTGCTGGAAAAACTGCTCAATGACGGCATTCATGCTCGCTCCGGTAATAACGTGGTGCAGCAGAAGAAATATTCTGACCGCCTGAAAGCCGTGCTGCTCAAATACAATAACCGGGCGATCGAAACTGCACAGGTGATTGAAGAGCTGATCCAGATGGCGAAGGCGTTCCAGGAAGCAATGGCGCGCGATGACGCATTGGGGCTGAACCCGGATGAAATTGCTTTCTACGATGCGTTAGCTGAAAACGAAAGTGCCGTGCGTGAGCTGGGAGATGACATCCTTAAAAAGCTAGCGATTGAAGTGACAGCTCAATTACGAAAATCCACAACTGTTGACTGGCAGGTCCGTGAAAGCGTGCGTGCAAGACTGCGTGTTCTAGTACGCCAAACGCTACGTAAATATAAGTATCCACCGGATAAAACGCCTTACACAGTTGAATTGATACTTAAGCAAGCTGAAGTCGTTTCGAATAGCTGGACAGTCTGAGAGAATGCAGCAAAGCTCAATAACCGAAACACTATGAACTTACTGGAAACAGAAATGATCAAAATAGGTTTCTGGATCGTCTTTCGTTGGAGCTAGATCATGAGCATCTATCGTGTAAAAACAAAGCAAAACTTAAAAAGTAATTTAAAATCAAATCGTTAATCATCTAAAAAGTTAATGTAGCGGTATTGACACCGAAGATGCTTTAATAGGTTCTATGCAAAAAGTCAACCATGAGCACATTATGACTAACAATGATATCGTACAAAAACTCTGGAACCTTTGTGATGTCTTACGTGACGATGGTATTAGTTACAGTGATTATGTGACTGAATTAGTGTTTCTACTATTCATAAAAATGGCTCATGAGAATACTGCAGCCGGCATCATCAAGGAACACCCACTCCCAGCAGGTTGTCGCTGGGAGGATATCGCTGGTAAATCGGGAATAATCCTGCTAAATGATTACAAGCGAATTCTACGATGCTTATCTACAGTGACCTGCCCCCAGTATTAGATACAACCATCAGTTAGTAATGTCGGTTTGTTTACCTTCACATTTTCCATTCCGCCATCGTGCTGCAAACTCTGATGGCGTCTGATAATTTAGTGCTGAATGTGGACGACACTCGTTATAATCCTGCCGCCAGTCATTAATGACTTTCCTGGCGTGAACGATATCGCTGAACCAGTGCTCATTCAGACATTCATCGCGAAAGCGTCCGTTAAAGCTCTCAATAAATCCGTTCTGCGTTGGCTTGCCCGGCTGGATTAAGCGCAACTCAACACCATGCTCAAAAGCCCATTGATCCAGTGCGCGGCAGGTGAACTCCGGCCCCTGGTCAGTTCTTATCGTCGCCGGATAGCCTCGAAACAGCGCAATGCTGTCCAGAATGTGTGTCACCTGCACGCCTGAAATCCCAAAGGCAACAGTGACCGTCAGGCATTCCTTCGTGAAGTCGTCCACACAGGTCAGGCACTTGAGCCTGCGACCGGTGGCGAGCGCGTCCATGACAAAATCCATCGACCAGGTCAGGTTGGGCGCCGCCGGGCGGAGCAGCGGCAGACGTTCTGTTGCCAGCCCTTTACGACGCCGTCTGCGTTTTACGCCCAGCCCTCTCAGATGATAAAGGCGGTACACGCGCTTGTGATTAACATGAAGGCCTTCACGGCGCAGTAACTGCCAGATGCGGCGGTAGCCAAAACGCCTGCGCTCCAGTGCCAGCTCAGTGATGCGCTCTGATAAATGCGCATCAGCCGCCGGACGCAGAGCCTCGTAGCGGCAGGTCGACAGGGACAAACCTGTCAGCCTGCAGGCACGACGTTGCGACAGACCGGTCACATCACACATCAACATCACGGCTTGCCGCTTCTGGTCTGTCGTCAGTACTTTCGCCCCAGAGCCACCTGAAGCGCCTCCTTATCCAGCATGGCTTCGGCAAGCAGCTTCTTGAGCCTGGCGTTCTCTTCCTCAAGCGACTTCAGCCGCTTAACCTCGGGCACCTCCATACCGCCATACTTCTTACGCCAGGTGTAAAAGGTGGCATCGGAAATGGCGTGCTTGCGGCAGAGTTCACGGGCAGAAACCCCGGCTTCAGCTTCGCGGAGGATACTGATGATCTGTTCGTCGGAAAAACGCTTCTTCATGGGGATGTCCTCATGTGGCTTATGAAGACATTACTAACATCGCGGTGTGTTAATCAACGGGGAGCAGGTCACACATTGCCGTATCGAAATCGATCTCAGACCAGCGGGCAAAGCGCAATTCACTGGAACGAATGAAGATTAACAAGGTTAGCTCAACAGCCAAGCGGGTCAAAGGGCGCCCCGTGTAACCGTCAATTCGGTGGAGCAGTTCAGGTAGGCGTTTCAGCTCAAGTGCAGGGCGATGGACACGGTTAGTGGAAGCTACTGCGCCAGCCATTTCTTGGGCTGGGTTGTAATCAATCAAGCCACTTTGGACGGCATACCGCATGATGGCGGTTGTTCGTTGCTGAAGACGCGAAGCAATTTCAAGGCGGCCTGTTGCTTCTGTAGTGGTCAACAAAAACTGGCCACCACTTTAGAGTTTTTCCAGTATCGACTTTCTGATTCGTTTGGTGGCAATCCACCGTTATATTCATGCGGCCTGAACGTGCTGTAATAACCCACGATGTAATCTGTGATCGCATGAGAGGCCTCACTGAAGTTCATGTATCCCGTCACTGAAACCCACTCATTTTTCAGGCTTCGGAAGAACCGCTCCATTGGGCTGTTATCCCAGCAGTTCCCGCGCCGACTCATGCTTTGCCTGATCCGGTATCTCCACAGTAACTGCCGGAACTGCCTGCTCGTATAATGACTGCCTTGATCGCTGTGGAACATCACACCTTCTGGCTTGCCGCGAGTTTCCCACGCTATTTTCAGCGCTTTGATAGTTAGCCTGCTGTCCGGAGAGAACGACATTGCCCAACCCACCGGTTTTCTCGCGAACAGGTCGAGAACAACGGCAAGGTATGCCCAACGTGTTCCGGCCCAGATATAAGTCACGTCGCCGCACCACACCTGATTAGGCGCTGTCACTGCAAACTGCCGCTCAAGATGATTCGGGATGGCGATGTGTTCATGGCCACAGCGCTTATAACGATGAGTCGGTTGTTGACAACTCACAAGTCCCAGTTCTCTCATGAGCGTGCCAGCAAGCCATCGCCCCATCGGCAAGCCTCTCTGCGTTGCCATGGCCGCGATGCTTCTTGCGCCAGCAGAACCATGACTGATGTTATGCAGTTCCAGAACCTTGCTGCGTAATACAGCCCGTCTGCCGTCTGGCTTTTCAGGACGGTTTTTCCAGTATTTGTAGCTGCTGCGATGAACCCCAAACACGTGGCAGAGTGTGGCCACAGGATAATGCGCTCTGAGGTTTCCGATTAACGAGAACTGTTCAGGGAGTCTGACATCAAGAGCGCGGTAGCCTTTTTTAATATTTCATTTTCCATTTCAACACGTTGCAGTTTTTTCTTCAGTTCACGTATTTCGATTTGTTCCGGGGTAATCGGGGAAGCTTTTGGCGTATTGCCCCGGCGTTCATCACGCAACTGTTTTACCCATCGGGTCATTGTGGAGAGACCTACATCCATAGCACTGGCCGCATCAGCAACAGTGTAGTTTTGATCAACAACGAGTTGAGCGGATTCGCGTTTAAATTCTGCGCTGAAAATTCTTTTTTTCATTAAGGCACCTGTCATGTTCTGAGATGAGCATATCACCTCTGTTCAGGTGGCCAAATTTAGTAAACCACTACATTCTACAACTTTAATGGGTGCAAGCAGGTCGCGAGTCTTTAGCTCTTCAATACTACGCTTGCCAATCGCGGCGAATAGATTGTCTTCCAAACTCTTCAATACCCTCCGACTGTGATCCTCTGACCATTTCTTGTTAGTTGCATGCCAAGCTCTGGCAACTGACTCAAAGGTGATAGCTTCTTTCGTCTGTTCTTCTTTCACAGCACGTTTGTATTCGCGAGGATCGATTCCAGCAGCAACAAGCTTTCTGGCCTCTTCCCTTTTTTGACGAGCATCAGCCAGTGACGTTTCAGGGTAAACCCCAAACGCCATCAGGTGCTGCTTACCCCCAAAGCGAAAACGGAACCGCCAATATTTTGAGCCGTTAGGGTGAATAAGCAAAAACATGCCATCCCCATCGACAAGGGTGTACTCCTTTTCCTGCGGTTTTGCAGAACGCACTTTAGTATCTGTCAGAGCCATAAAAGTTCTCCTTCCATGTGCCGCTGTGAGTATACAACCATTATCGAACCAGCATATATACTCGGTTCTATACTCACAAGCGACTTGATGTGGGTTGACTCAGATTGACTTCTATTGAAAGGAAAATCGCGGAAAGCCTTGTGTGGCGCGGATTTCAGGCACAAAAAAAGACGTCCGTTGACGTCTATTGATGTTCCGATGGTGCCGAAGGCCGGACTCGAACCGGCACATCTTTCGATGGTTGATTTTGAATCAACTGCGTCTACCGATTTCGCCACTTCGGCACTGAAGAGGATGCGGAAAACGTTGGCGATTATACCGTTACGTGCCCGGCGCGCAACTCTATTCCGCTGTGATGTGCGCTAAGCGGCGAAAAAACACACGGAACCCGGTAAACCGGCCCTGCGCCGCCCCCAGAATCCTCCCAAACCGCCTTCCCCTCACCTTTCCGTCGGAACTTTCTCATCCGCACCGCCTCTTAGCAACATGAAGCACAAAACCCAACCGAGGTCGAAATGAAAAAGCGCCATATCGCCTGCGCCCTGGCAGCCCTGCTGCTGGCGGGCAATGCGTCAGCCGCAAGCTGGCAGGATCAACTGAGCAGTGCCGCCAACCAGCTCAGCCAGCAAAACAACGGTACAGCAGGTCAGCAGAACGGCGGGCTGTCGATGTCCTCCATTACCAGCCTGCTGAACAGCAACGACAAAGCCATGAGCGCCAACAGTATGACCAATGCCGCCGGCGTGATGCAGTACTGCGTGGAGCACAACGTGGTGAAAAACAACGTGCAGTCGGTAAAAGACCAGGTGCTGAGCAAACTGGGCCTGAACACCACGGCGGCACAGGCGCAGAAACCGGATTACACCCAGGGCGTAGCCGGGCTGCTGAACACCGGCAATGGCCAGCAACTGAACCTGCAAAGCCTCAGCAACTCGCCGATGGGCGAGAAGCTCAAAACCAAAGCCTGCGATGTGGTGCTGAAGCAGGGTAAAAACTTTATCTCCTGACCGTCGCCTGCCAGCCCCGCGCTGGCAGGTTTTTCGCCCTTCTCTTCCGCCTGTTTACCGCCTGTCAGTCCCACGCCCGCTGTCTGTATCATCTTGTATCGCAACACGTTAAGTCATAAGTTTTCCTTCCTAATGCGTTGAGCGTTATAGTGATGTTTTGGATTTGAACAGGACGGCACGCATGAAAGGTATCAACATCGCAATTTACTTTGATCCAGACCTGATCACAGCCTGCGTAAATGCGTCAGAAGGGAGCTATGTAAACAAAAAGTTCGAGTACGACGACGGCGTGATCGAAGAGATCTACCAGTGGCTCGAAGAGTACGATCCCAACCGCACGCATATCTGCCTGATTGAAAACGAAAGCGCTGAGCTGCTGGCCGACGAACTGGTGGATAACGGTTATCACGTCCATCAGGTCACCATCCACCAGCTGCTGACCTGGTTCGCCGCCGAACCACCTAAGTCCCCGGATGGCACGCCGATGCGCCTGATGCTGCGCTACATGGCCGAAGAGCATCCGCGCGAATATGAATCCCGCACGCCTCAAACTGAAGCGTTGATGGAAATGTTCGATGAGCTGGATGCGCTGGAGATGGTGGAAGACAATGAAGACGAAGACAACCTGCCCGCCGACCTGCTGCGCAGCATGAAGAAGCACAAAATCAGCGCCAGCGATGCGGCACAGCGCCTGATCCCGGACGTGAACGAACGCATCCGCGAGCACCTGATGCAGTACCCGGAGCTGATGACGCCGGAAATCCTGCAAGACTTCTTCCCGGAGCTGCTGGAAGCGCTGGAACGGCCTAAACACTAAGCGGAATAAGGCATGCTGGAGTTAATCAAAGCTGTCGGGTTGGGACTGGTGGTAATCCTGCCGCTCGCCAACCCGCTCACCACTGTGGCGCTGTTTTTGGGCCTGGCCGGTGAGATGAATTTTCGTGAGCGCAACCGTCAGGCCCTGCAGGCGAGCATCTATGTGTTCGCTATCATGATGGTGGCCTGGTACGCGGGCAGCGCGGTGCTGCACACGTTCGGCATCTCCATTCCGGGGCTGCGCATCGCGGGCGGACTGATCGTGGCATTTATAGGTTTTCGGATGCTGTTTCCGGCGAAGCCGGTGGGCCATTCGGTCGAAGCCAAACACAAGCACGATGAGCTGGAAACCGCGCAGGAGCCGGTGAACATCGCCTTTGTGCCGCTGGCGATGCCCAGCACCGCCGGGCCGGGGACGATAGCGATGATCATCTCCTCGGCGTCTACCGTGCGCAGCGGGGTGGATTTTCCGGCCTGGGTCATTAACGTCGCGCCGGTGCTGACGTTCCTGGTGGTGAGCGTGATTTTATGGATTTCCCTGCGCAGTTCAGGGGCGATCATGCGCCTGGTGGGCAAAGGCGGCATCGAGGCGATCTCGCGTCTGATGGGCTTTCTGCTGGTGTGCATGGGCGTGCAGTTCATTATTAACGGCGTGCTGGAAGTGATTCACACCTTCCACTGACGATCTGAGCCGCCCTTAACGGGCGGCTTATCAGCTAAGACGAAACTGGCAAAGCTCAGAACAAACCGGCATTTTGACCTGCTCTGGCGCGGGTTACAGTAGGGTTATCAATCATTAAGGATAACCGCCATGCGCAAACCGCTGCTCCTGCTTACCGCCCTTGCTCTCTCCTCAGCCGCCCAAGCGGCAACGCCGAAAGATACGTTCGTGGTCGCCGTGCCGCTGGACGGCATTATCAGCTTTGACCCGGCGGAAAGCTTTGAAACCGTCAGCAACAGCAGCCTGCGCAACATCTACCAGACGTTACTGGAGCCGGACCATCAGGATCCGCAGAAGCTGTCCCCGCTGGCGGCGCTGCGCTGGCAGCCGGGTAAAACCCCAAACAGTCTGGTGTTTGACCTGAATCCGCAGGCGCGTTTTGCCAGCGGTAACCCGTTGACGGCGAAGGACGTGGTGTTCTCCTTTACCCGCGCGGTGAAGCTGAACAAAGCGCCCTCATTTATCCTGAGTGAATTTGGCTGGACACCGGAGAACATCGACCAGCAGTTCACCGTCATCAACGATCATCAGCTGGAACTGCGCTGGCCGGCACAAATCGGGCAGGATCTGGCCCTGCGCCTGTTGACCGCGCCGGTCTCCTCCATTGTCGACAGCAAGCTGGCGCAGTCGCATGCCGCCAGTAATGACTACGGCAACAGCTGGCTGAAAACCCACTCGGCGGGCAGCGCGGCCTATGCGATCAAACAGTTCGTGCCCCTGCAGGCGCTGGTGCTGGAGGTCAATCCCAACAGCACCCAGAAAGCGCACCTGAAACGGGTGCTGCTGAAAGGCGTGGCCGATCCGGGCACCCGTCGGCTGTTGATCCAGCAGGGCGATGTGGATGCGGCCTACCAGTTGGGGCCGGATCAGCTGGCCTCGCTGAAAAGCGATCCTGACGTGCACATCGCGGCCTTTCCCTCCAGCCTGATCTACTACCTGGGCTTTAACACCAAAAGCACGCAGCAGCCTGCGCTGGGTAATCCGGCCTTATGGCAGGCAGCGCGCTGGCTGGTGGACTACGACAGCCTGGCGAATCAGCTGCTGAAGGGGCAATATCGTGTGCACCAGAGCTTCCTGCCGCAGGGCTTTGACGGCGCGCTGGAGACCAAACCGTTCCACTACGATGTCGAGAAGGCCAAAGCGATTTTAGCCAAAGGCGGCATTAAGCCCGGCGCGCATATCGCGCTGTCGGTGGTGAATCAGCCGCCGTATATCGATATTGCCCAGGCGCTGCAGTCGAGCTTTGCCAAGGCGGACGTGAATCTGGATATCCAGCCGGTGGCGGAATCCGAGCTGTGGAGCAAGATGCGCAGCCGTCAGTTCGAATCCATCTTCACCTACTGGGGCGCGGACTATATCGACCCGAACACTAACGCCAGTACCTTCGCCTATAACGTGCCAAACGGCAGCAAAACGCTGGCCTGGCGCGTGGGCTGGGATATTCCAGAGCTGAGCGCCCTGACCCGCAAAGCCGCCGGAGAAAGCGATGCCGCGAAGCGCCGGGCCGATTACGTCTCGCTGCAACAGCAGCTTCAGCAGAACTCGCCTTACGTGGTGATGCTGCAGGGCGAGGTACAGGTCGCGCTGCGCAAGAACGTAACGCATGCGCAACAGGGCATTGGCGTGACGCTGCTGAATTTTGAAGAGGTGCAAAAGTAAATTTCCGGGCGGCAGCACGCAAACTTTACTGACGGCTGCCGCTCCGCTGGCTATGCTTGACGCATGACTGACTATTTGTGAGTACTGCG
>NZ_CP028059.1:0-18295 GCF_043545505.1 Pantoea sp. SGAir0183
TGTGCTTTTCGCTCACTACCACATCGGGGATCATCATCCCTATTTTTCGACTCTGCAGAGAAAACAGCGTTGATAAAATATCCATTAACGCGGCCCCGTTGATAATGTCTGGCTTAAACGAGAATTGACGGACGTCTGCTGATCGGCAACGGCTTTACCGGCCATTCCCGGATCTGTCACACCATGGATATAAATGTTTGTTTCCTGGCTGACCTGGGCACCACCAGACGGCATGTTGCTCATCACTCGTGGGATATAGTTGCGGGTTTCCTCGGGTAACAGCGCCATGCCGTGCTTCTGCACGTTACCAATCCCCCAGTTATACGATGCCAGCGCTTTGCTGAGGTCGCCGCCGTTGGATTTAAGCAACTGCGAAAGGTATTTAGCTGCGGCCTGTGCTGACTTCATCGGATCGAATGCTTCACCGTTCCGCAAACCCAAATCTCTGGCAGTTCCGGGCATTAACTGAAAAAGTCCCTCTGCGCCAGCGCCAGACATCGCCATAGGGTCACCAGACGATTCCGCGATTGCCACGCTACGCAGCAAACCTTCGGGTAGTCGGTACAGTTGCTCAAGCCGCTGTAATGCCGGTTGCATCCAGCCGAGTAACGCGGCGCCCGCTTTCGTTGGCTGAGGTCGTTTAACATCTCCGAACCAGCCATTTACCGTCTGACCAATGCTGCGCGGATCAAAGCCTGTTTTATCCTTCAACCAGTCGGCTGCACCCTCAGCGCTTGAAGAAACAGCCGGAAGCGCATCAGCATTGCCTTTGCCCTGATGTAAAATCTGACTGCCGATGCGTGCTGCATCGACCCATCGCCCTTCGTTGATGGCACTCATCAGATCACCAATCATCGACAACATTTTGCCCAACTCACCAAATTGTCTGGTCAGGTTTTGGATGTCGCCTTTCAGTGTCCAGTTACTTAAATCGATGTTGAGCAGGCGGGCAAGCTGGTCGCCTGCATCGCGAAGAGAGTTTTTGAGATCCTTAATTGCCTTAACAGCACTGGTTATTTCAGGTTCCCATTTTTTCCAGTCTATCAGCGACTTCCCGCCTTCCTTCCACGTTCTGTAATCGTCATACAACGCCAGTATGGAAGCACCCAGCATCGTAATAATGCCAATGGGAGAAGTAAGGAAAGCGGTATTCAGGATTCGCCAGGCAATAACCAGCGCCCCAAACACTTCAATCAGTTGCCTGGTTCCTTTATCCAGCGATGCCCACCAACTTTCTATATCGCCAGCGGCCTCAATAAGGCGAAAGATGACACGCCCTATCACGTCAGCCAGCCACAGTATGCCTTTAACGCCACTGGTGATGGCCTGCTCTATTTTCGGGAAGTTATCGATGACCTGTTTGCGCAGGTTATCAATGGAACCCGCCAGGCCCTCACTGAGGCTGGAACCGATTTTATCCCGTGCCATCGATGCCATCTGGCCGAATGAACGCAGTGACGTCATGAAGCGGTTAGAACTGACAGCAGCCTGATCGGCGTTGAAGCCGATCGCCTTCGCCATCTGCGCATACTGCGCACTGAACTGGCCCACGCCACGGCGCATGGCCAGCAACGTGTTTTCATCAATGCCCAGCATCTGGGCATACTGGTTCGCCCGGTAATAAGGCATGTTGCGTAGCTTGTCGCCCACACCCGTGAAAATGCTGGCCATGTCGCGCATATTGCCGCTGGCGTCGCGGGTCTGCACGCCGAGACGATTGAGAAACCCCTCAGCGCCAGGGCTGTTACGCATGAAGCGCGCCAGGCTCTCCAGCGATGACCGGGCACCCTCAGCGGTACCGCCCAGCTGTGAAACGGCATAGCCAATCTGCTGTATACCAGCGACCGTTGCGCCTGTACGTTGCGAGGACCAGTAAAGCTGATCGAGACCGCTGGCAATCTTTGCCGTATAGGCAAGGATGGAGAGCGCCGCACCTTCGACGGCCGCCCCCATTTTCACAACCTGCAGCGTGGTACCGGCCACAACAGCATTAAATTTACGTGAACCGGCCTCATCAACCTGAAAGCCCAGGCTGACCAGAAAGTCCTTGATGGTTTCGGCATTCATTGGTTTTGTTGCTCCCAGCGGCGGATCCGCGCGTTGTTATCGGCTTTTAAATCCAGCCAGTCATTCATGCGGGCAATGTCTGCCAGATCTAAAGCGCCGTTTTTAAGGTCCGAATAACTGATGTACCCGGCATCTACCGGGCGCATCAGGTAATCTTCACCATCCGGAAGCGTGTCGAGCGTCAGGCCGCTGGCGGGGGCGGCGTCTCTTTGTCGGGGAGTGCGGGCAAAAAATTTCCCAGGCTGTCGCCCACCACGCGACCAACCATCTGAAGCATGCTCAGCAAATCGATGTCGTCGAACATCAGTTCATTCTGGCGCGCAACCGGCACCCATGATGATTTGTCCTGACGGCGAGAGACGACTGCCAGACAGGGAAAAATAATAGCGTTGGTGTCTTCTTCGCTGAGTGCTGCCAGCTGGTCGGCTACCTTGGGCAAGACTTTCTCAAAAATCGCGCTGTAATGCTCAGGATCGGCATCGTTATCGCCCTTCTTTGGAATCATGTCGCGAATGCTGCCATATTCCGCCAGGAGTCCCGCCAGCACAGGAAGCAGTTTGCGCGACACTTTAAGCTGATCGAAAACGCTGAGTTTCGAAGTGCGATAGTCGATGCCTTTGATCTGAAATTCCATCTGTTAATACTCCCCGAGCAGTTCATCAATTTTGATGCAGTCAAAAACCCAGGCAACGATGCCTGCTACTTTCGGATTGCTGAAATCCGGCTGTTTCTGGAACGCACATCCGCGCGCAGTAACCAGGTCACCCGATGCTGTGTTACGCACCACGATAACGTTGTTACCCCAGAGCGTTGATGAAAGGCTTTGGGCGTTGTACATGATTGACAGCTTTTTATTGAGCGGGGATGTTTTCAACAGGTTAACGGTGACGGTACCGGCTTTGCCTGCATGCAGGCTGTGCATGCCTTCGCCGTCAGCACCTGTTGTCATCGTGTTTTTTGCCTCTGACATCGCAACCACGATCCCCTCATCGGAGTTCGCTGAGCCATAACCCAGGTCAAGCGCGCCGGATGGCCCGGTAAGGGACGCCGTAACGTCCATAAATGAATAAGTAGCCATCAGTTTCCCCTTAGCGCACTACGTTGATCGTGACGTCGCCATAATGAATGGCACCGGCCAGCTTACAGGCCACCTGAACAGGTGGTGCTTTTCGCTTCTGTCTGTCTGCCTGTGCCTGCTGGGCCATTGGCTGAATGTAGGCGTAATAGCCTTTAGTCAGCGTATCGCCGGACGACAGTTCGCCCAGCGGGCCACCTGTCCAGACGCCGGGCGCAATCAGGCCATTTGTTACCGCCTGGTCCATTGAATCTTCCACGTTCGCAAGCAGGCGCGTTCCACCAGCGTCGGTCTGTGGGATTTTGGTCAGGGAGGTGTAGAGCAGGTTAAAATAATTGGTCTGAACATAGTTCTGCAGCCAGTCCAGGCCGTGTCGCTCGTCGAAGAAATCGCCGTTTGCCATAACACCCTGCTGAAGGATTGCGGTGTCGTTGGCGTAATACACATAAACGTTACCGTTAATGGCATCGATAGCGGCGGCTTGCGGGCTGGTCAGCACCTCGTAAGTGATGCCCGGCTCCTGTTTGAATTTCAGCGTAATGGCGGTATTGAAGCCGTTAAAATTAACGGTAAAGCCACGACCAAACGCCGAAATCGCCGCGTATTTGCTGGTGGAACTGTACTGCCAGAACGTGCGGCCAAAGCTGCCCGCTTTCAGTTTGTAGCCGATATTCGACGTATCGCCCGTATTAAGCACTTTCGGATCGGACGTTGATACTGCCAGGATGCGGCTGACGCTGGCACCCTGAACCGCTGCCGCCACAGCCAGCAAATCAGCATCCTGCAGGTTCGCGCTGTCAGCAATTGCCAGGCCATACCAGTTGTTAAACTGCAGGGCGGCGTTTACGGCCTGCAGCATGGTTTCGGCTGGTCCCGCCTCGGAAGATTTGAGCGTTTTAGCCCAGCGACCGATATAAACCTGCGTTGGCGCGGGCGACTGTGAGAAATAGACCAGTGCTGCCTGATACTCCGGGCTGTCAGTACCGAAATCGCTGCCGATATCGGAGGATGAGGTATAAAGGCGAATTCGCTCGGACACAGGGATAACCGTTGATGTGCCGAGAATGAGCAGCGATCCAAAGTTGCGCCCCGTTGCCGCCGTTGGCGACAGCAGCACATCAACGTTGACCACGTTGGATACAGGTAATCCCTGTGACATAGGTTACTCTCCGAAGATTGAAATTTGTCCGCCGATAAGGCTTTTAACCCCATAATCGCGGATCACTTTACGGCGCATGCGCACGGTGACGTCGTAGCGACGCACCCACTGGTTGTTGATGAGTTCGGGGAATGATGAAACGGGACTGGCATCAAAAAATGACAATCCGATGCTGTTTAGTTCTGCGTTGTTCTGGGGGATCTGCATACCATCGCGAAACAGGGTGGCAATTTGCTGGCTCGACGGACCATAAAAAGAGGCCATACATTCAACAATTTCATGGCGCCACATCTGAGCATCATCTTCCGACTGCTGCACAAACGCCGGGGAATCATCCCCGGTAAAGCCGGTGATCCCGAATCCGCACCAGTTAACCTCCTGCGCAGGCATTGCCGCCTGAACCGGCGTCCAGCGCGGTCGCACCATCCCGTCAGGAAGGCTACAAAGCGCTTTTACCCATCGGCTGAGCAGACGTTCCAGCGTTTCATCGTAAGCCTGTGGCGCGCTGACAGGCGTCAGATACCCCGCCTGCGTGCTGTCATTGCTCATTTGCGCCACCGTCAAACGGCTGTAGCTCACAGTGAGCCTGAACAAAACCGGCACCATAGCGCGGATACGGATCTACGAAGGTGACACGGTAATCCGCGCCAGCGTATTCAACGATATCCGCATCCAGCGCGGTTTTACCGCTGATTAACTGGGTCGGGGTGATGACAAGAATTGCACCAGCGATAACCTGCCCGGCTTCCATACGCCGGGCCTCCAGGGAGCGGTCAACCGTCACCACGCCAGCAAACTGCTGTCGTGTGACCTCATTTGACGCCATCCCGTCCGCATCGACCGTCTGGGCGTTACGGCGGTACCATAATTCTGTGTCGCAAAACTCCGGCGACATCAGCACATCGGAAACATCAAGAGTTGGCATTTTTTGCCCTCACGACAGAGGTAATGGCGCGCCGGTACTGGCCAGTATCAATAAGCGGTCGAGCATTGGCATTGTCCGGCGCCTCCCCGGCAGCACGCCGTTCCAGTTCGAGCGCAGCACCTTTACGCCCGCGACTCGCCCGGGCGGCAAGCGTGGATTCCGCCAGCGGCGTGAAGTTGGTGATTGTGATGTAGCGCTTCACACCATTTGCAGCTAAAACCCCGGCACGATTAAGGGCCAGATCCGCAGCCGCCGCGTTACCGCTGAGCGCAGCCTGTGCCGCCGCGCGCAGTTCCGGTAAGGTCTGGTCCTGAACAGAACGCACGCCCGGAACAAGATGAGGGCGCGCCGGTATGTTTTGCTTAGGTGAACCGTTTTCGTTGATGTAGCCGATCCCGGCATTGCCGAACGGCACATCATCACGCTCGCTTTTCTCTTCTGGGATGCCCACCAGCACATCTTTATCTGCGATGGACTTAAGCGCGGCAAGAATGGCAGCAGCGTTATCGCTGCGAATGGTGAGCCCCGATTTCATAGCTGACGGCCTCCGGCCCCGAACATAATGATCAGCTGCCAGAACTCAGCGCCATAGCGCGTGTTATTCCAGAATCCCGCGTCAGGGTTCAGTGTCGCGCCGGTGTCATAGCTCACGCTGACCTTATCGACCGATTTCGACGCCTGCACGCCGTTGGTTGAACCGCCCGCGCCGCCCACCAATGCCGCCTTAGAGTCAGCCAGCCAGAGCGTCATGTAATGAGCGACAAACAATCCCACCAGGTAAGGAAACATCTCTTTACCCGTGGTCTTTTCACTCAGCATGATGTCGGCAAGGTTAAGGCGAAAAGTGATAGGAATGTCGGGAAATCTGGCCGGATCGGCGAACTGAGGAAAAGCGACGCGAAACTGTTCTACCGTGGGTAGCGTTTCATTCTTCGCCATATTATTTATCCTTCAGGGCTTTCTGAGCGGCTTCCAGCTGTTCTAACAGGACCGAATTGGCTTTATCCTTCGCTTCAATCTGCTCATTCAGATCAACGATGGTTTTGGCCTTTTCATCCAGTTCAGTTTTAAGGCTGTCGATCTGACCCTGTAATTCCTCATCACTGCCACTGGTCGATGTTCCGCCCGTTTGAGTTGAGTGAGCCGCAACAAACCAGTGGTCAGCAACGTCCTTATCAACGTTATAGCGACCTTCGAGAAATGGTGTCTGCTCCCCTTTTGGACTGGTGAATAAAAATGCCTTGTGAACCAAAATTTCTACCTGTGTTTTCTTTGCCATTTGAGGCTCCAGATAAGCCCCTTACGGGGCTGCATGAAGGGGATTAGATGCCATCACAGTAGGCAATGGTTTCACGGTAGACAGGTTCGACAGCACCCAGCTTGCCGTAATAGGTAACCAGTTGATAAAGGCCACGATACTGGATCGGGATACTGCGCAACGCAATGAGCGGATAGCGCACGTATTTTTTATCGTTGGTATAGGCCACCATACGATCTTTACCGCTAACGCCCCGACCGGCCAGCCATTTAACCGGCTTAATATCCAACGGCTGACCATTGTTATGGAAAGCGATGGTATTTGTTGCCAGGTAGGTCAGAAGCGACATATTGCCCGCCTCTGAAACCTTGCGGCTGGCCAGTAATGAATACTGGATAGGCGGAATGCGGAGACTGGACGGCACCACTGAATATGCAGATGCCAGCCAACCTGCGGTCAGGATCGAGTTAACGCTATCCAGGATTTCATCGTTGGTAGAGTTAGCCCACGTTTTCGGCGCGTTATTGAGGGTGACGCCATTGAGATTGAACAAGCCTTTAAGGTTCAGCGCGGTGTCACCTACGTAAACCTGTTCGTCATTATCCATCTGCCACTTAAGCTGCATGCCTTCATACTTCTGAGTGTCGATCGGGCGTCCAACCTGTTCAGCAGCCTGCAGTTCGATAACAGTCCAGCCAAGTTCCATGCCCCAGAGGCTGAGCGGATTACCGGCTTTATCGATATCGACGCTCACGCCAGCAATCGCGGTCGAGTCTTTACCTACCCAGTTTTTTCCGTTGGGATTCGCACCAGAACCGGCCGCGGCAAAACTGGTGTTGGTCCAGCTCGAAATATCGTCGGCAATTGAAACGTCTTCACGTAACTGGATGTCACGCGACCAGGTATAGCTAACCAGAGGCGCATTCAGTGTCTGGTCGAGGCGCTCAAGCTCCCCAACCAGAAAGGCACCAGTGCCATCAATGGTGCGTTGGTCAAAAGTCTGCATTTTCAGTCCTTAAATCTTGTAGGAAATTTCGGCGTTGCCATCGGCATCGCCCGCACCAGTGAACTGCGCATTAGGCAGCACGACCGTTTTGCCGTTGATGGGCGTAGCGGAAAAACCACCCAGCGGCACATTGATGGATGAATCCAGACTGACAACGACGTTTACCGCCGCGCCCTTCGTGATGGTGGTGGCATCCGCGCCAACGCTGACCGTCATATAGCCGCGCTTCATTGCATCGCCGGGAAAGTTTTTATCTGCGCCAACCTGGCGAACCATGTCAGGCGTAGAAGTTGTGGGATAAGGACGAACGTAGATGCCCTGAAAAACAGCGGCTGTGTCGCCGTCGCTAAGAGGGACAAACATACCGTCGACGAACTTGCCCACCAGCCCATAAGCAGAGAAAGGATTGGCTGAGTTCAGAATGACCGGCTCGACCGTCAAATCCTGCGGGCGTGAGATTGAACCGGCCTTGCCAACAGGCATCCGGTAGAGAAGTGCATTGCTCATGGATTTTCCTTAGCGGTTAGACCAGAAATCTTTGTTTTGCTGATTGAGTTCAGCGTTTGAGTTGCCAGGCTTACGCATGCTGTCAGTTGTACGCAGCGCCTGAGTGTTGCGGCCTTTTGCCAGTTCAGAAACAGCGGTGAACGCCATCTCGACCTGTGGTTTTGGCAGTTGTTTAATTGCTGCATCACCCACAATCTGACGCACCAGCGCCTGATCGGCTGAGGCCAGCACATGACGTTTGAACGCCGTGGGCTTCATGGCCTGGGTAAGGTCGATGCCGGGCATGATGAGTTCTGCACGATAAGCAGAGTCGCCCGTGGCGGTCACTGGCTTCTCTTTGTCTTCATCGTCCGAGTCACCCGTTTTGCGCTTATCTTCTTCGTCTTCGCTGCTGTCGGTAGTTTTGCCCTCCAGCTTGTCGAGACGCGCGATGATCGCCGCCGCCCAGGCAGGAATCTGTTCTTCATTGTCGCCGGTTTTGAGCCCACCCATTTCCGGATCACGATCCGGCATGGGATGCTGTGGCGCCAGGTTGATACTGAGGTTAACGCCCTGCGGTAAATCGCCACCTTCATCGCCCGTCATGCTCGACGGCGGCGACTCCAGAAGCTCATTCATGGTGTCTGCATCGCCTGTTTTCACAGCGCGTTTTAAGCGAGTGAACCAGTTTTGTTTAGTTGCCATCGTGTTTCTGTCTCCAATTGCGCAACGTGATCCGGCCCTGCCATTTGGGACGAGAGCCACATGGTTTCCGGTGATTTGGTACTGCTTTGCCTTGCCGATGGCGGTTTGCTGATACTCGGCGTCGTAACCGCACGAAACTTCGCGCAGCCCGTTTTCGATGTAGTCGATCGCTTCTTCATCCTTGATGATGAGGTCCGCAATCATCAGGTCTGACTGTGAGCCGGTACCACGGCGCACGTTTTGAAGGTGTCCAACGGCTAATTCCCGCCAGTTCTCCGGATCGACAAATTTGATATTCCCTTCTTCATCCTCGGGGTGAAGGATGGTTACAGTCATACCCTCGAAGGATGCGAGCGTTTCCGGGCTGAAAACCTCATCAGCGGTACGCTCGACGACGATTTCCCCGTCTGAATCCGGCTCAAGCTTTGGCAGGTCCAGCGCGCTGTAAAGCTGTGAACCTGTGCGGCCAATCGGGACGTCTTTACACAACAACGAACCGTCAGCCAGCCGGTAACGGGTTTCACCCAGGCGGGTATTAAAGAGATATTTCATCGGTTACCTGCAGGCGTAAAAAAAGCTGCCTAAGCAGCTCGTTTGATTTTGATAGCGGCAACCCTTACTGGTTTGCCATCAACCGTTATGACACGGCGGATCCTGTCGCCCGTTGGCAGGCTGACGACATTTGCATGAGGAAGAACAACCTCACAGTAACAACGACAGTTAGGCAGCGCGCCAGCATGGCCCGTTAAACCGTCAAGCGTTGGCGGTCTATCCCAACTGACAAACTTGCCTTCCATCTCCGCATGCGAGTGACGCACATCACCATCTTCGGCGGTGCGCCAGATGTAGCCTGTTGAGCCAAGGGCAAGAGAGCGGGCCTGTGTCAGCGCAGTGGATGCCCGGCCAATCTCAGTACGCGCAATCAGACGCGCGCGTGATGCTGCGACATCTCCTGATGCTGCTATTTCCTTCGCAAAGGGCTCAGCACGACCACCAGCTACAACCGCCTCAATCGCCTTGTTCTGGATGTCATAGATGCGGTCTGCTGCTTCAAGGGGTAGCGATTTGATGTACTTAACCTGCTCGGCGACGATGCTTTGCATCACCTGGCCGATCGGCGTGTTCTGGACGATATGGCGCAACTCAGCGCTGATGTACTGGCTGTGCTGCCGCCACTCCTTATCGTTCTGGCGGGCGACTTCCAGCGCAAACTCTTTCGCTACGCGGTTCGCCCAGCCGTCGATGATGTCGCTGTATTTTTCCAGCGCATCGATGATTTCCAGAACGCTGTCATTTGAACCATCGTAGCGGCCATTTACTATGTCGCCCACGGCTCGCGCTATCTTGCGTAGGCTCGTTTGATACCGGGTCTCCGCCGCCTTTGAGCGGTTTCGGGTCGTCAATCTCTCCGATGCCTGGCGGGTCTTCTTCTTCGGCATCAGCAATATCCTCGTCGGTAATTGATGCACCTATGCCGGTGACATCGGATGCTTCGCGAAGGTCGGTCATAGCCGCCTTTTTAGTCATCAGGCCATCGTTGAATGCCGTACTGATAGCATTCACGGTATTAACAGCCACCGTCGAGCGGTCAACATCCGACATCTGCCAGAGCGGGTTAAACTCAAACGTGAAGTCATCAGGCAACGGCTTGCCCAGCTCAGAGCGATACATGACGTCGAACAGCTTACGCAGCGGCTGACGCAACCGACGTTCCTGTTGGGTACCGATGGTGTCGTAATAGTTCGACAGGTCAGCATCGCCGGTAGAGAAACCTTTTGGTGACTGGCCAAAGAGACGGACCAGCGGGATCCCCGTCGCGCCGCTTATCTGCTCAGCGAACTGGCTGATCACGTCGTCGAGGCCAGCAAAGGAATACTGGTGGGTCTCGAAAACATCTTTACCATCCATGAGGGTCATGCCCTCATTGCTCTGGTACATGCGTATGAGATCCAAATTTTTCAGCAGATTTTCGAATGCCTTCCCACCCAACCCGATAATTTCTCTAAGTTTATCAACCTTGTATGTCCTTAAATGGGCTTTATAGACTAGCTGCGCCGCGCCCATGGTTGCACTGTCAAACGCGGTCAGGCGGTCCCAGATACGTTCGATGATAGACATGCCCCACTCGTTTTCGGTCTGGGCCTGCTGATAAGGCAGCGTTACGCCATCGAAACGGATTAGGCGGCTGTGATGAATGCTCCAGGCGGGTATGCCCGTTGCAGTCGTAACCACGTCGTATCGCTCAGGCTTCCCAAGGTTTGGGCCCATATCCCTGATACGACGCTGCAGGTTAGGGTTAATCATCCAGCGGTCGAGCGGCAGTATTCCTTTGAACTTGCCCTCGCCAATTGTCTCCAGCCGCAGAGGCGTAAACGGAGCCTGGCCCTCGATCATGATGAAACCGACCGCACCGCCATAGAGGCGCGACCATTTGATCGTGTCGTTGAGGCGGTCCCACAGTTCCAGCTCATCAAAGAGTGACTCGATTACACCGCGCTCTTTCGGGTCAATCTCTGAGGTGATGCGAATGCCCTTGCGGGTCATGTCGTCGGCCACGGCATCCACAGCAGAGCCAATTATGGCCGATGAGCGGTAGGCCCATTCAATCTGTAGCCGGTTGCGGCTGGTGAAATTTGCCCGGTATGACGATGCGGCGTGCTGGTTCTGCTGCTGCATGCCAACGCGGGCCATGAAATTGTCGTAACTGTCCGCCGTAGCCTGGGGAGTACGCGCGGCGCTGCTGTTTTGTTTACGTGCCATCGTTTCCTCGTTACAGGCGCATCCAGATGTCCAGATCGCTATTCATTGGCGCATAGTTGATCATCACGGAGTCGGCCAGGTTAGGCGATTTGGTGCCGTCAGGCTGTTTGTCCACGACGACCTTGCCAACGCCGTTTATTGAGTAGGTCGGCTGAGACAATTCGATAACGAGTTTGTCTTTGTTCGCCATGGCGCTGCTGATCGATATGATTTCGTCGGGGTTGTAGGCCATCCCCTCCTTTACAGCTCGATAGGTGTTCTGGAAGAGTTTGCGCAGATACCACCAGCTCTGGGCCTTGGCATTGGCAAAGAAATCCTTATTCAGTCGGGCCTGTTGGCCGTTGTCGCCGCGTACCGCTTCATCATCCGGATCGAACACGCCACCGCTGCCACGAAACGGCGTGGCCAGTATCATCGGTCGGCGAGCTACTTTGCGCAGTTCGTTAATGGCACGTGCATCACCGCGCACGCCCGCGCCTAACCCGTCCTCGTCGAAACGAAACTCTTCGAGCCGGTCCTCTTCGCAGTAGCCAAAGACTTTCTCTACCGATCCGTAAATGTCGCTGCCTACGCCTGACCACTCGCGGATATTCTCCAGCAGGAAGCCATGACGCGAAGAGAAAGCGTTTTTATCCCGGCCCTCGTCGGCCACGTCCATTGCGCCCAGGCGTTTGCCAGTGGGCTGGATACCCAGATGGATATGCGCATCGATAGCAGCCTGCACCCATTCGCTCGGGATCAGCACACCCTCAGCCGATGCGGCGTAGTTAAGGTCCAGTTCCTGAGCAACAACAACCGGGTTATCAATCTTCTCGCACTCCTTGCGGTACCACTCGTCATCCTTGCGCGGATCGCTGCGCCAGTGAAAGGTAAATACAGGAATGCGCCCGCCGTGACGCTTTTGCGCGAACGGGTTCGCCATGCCGTTAACCGATGAGAGGTCGATACGGCAACGTGTGGTTTGTGACAGAGAGGCTTCAATCAGCATGGGACGCATCAGGAACGCGGCCTCATCCACGAAATAAAGCGTGGTACGGTCACCACGCCCAATGTTATCGCCCGCTTCGCCTTTGAGCACTGCGCCGGTAGTCGGGAACTCTACACGCATGTAGGGCGCATGCTTCTTCGCGCTCCAGTCGCCGCGAAACTCAACGGGTAGCATTTCGACGAACTTACGCGCCTTCCAGAAAAGCGCTTTAGGATCGCCGGTACTGTCCACGTATTCCTCTTTGCGCGAACCGAAGCCAATCACCATTTCTTTATTGAATAGGCACATGGAGCAGGCCAGGCCGATTGAGGTCCAGCTCAGTCCCATTTCACGGCTTTTCTCGGTGATGCCGTTTTCGTGTTTGCCGCGGCGGTCCATAATCCAGTGAATCCACTCTTCCTGTTTGGGGAACAGCAGGAACGGGATGGACACGGGCAGGCCGTAATCAAGATTTCGCGGGTCTGTCGTAATGCCCCAGTCGATAATGAACTGGGCAGGATTATCGCGGTAGAACGCTTTCAGCGCTGGCAACACTTCGGGATTAGCGCGGATCCGCTGTAACCGCTCCATCCGCCATTCAAACACCTGCGTATAGTCAGGGTTCTTGAAATCGAACGGGAATGGGATCGGCATTTTATTCAACCGTTATTGAAAGAATTAATAAAAAGAAACATATTAAATATGCTTATACACAAAAGGAGAAAATTATGAGCAACCAGTTTGATGTTGGCGATCAAGTGAAACTCAAATCAGGTGGTCCCGACATGACCGTTCAATCAGTTCACGATACGAATCAGAACACTTATACCTACTGGTGTCAGTGGTTTGCAGGCCGTAAACTTGAGCGGGGACATTTTTCAGAAGCCTCATTAGAGGCTGTTTAGCATGACCACTGAACAAGTCGCTCAGTGGATGCAAGCGGCACTCGTTAAAGATGGTTGCCTTTATCAAGATGATGTAGTTGATCACTTAATAAAAAGTAATGATGTTTCTCATCTAACCATCAACAGTGAAGGCAACGAGGTTTTAGGACGGCCTGTTTTAAATGCTTTTCTAAAGCTCAACCGTGAAGATGTCGTTTGGGTAAAATCTGGCTTTTACTGGCGTTTTCGTGTTGCTGAAGATGAGCCTGCAAGAATTGCACGTGGTTAAAACTCACAGCTAGCTTTTTTGGGGTCATTTGGCCCCTATTTAACATAAGGGATGTTACCCGCACTGGCGAAACAGCACTCACGCGAAGTTAGCTGCCAAAGGCGTATTTCATGATGAATTCATTAGGGAAAAGCTGAAAACGAACTGCATAAACGATGCATAAAAGAGGCTCGAAAATGCATAGCCCGAAAAGGTGACGAAACCGCTATTTCCAGTAGTTATCCCATCATTTTCTTATACAGCTCCGCAGCCTCGTCAGAGGTCAGCGAAACGCTCTCAGTTTTGATAGGCCCACCGTTTGCCCCGGTGCTTTCCACCTTCAACTTGTTGGTGTACGCGTCGCCCACCTCTTTCGCCGCCTGCTCAATCAACTGGGCAGTAAGTGCAAAGTTTTTCATGGTTTCGGTGCGCGTCGCCATGCGGTCAAGCGTCCGTAGTCGGTATGCCTTATTGGCGATCGGGATATCAGCTATTTGCGTCTGAAACCTGTTGCGCGTGTCGTTGAACATGTCCACCCATTTCTTTGCCAGCTTCTTACCGCTGGCCTTCGTTGGGTCGTGTTGCTCAACCTGCTGGCGGTTGATCTTCACGCCAAATTCTTTCAGGACGGACTCGGCCACCTGAGATGGCGTATCAAAGCAAGCAACGGATTGAACTATAAAGGCTTTAATTTCCGGTTTAAGCGCCGCCATAGTTTACCATCCGTCCTGCTCTGTCCTGGTTTATGCGAGCCTCAGCATGCACGTGCCGCACGCTCTGGCTATGTCTATGTTTGCCACCTCTGCTGGTTGGCTGGCAGCGTCGATAAGCTGCTTAACTTCTTCGCTGGCGCCATAGCGGCGAACAACGCCCGTGAACTCTTCGACGTCATGGCCGCGCATGCAAAGCTTGGGTTGTCCATCTCGCGTAAACTCAGGAGCGCCAAATTCGTCTGTTTTTTGTGCAAAATGGTAAAGCTCATGCTCAACCAACGCACAGAACTCCAGATCGCTACAGTTCATACAGAAATCAGCCGCCAGGGTGATAATGAAATCAGGTTTACGGCCAAACCATTCATACAACTGCTGTTCCATTCGGGCTTTTTGCCAGCCACCCGCACGCATCATCACTTCTTCGGCCTGTCCTAATACCGTGCGGCCCTTTTTGATGAAAGCTGATGCCGCCCATAAAAAGCCAATATCAGCTTCGGCAAGGTGAGCATGGTCTGGGTTATAAAGACGCCCTTCTGGGCTGACTATCTGATCCTGAACCCAATAGCCAATTTCATTTGCCGGAGCGAGAGATATGTATGGCTTAAACTCTTCCATTAGCTCACCGGGCGGCATAGGTCGACCATTCATTGCAACCTCTGGTAAAGGTTAGTTACGTGATATCAATGCAATAAAAAACCGCCCTAAGGCGGTTTGTTAGAAGCATGCAAATTGCAATTCGTTATTCATTGTCACGAATAGGGCGCAAATTTTTAATATCGTTTTTATCGAGGACAGCCCGTAAGCTATTTGAAGGCCCATAGATGTACAACGATGTGCCCACCTCTTTTATTTCCGCAACACCGCGATAAATATGTTCTTCACCTACAGAATAAAGCTCAACTGAATAGTCACTAGTCATTTCATTTCTACCCAAATTAATGTGCCATGAAATATCAACAAAAATGCATAGTAAAAAGTAAGTCAAGGAGTAATTAGTAAACTACTCACTTGCATAATTGTCTTGGAAATGTTTACGTGAATCCTGCGCTGCAAAGTCAGGATGCTGGCCATCGGTACGTAAGACGACCTCTTCATCAAGCATTGCCCATACCCAAGTTTCAGAGCCTTCTATTAATTCGAATAGCCTATAAACCATTGCAAACAAGCACATACCGTCACTACTTTGGTATATTTCATACTTGAATTGAATGCCATTTTTTGAGATGTACTTCAAAGTTTTTGTCAATGTTGCTGACTGTATGTTTTGCATTTAACCTCCCATGTTTTTCAACTCATACATTAGCCCCAACAATGTTAATAGTGAAGTAGAATTAATCATCATCAGGCGCACTCGTGAATGCGCCTTGTGATGATTACGCCAGCTTTTTAGCCAGTGCAACAACATCGTCGAATACAGACTCAACGTCATGGCCTGCCACTTTCAGCAGTTCTTTCACCTTGGCAAGCACTGCATCTGTTTTATCGGTCGATACAGTTACAGGGGCTGGCACCACTGTTGATGAGCCGTTATCTTCAATTACATCATCTGGCATCTTTATTTCCTCGCTATTGGTTTGCTCCCCGTTGGAACGAAACAGGGCATCGTTTAAATCTTTTTTGGCGCTTCACTCTGCGCCTCCTGCGGCTGAGCGATGGCCTGCTCAGCCAGTTTGCTTTTCAGTTCGTCAATCTGAGCCTGAAAACGTTGCTCAACATCCTGCCACCCGTCACGAATGGCTGTTGATTCGGCCTCAGCTTTAACAGGGCTGTTTTTCCAGCGGAACAGGCCCACCAGCCAGCCAACGGCAAACCCAGTGACGAACGCAATCAGCGCCCACGTAATAAGTGCGGTAGTAGTGAACATGAGGCTATTTACCTTGTCGGGATAATTCGATTTTGCGGATGCTGGCCTTGTCCTTGTTGCAGTTTCCCAGCACGGTTAACAGCCTTTCGTTTAATTCCAGGCTGCTACCCCACGTAAGTGGATCGGGAATTTCCGGTACCGGACAATCAGCGGTTAATTCTACCGGGATCGGGACTGGTGGAACCTGAACGAATCTGGTTTCTGTGCGTGCGCAGCTCGTTAGCAGCGGTAGCAGGAACAGGCAGAGCAGCGCATTTGTCTGTCTCCACCGCCTTACGGATAACAACAATTCGGTTTTCGCTGTCGGTGTTGGCCTGCTGTTTCTGTCCCTGCGTTGAGGCTGCAATATCGTTAAACAGTCGAACGGCAGAGATAACATTTTTGGTGACAGCCTCGGCTGATTTTGTCTGCTGGATTGCCGCATCGCGCTGTTGCTCCACTCTGAGTGTTGAATCACGGTAGTGGGCAGCAGCAAGTAATAAAGCCGCTATCAACACCACCAGCAGGAACGCCAGCACAACGCGCCAGTTAATAATTAACCAGGTCATGGGTTCATGCTCCAGTTGCAGATCTCCCGCTCAACGTCACGGCGGTTCGCCAGCCCCTGAATCCTCACGCGGTCAACATATACCCAGCTGCGAAGGCCATCACAGGCTTGCTGATAGCGACCGGCATTAAGATTGCGCAGTACCGATGAGTGCTCGAATGCATTAATGCCGACGTTATAGCTAAAACTGATAAGTGCGGCTTTCTGATATGCATTCGACGGCACCTTTACGGACCTTTCCACCGACCGGGCATAGGGCTGCAGGTGCTTTTGCAGAAGCGCGTCGCACTCTTTTTGGGTATATGTTTTCCCCTGAATCACGTCCGGGCCGGTTATGCCGTTGCATACAGTCCAGACGCCGCCGACGTCACGGTATGGCGTGTAAGAATTGCCTTCGAGACCTGGAACCAGAACAGCCGCGATGGCCAACGCACCGCCACCAGCTGCTGTGATGAGGCTTTTACGTAAAGCAGGTGAAATAGCCATTATGCTTTCTCCGCCAGCTTCAAAGCCTTATTGACTGTATCGACTACTTCGGGCGCTTTGTCCTCGTCATGCGAGGGTGAGCGGTTCAAATAACTCTGGATCGCCGCAGTGCGCAAACTCTCCTGCTCTGCCTCGAACTTTCTGGCCATCTCTTCACGGTTGCTCTCTTTGCGCTTGTAATAAGCGTTCACGACGAAGGTCGCTATACCGAGCATCACGCCACTGACCAGACCGATAAAATTCCAGTCCAGGTGATAAACCCAGTCATACCAGTTGAATAGGCCGTTACAGACCAGGCCACCCGACGCGCAGTAGGTAACCCCTGATGCAATTTTGTCAGGCATAATTTTCATATCCACCCCCAGACGGGGACTTATCCAATTAGGAATTGTCTACTTTCTGAACTGGACAAGCCCGGTTAGCTTTTTACATGTCGAGTGAAAAAGCTTCCTGCCGCCGCTGGGTAGCCAATGGTGAGGATCCGCAATGCGGATTTAGTTGATGCGCTTAAATGCGTAAGTCCCAATGCCCTTGCGGCCCAGGTCACATTCCATCTGATTGTGTTCCACGCATTCAAAGCCCTGCTTACTGAACCAGTTACGCAAACCTTCGTCGGTGAAGTACCAGATATGTTCATCTTTACGGAAGTGATGAGAGCGGAGGATGTCCGCGCTGTCACGGAAAATCGGGATAGACACAAATACGAATTTACCGGCTCTGGCTACTGCTGCTTCCGGATCGTCGATATGTTCGAGCACATCCCACATACTGATCGCGGGACAGGATGTTTTATATAAATCCCGGTAGAGCCCTTTCTCTTTCAGCCATTCCACGCCAGCGGGGTTGACGTCATAGCCGAACGTCATTGCACGCGAGGCAACAAACTGTCCAGCGCCAATCCCTACATCAAGGACAGGTCCATGGTAATGGCGCGCAATCAACTCGATGCGTGACAGTGTGAGCAGGCGCCCGGTTTCGGTGTCTGCCATTCTCTTATAGCGCTCGAAGTAATCCACGTTATAAGGACGTTCGTACGGTACCGGATAGCGACCTATCCCCAGCTCGGGAAAGAACACCAGTTCGCTATCAACTCTCTGATAAAACTCTCTCATTCAGCCAGGCCTC
>NZ_CP028060.1:0-11155 GCF_043545505.1 Pantoea sp. SGAir0183
CATGCATATAGGGTGGATCTACAAAATGCAAAGTGCTTTCAGTGTCATGATCTCTCATGCATTGAATTGCATCACGGTTTTCAACGAGCACACCTGAGAAACGGCTTGCTACGGCAACGAGGTTATCTGGTTGCCTTGCAAAGATAGCCTGAGCGGTAGCGCTATTCCGTTTTGTATCCAGTCTAAAACCTGTAGAGCCTTTTGTTGCTCCTGCGCTGCCAAAGCCCATCGCAGCGCGGACTATAGTTCGCCTGGCTCTTTCTACAGGATCCTCTGACGGTTGATATGCGTTATAAAATTCTTCACGTGAATAGGGCGTAAGCGCGCATGCCTCAATAAGCTTTAAGCTTTTGCTGGAATCACGAAGGACTCTGAAAAGATTGACTATTTCACCATCAAGATCATTATAAACCTCTGCTTCACTAGGTTCTTTTTTCAACAGAACCGACGCAGCGCCGCCAAAGGGTTCAACATAACAACGATGGGACGGAAAGTGACTGGTTATCCATGACGCTAAGCGAAATTTACCGCCGTGATAACGGATAACAGGATGTTTTATTTTATCCATCATAATCATCACCGTTATCTAATGGGCAATGTCGGCCGGAATGCTCGGGCTCGTTATCACGAATTTGCGGACATTGGCGGTGATAACATTCACCATCTTTTCCAGCCGCACAGTGTTCCAGTGGTGCATCCTGAACCTGAATGGCTTTTGCCACGCGCGCCTCTTCTACTGACACAAGCCGAATTTCCACTGGATGAACGGGGCCGGCCTTAAGTTGACCGCCGTCTAAAGTGCTCAACTGTGCAGCAATCAGATTGGCTTCAAACTCGCTCAGCTTACGCATGTAGCCCTGACCTGTAGCGGCATCAGTGAAAACAAATGCAGCATTAGATAGTTGTATTGTTTTAGCCATTACCATCCCCCCAGCTATATTCGGAAGCAACTGGCCCAGGGGATTCACTGGCAAGAAATTGGGGATCTCCCGGCGCGCTTAGCACCTTTCCATCCTGAATGTATCCGGCGATGCTCAGCCCTTTCAGGCACATTTCGACTGTTTCGGCAGTAAGGCGAAGTCGGTTTAGCTGGTAGGTTTTGCGGTAAACGAATGCCCGCATCGCTTCCTCTTTCGACAGGTGATAACCAGAACGAGCGGCATGTTTAAGGCAGCGTTTAACCTGCTTGTCGCCTGGTTTACTGCGATACGTTCTCATCTGCTCTATCGACATCTGAGGCAGGTCCCAGGTGTGCCAGAAGGTTTTTTCCGTCTCGCGTATTATCACGTTTTCCCAAAGCATGACGACAGGGCGTCCCTGGCTATCGTTGCCCTCAACGTAGCGATAGCAAAATTTTTTCTCTTCCATTATTCACCGTCCTTAACTTTCAAATCGTTGTAACGTTGAAGGAAAAGCACACGTGCCTGGCGCGGGTTGAGCGGGGCGATAATGAATGTGGTATTTGCCTCAACACCATCCAGCATGGGCCAACGCTTGCCATCGTCTAAATCAAGGTCGCGGCGTTCGGTCGCGAGCATGACCAGATCCGCATTCTTGACCGGGGCGCTTATTGCGTGGGGTAAGCCGAATTTATCCGCTATGGCTTCCTCAACCGACTTGATCATGAGGCGGTAATCAGGCAGCAATTGCTTAAGCTGCGAATTAATGTCGCTGCAGTATGCCTCGGCGGCATCGTGCAACAGGGCTTCGAGCGCGAACTCTGGCTCTACCAGATAGCTGACGTGAACGGAGTGCTGCGCCACGCTGTAAAAGTCCTGCACATGACCGGTGAAGCGGCAGATGTTGGAAAGGGCGCAGGCGATGTCTTCAATGCAGATAGCATCCGCTGTCACATTGGTGTAATCGAAATGCTTGCCTGACTGAGTGGTTATCCATGACATAGTAAAATCTCATAAAAAAACCGCCTCAGATGCAGGCGGTTATGGTGAACGGCAATCAAAATTAAGGTTGTTTTTTGTACATCATCAGAACGGGATATCGTCGTCGAAATCAGGTGGAGGATTGCTATTATTACGAGGACCTCCACCAGCAGCCTGAGCTAATCGTGACTGTGGCTGTTGAGGTTGACCCCATCCATTGTTAACACCGCCACCTAACATTGAGCCCGGACCACTGTGCGTTTGCTGCGGCTGGCGTTCGTCTTTGTCAGTCAGTGAGGCAACGAGTTTATCCACCACCTCAGCGGGTAGGTTTTCTGTCGCTTCTTTATATGTTTTGCGGGTTTGTGGTCCAAAGGCCTGGCGAATTTCGAAGCGGTAACCGTCTTTTCCGTCCTGTTTGGTATAGAGAACTTTTTGCAGAACAAATCCGATGGGTTTGCCTTCCAGATCCTTGCAGTGATATTCGACTTCATTTTTGTCGTTACGGACTTCTGTAGCGTGTAGGGCTTTTGTTTTGGTCAGGCCCATAATCGCCTGAATCATTGCGTTCCCGCTGCGTAAGGGATTGCCGTCACGACCAACATAAGAAACACGCAGAAAGTTGATAGTGCCAACATCAGAATCAAGGGAAAACTCCATGGACTCTGATTTCGATTCGGCGTCTCGCGCCTGGGTAAAAATGGCTGATTTGATGGTACCAGCGTAAGCGCCACCCTCAGATGCGCCAGAAGGTCCGGCCGTCTTGGCTGATTCAGGATCGAATGTGAAAATTGGTTGCTGCATTATGCGGTTACTCCGTCATTAAGTTCGTAATAGTCCCGGATCGCCGTATCAACAGCGTTCAGGTCGTTATCAATCTGGAATTGGTCGAACAGGCCGATCGGGGATTTAACCGGGTCTGTGCCGTCTGACTGGGTGGTAAAGTAATAGCGACCGTCAGACACGCCAGTGCGCAGGGCAATACTGAACATCCCCTCAACCGTGATTTTCTCGTCCAGCATTTTGCCGATGGTCTTCATCTTGATTCGGCCGGCTGGTGTCTCTTCCGTGTGAGCGAGGAAATAAACAATCAGATCGTCTTCCGCTGCCTGCGCCGCCCGGATCACGTCCCATGCGCCGCCCCCAATCTCTGTGAACTTCTCGAACGACTTTTCACTGCGGCGCCGCATGAACTGGTTACCCATCACATACTGAAAATCGTCAACCACAACGAATTTCTTACCGGCGCGGCGGGCGTGGGTGATGATCAGCACAATGTCGCCAGGCACATCAGTAAAAAACACGTTGCCGGTTTTGGCGGTGAAATCGCGAGGTTTCCAGCCAGAGGATTTAAACGGGAGACGTTTGTTTTCCGGGTTAACGAGAAAGCCATCATCAGGTTTCAGGTGCATCAGGCTGGCAGACTTGCCTGAACCGGAATCACCCAGGATAAGAACCGGAATGCCCATATCAGCCCTCCAGGTAATGTTGCATGGTAAATTTCTGGTCTTCATCCAGATCCATATTTGCCAGCGCCCAGCGAAGATAACCCTGGTCCTGTCCGGCAATCTCTTCGAAGGTTTTGCCCTTATGCTTGCCAAAGCGCATCGTGTGAAGCAGGGAAGGCCGCGCAGATATGTCGCGCATCTGGGCTATCGTCAGGCGCGCGTCACGGTTCAGACGTAGCAGAAGCGCCGCTGTAACGTAACAGTCGTACAGCGCCCGGTGCGCGTGAAGGTTTTCAGGCACATCAACATCGAGCATGAAGTGATAACGCAAATACTGGTTGGAATGGCTTTCCAGCTCTGGATAAAGCTTGCGGGCCAGTTTGAGCGTGCAGATCCACGGCGCGGTTATCTGTGGCAGCTTTGGCCGGTCAAACGCGGCGTTGTGCGCCACGTAAACGTCGGCACCCAGATAACGATCAATTACATCGCTAAGTGGCGGGGCATCGGCAACCATCGCCTCAGTGATGTGATGCACTGCCATGGCGCCAACGGTAATCGGCTCGGGCGGCTTAACAAAATCGCTCATAGGGTTACACAGTTTGCCGCCAACGATGTCGATACTGGCCAGTTCACACACGCCACCTTCAAAGCTGGTAGTTTCAGTGTCGATCACGCGAATGATGGTGGACATTCAAAGCTCCTGATTTAGCGTCCGCGTTTGCTTCACGCTGGGCCAGCTGGTGGGCCAGCATTTCCAGATCTGCCGGACTGATTTGATTTTGCTCGCACAGCGCCAGGATGGTACTCAGCGCCAGCGAACGCATTGCCTCATTAAGGGCGAATTCAGTGGGGATGGTTGTCACTGTCATAGCAGGCACATTCCCGCCACCACACACAATGCGATAAGCAGCGGCGTCAGCCAGTGGCGCGGCTTTGGATGGAAATCAGCGCCCGTCAGGCGATGTTTGAACTGCAGGCGATCTACAGGGCTCATGAGATACGTCTCCTTGGTTTGCCCTGGCGCGCTGCCGGGACGCGGATTGTTTGCTGGTAAAGGTTTGCGCAGCCTTTGTCGCTGCAGAATGAACGGACCTCGCTGCGGTTCCAGAATCTGATAGCAACTTGCTTTATGTCCGTGGGGTGCCGGAACCGGGCGCAGTATTCGCACAGTTCCGATTCGATAAATTCCGTGCCTGACTCGAGTAACAGCCATTCGAAATGGCGTTCCCGCTGGCCGTTCTCATCGATGTAATAAACAAAGGTTTCATCCTCACCCTTATAATTCGGTTCGATTGTGCAGCCGTCGAAAACGACAACGAGGGCACCGATACGGATCGGCGTTCCCTCGGGCAGTTCGCTGATGCGCTGCCGGGTCAGTTTTGGGATGAAATTCATGGATACCTCGGAGCGCTGAAAAGCAGTCAAAAAAATGCCCCCGAGGCGGGGGCCAAAGACTACACAGCAATGTGGGGTTGTGGCGCCAGGTGCTGATCTTCTGGTTGTCTCGAAGGACTGCAATTCACCACAACGGGGAGAGCGCTACCTTTGACCACCTTACGCCGCATACCCGTAACGCTGCCTTTGCGACCTAACTACCACGCCGCCAGGGGAGGTTACACAGGTGCTGACACGCATATCCGGTGTAGCGCTCTTTCCGTTGTGTGCTGGCCCCATCCTCCAGCTTCAAGCCCGCGTTTACTTTTAAGTCCAACTGAACTGCTGCGGGATTCCGGACTTTGCCCTGGTGAGGCGAAAAACTTACTGACCAGTTCGTTTTGATGTTGCGCCTGCTATTTTACGCAGATCAAAAAAACTGATGAAGATTTGCGCTTTGCACACTACATCCCGCCAGTGTTGCCCGTTCGCCGCCTTCACTTTCGCGCGGGGGTAGCCTTCTCACCGACCGGATCGCGCCCGGTGATACGCCGCATTTATGCGTTGGGGTCTAAACAAGGTTCGTGTGCTGTTTCGACTTTGCGGATTGTTAAAGAGCAGAACAGCTGTCTGCGATGGGCTGCGTCTTGCTGTGCAATAAACGTTACCCCAAGGTAATCCACCTGTCTATACCCAAAGGTAAACAATTTAGGCGAAAAAGTTTACCTGATTGAAATTTCAGGTAATTTAATTTTTTGACTTGAGAGAGTTCAGATATAAAAAAACCCGCTTGAAGCGGGTTAGATTTGATGGCTTACGGTATTTTTTGCCACTTCACATCGATCACAGTGCCGATAATGGTGCAATTTCCGTCAATTTCAGTAATGGGGTATTGGGGATTAAGGGGCTTAAGGAACTTACGACCGGCATCCTCGATATACATTTTGAAGGTTGCCTCATTGTCATTCGTTAACTTGGCGACAACCAGTTTACCGCTTTTTGCTTCTTTGCTGGGATCCACCAAAATAATCATGCCTTCTGGCACGGTGAATCCAACCGGGGAAGTCATTGAATCACCACGAACCGTGAGCCAGAAAGATTGAGGACCAGCATTGATAGTTGTTTCTGGCCACTCGTCAATTTCATGTAATTTGTAGGGCTCTATAGCTTCTAGCCATTGCCCTGCGCTTACCCAGCTGATCAACGGGAATCCTTTCGTTTCTTTGTGTTTCTGTGCGAACTGGACATTTCCATGGCCATCATCAGAAATGCCATCCATCCAGCCACGCGGTAAAGAAAAAGCTTTTTCGATGACTTCAACCATATCATCCGCGATTCGCTTTTTACCTTTTTTACCATCTTCATAAAGCATGCGCGAGACGTAAGAAGGTTCTCTTTCGATTTTGCGAGCAACATCCACAGCTTTTCCGCCGCAGAACTCATCTCGAATCTGTATTAGGCGCTGACGCCTTTTCTCGTATTTGTCCATGTCCGACATCATAAATTTATTTACCCTGTGGTAAATGGCCTGCGGGTATTGCTTAAAGCGTTACCTGTGGGTAAACTCCATCAGATTAAAGGTAAACAGGAACCATGAGATGGAAGAGTTACGGATCTACCTAAACGCCCTATCTCTCAGTGAGCAACGCACTTTTGCGGATACGTGCGGAACAACCATTGGTTATTTGCGTAAAGCGTTGAGCAAAAACCATGAGCTTGGACCGGCGCTGTGCGTGCTCATTGAAAAAGCCAGTGATGGAAAAGTTACACGTAAAAACCTCCATCCTACTGACTGGGAAAGCATCTGGCCTGAATTAAAAGCGGCTTAATTTCAACAATTACGAGGGAAGAAAGTAAATGGAATCAACTGCAATTTCGAGCAATTCGGTACGTGTTAACTGTAAGCCGGAAACGCTGGAGAGCTTTTTTCACCGTGAGGCAATCACTCAAGGTAATAAGGCCCTGGCGCTCGATATGGGGATTCATCCTTCTGGTCTCAGTCGTCAGAAGATCCGCATCTGTCAACTGGCATGCCGAATGATTCACCAGCTGGGTTTGCCAGAGGGATGTATTGCGGCGCCGGGGTGTGAGCAAAACGTGATTCTGACAGGTGAAGAGGCGCGAACGCTCTTATCGATGCTTGAGAACATTCGTTTGAAAGAGGGGGGCGCTGGTGGATGAAAGGTTTGTTGAAACCGACAAGCGCTTTCAGGACAAGCGCGGCATTGTCGTGCGCATCATCAGTTACGACAGGCAGGAACGCAGGGTCATCTTCATGCGGCCTGATTACGAACATCTGTGCTGTGTGCCGAAATGGTACTTCGAGAAGTATTTCATTGAGGTGGGAAAGAGCGACTGAACAGCGCGAACTGTCCAGTCGTGTACAGCGTTGCTTTTGGGAAGCGAGGTTAATTATGCGACAAAAACGCCGTAAGCCGCAACAGGAAACTACTGTACATAAAGACATGGCGCGGGATGAACTCGCACGCCAGTATTCACCTGATGCCTGTCGGCTGCTACGTCAGGCACTGGAGCAGGCGAAGCGGGAGAGGTCCGGCCATGAGTAATACCGCAGAAATAATCCAATTTAGCGCCCGTCCGGGGCGTGAGGAGCAGCGCGTGGCCGATACCGAAGATGGCTTCATGCGTGTCGCTAATGAGCTTACCGATCAGCTGTTACTGGCTGATCTTACTGCTCGTCAGTTAAAAATCATGCTGGCCGTGATGCGTAAAACCTATGGTTTCAACAAGTCCATGGACCGGATTACCAATACCCAGATCGCTACAATGACGGGCATTCACCATACACACGTATGCTCTTCTAAGCGTCAGCTTATCGAGCGTGGATTTTTAGTCCAGGGTGGCTCGAAAGTGGGCATCAACAAGTATGTCTCAATGTGGGATATGAAGAAGATTAGCCAAAACAGCGAATGTTTAGCTGACTCAGCTAATAAAAGTTTAGCCGAAACAGCTAATACCCATTCGCTAAAACAGCTAAACACAAAAGACAATATTCAAAAGACAATAAATACAGATCCCCCTAAAGCCCCAAGGGGGAATTTTCGGAGGAAGTTTTATCACAGGCAAAACAGGTCCTGGAGTATTACAACGAGGTCACAGGCACCACCTGCCGCTCTGCAGAAGCTTTTGCCGTTTTACTTACTGAACGTCCGTCCCGCGAAGCCTACACCGTTGATGACCTAAAGCTGGTGGTGCGCTGGGTCGCGGAGACGTGGAAACGCCGTAACGGTACGGTCGCCAAGCCCGCGAACATCTGCCGTGTGAACCGCTTTGACGGCTATCTGGCTGATGCCACCCAGTGGGATGAAAATCAGGTTGAAGTTGACTGCGATGCCGTGATCGATGCGTACAACGATTTAGCGGCCGGCCGTCTGATGTATGCCGAAATTGACGAAGACAGAGTGAAGGCTATCCGCCGTCTGGCGACACACTTCCCACGTGAAAAATCGGCAAACGAGTGTTTCCGCAATTATTTCAGCGCTTTTTTCAATGAGGCCCGCGCATCCTATTTCGGCAAAAGCAACAGCGGCTGGCATGCAAACTTCGACTGGCTGATGAAGCCTGACACGTTACTGATGATTCGGAGGGGCAACCATGTCTGATCTGTATCTCGAAGCCAGCGTGCTGGGTTGTCTGCTTCATTCCGGTTTGACGCCTGATGCCTACGATGTCCTGGCTACCGTCGAGCCAGCAGCATTCACGAACCCGTTTTACTCAAAGCTGTATACCGAGATTAAGCGCCAGGCGACGCAGAAAAAAATGATTGATGCGCTGCTGGTGGCTGAGGCCATGGGCAATGAAAACGGTATTTTTGCTGATGTGATGGAAACCATGAAGATGGTGCCCAGCGCGGCGAACATGAAAGGCTATGCAAAAAGCCTCAATGAAAAATACATGGTCCGGGGCTTTATCAGTCTCATGGAAAGCCATTACGAGAAGATCACCAGCGCCTACAACCATGATACCGCGATGGAAGGTATTCAGGACTTCACGCGCCAGCTGATGAACATCAGTCGGCCAGATGAAGAAGTGCTGCCGGTCCGCGCCAGTGAACTGCTTAACGGGTATATGGACACGCTGGAAAAACGCGTGGCCGGTGATGAAGAGTCGAACACCATCAAAACGGGCATTGATGATCTGGACGAAATCACAGGTGGTTTAAACGACACCGACCTGATCGTTATCGCTGCCCGCCCGGGCATGGGTAAAACCGAGCTGGCATTGAAAATCGCCGAGGGCATAGCCCAGCGCACTGTTTCTCTCGGTACTGAGCGGGTGCAGCGCGGCGTTCTGATTTTTAGCATGGAAATGCAGGCAGGCCAGATCATCGAGCGCCAGCTGGCGAATGCGTCCAACGTTTCAGTTTCCAAACTGCGCAAAGCCAGCCACCTTGACGATGAGGACTGGGGCCGGATCTCCATGGGGCTGGCTGAGCTTGCGAATCTCGATGTCTGGGTTGTCGATGCAACAAACCTCAGCATTGAACAAATCAGAGCGGTGGCCACACGTCATAAAAATCGTTATCCGGGTCTGTCGCTTATCCTGGCTGACTATCTGGGGCTCATCAAAAAGCCATCGGCAGAACGTAATGACCTGGCGATCGGTGAGATAACACGCGGCCTCAAAACCATGGCGATGGAGCTTAACACGCCCGTTATCTGCCTCAGCCAGCTGTCGCGCGAAGTTGAAAAGCGCCCGAACAAACGCCCTTTAAATGCCGATCTGCGTGACAGTGGCAGCATTGAGCAGGACGCAGACGGCATCTGGTTCATTTATCGCGATGGTGCCTATAACCCGGACAGCCCGGCCGCGCACCTGGCTGAAATCATTATCGGTAAAAACCGTCATGGCCCACAGGGTGGCGTGGTTTATCAGGAATTCCGAAACGGCCATTTCCGTGGAACAGATCAGGCAATAGCGGCGCAGCTTGCCCGCGAGAGACCGGCGCACGCTGGCCGGGATAAATCATCACGCAACGGTAATGAATCAACGGGGAGACTATTTTGATCAAAATTTATGACATCACGCCATTGGGCAAGCCCCGTCAGACTCAACGTGACCGCTGGGCAAAACGGCCGGCTGTCCTCCGGTACCGGGCATTTTGCGATGAGGTGCGCTTAAACCAAATCAAGTTGCCTGACAGCGGTTGTCACATCACGTTTGTATTGCCCATGCCCGACAGCTGGAGCAAAAAGAAGCGTGCGCAGTTCAGCGGCCAGCCCCACCAGCAAAGGCCCGATGTCGATAACCTGCACAAAGCGTTGATGGACGCCGTGTTTGAAGAAGACAGCGCCGTATGGGATGCACGTATTACAAAAATCTGGGGAGAAAAAGGGCAGATAAGGATCGAGAGCATTGCCTGAAATTATAAACGCAGCAAAATTCAGTAAGGAGAATCACCTTGAACCTTGAAAGCACGATAAAGTTTTTCGCACCAAAATCACCTATGTTCAGCGATTCTCCACGGGCAACGGCCAGTGACAGCCTGGATATTTCGGATGTGATGGCATCCTTCGGACTGACTGGCGCGCAGGCTCGTTTCGGATTTGAATTATTCCTGTCCAAGCATGGCATCACGTCCAGTGATCGCGCCGTAGAAATGTTAACTGAATTCGGTCTGAGTAAGGCGGGGCTTTTCCGGGCAGTCGCCGAACTCGATGAGAATATTAAACGCGAATTTGTGCAATTGCTCGCAACGTTTGCCTACATGGACTATTCGCGCAGCGCGGCAAGTACACGCCCCTGCACCTGCTGCGGTGGTACCGGGTTTATCGACGCGGAGGTATTCACCACTAAATCACACATGCCTTTTCCGGCGCGGGAGTTGGTGAAAGCCTCAGTACGTATGGGCGTCGAAGGCTTCGTACCGTCCAGTTATGAAAAAGTCAGAGAGGTAAGAGAGATTCAGCGTGTCCGTTGCGGCACCTGTGAAGGGAAGGGCATGATCAGCAATGCGTGTCGCTGTCATGGTAAGGGTAAGGTGCTGGACATTGAGCAGAGCGAGATTCAGGGCGTACCTGTCATGAAAACCTGCACGAAATGCACCGGCCGCGGCTATGCGCGCCTGCCTGCTGAAACTGTGCGCCGTGCTGTTGGGTATGCCGTTATGGCAGTGAGCCAGCCAACGTGGTCACGCAATTTCAAACCTTTCTATGAAGCGCTCATTACCCAGTGCCACAAGGAAGAGTCCATAGCGGGGGATATGCTACAGCGTGTGACCGGAAACAGTGAAATCAGGAATATGAAGCAATAAGATTTATCTCATGTATTGACGGCGTGAATAAAATGGACCATTATCACGCCAATGATGGGATTTCTCCGCGCTGTTCATCAGCGGGGAAAAAACCGGACAGTTGCAAGTTGTGGATTAACTGAAAGCGCCCGCGGCCTTACCAGCCAGCGGGCGTTTTTGCTTTAAAGGCTTGTGAGGTG
>NZ_CP028061.1:0-15205 GCF_043545505.1 Pantoea sp. SGAir0183
GTAAAGTTTCTACTTGTATTTGATTTATCTTTAACAGTGCTGTTTTTTCTTACTACTGGTCGTGGTAGATCCCTCGCTTTGATAATTCAAGTTGACCCGTGCTGTCTTGATTAGTGTACCCATCGAAAAGTTCAACATTAACTTCCATTGAACCAGCAGTGTCAAATTTTTCCGAAATTCTAAAGTGTTCTTTATATTGAGATTTGAATGGAATCCCAGTGACTTGCCTGAAATTTAAAATCTCATTTTTAACATAGTCTTTTTCAAAACTGAATATTTGTGCAGCAATACCGAGAATAGACGATTTTGACGTTCCATTTTTTCCACAAATGACTGTAAGTACTTCTCCAAACTCAATATCGACATTTTTTAATGCTCGGAACTTTACAATATTAAGGCTTTTGAGTCTGGTTTTAGTCTTTCTGGTCTTTTTAGCCATTATTTCACTCCAAGATTTAGGTGATTAATATAAAAAATTAAACTGTATTTAATAAAATGTTAAATTAAACTTCACTCAACAACTCAACCGACTGCTTAAAAAAACAGCACAAATGGTTAGATTCCTGAAAAGAATTAGAAAAAAACCGCTCAAAAGCAGTCCACACATCTACACTGACCTACAAAAAACCAACAAGAAACAACAGCTTAACCAAACCAAAACATTAGGATCATTCCTATTGCTTGGATTTTAAAGCGGAAGGTGTAGAATGTAAAATCATTTAACATCTTCTTTGATCCTTAACAGTAAAGATTAACTTATGTAAGTGGCGCTTAATCATGATTCGATCAGATAGTAAGAATTGTTCTAAACCTGTAGACGAAACCTCAATATCTGGTTTTAGTCTCGAGAAAAAAATTGAGTTATTTAACAAAATAATTGTTCGCACTGACAGTTATCATAATTATGCTAATACAAAATCCACTATAATTATTACTTTCATAAGTGCGCTAATAGTATCTATTTCTGCAAATATCGGTAAGGCTCTTGACCTATTAAGTACGTCTGGTATATCAGATATCTCTATTATATTTAAGTTGTTGTCTGCAGTAATAATCATAATATTATTCCTAGCATTTTTTACGGTAATAGAAACAGCCATTCCTTATATAAATAAATCTAAAAAAGAAAACATCTACTCATTTATTGACACTTATTATTCTTACGCAAGCGAAGAAGTTTATGAAGAAAAAGTTAATTCGATAGCCCAAAAAGATATACTCGAAGGGTTAGTATCATTGCAATATAACCTTTCGCATGGTCTTGTAAAAAAATATAAAGCACATAAGAAATCTATTAACTTACTTAAGTTGGCTGTTTTTTTATGCTTTATTTGTAGTGTTATCATATTTTATGCGTGAGGAAGAAAATGGAATTTAAAGATATTTTTTCATTAGCTAATAAAGAAATTAACGAAAGATTAAACGGAAGTTCTAAGAACTTTAAAAAGTCATTCGCCTATGATTCAGACGCAATATTCAAAAGTAGTTCAGTATCTGGTTCAATGGAAAGCTTGGCTGCCAATGAATCTTTCGGATTATCACTAATTGAGACTAATGAAATTACTTCGACAATTAGGAGAGCATTTAATAAACCAGCGGAACCAAAGCGAACCATTGGCTGCCACCCTGATTTTGAACATTTAAAAAACACCTCAGTGCTAGAAAATGGATATTCAGTTACTTTATTTTTGGATATTGCGGGTTCAACTAAGCTAGGAAAGCTTTATCCTTCTGAAATCGTATTTAATATTAAGAATACAATTATAAAATATGCGATTGAGATCATTCAGTCTTTTGATGGTCATGTGCATAGGATCATGGGCGACGCAGTAATGGCTTTCTTTAGGAGTAATGAAAAAGATCGTAGCGGAAAAATAATTGATAGTGGGATTGATGCCATTAATTGTGCCGTTTATATTATCGAGTTCGTCGAGCAGGTTATTACACCTTATTTTGGTGGTATTAAAATAGCAGATCCTATTGGAGTTCGAATTGGAATAGACTATGGGAAGAATGACGATATTATATGGGGTAATTATGGCGCGTTTGGAGCTTTCGAAGTTACTGCTACTTCTTATTATGTAGATGTAGCCGCAAAATTGCAGCAAAGGGCTAAAACTAATAAAATAATGATAGGTTCAAATTTAAAAAAACTTTTAGGGTTTGGAGCGGAATATACAGGCTATCTAACCAGAAAAAAAACTAAAGACGGGAAACCTTATGATAAAGAGTACAAATATGTTGAGCCTAATTACAGCATTCGCGGTAATCAAATAAATTATTATCAATATGAATTAGATAATAAATCATATTTTAGCTTTTTACCCTATGGGCAAAAAAATAGTGATTTATCAGTTAGCTTAAAAGCAATTGATAAGAATGGAAGAGAGTTCTATTATTATCCCTGTTCGTTAGCTTTGGATCGGAACTTGGATTTGGAATTCAAGGTGCAATTTTTTTCCCATGCTCAAAGTGGCATACAAATTAAGTCTAGAAAGGTAAATACGGGTATTGATGCAAAAAACAATTCAGCTACGAAAGAAAAGATAAGAGTACATAACGCTGAATATTATAATGGATCATTCAATGGAACGGTCAGTGAATCAACTCGATATCATGGACTGCACCATATGTATATTTCAATTTTAAAAGATTCAAAGCCGATTACAAATGAGTTATGTTTTAGTATTTTTATATCATGACCAAATAGTTTTTTAAGCAAGGGCTAACTCAGCGAAGCTGAGTAGCCTTGCTTTTTATGCCTTGCAGTTTAAAAAGGGTAAACTTAAGAGCTTCAGGCTTCAATGAGTGAAATTCGTTAACAATCTATATTAGGCATTGAGTTTTTTTTAAAATTACACCTATGCAGAACAATGCAAGAAAGGTCGAGAGGCCACCTTACGGCAGCCCCTCCAGTTCCCCATATATGGGGCAAGTTAATAGTTAACTATATAAATTCAAAAACATCATAAGTCGATATCGTTGAAATTACAATTATGTTTTACATCATAATAAAAACTTGTCAATACTTAAAACCCAACTTTTCAAATGCTGGCATAAAATAAATTTAATTTTTGCATATATATATAAATTACCACGCGCCACATTGACAAAAACTCTATATCATATATAAATATTTCAAGCATAAGGAATATACTTATCTCTATATATTAGAAAAGGAACCTCTATGGATACCACCTATTACCCTCCCCTTGCAGAGAATCTGCGTATTCATTGCGTCAGCGTCAGACTTAATAACGCTGAGTTAAATACTTTGGATTATGAACGAAAGCAACATGCTAAGGGAGAATGGCTTCGCATGTGCTTCATGAAAAACCAACCGGTTGTTGTCCCAGAAATCAACCGAAGCGCATGGAAAATGCTCGGTGAGATAAATCAAAGGCTCAACGAACTCTTAAACCACCTTAATGCTAAGCAATCCTGCAGCCCGCTGACCAAGACAGAACTCTTTGTAGTGGTCAACAAAAACTGGCCACCACTTTAGAGTTTTTCCAGTATCGACTTTCTGATTCGTTTGGTGGCAATCCACCGTTATATTCATGCGGCCTGAACGTGCTGTAATAACCCACGATGTAATCTGTGATCGCATGAGAGGCCTCACTGAAGTTCATGTATCCCGTCACTGGAACCCACTCATTTTTCAGGCTTCGGAAGAACCGCTCCATTGGGCTGTTATACCAGCAGTTCCCGCGCCGACTCATGCTTTGCCTGATCCGGTATCTCCACAGTAACTGCCGGAACTGCCTGCTCGTATAATGACTGCCTTGATCGCTGTGGAACATCACACCTTCTGGCTTGCCGCGAGTTTCCCACGCTATTTTCAGCGCTTTGATAGTTAGCCTGCTGTCCGGAGAGAACGACATTGCCCAACCCACCGGTTTTCTCGCGAACAGGTCGAGAACAACGGCAAGGTATGCCCAACGTGTTCCGGTCCAGATATAAGTCACGTCGCCGCACCACACCTGATTAGGCGCTGTCACTGCAAACTGCCGCTCAAGATGATTCGGGATGGCGATGTGTTCATGGCCACAGCGCTTATAACGATGAGTCGGTTGTTGACAACTCACAAGTCCCAGTTCTCTCATGAGCGTGCCTGACCTGCTCCCCGTTGATTAACACACCGCGATGTTAGTAATGTCTTCATAAGCCACATGAGGACATCCCCATGAAGAAGCGTTTTTCCGACGAACAGATCATCAGTATCCTCCGCGAAGCTGAAGCCGGGGTTTCTGCCCGTGAACTCTGCCGCAAGCACGCCATTTCCGATGCCACCTTTTACACCTGGCGTAAGAAGTATGGCGGTATGGAGGTGCCCGAGGTTAAGCGGCTGAAGTCGCTTGAGGAAGAGAACGCCAGGCTCAAGAAGCTGCTTGCCGAAGCCATGCTGGATAAGGAGGCGCTTCAGGTGGCTCTGGGGCGAAAGTACTGACGACAGACCAGAAGCGGCAAGCCGTGATGTTGATGTGTGATGTGACCGGTCTGTCGCAACGTCGTGCCTGCAGGCTGACAGGTTTGTCCCTGTCGACCTGCCGCTACGAGGCTCTGCGTCCGGCGGCTGATGCGCATTTATCAGAGCGCATCACTGAGCTGGCACTGGAGCGCAGGCGTTTTGGCTACCGCCGCATCTGGCAGTTACTGCGCCGTGAAGGCCTTCATGTTAATCACAAGCGCGTGTACCGCCTTTATCATCTGAGAGGGCTGGGCGTAAAACGCAGACGGCGTCGTAAAGGGCTGGCAACAGAACGTCTGCCGCTGCTCCGCCCGGCGGCGCCCAACCTGACCTGGTCGATGGATTTTGTCATGGACGCGCTCGCCACCGGTCGCAGGCTCAAGTGCCTGACCTGTGTGGACGACTTCACGAAGGAATGCCTGACGGTCACTGTTGCCTTTGGGATTTCAGGCGTGCAGGTGACACACATTCTGGACAGCATTGCGCTGTTTCGAGGCTATCCGGCGACGATAAGAACTGACCAGGGGCCGGAGTTCACCTGCCGCGCACTGGATCAATGGGCTTTTGAGCATGGTGTTGAGTTGCGCTTAATCCAGCCGGGCAAGCCAACGCAGAACGGATTTATTGAGAGCTTTAACGGACGCTTTCGCGATGAATGTCTGAATGAGCACTGGTTCAGCGATATCGTTCACGCCAGGAAAGTCATTAATGACTGGCGGCAGGATTATAACGAGTGTCGTCCACATTCAGCACTAAATTATCAGACGCCATCAGAGTTTGCAGCACGATGGCGGAATGGAAAATGTGAAGGTAAACAAACCGACATTACTAACTGATGGTTGTATCTAATACTGGGGGCAGGTCATGCCAGCAAGCCATCGCCCCATCGGCAAGCCTCTCTGCGTTGCCATGGCCGCGATGCTTCTTGCGCCAGCAGAACCATGACTGATGTTATGCAGTTCCAGAACCTTGCTGCGTAATACAGCCCGTCTGCCGTCTGGCTTTTCAGGACGGTTTTTCCAGTATTTGTAGCTGCTGCGATGAACCCCAAACACGTGGCAGAGTGTGGCCACAGGATAATGCGCTCTGAGGTTTCCGATTAACGAGAACTGTTCAGGGAGTCTGACATCAAGAGCGCGGTAGCCTTTTTTAATATTTCATTTTCCATTTCAACACGTTGCAGTTTTTTCTTCAGTTCACGTATTTCGATTTGTTCCGGGGTAATCGGGGAAGCTTTTGGCGTATTGCCCCGGCGTTCATCACGCAACTGTTTTACCCATCGGGTCATTGTGGAGAGACCTACATCCATAGCACTGGCCGCATCAGCAACAGTGTAGTTTTGATCAACAACGAGTTGAGCGGATTCGCGTTTAAATTCTGCGCTGAAAATTCTTTTTTTCATTAAGGCACCTGTCATGTTCTGAGATGAGCATATCACCTCTGTTCAGGTGGCCAAATTTAGTAAACCACTACATTTCCCATTCCTTGAGCTTTTGTTCGGCTTTGTCCAATACTCGTATTGAGTTTGCTTTTGCTGGTTTACTTCGTCCCAGTAAGTGCTGTTTGTACTGAGCAAAAATCTCACTCAGAGTCAGCTCGGCAATATCAGCTTCACGCTTAACGGCATTTGGATTCCTTTGTGTAGCCTTCATTGATTGCGCATAGGTTCTGGCAACTTCACGCGCCTGATCGATCGAAGCAAAATCCGATACATTGCCTATCGTTGCTCTAATGACTTGTGAAGGCGACTTGCCTTCAGAATGACTCCTGCCTCCACCAGACACCCTTCTTTGAATGATATAGGTCTTCTTTGTTGCACTAACCTTAACGCCAAAGCCTACAGGTGAATCGCGATGGTTGTCAGTGATAAGATAGGGCTTACCAGAAATGTTAGGCACATACACAACTCGTCCGTCTGAATCAAACTCCGGTTTCGTTTCTATCGACAACTTATTGATTATTATGGATTGATTCAGAGTCATCTTCACAGTTGTTGCCTCATGTATACCAGAAGAGCCATGTTGTATTCTCGATAGTAGCTAGAATACCTCAGGCATACAAATTTTCGGATTTAGATAGGTTTATCAGGGTTTCAAATGGGGCCACTTGAGTACTTCTAAAACCATAAAAACGAGTTAATTCAATATGAAAGAGTCTACAGACAAGGACTTTTCTACTCATACGCCAATGATGCAGCAGTATTTACGCCTCAAGGCCGAGCATCCTGACATCCTGCTGTTTTATCGCATGGGCGATTTCTATGAGCTGTTTTACGACGATGCGAAACGCGCCTCTCAGTTATTAGACATTTCCTTAACCAAGCGCGGTGCCTCGGCGGGCGAACCGATCCCTATGGCCGGTGTCCCCCATCATGCGGTTGAAAATTATCTGGCGAGGCTGGTGCAACTCGGTGAATCGGTCGCCATCTGTGAACAAATTGGCGACCCGGCGCTCAGCAAAGGGCCGGTCGAACGTAAGGTCGTCCGCATTGTTACCCCAGGCACGATCAGTGATGAGGCACTCTTGCAGGAGCGGCAGGATAACCTGCTGGCCGCTGTGGTGCACGGTGCGCGCGGCTATGGTTATGCCACGCTGGATATCAGTTCAGGCCGGTTTCGTCTGAGTGAGCCCATGGATCTGGAAACCATGGCAGCCGAACTGCAGCGAACCAATCCTGCCGAACTCCTTTACCCGGAAGATTTTTCGCCGATGTCGCTCATCGATCAGCGTCGTGGTCTGCGCCGTCGTCCTTTGTGGGAATTTGAAATTGATACCGCGCGTCAGCAGCTTACTTTGCAGTTTGGTACGCGGGATTTAAACGGTTTTGGTGTGGAGCAGGCCCATCTCGGCCTGCGCGCGGCGGGTTGTCTGCTGCAGTATGTCAAAGATACCCAACGGACCAGCCTGCCACATATCCGCGCCATCAGCATGGAACGTCAGCAGGACAGCATCATCATGGATGCCGCCACCCGACGTAATCTCGAAATTACCCAAAACCTTGCAGGCGGTACCGAGAACACCTTAGCCGCGGTGCTGGATAAAACCGTCACGCCAATGGGCAGCCGGATGCTAAAACGCTGGCTGCATATGCCGTTGCGTGACAGCAGCGTCATCGCGAAACGACAGGAATCAATCGCCGAGCTGCAGGCGCTGAGCGACGTGCTTCAGCCCGTTCTGCGCCAGGTCGGTGATTTGGAGCGTATTCTGGCCCGCCTGGCGCTACGCACGGCGCGTCCACGCGATCTGGCGCGCATGCGCCATGCGTTTCAGCAGTTGCCGGAACTCAACGATCTGCTGGCAAACGCCGGGTCCGCCCACCTGAAAACCCTGCGTACCCAGATAGGTGACTTTAGCGACCTGCGCACACTGCTTGAGCAGGCCGTTGTCGAATCCCCACCGGTATTAATCAGAGATGGCGGGGTGATCGCCCCGGGTTATCACGCTGAGCTGGACGAGTGGCGCGCCCTGGCGGATGGCGCGACGGATTATCTGGATCGCCTGGAGATCCGCGAACGTGAAAAACTCGGTCTGGACAGCCTGAAAGTCGGTTTTAACGGCGTGCACGGTTATTACATTCAGGTCAGCCGGGGTCAGAGCCATCAGGTGCCTATTCACTATGTCCGCCGTCAGACTCTTAAGAATGCTGAACGCTATATCATTCCCGAGCTGAAGGAGTATGAAGACAAGGTCCTGACGTCAAAGGGCAAAGCACTGGCGCTGGAGAAAAGCCTGTATGAAGGCCTGTTTGATCTGCTGCTGCCGCATCTTGAAGCGTTACAGTCAAGTGCGGCGGCGCTGGCCGAACTGGATGTACTGAGTAACCTCGCGGAACGCGCATGGACGCTAAACTACTGCCGTCCCACGCTGCACGACAAGCCCGGGATTAAAATCACCGCCGGCCGCCATCCGGTAGTGGAGCAGGTCCTGAAAGAACCTTTTATCGCCAACCCGCTCTCGCTGGCACCACAACGCCGCATGTTGATCATCACAGGCCCGAATATGGGCGGTAAAAGTACCTATATGCGTCAGGCTGCGTTAATCGCGCTGATGGCCTGGATCGGCAGTTTCGTTCCCGCCGAAGAAGTGGTCATTGGTCCACTGGATCGTATCTTCACCCGTGTGGGCGCAGCAGATGATCTGGCCTCCGGCCGCTCGACATTTATGGTCGAAATGACGGAAACGGCCAATATTCTGCACAACGCGACAGAAAACAGCCTGGTCCTGATGGATGAAATCGGCCGCGGCACCTCTACGTATGACGGCTTGTCGCTTGCCTGGGCTTGTGCGGAAAATCTGGCGAATCGAATCAAAGCGATGACCCTGTTTGCAACGCACTACTTTGAACTGACGACCCTGCCTGAGAAACTGGAAGGCGTGGTTAACGTTCACCTGGATGCGGTAGAACATGGCGATACGATTGCGTTCATGCACAGTGTGCAGGACGGTGCCGCCAGTAAAAGCTACGGGCTGGCCGTGGCCGCGCTGGCTGGCGTGCCAAAAGAGGTGATTAAACGCGCGCGTAATAAGCTGAAAGAGCTCGAAACGGTTTCCAGTCAATCCGCAACGTCAAACGTTGACGGCTCGCAGTTGCCGTTGCTGGTGGAAGAAACGTCTCCCGCCGTAGAAGCGCTGGAAGCACTGGATCCCGATACGCTGACACCGCGCCAGGCGCTGGACTGGATTTACCGCCTTAAAGCACTGGTCTGATGACGGCCGCCCTTTCGCGGGGCGGCTACGGACTTCCCGTCACGCGTTTCTCTGCGCCCGCTTTCTTTACCCCTGCTGGCGCATCCTTCTGCTACCGCTTTACGCGATTACAGGCTGATAAAGCGGTGTCATAATGCTGTCGTGTGCCTGTCGTGCTGCGATCGTGTTTCTGTCGACACTTACCGGCGATGCTGCAAACCGATTGTTTACTCTTTCGGAGACTCATTATGCGTAACCTGAACAACGTCAGAGAATATCGCCTCGCACATGCCTGGTCACAGGAACAACTGGCGGAAATGGCCGGCCTCAGCACCCGAACCATACAGCGCATCGAAAACGGCGATCCGCCCAGCCTGGAAACATTGAGCGCACTGGCGGCCGTGTTTGAGATTAACGTGACCGATCTGACCGATGCCCCTGCGAATAACGGTGAAGCGCTGGACAGCTACATTTCTGACGCCCGCCAGCAGCTCGCTGCCGAGAGCCGGTTTTACCGTTCTCTGTTTAGCGCTGTGGTGGTATGCGCATTGCTGTATGTCCTGAACCACTTTACGGCGCCCAATGACCGCTGGTCACTCTGGGTCGCCGCCATTTGGGGCGCCTTACTGCTCGTCAGAGCATTGCGTCTGTTTATATTTAAGGATGCGATCCGCCGCTGGCAGCAAAAACGGCTGCAAAAATTATTGCGCAGGCAGGGCTAACTTCCGCCGGTTGCACATCGCTGTTACACCACACTGCGGGAAAAGCCTATGAACTGGTATCGTCAGGACGCGTTTGCTGTTCGTCTGGAATGGGGGATCCCGGCCATCGATCATCTGGCCGGGGACGTGGATATCATCGTGATTATTGACGTGATGTCCTTTTCTACCTGTGTCAGCGTGGCAGTGGAGAACGGGGCGCGCGTCTATCCTTATCCCTGGAAAGATCACTCTGTCACGCAGTATGCGCAGTCCGTCGGTGCCATCGCGGCTAACAGCGACAGGCGTTTCAGTGGCGAGGGCTACAGTCTGTCGCCGCGAACGTTACTCAGCGTTCGTCCGGATGAAAAACTGGTGCTGCCTCCCCTAATGGCTCCGCAACCTGCTTCAGGGCGCGGGAACGGGGCGTCCCCGTGCTGACAGGCTGCCTGAGAAACCTGACCGCAACGGCCGAAGCCTGCTGCGCCTTCAGCCGTATTCTGATTGTCCCCTGTGGCGAACGTTGGCCAGACGGGAGCCTTCGCCCCTGTATTGAGGATTATGTGGTAGCGGGGGAATCATTGCCGCGCTGGCACAACGCACGCTTTCACCTGAAGCGCAGACCGCTGTCGCCGCCTGGCACGCTCATCAGTCCCAGAATTTCGCGGCACTGTTTCACTGCGCGTCCGCAGTCGAGCTGATACAAAGAGGCTTTCCGGACGATGTGACACTTTGCCTGACAAAAGATGCCGCCCGTCAGCCCTGTTTTCTGACAGGGGAGTATTTTGCCGGACAGGCTTAAGCGTAAATAACAGACAAAAAAAGCGATGGGGTTACCCATCGCTTTCTGTTGACGTGCCGTGTTCAGCTTATTCGCGGAACAGTGCTTCAATGCTGAGGCCCTGACCTTGCAGGATTTCGCGCAGACGGCGCAAACCTTCAACCTGAATCTGGCGCACACGCTCGCGGGTTAAACCGATCTCACGGCCAACATCCTCAAGCGTTGCCGCTTCATAGCCCAACAGGCCGAAACGACGAGCCAGCACTTCGCGCTGCTTGGCGTTCAGTTCGAACAGCCATTTAACGATACTTTGCTTCATATCGTCGTCTTGCGTGGTATCTTCTGGGCCGTTGTCTTTTTCATCGGCCAGGATATCCAGCAGCGCTTTCTCAGAATCGCCCCCTAAAGGAGTATCAACTGAGGTAATACGTTCGTTGAGACGCAACATACGGCTTACGTCATCAACCGGTTTATCCAGTTGTTCTGCAATCTCTTCCGCACTCGGCTCGTGGTCGAGCTTGTGAGAAAGTTCACGCGCAGTACGCAGATAAACGTTCAATTCTTTCACAATGTGGATCGGCAAACGAATTGTCCGGGTCTGGTTCATGATTGCCCGTTCAATGGTCTGACGAATCCACCAGGTGGCATACGTTGAGAAACGGAATCCACGTTCTGGATCAAATTTCTCAACGGCGCGAATCAAGCCGAGGTTACCTTCCTCAATCAGGTCCAGCAGGGCCAGACCGCGATTGCTGTAACGTCGTGCAATCTTCACCACCAGTCGTAAGTTACTTTCGATCATGCGGCGACGAGAAGGAATATCACCTCGTAATGCCCGGCGAGCGAAGAGTACCTCTTCCTCGGCCGTCAGCAATGGAGAATAGCCAATCTCCCCAAGATAGAGCTGAGTAGCGTCAAGGACACGTTGCGTCGCACCCTGCGCCAGCAACTCCTCTTCTGCTACATCATTGTCGCCAGAGTCATTTTCGACGAGCGCCTTCTCATCAAAAATTTCTGCTCCATTCTCTTCGAATTCCGCATTCTCATGTAACTCGTTTACTTTCAGCGTATTCTGGCTCATAAGTGGCTCCTACCCGTGATTCCAGGGCAGACTCCAGAGGACTCTGCCGGATTATCGCTGCGGTAAATAACGCAACGGGTTTACGGATTTCCCCTTGTAACGAATTTCAAAGTGTAATCTAACTGAACTGGTTCCGGTGCTACCCATGGTAGCGATCTTTTGCCCAGCCTTAACTTCCTGTTGTTCCCGGACCAGCATTGTATCGTTGTGGGCGTAGGCACTCAGGTAATCATCATTGTGTTTGATGATGATTAAATTACCGTAACCACGAAGCGCGTTGCCTGCATAAACCACCCTTCCTGAAGCAGTGGCCACAACCGGCTGTCCGCGCGAACCTGCGATATCGATCCCTTTGTTACCACCCTCGGTGGCAGAGAAGTTATCGATGATCTTACCTTCGGTCGGCCAACGCCAGCTTCCAACAGGCGTTGAACTGTTTGTTGTACTGCTCACCGTCGGTGGTGCGGTAACGGCTGGAGCTGTTGTCGTTGCAACATTTGCTCCCTTCGAAGGCAACAATTTACTGCCATTCGAGTTACCTGAATCATCAGAATACGTAATAACAGGCTGCTGTGCAACAGGGGCCTGTTTTATTTGTGGTGCGGTGACGATGCCACTTTGTGATGCATCCGCCGCGGTAATCGCGTTGCCCCCGGTAATAGGCTGGCCGGAGCCGTTGTCGACCTGCAAGGTTTGCCCAACATTTAGGCTGTACGGTGGCTGTACGTTGTTGCGCTGCGCCAGATCGCGGAAGTCATTGCCGGTAATCCAGGCAATATAGAAGAGGGTATCGCCGCGTTTTACGGTGTACGTTTGTCCAGAATAGCTTCCTTTAGGAATATTCTGATAACTTCTGTTGTACACAATTCGCCCGTTCTGGGTTTCAACTTCATTACTTGTATTATTACCGGTACTAATGATTCCCGGCTTATTCTGCGGCACAGGCGTATTTCGGCTTAACATGCCGCCCTGCGATGGCATCGTCGGCACACCACTGGCAACAGGCGCAGTACCAGTGCTGGCCATATTACCGTTATCATTCATGCTGCTGCCGTCGCCGATATTACTTATTGGCGCTTGTGTATTGTCGCCTGAACTACAGCCTGCCAGCCAAAAACTCACCAGTGAAAGCGCCGCCAGACGGCGTAACTGAAAAATTGTGCTTCCCGTGCTCATTAATCCCCCGTGGTGGCAACCTTTAAAAACTGACTTTCTCTTTTCACCAGCACATTACACTGTGTGGCACGTTAAACGCTGTATTTTCGTTGAACTGACTGGATAGTAACAATATCAACTACCGTGTGCCATGAAACAGTTATTAAGAAATGCTAACACGGTCATCAGGCCAGATCGCCCTGAACCAGCGGGACGAAACGCACCGGCTCAATCGTTTCCTCGGTGATTTCACCGCCGCGTCGGCGCAGGCGTTTAAGCACCTGCTGCTCTTCACCGACAGGTAGCACCATAATGCCACCTTCTGCCAGTTGTGCTATCAGCGCAGTCGGAATTTCGGGGGGCGCCGCGCGTCACAATAATGGCATCGAAAGGCCCGCGCGAGGGCCAGCCCTGCCAGCCATCACCGTGGCGGGTAGAGACGTTATGTAAAATCGAGCTGTTTCAGACGGCGCTTTGCATGCCACTGCAGACCTTTGATGCGTTCGACAGAGTAAACATGCTCAACCAGATGAGCCAGAATCGCGGTCTGATAACCAGAACCGGTCCCGATTTCCAGAACACGCGAGTGCACATCGAGCTCCAGCAGGGCGGTCATCCGCGCCACCATATAGGGCTGTGAAATCGTCTGGGCCGATGGGAGCCATGTTATCCCAGGCTTGTGCTCAAAGGCCTCATCGATAAAGCGCTCACGCGGCACGTCGGCAACAGGTGTTCGTCATGAATCCCCTGTTGACAGGTTTAGCGTTATCCAGCCAGCGACTCAGCACGTCCTGAGCCTTGTGCGCGGTGAGATCAACATGCAGCGCGGTGACGGACACATAACCTTCATCCACGGCGGCAAAATCAGTATCAGGGCCGGCATCCAGTTTTTCGCCCGGTGGTCCTATCCAGTACAGCGGATTGCCGCGCGGATCGGTTTGGGCAATCACCTGATCGGCCGGATGCCGACTGCCACAGCGCGTCACGCGAATGCCTTTCACCTCCGCCATCGGCAGATCGGGCACATTGATGTTCAGTATGCGCGTGCGCAGCGGCTTCAGCTTTTACAGCGCACAGGTTACCGCCGCCGCAGTGGCATAGTGCTCATGACATTGAGCGAAACCGCAATGGCGGGCAAACCCAGATGACGTCCCTCCATGCCGCGGCCACCGTGCCGGAATAGATAACATCATCACCCAGATTGGGGCCGGCATTGATCCCCGAGACCACAATATCGGGTCGGGGTTGCATCAGCGCGTTTACGCCCAATACACGCAATCGGTGGGCGTGCCCATTTGCACCGCAATGTCCCCGTTTTCATGGGTAAAGGTGCGCAACGGGTTTCCAGCGTCAATGAGTTGGAGGCACCACTGCGATTGCGATCCGGTGCCACCACCACCTCGGCAAATTGACGCAAAGCCTTTGCCAGCGTCTGAATACCAGGCGCATGGATGCCATCATCGTTGCTGAGCAATATCGCATTTAATTCTGACCTTTTCTGTTCAACCGGGTCGCCGTAATAAGGACCTGTTTTGAAGCATGGCAACAGGTTATGACTGGACAGCGACTTTTGCATTCTAGCGGTGAGCGAGAGGAAAGTGGTAGACGAAAATAAAACGCACAGACAGGAAAAAGGTAACACATTTGCTTGAAAGGAAAGATTTCGTGCGATGCTGGCCCCCTGCTACGCCGCCCATCGTGTACGCCAGCGCGTCCCTCACCCGCGCGACTGGCCAGGTGAGGACGTAGCTTATTCGTCAGGTAAATCCGCGTCAGTGATGACCAGCTCTCTGACCACGCTGGTGGCAAAGCTGCCCGCCGGTAACCAGAACTGCAACGTCAGGGTGGCGTCATCCAGCCACTGCCAGTGCAAATCGCGCGGCACCACCAGCATGGCACGCCGGCTGGCCTCCACCCGTTCACGCACCAGCAGCGCGCGCAGTTCTACGGCATCCGCCAGACAGTGCTCTTCGAACGCCAGCGCGTCGCCCTGTGGCCCCGCCTCGCCTTTTCCGGGCAAGGGGCCGTGATACGCAACGCATGCTGATCCACGCGCGCCTGCAATGCCTCCCTTTCCTCGGGCTGGGCGACAAACCAACTGCCACGGTAAGCTGCAATGCATCCCCGTTCATGACCTGAGTCAGGCTACCCTGCTGCTGCAAACGCAGACTGGTGACCTGATTGAATAACGCACTGCGTGCAGCAGAGAGCATCAGGCCACGTTTATTGCGGTCACGTATCTGGATTTCCTGACGCGCCAGTTTCAACGCCGTCTGCAGATTGTTGCCGTTGCGCCCAAAGCGTTGCTCGCCAAAGTAATTAGGCACACCGCG
>NZ_CP028062.1:0-3959 GCF_043545505.1 Pantoea sp. SGAir0183
TGGTAGGTATATTTCTGGCAGCCACGCTTAATGAAGGTGCCATGCGAATTATAGGTCCGCTGCTCGTTCTCGTAGCGGGACTGATTGTATACGGTCTAACTTATCTGATTGCTGAAAAGCCAGACCGTCGTTAACATTTCAGTAAGAGAGGTTACTGAACAACATTAGCGAGTCTGAGTCTCATGAGTACAGACCTAATATATAACAAACATCCCATCCTTGCCTCCTGCGGAATTTGTCAAATAGGGCGAGAATATGGCGGCTTCGGCGACAGGGTTTGCACCTTTTCAGTCGGACTGAAAGAGGGCAAAGTAGCCTGGATGAAATTGTCGCTGCGGCAATATTCTGAAAAATGGGTCGTGATTGTTCGTAAACGCCCGTTCCTTAATGCATGGGCACGCTCTGGTGATGAACCACAGCTCGCAGCTGGCGATGAAAAAGTATGGAGAAAGGATTATAAGTTTTTTCGCGCTGAGAAAGGTTTTTCTCAAGGATATCATAATCCTGTGCCACTTGCATTGTGCGATGCACATTATGAAATAGAAAAAGGGCTACCCGTGCTTCATGCAGGTTTTACGAATGGCGTAACGCGAACAATATGGCTTATGGCCAACGGTGCGGAAATTTTCCCAGTTAGCGTACCTTCAGAAAGGGATGCTCGTCTGCTGTTCCGGGGGGTTGGCGACAGGACAACTGAACCGCTTTCAGTCTCTTTCCTGTATTCACTGTGTTAACAAAGCCGAACTATACAGGGTTTTGACCTTGTAGGCTGAACAAAAGTAATTCTGCTTGTTAACTTTCGGCATCTTTCGCTTTTCGTCTGCCAGCAATGCACCAAAAAAATTATTTGAACATTATTAGAATGCATTTTTATACTCTAAGGTACTGTCATAGTTAACAAACTTTGCTTTGTTTATAGCAACAACAGTTTGTACTGGAATATTGATTTTTTTGTCATCACAAAAATTCTCAAGGAGCATAGTAAGGTGTATAAATGAGTCAGAAAGTTTATTACTGCAAAAATTGGTCAATTGGATATAAAGAGCCAACTGACTTATGGGGGAGAAAAAAGCCCTAAAAAAACATGAGGCTGGCGAACCTTATACAGTGCTCATTGACTCTGAATCTACACCATCGTGCTTTATTAATATAATGAGGAATAGTGGCTGGGTAAGTGTAAGCTTTCTTGATGAACATTTAAGAGAGTATCTTCTTTATAATTTTCAAATGCTGGATGTGGAAAAATTATTTCTATCGATGGCTGTTTATAGAGAGTTTAACGATGATACTGACCTTGTTATCAACGGGACAACGTACCATTTTAAAGAATATGGGCATACTATAATTATAGAGGATAATATCCCGAGTAAAACTTCAGAGAGGAGTGAAACTTACTCTGATGTAGCCAAAAATTATGAACAGTTTCCAGCGTTCGGACAATATGATTCTTTGAATCGAAAGGAACGATAGGTTATTACAAATCTTTAAAAGAGCCGATGAAAGGCGGAGAAGTGGTAACGGTGAAAGGTTGCATTGACGCAAAACCCGGAACAGACGTGATGCAACCTAAAACCGATCTCACTACAGACGGCAGAGACATCGGGAGATACTGGTGCATTGACTACGTCTGTTATGAAAGGACGGACTCTGAAGACAACTGAGCAATGCGTAATAGATTTACTCAATGCTTGCCGCCGGACGACAGTGAAGCGCTTGTGAGCCACACCTAATCGGCAGGCTCCGTAACGGGTTTTCTGCACAAACAGGAACAGTTAAGTCTGACTTTATTTTTTTCGCCCCGAGTAAGCAAGTCCGGGTGGGCCAGCAACTGCCTGCGTCGTCAAATACAGCTTTGTTAAGGCGGCGGTTCCATCAACTGCTCAATCGCAAACATGAGAGCGGGTTCAACCTCATCACTTCTTTTCAGACGTGCCCTCAGCAAAAGTATAAGATCACGTTTGATCTCTTCGCGGGTGATTACGTCACCATCACCCGCTTTCCTCAGACAAACCATGCCGGTGAGTCTGCACGCTTCCCGGTAAGTGGACTGAACTTCGTCATCATCAACGTTCTGCATGAGGATATCTCCTGCACTGAATCAGGTTTTATGCGCGAAAGCGCATGAAGGCGCCAGCTGATGCCCGCCAGGGTGAACTGGCCACATGGCGCCGGTAGCCCGGCGAAGCCGGTTACGTGATGAAAGGTTCTGCCTGTCGGGCACTTCGTCCTTGTATCTAACCATATGTGGTGATTAGCTACCACCACTGAAGCAGAGTGAGCCGGTCTTCGCCCTTAAGGTCAGATATTGACGAGCGCTGAACCTTCTTTTGCAGCATATGGCCCTCCGCTTCACCTTTCACGCCAGCACATCAGGTTGAACGGTTACCGGGAGCACGACTCCGTATGTACAAGGCAAACAGGCGTGACGGTTTATGTGAGAGGAGTGAAACCATGTTTCCAGTCGGTATTGATGTCAGTAAAGACACGCTCGACCTCTGCATGCTTTACGACGGCATGAAAGGTCGCGTCAAAACACGAAATATCCGCAACGACCGCAGCGCGGTTGCGCACATACTTCGCTGGCTCAGGCTTCAGCACTGCGGTCCGGAGGATGTTCATGTGGTGATGGAGGCCACCGGCGTTTATCACGAACGGCTGGCCACGTCCCTTCACGACGCCGGTTTCTGTGTGTCTCTGGCCAACCCTCACCGCAGCCGGGAGTTTGCCCGTGGCATGGGGATAATGACCAAAACGGACAAGGTGGATGCGTATATGCTGGCCTGTTACGCACTGCTGAAAAAACCGCACCGGTGGGAGCCGCCCGCAGCGGATATCAGATTTCTCAGCGCACTTCTGCGCCGGCGGGATGTCCTGCTCGCTGACGCCGTGCGTGAGGAAAACCGGCTCGAAAAGTATCAGTCCACCGACACGCCTGCAGACGTCGTCAGTTCATGCATCAGGATGGCGCAGCTGCTCCGTGAAGAAGTGAGAAGCATTGAACGGCAGGTTAAAGCGCACATTCAGGCCAGCCCGGACCTGAAACGGGATTATGCGCTGCTGACGTCGATTAAATCTGTCGGGCCTCAGCTGGGTTTGCACATGCTGGTTGTGCTCCGCAGCCATAACTTTGAATCAGCAGACCAGGCGGCGGCTTTTCTTGGCGTGGTGCCTGTCGAAAAGCGCTCCGGCACTTCGGTTCGGGGACGGCCCCGCATGTCTAAAATCGGCCCGCCTCAGCTGAGAGCCAAACTTTACATGTCGGCTCTGTGCGGGAAAATTCATAACAAACGTATGCGTACTGTCTACGAGGAAATGTGCCTGCGGGGCAAACCTAAAATGGTGGCTATTGGTGCACTGATGCGAAAACTGGTTCACTGGTGTTATGGCGTACTGAAGACGGGAACTGCTTACAATGACGGAGGCCCCCGTGCTGCGCTGAATACCTGACTCAGGTTGAGTTGACACTTTACTGACAGAATCGCTCATGAGGACAACCGGGCATAGTCCGCTATGAGCGAAAAGCAGTCGTTGCCCGCCGTTAGCCAGCGGGCAACATAATGACCAGCTATTTACGCAACAGGCGCAGGCCGTTTGCCACAACAAGTAGACTTGCACCCACATCGGCAAATACAGCCATCCACATGGTTCCCATGCCGGCAATGGTCAGGGCAAGAAATATTACCTTGATGCCAATTGCCATAACGATGTTCTGTACCAGAATGCTGTAAGTCTGTTTTGAAAGCCGGACAAAGGCAGGGATTTTACGTAAGTCATCATCCATCAGGGCAACATCGGCGGTTTCGATGGCGGTATCGGTGCCCATCGCGCCCATGGCAAAGCCGATATCGGCGCGAGCCAGTGCCGGCGCATCATTGATGCCGTCGCCCACCATGCCGGTGGTACCCTGAGCCGTAAGTGTTTCAATGGCGCGCAGTTTGTCCTCAGGCAACTGGTTACCC
>NZ_CP028063.1:0-3499 GCF_043545505.1 Pantoea sp. SGAir0183
CGCCGTTGGCGATAACCGGTACGTCCGACACCCAGTTTTTAAATTTATTCTGATAAGCGCTTAGCTTCGCCGTGCCAAATGCAAAAATGCCGCGGTAATCCAGCGCATAGTTTTCACGCTCAAGCTTACTGGCCCCGCGCAGATTAATTTCACTGCCGTTACTGGCGACGCCGGAAGACCTTCTTCGGTTCCCTGCTGCGTAGAGATCGTCAGCCGATGCTGGCGGGTAATATCCCAGCCCAGTTCGGCACCGTAATTTTCATTCTTGCGTCCCTCCTGACCGCTTCCCCAGCGCAGTGCGCCGGTGTCGCTTTTATCCGCCTGGCGCTTATTCCATGAACCATTCAGACGCAGGTCAAACCCTTTCCCCAGTGGGCCGCCAACGCTACCTGTCCAGGTCTGGGTACTTCCCCGCTTATCGTCCTGCGGCTGGCGCGTGCCTGCGGTTAAGGTACCGTGCCAGACATCACTGTTTTTCTTCGTGATGATATTCACCACGCCGCCCATCGCATCCGAGCCATAGAGCGCGGACATCGGTCCCCGCACCACTTCGATGCGTTCAATGGCATCAACGGGGATCCAGTTGATATCGTCGAAATAGTTTTGCTGCGTGTTTTTGATGCCGTTGCTGGAGCTCATGCGTTTGCCATCAACCAGCAACAGCGTATACGCCGCTGGCATACCGCGCAGTTGAATACCTGAGCCCACATCTGTTCCGATGGCTTTGGATACGCCCGCGACACGTTCCAGCACATCCGCAAGATCGGTGGCCGATTTACCAACGTCCTGTGCCAGTTGCTGTGCGGTAATCACGGAAATTGATGCCGGAGCATCTTTCAGACGCTGTTCGACAGCTGAAGCCGTCACCACCATCACCTCTTCATCGGGATCAGTGATCTCCGGCTCAGCAAACGCAGGTGAAGCTATGCCAAAAACGGGAATGAACAGACTGGTTTTGATACGACGGGCGAGAGGGGTTAACGACGTCATAACGGTTAATCCTTTAACGGTTGTTTGTCCTGAAGATATTTACGGGCTGATAAACAGCATAAGGTGATATATAAATGGGAATCAAATCAATAATCATTATCAGTTGGCGGTGAAATAAATGCGCAGGGTAATTGCGTGGGAATTTTAATGATTCAGGATCGGCGGGAATGATCTGGAAGCGGGAAAGGGTAGTTGCTTTTTATGTAAGACAGGCCTTTGATATATAAAGATTTAAGACGAAGAATTTCTTCTTTTGCTGATTGGATTTCTGAATAATTCCCTGCCTGTAAGTTTCTTTTTAATATTATCTTTTTTTACGTTTTGGATGATATTTACGAAAGGTAAAAGATGTTCTTGCTAATTTATATGATTGTTAAGAGGTTGAGAAAAATGACTTGGATCAATAATAAGTCTGATTATGTGAAATATTTGATTCTGTTTTGTGAAATAAGCTGGCTTAGCATAATAGCGTTATTTAAATGAATAATGGTTTTCCCGTAATGCATTGAGGTCTACCATGACGCATGGGCCATTAAGTCAGTCAATATCGGATACCTGCAATAAATGACCATGCTTCTCTGGAACCGGTAAGTTTTGAATGCGGGTTTCAAAGGCACAGGAGGGGACAAAAAAGCCCGCAGGCTTGCGCCGTGTGGGCTTTCAGGGCTGGCGGAATCTGAATTGGCTATTTAATGTATTGAAATTATTTAACTAAGTTCTGAGTCATTTTTTCTTTGGTGCCTATACAGGTGCCTAAAAGCATTTTCACCTTTTCTGACGAAAAAGAAAGTGAGACAGGCAGGAAGATTAAATATGACAAAAGCAAGCTGATAGCGCTACCCCAGTTTGTCCAAGGGTGGCAACTAGGCCCCGTAGGTCATTGTTTTAGCGCCCTTTGCGCACAAGTATATTTAGACTGAAGGACGTGAATTGTCGTCGACAAAGACACGATTCCAAAGATACTGCCGCTGACTCTAATCCCTGATGTTTTAGGGCTCAACACTTTATGTGGATAAAATTAATTCGTTTGGTTTCCTCTATAGACAAGCTTACGAGTGCTTTGAGCTGAGTTTTGGTATGCTATAGGTTTGGATGTTGCAAGTTAACGTCTGGGTGAGGCTTGTAAGTGAATGATAAATATGCTGATTGGATAAGCAGAGAAGTAAAAATGCTAACAAATCGTTCTGTGTACGTAGATCCGTTTGTTCCCATAGCATCTATGCTTCAAAATAAATATGTCGAATAAAAGAGAGAAAAACCAAGCTTATCATGCACTTTAATAGGTTTTATTCTACCAGTTTTAGATTACGATAGGCTGGATGTAACAGCAATGCTGGCATGGGGTTACAAGTTAAATGAATGAAATTATAAGGAATTTTTAGCGTGAGTGCGTTAACCAATGACGTATTCATCAGTTTGGGTGAATTGACAGATGGGGTCGTAGCACAAACAGGGCCCACTTGACCTGCTCCCCGTTGATTAACACACCCCGATGTTAGTAATGTCTTCATAAGCCACATGAGGACATCCCCATGAAGAAGCGTTTTTCCGACGAACAGATCATCAGTATTCTTCGCGAAGCGGAAGCCGGGGTTTCTGCCCGTGAGCTCTGCCGTAAGCACGCCATTTCCGATGCCACTTTCTACACCTGGCGCAAGAAGTTTGGTGGCATGGAAGTCCCTGAGGTGAAGCGGCTTAAATCTCTTGAAGAGGAGAACGCCCGCCTCAAGAAGCTACTTGCCGAAGCCATGCTGGATAAGGAGGCGCTTCAGGTGGCTCTGGGGCGAAAGTACTGACGACAGGCCAGAAGCGGGAAGCCGTTGAGTTTATGTGTGATGCGACCGGTCTGTCGCAACGTCGTGCCTGCAGGCTTACAGGTTTGTCCCTGTCGACCTGCCGTTATGACGCTCAGCGTCCATCTGCTGATGCACATTTATCAGGGCGTATCACTGAACTGGCGCTTGAACGCAGACGTTTTGGTTACCGGCGCATCTGGCAGCTACTGCGTCGGGAGGGCCTTCACGTCAATCACAAGCGGGTATACCGTATTTACCACCTTAATGGACTGAGCGTAAAACGCAGACGACGCCGTAAAGAGCTGGCGACCGAACGGTTTCCGCTTCTACGTCCGGATGCGCCGAACCTGACATGGTCGATGGATTTCGTTATGGACGCACTGGCCAACGGTCGCAGGCTCAAGTGCCTGACCTGTGTGGATGATTTCACGAAGGAGTGTCTGACGATCACCGCTGCTTTCGGTATTTCAGGCATTCAGGTCACGCGTATTCTGGACAGTATCGCGTTGTTTCGCGGTTATCCGGCTACGATAAGAACCGATCAGGGCCCGGAATTTACCTGCCGCGCGCTCGATCAATGGGCTTTTGAGCATGGTGTGGAACTACGGCTTATCCAGCCGGGCAAGCCGACACAGAACGGATTTATTGAGAGCTTTAACGGCCGATTCAGAGATGAATGCCTGAACGAGCACTGGTTCAGCATATCGTTTCAC
>NZ_CP028065.1:0-7852 GCF_043545505.1 Pantoea sp. SGAir0183
TGATCCTGATGTTTTTCCGCACGTCACGACGCCATTGGATGAGGGGATGAACGAGGAAAATATAACGGATGTTCTGAGCCTGATTAAGAATTCATGCCTTTCCGTCGTGGGTGCCGATATCATGGAATTCACCTGTGGTTTTGATAAGAAAGGAAATCCGTTTAACCATGAAATGACCTTGCTGGATAAAATAATTTCTCTCATTATCAGCTGATAAATCAGGAGGTAAAGATGTGTGTAAGCATGTTAACCGGTCACCTGACAGAATTTAACATCAATGAATTCTACCATCAGTCGGGAGTTCTGACGGATCCTGGCGCGCTGCTTGCCGATATAGAGCATATTATCCGTAAAAGAAGAAGTATTTCAGAAAGCCTGCTCAATGCCCGTGTGTTTATTAATAATGGCACCCGTGATGACTTTGGTTACAGTGTGTCAAATCATCCCCTCGCGAAGACGAGAGCCTCAGTGAATGGCTTGCGCGAATAACCGGCGCCTCCAGCTTTTGTGCCGTTATTAACGGGCTTAACGGATGGTCCGACTCTCTGGCACAGAAGATTAACCGGGATTTCAATAAAGAATGGGTTGAGAAATACGGTATTCCGAGCCAGGGGATTGATGTTTACAGCTTTATGGGCGATACAGCCTGACACCATTTGGTATTCACAAAGATCAGGAGCATACATTTCTTTACCACCTCGGCCCCGGAATCAAAAAAGCATGGGTGTGGGATCCGGCCATAAAAGACATTGCGCCGGTGGTGAAGTCTGACTCCTTTAATCTGAAGGAAACCCTCTCATGGGCGACGGAGGTCACTCTGCGCCCGGGGATGCACTGTTTATTCCTCAGAACTGGTATCATGTTCTGGAAAATCCCGAATTTTCCGTCACGCTGGGTATTGCTCCTTATGAAATGAAAAGATCACAATTACTGACGTCTTTTTTGTCAGATTTCCTGGCTGTCCATAATACCGAGGATCCGTATATCACTCTGCCTCTGAGGGCCGAGGCTGACGTTAAGGATGTTATTACAGCCGTTATCCCTCCTGACTCTGGAAAAAACAGCCTTGATGGTATTGCATACAAAGGTCTGGCACGGCTATTAAACCGGCTTAAAAGTAACAGTTATTTCAAATATACTTCACCCGACCGAATGACCGGTAAAAGGACTTATCAATATCATGGTGACATCGTCTTCGGGGAAACGGAAGGCGGCTCAACGCGGATATACCTCCGTGGAAAAGATTTTTTAGTCAGAAATGAAGTGGCGGACAAGCTGTTTGATCTTAAAAATGAGATGGCCAGACCTGGCTTCAGTTATGAATTCCGTGATACTGACGCGGAAGGTGTTTTCAATAAGGTTATCACGCAACTGATCCGCACCGGAGTGCTGGTATGATTACCTTTCCTGTGAATGAGCTGACGGCTCTGCTGACAGACACTGAACCTTTTAAAAAGGACTACGTATTGTCAGAGGGAAATGCCTCCTTCTCGGAGGCTGTATTTAATTACTCACTTCACCATCTTTTTCGCGGGATCCGCCATCCTGAAAAAGACATCAAATTGCTCTGCTGTGGTGATGTCTACTATCCTGCCAGTGAGACGTGTACTGACGGAATACTGGGATTTTACACGATGGCCCTTATGCTGCTTCGTAAGCGGACCATCGTATTCAACCACCTCGAGAAAAGGATGCCGGAATACTTTTCTCTGTACACTTATCTGGCTGATAAAAAAGGGATCCTTTCACACTACAATATTTACTGGTCGCCCGCTGACAGCACCGGTGCCGGTGCCCACACTGATGACCATGATGTGGTCATCGTGCAGCTCGCGGGTAAGAAAAAATGGAGGTTTGAACACGAAGACATCACGCTAAAAGCAGGCGATATTCTCTTCGTCCGTAAAGGGACGCTTCATGACCCGGTAACGGAAGACGGACACCAGTCGCTGCACCTGACGGTGGGCCTCGTTTACGGGGTGTCCTCTTTCCCTGCTTTCCCCGAACCCGCGTCTGCAGGAGATCACCCTGGCGATGTCTCAGCGGTGACATTTTTCCGGAGTATGGGCAATCTGCTCGGGGGGCTGAACCGGCACTGCATACGGGGCAGGATGTTTTATTGGATGAGGAGGATTCTTACATCCGGTTCACTTACAGGGAAAATGTCCTTGAATTAACGAAAGAAGTCTTTCATCACATCTTTGAACGCCGGAGCCTCAGCAGTTTCTCTTCACGCCCCGGAGCTGACAGAAAAGACGTCATCAACCTCATTCTTTCTTTCTATAAAACAGGCATCCCCGTGGAAATAAAAGGAACAAGTTAATGCTTGATTACATGGTTGAGCAGTTCAGCAGGCTGCCTGTTGACTCCGGGTTACTCAGGAACGGCATGAAAGACTATATTGATGAACAGCTGCTCTGGTGTGAGGACAGCAATTTTTCATCAAACTTTCCTTTCCTTGAGACCGGCCTGCCTCAGGATTTTTTTCTTCAGAAAATCGTTTCCTGCGACGGTAATGACTACCTCACCGGACCACGATACAGAGGCGGCGATTTGAAGAAGCCGTTCATTGATCTGGTCGCCAGCTCTGCTCCTCTGACCCGGCGGGCAATGGCCTCAATACTGGACGTATGGCATCCCATGGGCGCACTTTCAGTCCGCCTTCTCCGGCCCGTGTCTGAGGATACGCGTGGTTGTGCCGATCAGTTTTTCTATGTCGGCGAAAGCATGCATGAAAGAAATGAAGCGGTTATCAGCGGCCAGACTGTCAGCATTGAGCGTGCCTGCCCACAGTCAGCTGAGTGGTGCCTTCAGGCTCTGGAACTTGCCTATGCAGGGACGTATTCCCGCTATCCTTTCCTTAAAGATAAGGTGTTTCCTGCAGATGAAGAAGACATTCGCGACGCCATTAAAGATGGAAGCCTGTTCATCATAGTTTATGAAGGGACGCATGCCGGTTTTATCATCTGTGAGAACGGACGCAGGGCGTTTATATCAGGACTGTGGATCACCGAAGAGATCGTTATTCCGCGCTTTCGCGGAAAGCACGTTGCGGGTTCTGCACAACAGGCCTTACTTTCTTTTCTCAGCACGCCCCGCACACCGGCATCGCTATGGGGAACTATTGAAAGCAGTAACCATCCTTCAATACGCGCCGCTGAGCGTGCCGGGAGAAAGCGGGTGATGGAGTATGCTTTTCTGGGTAGGGAAGATGTGCATGATTAAGAGCTTCCGGCAGCTTACGCTGTGTCTTTTCATACTGTTGTCCACACTCGGCTTCTGCCTTTATCTGGGTTTTTTTTCCTTTTATCTGGTTAAAATCAAAACCGACCCCCTTTTTATTTCAGTACTGATAGGTTCAACTGCGCTCTCAAGCCTGGCGTGGGGGCCTCTGGCCGGGCGGCTCATCGACAGGAGCCGTCACCGGTTCTTCTGGCTGATGACTGCGCAGGTGTGTTGTGGCTTTCTGGTTTTCGCTTTCGGAAACCAGTCGCATTTCAGTCTCGTAGTCACACCTGTACTGGTTATATCCCTTTCTCTCACCATAAATTTTGCGACGATTATCGTTAATCAGTATCTGCTGCCTGAACTTCACAGGGATTATGAAACGAGTGTGGCCGTGGCGTCATATATCAGCGGGATCGCCGTTTTCGTCACCGGACTGGTGCTTGCCGCCCTTTATGACCGCTATTCACCCTCCCTGTTTTTCAGTGTGGCCGCCGGCTGTTTCCTCCTTTCGGCCCTTACTCTTCTTCCCCTGATCCGCGGTAAGAGCTGCGCCGGTCCGGAGGAGGCTGTCCCTGATACGGAAAAAAAAGATTTCTCCGGTATCTATCGTCAGGCTTTCCGGTGCCTGAAACGAAACTGGTTTCTTGCGCTGGCTATGTGCGTGATGGCGTTTACGGAGACGTCGTTTAATACCAATTTTGACGTGATTGCATTTTCATTAGGTACCACACCTTTCGCTGCTGTTTTTATTCTGGGCGCGATCAGCGGCGTTCTTGACAGCCTGGCTTCGTGGTTTTATCCCCGCTCGGTGGGGAAAACTACGGTTAACTTCCGGTGGCGTTTTTTTCTGTGCACCTTTTTAGTTATTTTTTCGGGAGCGGTCTTACTTACTTTCTGGGACTACGACAAAAAGCCGTGGTTTCTTCCCTCTCTTGCCCTCTGTCTTGAACTCACGGGAGTATGGTGGTCAATTTTTATTGCCGGTCAGGTCAGGGCTGCAAGTCATGAAGGTGAATATGGCCAGACCATGGCCGCATTCCGCGTTCCGCGTTCAGTGGTGACATTCTTCGGGATGACCACTATAGGTACAGCGTTGCAGTCCGGTGAAATTGCCTGGGTTTTATCTGCTGATACCGTCCTGCTTTTTCTTCTGCTTGCCCTTAATATTTATCTTTACTTGAAAAAAAATGCAGCCCGTTGCGAAATGGAGAATTCCGCTGCGCCGATGGATTAAAGCCGGGAAGGCCCTGCACCGGGATGACCGGGCCTTTACACTGTGCAGAGCCCGTCAACGGGCTGACAGGGAGAATTCATTGAGCACAGGAGTACTGATTCTTTTCTGCCGGGATCGGTGTTATCGGTGTGCAATATCACGGGCGGTTTTCGTATGTAAACGCTGGTTCCCTGCTCCCTTTCCGTCGACGACTAACGGGTTGTTATCGGTACCAAAGCTCACCGCTCAGTTCCTTATATTAAGGCTTCATCAAAATGGCGCGCCTGATGGGGAAGTCTTGGTTCATCCAGTCCCTTAAACTGAATGAATTCCTTTAGTTCATCTCTGTTAAACCCCGCAGATGCAAATTGAGTGAAATTCTGATCAACCAATGCAACCGAACTAGGACCTTTCATTTGGATGTCGGAATTTTTTCATAAAATGGTGTAATCTGCTTAAGTTTAATCTGTCTGTTAACATACGAAGGAATCGTTCAGAATGTCTGCTAGGCAAAATATCCCAGCGCAATTACGCTTGAAGGAAATACATATTCAGAGCCTAAAAGGTATTTCTGATTGTACTATAACATTTCCGGCTGATAAAAAAGTCACTGCCATCATGGGCATGAACGGCTCTGGGAAGTCGACGATCATCCATGCTCTTGCCTGCTGCTATAAACCGCATAACGCAACCTCTAAAGAAAACAACCGATTTTCTGATTTCTTTACTCCTCACGATGATAATAACTGGCGTGACAGTGGCTTTACAGCATCTTTTTTGGCAGGAACTCTTAGCAATCAGGGGAACAGGATTATGTTTGTTCCCACACTGCCACCTAATGACACATTTACCCAGCTATATTCTAAAGTTAGCCGCTGGCAGCCTGTATATGCACGTCGGCCCGTCAAGGAGTCCTTATATCTCGGGCTACAGACGCTCGGAACGTTATCAGATGACCTCGCTGCGTCCCGTCATGCGAAATATGCAAGCCAAGTGTTTGGCCCCGCACAGCTCAAACAAAAAATACTGGATTCAATGTGTCGTGTTCTGGAGGCCAATTACTCTGATTTGATGATCTGTACCACGCAGAAAGGATTCACTTTTTATAAGTTTACAAAAAATGGAATCTCCTATACTGAGCATACTATGGGGGCGGGAGAAAAGCGTGTATTTGAAGTGCTTAAAGCCGCGCATGATCCTTCCATTCTCCCAAATGGACTTCTTCTGATTGACGAGCTTGATGTCCTTCTCCATGAGAAGGCCTTTAAAAAACTTGTTAGTGAATTAATCGAAATAGCAGAGAATTCTCTTCTTGAAATCGTTTTTTCAACACATCGAGAATCCATCGTTCATTTTAAGAGAACGATCAATATTGTTAGTATTTTTAATATGGGCACAGGGATTCAAGCCTTTCCTGGAGTATCAGCTGATGCGCTGCGTCAGTTGACCGACATTCAGCCCGAAATGGTCAGTGTTTTTGTTGAAGATGAACTAGCACGGACGGCTATCAATGTGCTTCTGGAACGAGAGGCGTTGACTGATAAGGTCGATGTTCAAATTTTCGGTGCTTCGGAAAACTCTGCAGTTGTACTTGCAGGGCTTTTGCTTTCCGGCAAAGACCTTGGAAGGTTATGTGCCTGCTAGACGGTGATGTGCATCGTACAGTACAGGAAAAACTGAAAATCATACAGAAGTGCCTGACAGGGACGGATAGTGTAAAAAAACAACAACGCCGTGATGTATTGGGCAGGATGTTTGAGTTTAGCCTTCAGGTGCTTACCCAAAAAGGATCGCCGGAATATAATCATAAATGCTGGTTCGAGTCGATTGATCCTGCATTAATTTCGGCGGAAGAGTCTGCTGAATACCTCAAGCTAAGGCAGTTTTCCATGTCAATTAACGGGCTTGTTGACTGGCATGATTACTATGACAGGCTCAATCATTTGGCGCGAAAAACTAACATAGAGCATACCGTCCTGAGCTATATCAGTAAATATTCCCCGGCTTGGGGTAACTATGTTTTAGCGTTTCGTCAGGAAATTATTGACCGGGCTGCCGAACTAGGATGAGGGTGTGCAGGTCACGGAGTTTGACAGGCTCTACACCCTTAAAGACAAAATACCCGGCACGCCGAGATAACCTGCCGGGTCATTCAGGATATTACCCTCAAGAGAGGAGCTTACTTCACCCAGTCTTCCAAAGTCAGGCCCGGTACCCGCTCAAACTCCCGTGTATTATTCGTCACCAGCAGGGCGCCGGCCGCAATGGCGTGCCCGGCAATCGCTGTGTCATTCGGCCCAATCGGCGTCCCGGCCAGACGCAGCGCGACCTTAATCTCAGTGGTGGCGTCCACCGCGGCACGGTCCCAGGGCAGGACGGCATCGAGCCTGGCGCAGAACTCCTCGACCAGCTGCACGTGACGCGGCGAGGCCTTCGGGCCGGTGGCGCCGAAGCGCATTTCAGAATAAGTAATGGCCGAGACCACGATGCGGTGGCTGCGCAACACCGCCTGCTCCAGGCGCTTCAGTACGGCTTCCGGTTGCTCGCGCATGATGAACGAGCAGATACAGGTGTCCAGCATATACGTTTTGTTCACAGGTCAAATCGTCCTTCGTCAGTGACAACGTCCTCTCGCTCTGCCATAAAGTCCGGATCGGCTTTTTCGAGCTCCAGAAATGAGCCCCAGGTCGGCCGGACGGGGCGCAGGATGATGCTGTCTCCTTCCCGGACGATCTCCAGCTCGCTCACCCCCTCAAAATCCAGATCGCGGGAAGGCGGATGGCGCGATTATTGCCATTTTTGAAAATAGATACGGTTCTCATAATTAACTCCCGAATATTTGGGATATGCGCGGCATATCTGATGTGAGGTTTTTGCACCGGATGCGGGCATATGTCCAGTATAGGCAGATGTTGTACATATGTATATATATAACATATGCAGATGATGAGTATATGCGTATGCCACACCTATGCAGATGCCTGACATATGGATATGTAAAACCTATACACTGTTCTCTCTTTTTCCGCTGAGATCCGAAAAAAGGTGGAACCGGATCTTTACCCCGTCAGCGGCGGTTTTCTGCTCAGTACACCACATGTTGTGTCTCACTCAGCTGGACATGACACAACATACGGGATGCATCAGCGTAAAGCCGCCCGGAAAACCCCGCTTCCGCCCGCCCCGCCGCCGTGCTACCCTTCCGCTTACTGCCGGAATCGGAAAAAGTCGGATCCGGTGGTGAGCGGCTTCCGGTAATTGCGGTGAAGGAATATAAGCAGGCTATTTTTCATATTGGTGAATATGTCATGTGTTATCTGTTCAGGCGTGACCGTTATGCCGAAGTCAGTCACTCAGATAAATTAAATGATTTATGATAATCACCTGGTGAATTTTCATGCGAGGACAAGT
>NZ_CP028067.1:0-12434 GCF_043545505.1 Pantoea sp. SGAir0183
TTTAAGGGCGATAAAATTACCCTGGTTGACGCCGTAACGGGCGAGATTCGCGGCGAGATAACAGGCTTCAGCAAGCTGCGCGCCATTTCAGCAGCGCCGACGGCCGCACACTGTACGCGGCTAACAGCGGCAGCAACACCATCGCCGTGGTTGACACACAGAAGCTCGCCATTACGGCAACCATTCCCGTGGGGCAGGATCCTTACGGTGCCGCCCTGACGCCGGATAACCGCTATGTTTACAGCGGCAACCTGGGCGACAACAGCCTCTCCGTTATTGATACCGCCGCCGGTAAGGTGGTCTCCACCGTTACCGGACTGGATGCGCCCGTCCAGCCATCGTTCAGCAAACGGTGTGCCCGCGCGTGGGTGCTGAATAAGACCTCAGCATTGCGGTCGTTGACCTGAAAAGAACCGCGTCACGGCCACGATTAAAAGCCCGCCGCAGGCCTGATTCAGTCCTTCCCTCACTCCGGCGGTGTGACGGTCCTTCCGGAGTGGGAGAGTCTAACCTTTTACTGGTTATTTTAACTGAATAACCTGTTTTAAAGATTTAACCCGACGTGCCTATACTCTTTCTGTCTACTCAGGAGATTACGGCATGAACGATAAAATATTTACCCTGCATAACGGAGCGCGCCCGCTGAGCGCGCTGAGCAGCCCGAAAGAGGCCATACGTCAGTTCACGCCTAACTGGTTCGCCGCGACCATGGGGACCGGTATCCTGTCTCTGTCTCTGGCGCAGTTCCCCTGGCCGGTTCCGGGATTACGCCTCGTCGCCGAGGGACTCTGGATGTTTAACATCTTCCTGTTCAGCGTCTTTGCCGTGATGTATCTGGCCCGCTGGGTGATGTACTTCGGTGAGGCAAAGCGCATCTTGGCCATTCAACGGTGTCCATGTTCTTCGGCACCATCCCGATGGGCATGGCCACCATCATCAACGGGCTGCTGGCGTTGGGCCTCCCCCGGTGGGGCTGACGTCTATCCCGTAGCGCACGCCCTGTGGTGGCTGGACGTGCGATGTCGCTGCTGTGTGGCGTGTTATCCCTACATGATGTTTACCCGGCAGCAGCACAGCATTGACCAGATGACCGCCGTCTGGTTACTGCCGGTCGTGGCCGCCGAGGTTGCGGCAGTCAGTGGCGGCCTGCTGCACCGCACATTGCCGACCCCCACGCGCAGCTCGGCATCATTATTACCAGCTACGTGCTGTGGGCGTACTCGTGCCGGTGGCGCTGAGCATCCCGCCATCCTGCTGCTGCGTATGGCGCTGCACAAGCTACCACACGAAAGCATGGCGGCCTCAAGCTGGCTGGCACTGGGCCGATTGGTACCGGCTCGCTGGGATGCTGGTCATCGGCGGAGATGCGCCCGGGTGTTTGCCGCGGCGGGCATGCCGGAAATCGGTCATATCGCGCAGGCGTGGGGTTCGTTGCCGGCATTCTCTTCTGGGGCTGCGGCCTGTGGTGGATGCTGCTGGCCACGCTGATAACCGTGCGATACTTCCGTGAAGGCATTCCGTTCAATCTGGGATGGTGGGGCTTTACCTTCCGCTGGGCGTGTACACGGTCGCCACGCTGAAGCTGTCCACCCTCGTTGACCTGGCGTTCTTTAAAGGCTTCGGTGCGCTTCTTGTCGTCATGCTGGCCGCCATGTGGCTGCTGGTCGCGGTGAAGACGGTGCGCGGGGCATGGAGCGGGAAACTGTTTGTTTCCCCCTGTCTGGCAGGCCTGGACCGGAAGCCGTGAGTGAAACCTGCACGTCGCTGCTGGACCCGTTTTACGCGAGGAACGCCTCGCGGCAGTCACCGCGCCGCACGTGGCCGCGCTGAATCGCTGGGTCAGCGGGCTGCGTCAGCACGGCGTGGAGCTGCCGTGGTTTGATCCGGCCGACGGCGGGACCGGGGCCGGACTGCTCGTCCTGCTGCAGTCGCCGGCGCGCAGCAGCCCGTCACCCCGGTTTGTGTCGCGGGATAACCCGGGGCCGGCCCAGCAGAACCTGGGCGGTTTCTGGCGGAAGCCGGTATTGCGCGCCGGACAGCGTGCTGTGGAATACGGTGCCCTGGGTCAGCGACGGGCCGCAGAAACGGCCCTCAGCGGCGGACATCCGCAGCGGCTGCGCCTGGCTTGAGGACGTGCTGGCGTATCTGCCCGCGCTGCGCGTGGTGGTGCTGGCCGGTGCCGTAGCGGCTCAGGCCCGCGGGACGGTCAGTCATCAGTGCCCCGGCGTCACGGTGCTGAAGATGCCTCACCCCAGTCCGCTTTCACTTTGCACAAGCCCGGCGGTGCCGGAAAACATCCGCCGGGTGCTCCGCGAAGCACGCGCTGCGCTGGCGGGCTGAGGGTGCCAGCAGAATAATACTGACAGGCTTTCCGTCTGGCTCTATACTCAGAGTACAGGGTGATGGCGTTCCACCTTTCCCAACCGCTCCGTTCCGGAGCTGATGACGCCTGATGTGACTCTTGATTTTCAGGAGGTGCGTCAGGCCGTCCTTACTTTCCTCCCGGCCTGCGTACTTCCCTTTACGGGGAGAGACCCTTGATACACGTTTTTGGCCACATCAATCCTGACAGCGACGCCATCTGCACGGCGGTCGTCACCGCTCACTGGCTGACCGGGCGCGGCATGGACGCCCGCGCATGGCGTCTCGGCGAGGCTAACCGGGAAACCCGCTTTATCTTTGACACCGCCGGTCTTACGCTGCCGCCGCTGCTCGCTATTCCGCTGCAGGATGAACGGGTGTGGCTGGTCGATTTCACCGAGCCGGCGCAGGGGCCTGACGACCTGCTCCGGAGCAACGTCGTGGCATCACTGACCACCACCGGCTGGGCGGGCTGATAACGCAACTGCCGCCGGAGGTGCATATCCGCCCGGTTGGCAGCAGCGCCACGCTGCTCTGGCTGCTGATGGACGCTGAAGCGCGCCGCACGCTGCCCCCGACGCTCGCCGTGCTTCTGCTGGGTGCACTCCTGAGTGACACCGTGAATCTTCGCTCGCCGACCACCACCGAAGACGATATCCGTTCGGCGACCGAACTGGGCGTGCTGTCCGGCGTAAACCGCAGAGCCTTCGCCCGTGACCTCCTCACCGCCAAAACGGACGTCAGCGGCCTCAGCGCCCAGCAGCTGCTGGGCAGGGACCTCAAGGCCTTCGTCATTGCCGGCACCGACGTGCGCATTGCCCAGATTGAGGTCAGCTCACCGACACAGGTTGCCCCCGTGATGGACGACCTGCTCGCTGCCCTGGCGTATCTGGCGGACCAGTCGGGTGCCGGGCTGACGGTGCTGATGTTGACCGACATTCGCGCCGGGTTTTCAACGCTTTACTTCGCCGGGCGGGAGAGCGTTAACGCGGCCTCCTGCTCCGTACCGGGCATGCTCAGCCGCAAAAAACAGCTTCTGCCGTGGCTTGAGTCCCGCCTTAACCAGAACGGGAGTTCATTATGACCTGCTACACCCACGCACTGATACTTGTGAACGACAAAGACGACGGCACCCTCCTGCTGAAACGGGCGGTCGCGCTGGCGCAGCCGCTCGGCATGAAAATCACCCTGGCCCACATCAGCGACGACTACCGGGAAATGAACTACGTGTCCGACAGCCTGATGGACGACGTCGTGTCGGAAGAGGTGCTGAAAGCCAAAGCGTTTATGAGCGAGCTGGCGGCCTCCGTGCCTGAGGCGGTAGACACGCGGGAGCTGGTGACCATGCGCCGCTTTGAGGACGTGGAGAAGTGCATCAATGAGCTGGCGTGGACCTCGTGCTTGCCGGCACCGCAACCGCTTTATGGGAATGCTGACGTCCCGCTCGGCGGAATACATCAACCACCTCACGGTGGATGTGCTTATTACTCACCTGAATGACTAAACCGGGAGAAACGCTATGCACTTTACACTGGATAACGTGACCGCCCGGGAAATTCTTGACTCTCGCGGCAACCCCACCGTTGAAGTTGAGGCCCGGACCCCGGACGGGATGATGGCACGCGCCTCGGTGCCTTCCGGGGCCAGCACCGGGTCGCGCGAGGCCGCAGAGCGCCGCGACGGTGACGCACAACGTTTTGGCGGCAAAGGCGTGCTGGATGCCGTCAGGGCGGTTAATACGGAAATCTGCGAAGCCGTGCGCGGCCTGGACGTGCGCGAGCAGCGGCAGCTGGACAACATCATGCTGATGCTGGACGGCACGGAGAACAAGAGTCGCCTGGGTGCCAATGCCATTCTGGGCGTATCGCTGGCGGTGGCCCGGCTGGCGGCACAGGCCTCGCACGAGCCGCTGTGGCGCTACCTGGGGGGCCTGCAGGCGAATCTGCTGCCCGTGCCGTGCATGAACATCATCAACGGCGGCGTGCACGCCCGCGGTCAGGGCGCGGACTTCCAGGAGTTCATGATAGCGCCACACGGGGCACCCACGCTGCGCGAGGCCGTGCGTCAGGGCAGCGAGGTCTACCAGGCGCTGCGCCAGATCCTGCTGGACAAAAAACTCTCAGCGGCAGTGGGCGACGAAGGCGGTTTTGCGCCCGCCGTGTCGTCGAACCGTGACCCGCTGGCGTTTATCGTACAGGCGATTGAGAAGGCGGGATACAGGCCCGGAGAGGACATCAGCATCTGCATGGACCCTGCCTCAAGTGAGTTTTTCGCTGACGGTCAGTATCATCTGCGCACCGAGGGCAGCGCGCTGAGCGCGGCGGAAATGACGGCATACTACGGCGAGCTGATGGACCAGTTTCCGGTCATCCTGCTGGAAGACGGCCTGGCCGAGGACGACTGGGCGGGCTGGAAGCATCTGCACCAGCAGCTTGCGGGCAGGGCCGAGCTGGTTGGTGACGACCTGTTTGTAACCAACGTGAAGTACATCCAGCGCGGCATTGACGAAAACCTCGCCAGCGCCGCGCTGATCAAGCTCAATCAGATAGGCTCGCTCAGCGAAACGCTGGACGCCGTGGCTCTCTGCCAGCGGCACGGCTGGGGTGCGTTCATGTCTCACCGCAGCGGGGAAACCACGGACACGTTCCTTGCCGATCTGACGGTGGCCCTGCGCGCGGGACACCTGAAAACCGGCGCGCCGTGCCGCGGCGAACGCGTGGAAAAGTACAACCAGCTGATGCGCATTGAGCAGGCGCTGGGTGAGGACGCGCACTACGCGGGCTTCATGCGTTTGTGCGCCGCACGTAACACATCCGCCGGACGGTCCCCGTCCGGCAAAGAAGGAATGCCTGTGGCCCCTGCAACGCTGATCCTCCTGCGGCACGGCGAAAGCCAGTGGAACCGGGAAAACCGTTTTACCGGCTGGACGGACGTGCCGCTGACGGTCAGGGGCGGCAGGAGGCCGACCGGGCCGGTGACGCGCTGCGGGCAGCGGGCCTTATGCCCGACCGTGTCTTCACCTCGGTGATGACACGCTGCGTTCACACGGTCTGGCGGGTGCTGGACCGTCTTGACCGAAGCTGGACGCCCGTGGAAAAGAGCTGGCGACTGAACGAGCGCCACTACGGTGCGCTGCAGGGCTGAACAAGGACGACGCTGCCCGGATGATGGGGAAGAGACCGTCCGGCTATGGCGCAAAAGCTTCAGCGGCATTCCGCCCGCAGACGCGGAGGCTCCGGCGCAGCTGCGTCGGGATCTGCGCTATCGCCGCGTTGCGCTGGCCGACCTGCCTGCAACGGAAAGCCTGGAAATGACCCTGCGTCGCGTCATGCCATACTGGCACCACGTTGTGGTGCCACAGCTGCGCTGCGGAAGTACCGTTCTGATTGTGGCGCACGGCAACACGCTGCGCGCCCTGACCATCTTTCTGAACGGCATGCCCCACGACAGCGTGGCACAGCTGCACATACCGACCGGCGTGCCGGTTGTATATGAAATGGATACGGCCGCACAGGTCGTGTGCCGTTATGTTCTGAATATTAAAAAAAAGGAGTGAACGTGAATCAGCTTTTTGCCGTCATCACCGGCGGTGCTTTAGGGTGTGTTATCCGCTGGCAGCTGGGCGCGCGCCTGAACGCGTTTTTTCCGGACCTGCCGCCGGGGACGCTGCTGGTCAACCTGCTGGGTGGATTTATCATCGGGGCGGCGCTGGCGTATTTTCTGCGCCATCCCGGCCTCGATCCGGCCTGGCGGCTGCTCATTACCACCGGGCTGTGTGGCGGAATGACGACCTTCTCCACATTCTCAGCTGAGGTTTTTGCCCTGCTGCAGTCAGGCAGCTATGCCTGGGCAGCCGCCTCGGTGCTGATACACGTGCTGGGTTCGCTGGCCATGACGGCGGCCGGATTTTATATCATGACGCTGTGTGGTTAACCCGGACCGTACGGCCTCTATCCAGGGGAGACCTCAGTGCAGCGACCGCTGCACTGAGGTCAGACAGTTCAGTATATTGTTCAGAAGCGCTCTCTGCGGGCCTGATCCGACAGGGTTTACGCCTGTAAGGCTTCCCCTAAATCCGGGACACTGTCGTGACAGAGTTTCAGGTCTGCCTGTTCTGGTAAAGGTCCCAGCGATTGCCATAGATGTCCTCAAACACGACAACCATTCCGTATTCTTCCTCGCGCGGCTCCTGACAGAAGTGGACGCCTTTTGCCTTCATAGCATTGTAGTCGCGCCAGAAGTCGTCGGTCTGCAGGAACAGAAAAACCCGTCCGCCGCACTGGTTGCCGATAAAGCCTTCCTGCCGGTCGTTCGACGCGCGGGCAAGAAGAATAGCACAGTCGCTGTCAGGGTCCGGCGTCACCACGACCCAGCGCTTACCCGGCTGCGGCGTGTCCTCAATCAGGGTAAAGCCCAGCTTATCAGTGTAATACTCAATTGCACGATCGTAGTCATCGACCACGACAGCCACATACCCCATACATCGCTTCTGTTTTCTCATCTGCTGCTCCATCAGTTACGTCATAACGCCCGCTATAATCAGATTCATATCAAATACGACGTTCGGTCGTCTGTACTGACTCTGAACTGACACCCTCAGACCGGACATTGTAAGCATTTGAGCACTCAGGATTGTGGGCCCAATTTTGTAAGAGCCTGCTCAACCTTTTCAGCATCCTGCTCCAGTACGGCTTTCTCATCGGGAGTGAGCGGGACCTCTTCGAGGTAACGCCGGATGGATGCTTTACTCTCCAGAATAAGCCCGCGCGCGCTGTCCTTCAGCAGGTTAAAATCGCAGCCGATGCAGGCCATCCGGTGCGGGCAGCTGCTCCAGAACGGATTTGTGCAGTATGAATCACCTAAATCATAATACGTTGCAGGGCCGGTCAGACTGGCGGCTTCGGGATCATGGTCTATCAGTACGCTGATCATGTGCGTGACTCTGTCTGCTTTTACAAACGAGGCAGCCAGCTGCGTCGGGCGGATACGGAGATAATGCATGGTGGACTGGGGCGTCGAATGGCCTGCCCACTGCATCAGTTCATACAGTGACATGCCCTGCGGTACGCTGGCCAGTGCGGTCAAGGCTGAGGCGCGTCCCCGGTGACTCGTTATTTTTCCGCCGCTGTCTTCAGCGGGAACCCCGGATCTGGCACACAGCATCGGTATCAGCGTGCGGTTGATGACGTCGCCGCCGGCAGGTTTTCCCCGGTACTGAAACAGAAACCGGACTTTCTCACCGGTCCGCTCGTCAGCAAGCATGGCCTGTTCTGACGGCCGTTTTTCCAGCCAGGCATCAACATATTTCTTCACTACTGCCGCCACCGGTTTCGTGAATGCTTTTGAGGTTTTTCCGACGGGAATATGCAGGTAGCACAGGGTACCGGCCGGGATGATGCTGCCGTCCTCTTTCACAATATCTTCAGCCTGCGGTGTGATACATCCTGTGGTCAGCCTGAGCAGTTCACCCTTCCTGAGCCCCGCATGGGTCCAGATTACAGCCATCGCCTGTAGCATGGCCAGCGGGTAATGTATTTCAGTTAACAGGTCTTCCTGACGCAGATTCAGGCTGGCCCATACCAGCTTCAGCCAGACCGGATCGTCGATAACCCTCGGATTGACTCCGCGGCGGAACAGAGAATTATCCGGTGTGGAGAGATGACGGGCAGGACTGAAACGCAGACGCCCCCATCCCCAGTTCTCATAGTCATTCATAAAGCGACGGAGAGAGTAAATAAAATTTGCACGGGAGTGAGGCATCATAGGCTCGCCAGAACGCGCTGATTTCCGGACACCTCTTTCCGTGCCCAGCTGCAGCTCATCCACGTTCATCCGGCCGACCGCCGCGATATAGCTGGCACAGACTTCCATGGTCCAGTCTGCGGGCTCCCGTACCTCCGGATGGGCCTCTGCCAGCCAGAGGCCGCAGCGCAGTATAAAGCTGTACTGCATTTCGCGGGTGCGAGGCCTCAGCACAGACGTTTCCCGCCAGCGCCGGCACCACCTGACCCAGGCCGGATCGATCCCGTCGACGGGCTTTTCATACCATCGGGTATAATTACGCATCCTCATCGGGGCGCTGAAGATGCCCAGTGCAGCAAGGCCGTGTGAAATCCGGCCAATGTACCGGGATGTCCCGCTATCTGTGTTGTTCTGGGCTTCCCACAGCAGTTCAGGCGTAAAGGTTTCAAGACGGGGATCTCTGTTCATGACCATCAGCGTGGCCAGTATGCCCGACAGATGCGTGACCTGACTACCCGCAGCATAGCCCAGCGATTTCAGGGTTTCAGTCAGGCGGTGAAGCTCCCGGAAGTAAATAGCCTGACCAAAAATGGCACAGGTATACAGGGCAGGTTTTCTGATGTCTGGCAGGCTGAGGGGATCATACCGTCCGGCGAAATGCCATGCAAAGGCGGCCATCAGCGGCCGTCCTTTTCCGTCCGTCCGGCTGAATGTCTGCCAGCGTTCCTGCGGCCATCGCCAGTACGGTATACCCGAAAGGTGCATCTCACGCAGGAGGTCCAGTATTATCAGGTCAGCAACCTCGCGGCTGCATCCGCTTTCTGCTGCGATGTCTTTCAGCGGCCTGATAAACTCAGGAGCAGGTTTCATCCGCAGCAGCCTGCCCCGGCTGTGAGAGGTGGCCAGTGCGGCCTTTTCAGGCTCAGTCAGTAAAGCATCAAGCCTGTAAGCGGAGAGGTCGAAGGGAAGCCACACATTCTCAGGCTGTTCAGACGCTGCCATATTATTCCTCCGTGCCGAAAATGAGGTTCGCCATCCTGATATCTGCCGTTTCAATCGCGCCTGCCATCCGGGCGGCAAGATCCCTGCCGGAAAGGTGAATATAAATCTGAGTGGTGCGCGGATCACGGTGACCTGCGTAGGTGGCAAGTTCGTGCAGTTTCCAGCCCGCACGGGCCAGATGCGTCAACCGCAGGTGGCGGAAAGTATGGGTTGAAATGTCGGGCAGCCCTGACTCAAGCGCCCATTTCCGTACCGTTTTGCTCCAGCTCCAGTAAGAGAGCGGTGCCCCCTGATTACGATCGGACTGAGAGCGGAACAGGGCTCCTTTTACCATCCCCGACAGCTTCATCTGTAAAAGATGAGCCGCCAGCACCGGCGTCAGGGCGGGACTGTAACAGACAATCCGTTCATGACGGTTCTTGGTGGTTTCAGCCCGGACGCGGATGAGGCGGTGGGCAAAGTCAAGGTCATCAGTACTCAGCGCGGTGACTTCCGATCGTCGCAGCGCACCGCAGTAGGTTAACGCCAGCATCAGCCGGTCACGAAGCGGAGAATCCGCGGCATGAGCCTGAAAAAGCTGCCACTGTGCATCGTCAGGAATACGCGGCAGCTTTACGATACGGGGAACCAGCCCCGTGCGGAACACAGCATGCCCGGCGTGCCGGAACGGGGCAGCGGATTTACCTTACACAGGTCAAGATACATCAGGAAGTCGTACCAGAGACGGACAGCCGACAGGCGCAGCTGGAGCGTGGCGCTTGCGGCCGGGAAAGGCATACCGGGTAACTGAGGACGGATGTAGGCAGCCATGTCATCAAACCTGACCTTTTCAGGTTCAATCCTGTTCCGGCTGCAGAACGCAAAATAATGACAGAGGGCTGCGCGGTAGGCGGTCAGGGTGGCGGGTGCCCGCCCCAGGTCGGACAGCAGCTTCAGCCAGCGTTCCGCCAGTAAAATGGCACTGTTGTTTAGTGGAGTCGTCATTGCGTTTACCTCTGAGGTCAGCGTTGCTGTTCAAAGTCTATACGATCAATGTTGCATTCCACTTAACTTACTAAAGCCCATAGTTAGAACTGAAAATGTGAACCTTTTCAGGTAAATGCTGCGCTTTTAACTGAAACCATGGCACCCCCATTTTGATACCCAGGGCTTTGGCCGCTTTGCTTCTTGCGATTACGCAGCCGTCGTTGTTCGAAAGGACCACAACGGGTTTTCCCCGCAAGTCAGGCCGGAAAAGGGCCTCACAGGACGCATAGAAACTGTTGACGTCAGCCAGACCAAACATCGGCATGGTTACCTCCGGCGCGCCTCGGTATTGTGGAAGAACCAGGTGACCACGCCCAGCAGGTGCAGCTCCTCCGGGTATATCACCGGATAGGCCGGGTTCATCGGGCGCAGCGCAATCTGTGGGTGCAGCTGCAGGCGTTTGACGGTGAACTCCCCGCCGACCTCCGCAATGACAATGTCGCCGTGGATGGCTGTTTTCGCGCGGTCGACGACCATCACGTCGCCGTCATACAGTCCCAGGTCTTCCATACTGCTGCCGCTGGCGCGCACAAAAAACGTGGCGGCCCGGTGGGTGATGCAGAGCTCGTTCAGGTCCAGTTCGCTCTCGACATAGTCGGTTGCTGGAGAGGGGAAACCGGCCGCGCAGCGTTCAACAAACAGCGGGATGCGCATGACGGAACGGATATCGGAAGGCCTGAATAGCGTCAGCCCGCCCTGAGAGGATGTCGCTTTCATGGTGCCGCTCTCCGGACTGAATGGGCTGAAGCCGGTGCGGTAATGAATGAATCTGGCATAGTTAATTTCCTCCCTAAATGATACTGTATATAAAAACAGTATTATTGAGCCGGAAGCGCATGGCAAGGGGAACGAAACGGTACGCTGATGAGGCGATGCCTATCTTACTGAGCAGGCTAATGATTTTTTTGTCGGGCAGTTTCAGTCAGGGAAGCGCGTAAGCAGTCGTTGCTGACATAAGTGAAATGACGCTTCCTCGTCCCGGCTGTTCGTTCCTCGCTCCGCTGCGGTACGCCTCAGCCTGGCCTGCGGCGAGCGTGGTCACCTCGCGTTTTAAGGGCAGGATTACCGGGCTGTATAAATGTTGAACGGGCGGGGGGTGTGTTTTATGCTCAGACAACATTCACGGCTGAAGGAAAGCCCGATGGAAGAGCAGGATTCAGTGGGCCGTTTTCTGGCGTCTCTGCTGGCTGAATACGGCATGAACACGGACGGGCTCTGCCGTCGCTCCGGCCTGCGGGAGAATGAGGTCAGCCTTATTCTGCGTGACATACTGGTCGTGACACCGGCCGTTGCGGAAAAGCTGGGGCGTGCGTTCTACTCACCCGGCTTCTGGCTGGTCCGCCAGGCCATGTCTGAGCGGAGAATGCTCAGTCAGGGCAGCTGAAAAATGCCCGGCGTACCGGGCTAAATAAATCAAGAAATACCATCTTCAGACTGACACGTCTGTGTGCAGCAGCAGGAAGCATAGTCACGTCCGGGAACTGTGTTGTAAGCAAATCAATTCCGTGTGTGACCGGGCGTGAATCCTCAGCATAATCAGCGCCCGGACAGGAGAGGGTTTCATCCGTTTAAGCAAAAAGGTTACCGCTTACGCTTGCAGGTATGCTCCTGAACGACCAGGCTGAGGGTTCCGCAAGTTAAGCAACCTTCTGAATGCCTGATTGTTCAGCCGCCCGGTACCGGGCGGTTTTTTTAATTTCATCCCGGCTGAAGACCTGCCGGCGATCAGAAAAAAATCACCGACGAAAAGCGCACGGCAAATATTGCGCTCAGAATGAAGTGCACCAGAAAAATGGCAAAAGCCACGCCCCCGAGCACGACTCCCGGAATGGTGTGCTTCTCTTTCAGGATGAACGTCAGTCCGGAGAGCACCGCGAGTGAAAGCAGGGCCTGCAGTACGTGACTCACCGGCAGCAGCCAGTACTGCCCGGCATAGACGCCCGCCTTGCTGATGGCCACAATCAGCGCGTTTCCGCCAAATCCCCATCCCCAGAATGTCTTCGCCAGACTCAGTTTTCCTGTCACAAGCGCCTTAAACATCGTCATTTCCCTGTGTTAACCTGATTCAGTTCAGGAAATTTAACATTACGCGACAGGCCCAGCGAGAGACTTTCCTGACATTCTCACTGAAGGCACGCTACCAGACCGAAAGGATGCCCGCGTGTGCCTGAGGCCCGTCAGGCAGGCGGCCAGCGTGTCCGGAGAAGGCGGGGCAGGGTAGCTTCAGGGTAATGACCTTTATCCGGCCTCAGTCACCGGCCAAAAAAAAGCCCGCCGGCATGAACGCGACGGGCCAGCCGGAG
>NZ_CP028068.1:0-20282 GCF_043545505.1 Pantoea sp. SGAir0183
GTTATTCGTCTTAATCCGGAAGAGGATGACGACCGTACATAGCCAAACGTTGGCAAGTTAGTCAAGAAAAGGTAATCAATGACCTCTCTGCCTCTGCTTTACCGCCTCGCCTCTGCCCTGTGTGTAATCACAACGCTGTAAGACGGTTAGCGATCTGATACTTACGCAAGTGACTGTTAAGTATGATATAGCACTTTATGCACAATAACCCTGCCAGCCAGTTAAGAGAATTCCTGTACAATTTTCCAGATGTTGTATAAGTTTAGTGAACATTGCGTTGACTAACGTTTATACTATTTCTCATTTGGGAGATTCATGATGCGTCAGAACGAAAATACGTCCAATACGGTTCACGATATTGCCCGTTACTTTGGCAACGACACGCTCCCTTACGAAAAAGCGACGCTGGGTCAGGTCATCGTGGAGATCCTTCATGCAGGCAAAAGCCTTAACCGTAAGGCCATTTGTAGCGCGCTGATTCGTAGACTGAGTCAGTCGGCCAGTCCGCTTGAAGAGCAACATTATCAGAAACTGATTAGTATGCTTTTTGACCGCTGAACGCTGCGACTCACACGTGCATTCACGTCCCGCAGCAGTAATCTGATGGTCAAATAAGCAGGTCATCAGAGGCCTGAGCATTTGAGGCTGGTTTGCCCGGTTACAGGGGCACAATGTCATCAGGAATGCGGGTATGCAAAAAGATAAACAAGAGAAACTTATTGAAATTGTCATGGGCGAGGCGATTACCGCGTTGCTTGACAGCAATGACACCATCAGTGGTGCGACACTGGCAAACAGACTTAAGATCATGCTCCGGGATGAAACTCACGACGAGCGGCACGAGGCTATTGAAATGGCGCTCACGGAAGTTCGCAACGAGTTTGCCTCCGCACGTGACCCGATTGATGCCACCGTACTGGCATTTGGTCAGAGCATTCCGGACAACAGTCGTAAGCACTAAGTCCGGGCGGCCTTCAGGGCGATGCATGCAGGGTAAAAACGCAGCGGTTGCTGGTATGCACGCAGGATTGCAGCACTGAACAGTCAGTATGACGTCACTTACCTTCACAGATACAGATTAAGAAGATCATCATGCCGAATATTATCGACATTGAGCAAAACACGACAGAAGCAGAAATACTGCATCTCTTTCGCCGTGCGGGTGACACACTTCAGGCTGAAAATGCAGTGCTGGATGCGGTGATTCGTGACATCGTCATTCAGGGACAAAAGGTGACCAGTAAGGCCATCATCATACGTCTGATTGCCGAACTGGAATGCACGGAAGATAGCACCGAGTTGGCCGTGTTACGCCATTGCCTGGAAATTGTTGTGGGGCGAACATCCTCCAGGGACGATGCGTAAGATACAGCCTGCGCGGTCTCGCTGAATCTGTCATGGAATAAAAGCGCATCGCCCTGTACTGATAAAGCGGTATCGGTGCCACCGCTAGTCCGGTGCTTCATCATCTTAATGAAACTGTCGGGAAAGCAGGCGTATCGCTTCCTGACACGCTTTCTTTTCAAGCTGCTCTGTGCTCTGTTCACTGTAATTATGCAGTGAACTGACAATATCCTGAAGATGGAGCTCGCCATCGGGTTTAAGCAAACGCGCAACTATCGTACCAATAATGGAATAGATGTCTTGCATGGCGGTGTCATCACTCATTCGACCTCCGTCAGCGAAAACGTGCCTTTATTAATCAGCGCGTCGGTTATGTGAATACCTTTCAAGGCGCTTACTCGTGCAAAGCGTTTTTCAGAAAGTAGGGTGAGCCGCTGCCTGGCAGCGACTTAATGAAGGTGATGGATACTGAGATCACCGAGTTCTGTCGTTTGCGATTCAGCCGGACGAGAAATCATCTCCGCACGGATTTCTTCAATGGCCCGCAATGCTGCGCGAATGCGTACCTCATCACTTTCGGTATCCAGAAGCTGTTGCAGCCGCTCAAGGAGAAGGCGCCAGGAAATTGCCGCATCCTCATTCAGTAGCTGCGTCACCATCTCTCCGATGATGATGTCCGTCATTTTTTCGTCAAAAACGTTATTCATATACTCCCCGGAAGGCGGTTCTGAGACCGAAAGATTAGCACAGGTTTTTCCAGTGGGGGTTTGCTCAGCATCAAAATGAGACTGCACGGATGTGCAGGCGGCACTGCAATGGCACCGAAAACCTTTACTGGCTTTTTTTTGCGGGCAACAGAATAAGTTTCTTTGAGCAATCATTCAATTGTACATTGACGTATTTTTCATCTTTGCCAAAGAAAGAGCCCGGGCAGTGCCGGGCTCTGGCGGTCATGCTGCTGCATCGCCGGTTAACTGAGCAGGCGGTCAGGCTGTACGAAACACAGAAACCATGTCGCGCAAATCACTGGCCCGTTTTGCCAGTTCATCTGCGGATGACGCCGACTGCTCAACCAGTACTGCATTTTGCTGTGTCACCTGATCCATCTGGTTAACGGCAATATTAATCTGGCTTACGCCGCTGCTCTGCTCTTCAGACGATGATGAGATATCGCGAATCAGCTGAGAGGTTTGCTCTATGGCCTCTACGCTCTGCTTAACTTTGCTGCCCGCATCCTGCGCCAGCGTTAAGCCTTCATTCGACTGAACGACAGATTGCTCTATGAGACCTTTAATCTCTTTCGCGGCACCGGCTGAGCGCTGCGCCAGTGCGCGCACTTCGGCCGCTACTACGGCAAATCCTTTACCCAGTTCGCCGGCGCGAGCCGCTTCAACGGCGGCGTTAAGCGCCAGTATATTGGTCTGAAAGGCGATGCTGTCAATGACGGCGGTGATTTCCTCAATCTGGCTTGAGCTGCCACGAATCTTCTGCATTGTCGCCATGACAGCGTTCATCGCATCACCACTCATTAAGGCCGCATTAGTCGCCGATACGGCCATATCGGAGGCGTAACGTGTGTTATCGGCATTCTGTTTAATAATGGACGACAGTTGCTCCATACTGGCGGCGGTTTCAGCCAGCGAGGCGGCCTGTTCCTCCGTACGCGATGAGAGGTCGTTATTACCCATCGCAATTTCTTCCGACGAGTTGGCAATGGTTGACGCGTTATTTTTGATACTGGTCACTAACAGCGAAAGACGTAGCTGCATCTGCGCCAGGGCATTCAGCAGTTCGGCGATCTCATTATTGCCCGATACCGTTATTACGGTGGTTAGATCACCCGCTGCAACTTTACTGGCCACTGCCACCGCCTCTTTTACAGGGCGCGTGACCGAACGACTAATCATAAACGCCACAAAGACTGCAATGAGTGCTAACACCAGTAATGCGGCCAGCAGGATATACTGCGAATGACGACGTTGATCGATTTGATCGTTGAGCGTGATTGCCAGTTGCTGGCTGAGTTTGGTGCCAAGATCGTTATAGGCGTTAATCGCCTGGGTAAAGTCTTTTACGTAGTCCAGAGGCGTAATCTGCACGGTTTTCGTGATAAAGACGTTTTCCGCCATCTTAAGCACGCTGGCCGAACGTTGATAGGCGTCCTGCGCCTGCGCGGCAAAGTCAGTTTTCAGTCCTGGCTCTACGGTAAAGGCTTTATTCAGTACATTACTGAATTTCTCCAGTGCATTTCGGCCGCCTTCAAGTTGATATTCCATGGCGCCACGATAGGATTCGTCAGCTTTATCCCCCGCCGCAATGATGGACGTACCACTTGCCCGGATGCGCCCGAGCGTTTCGGTCAGCTCTGGCAGGCGGCCATAAATACTCATAATAAGTTGATAAGTATTCAGGTCGGCATCTAAAGAGAGACTATACAAATCAAGAATGTCTTGATTCGTGTCCAGCAGGTTTTGAATGAGTTGGGCATGATGCGTCAGGCTGCTCGACAGCGTTAACTTCCCCGTTAACACGTCCTGTTGTAGCTGTGACCATGCGGTCTGAACGTTTAAAAAACGCTGAGTGGGTTGTGCGCTGGCATCATATTGACGCAATTCAGAGGCTATTTTTTCATACATTGCATCGATCTGAGAAGCCAGCGCTACGCGTGGTGCGTTATCCAGCTTATTTTGGGAAATAGCGATGGCGCTTTCCGCACGATGGCGCTGTATCAGGTTAAGTAATGTCAGGATATCTTTTTCGATCGGTACGCCCTGTAACTCTTGTGTTTTTACGTTAATCGCTTCATTACCCGTCTGAATAAATAGATAGGTAGGTAATATAAATAAAACCAGAGCAAAAATACCGAGGATAAGAAATTTTGTCGGCAGGCCGAGTTTGTCGAGAATCTTTTTCATTACTTACGGTCCAGGTGGAGTGGTGTCTTTTGATAAAATCATCAAAATATAATTATGTTATGTTTTTACTGTAATAGAATGGAAATTTTTCGCTTATTATCAACGATCTGTTTGATTTAACGGCAGGGCGAGACCCATTTTTCACAGTGAAAGACAGTATAGAGTGCATTCTTCTGTTTATCATGTTAAAGATTCACTAAATTTTCTTTTCAGTGTGGCTAAGCCAAATTATTTTTCTTTTTTAATTTTCATCTAATCATAAATAGGTATGTATGGGATGCTTGTTATAAAAAAGCAGCCTCGCTCGCAAAGAATGAAAAAAAAATTAAAGTTATCCTGAGGGGTGACGATAATGGCGATCCTTATTTTTTAGTCAACAATAAAGTCTTACAGGGCTTTTACCGGGTAATATTCTGGTCAGATAATTAAAGCCATATGACTTATGATGAGTATCGCCACGTGCTCAATACCGGTTAAACATACATTCCGCTTACTCCCGCAAGACGTTTTCGAAGCTGAGGATTGTGTTGCAATCTCTGTGCCGCGTTTTGTGTCGCTGCGTGCGTCATCGCCTGCGTGTTTTCCTGCGCTTAAGTATTGTTTACAGTGAAGAAGTGGTACACGGTAAGGCACGCTCTGACGCCGCAGCGGCAAACGGCGAGTCTTCCCTGTTAACCACGATTGAATATTTTTTCTTATCGCCCGAAAGTAACCAATACAATGTTTTATTCTCTTTTTCTAAATGAAATTCTTCTCTTTTAGTTTAAGATTTAATATTCGTCAAATTAATTTTGTTTTTATTTAAAAGCTATAATTATCAATCATTTATTATTTTTTTTGTTGAGGTTGTGTTAATTTTTACTGTGGATTTTTCTTTTTTAACCGATATCTGTTTTTCACCATAAGCAGGGAGTCCATAATGAAAATTTCAACGCGCCTGACGATGAGTTTTGGCCTTTTAATTACGCTGTTTATTATCTGCACCTCAGTGGCCTATACCGGTATGAATAATGCCCGTAACGGCATGGATGAAGCCGTAAATGTCAAAATGAAGAAATACCGTGTGGGGATGGACATGTACGGTGGGTTACGTGACATGGCCGTCATTGTGCGTAACCTTGCCCTGATTAAGGATCCCGACCAAATGCAGCGAGAGTGGCAACGTATTGTCACGCAAAAAGCGAGCTATAAAGAGAACCGTGAGCGTCTGGCTGCAATGGTTGCCAGGGATTCAACGCCAAAGGCCAGAGAGGCCTTTGATAAGATAGTAAGTAGCGAGGGCCCGGTACTGGCGGCGCTGGAACATGCCGGCCAGCTTGGCTTACAAAATAAGCAGCAGGACGCGACGTCTTATCTGATAAAAACGGTTCGGCCATTGCAGGGGCAATTACTTGAGTCGCTGAAAGAGATGACCAGCCTGCAAATGGAAGACAGTGAAAAGTCCGTTGAAATCACCAGTCAAAATGTGCGCCGGGCCACGCTGATTCTGTTGATTCTTGCCTCCCTGTCGGTGGTCGTTTCCGTCGCAGCGGGGTATATGATTATACGCGTGCTGATGCGTCAGCTCGGTGGTGAACCTGCTCAGGCGCAGGCATTATCTGCGGCGATTGCCGGCGGCAATTTAACCGCACCGGTCACCTTGCGTGCCAACGATTCAACCAGTCTGCTTGCTTCTCTGGCGAATATGCAGTCCAGTTTGCGGCGTCTGGTTAGCCAAATCAAAGAGACCGCCGGCTCCGTCGCTTCGGCATCCGATGAAATTGCTCAGGGCAATACTGAGCTGTCATCACGTACAGAACAGCAGGCTGCGGCCCTACAGGAAACGGCGGCCAGTATGGAGCAGCTCACCGCCACGGTGAAGAGCAATACGGCCAGTGCACAACACACGGCTACCGTTGCCCGCGAGGCTGCAACCCTGGCGCGCAGCGGCGAGTCCGAAGTCCAGCGCATGTCTCATACCATGAATGACATCGCCCTGAGCGCGACAAAAGTACGCGACATCACAGGCGTAATTGAGAGCATTGCGTTTCAGACCAATATTCTGGCGTTAAATGCGGCGGTTGAGGCAGCGCGGGCGGGAGAGGGTGGGCGCGGTTTTGCCGTCGTCGCTGGCGAGGTCAGAATCCTGGCACAGCGTAGCGCCACTGCCGCAAAAGAGATCAAGGAACTGATTGAACATGCGGTGGAACAGGTGGATAGCGGCGTTCATGTCGCCGCCGGAACCGGAGAAAGTATTCTGAAGGTCGTTGGCATGGTCAATGCACTGGCGGGCGCAATGGATGAAATATCAATGGCTTCGTCAGAGCAGATGCAGGGGATCTCGCAGGTCAGCGTTGCCGTCAGTCAGATGGATGGGGTCACCCAGAATAACGCGGCGCTGGTTGAAGAATCCTCATCCGCCTCGCACTCCCTGTCAGAGCAGGCGCACACCTTACGCGGCATGGTTGAAGCATTTCAGGTTTGATCGCTTAACAGGGGCGGTAACGCCCCTTTTTTATATCACAGAGTCTGGCTTGCCCAGCCTCACGACAGGACATCCCCGCGTCGCCAGGCAATCGGGCCTGTCACTGAATGGTCAGTACAACCCGGCCAATCAGTTTGATGTCATCAATCCCACAATCAAAGGCCACGCCAATCCCGCTGACGTGGACTTTCCTGACCGGAATACGCGTCAGCGTTCTGACGCTGGCTGTGCCTTCAATTTCGACCAACCAGACGCCGTCATGCATATCTTCGAAGTCAGTATCGATGATGTATTGCGTGGTTTCGGCCAACAGTAAAAAAGCGTTGCGCGGTTCCTGCTTCAGGGGCGCATATAAGGCTTTATCCAGCATCACATAACCCGCATCCTCGATTTTTCCGCTGATTAGTCTTTTTCTAACCAGTGTCGGTGTGTCAGGTTTGCTTTCTGAGAACTTACTTCCTTTACCCGTAATCAACCATTGCAAGTCCGCCCCCGTTTCCATAACGCACTGCAAAACGATATCTGACGGAAAAACATCACGTTTATAGCGTGCAGACAGGCTGCTTGCGGCAATTCCAAGGTGATCTGCAAGCTGCATTTTCATGGTAAAGCCATAGGCATCGACAACGCGATCCAGAGCTTCAGCGCTCGAGTTCGGAAATTTGAAATTAGTATAAACGCTCATTTTCATTGACACTTAGATTTAGACTAAGTATCCTCCGGTTTTAGTTAGCTTTTGATTGATGCAGCAGCAGGCGGCTTTATCAGATAACGAAAGATTTTGCCTGATGAGGCCCATTTTTACAATCGTCATGCCGGAACCTTATCGCGTCGCTCACCTGTCTGCGTGTAACGGTCAGCACCGGTGAGATAAGGCAACAAGGGCGATTGTGTCGGTAAGCGCCGCGATTGCACGCAAGATGTGAGTGAAAGTGGTTTAACGCCTTGTCGTGCTGACACCGAGGCCAGTTGTCTTACCGTTTCGCTTAATGCTTAACAAAAGCCAGCGATGAGACAGGCGCGAATCCGTCATCAGGTACAGACACCATGATGTCAGTGACGGTGGCGACTGGTCAGTCAAACCCGATGCAAACTTTATCGGAGGAAAACAATGAGCCGCACCGTCCAGATAAAAAGCCCGCTATCCGCTTCGCATGCCGAAGCGCGTTTTGACAACGGCAGCAGCGAAAAGATGACCTTTGATGAATTTCGTCAGCGCTGGCGCTTGCTGCGCGACCGCAACCGTAACCCTGCGCTGCGGTACTTCAATCATCAAAATAACGATTTCAAATTCTGTGTTTTAACGCTGGTCAATCGTGACTGGCCCGGCAGTTTCAGGCAGGAAGATATTGGCAAACCTTTCGAGTGTTTCGATCAGTTACGTCGTGAACGCATCATCATGGCGATGAACAAGCTGGCGCGCTGGGGAAAGATATTGCCGCGACAGTTCTCAACGGCGGACTGCTTTTTGCCTGAATAAACCACCTAATCGTAACGCAATGACGTAAACCCGTCGGGCATGACTTTGCCCAAAATCTGGAGAGAAATGATGAACAGCGAAACCCATTCACTGAATGACGCCACAACCTTTACCCTCAATAAACTGCTTGATAACGAAAGAAAAGCCTGCGCACTGGCGGTCGCCAGACGGCTGAATGTTATGGCGGCGCATATTACGCGTCAGACATTAAAAGGCATTGAGGCTGCGGAACTGCTGCGCAACGAAGCTGAACGTTATGAAAACGAATCAGGAGCGCTGCGCTGATGACCGATACCATTGATGTCGCGCAGCAGCGCAGCGAAGAAATCCTGGCGCGCAATATTGCCCAGGTCACGCAACGGCCCGTGGCAATCAGCGCTTCGTTTTGTGAAGAGTGTGATGCACCGATTCCCGAGGCGCGCCGTCGCGCCGTTCAGGGCGTCACCCGCTGCCTGTCCTGTCAGGAAGTCAGCGAATTGCGCACACGTCTTCACCACGGACAGGCGCGATGATGACTTTTGCTTACCCCTGGAATGCACCCCTGCTGGCGATTGCCAGCCCATATCCCACTTATGACCAGCAGCAACACCGCGATCGCCTGATTGCGGCGTGGCTGCATGGGCAGAAAACCCTTAACGCCCAGGCCAGGATGGTGCAACTGGACGTCCGGCGTCGCATGGCGTTACTTGAAAAGCAACAGGGCACAGCCCGGGCTAATGCGTACTTAGCAAAAACCTTTGTTGAGCGTACATTACCGCGTGTTGAGTCAGTCAACCAGCGCTACCAGTTGCATGCCATGCGTCCCGGCATCGTGGCGCAGCTATCCCGAACGCTGTCGTGCCCGCAAGGTGCAGCCAGAGCGGCCGGCACATTGTGGGAACTGATGAAGCGGTTTAACCGCCTGCCGGATATGTCCCGTGCTGATGTTGACTTACTCGCGGGCGATATTGCCAGCTTTATTCATGCAGAACTGGTGCAGTTGCATGCCAGCAACAGTGACAGGACGGATTACCGTTATGTCCATCACCTCTACACAACCGCAGCTATCATCACCCGTGAGCTGGGACAAACGCCACCGCTCTGGGAAACGGTCAGTACTCGCTTCTTCTGTCCCGACGATGTTACCGCCGCCATCCTGCGTATGCAGGCAGAGAAATGGTGGAAAGGACAGTTGCGTCGTCTCAGCGCCTTCTGGCGAGAACATCTGCATATTGCCTTAGCCAACGTCAGCAAAAAGCGGTCACCTTATGCCAGCCCGATGGCGGTCGCGGAATGGCGGGAACAACGTCGACGCACTCGTGACTTCCTGCAGAGTATGGATCTGGAAGATGAGGAGGGAAACCGCATCAGCCTGATCGAAAAATATGACGGCAGTGTGGCCAATCCAGCCATTCGTCGTGCGGAACTCATGACACGCATTCGTGGCTTTGAAACCCTTTGTCAAAATATGGGCTTCCGGGCGGAGTTTTATACTTTAACCGCCCCCTCTCGCTATCACGCCACCTTGCAAACGGGCCACCGCAATGCGAAATGGAACGGGGCCAGCCCGGCGGACACGCAGCGCTATCTTTGCACGCTCTGGCAGCGAGTCCGTGCCAAACTGCATCGAAATAACATCAGTATTTTTGGTCTGCGCGTTGCTGAGCCCCATCACGATGGTACACCGCACTGGCACATGCTGATGTTTATGCGCCCTGAGGACGTCAGTCGGGTAAGTGAGATCCTGCGTGATTATGCCTGCCAGCAGGACAGCGATGAGCTGAACAGCGCCCGCGCACGCAAAGCGCGTTTTCATGCGGAAGCCATTGACCCAGCAAAAGGCAGCGCGACAGGCTATATCGCTAAATACGTAGCAAAAAACATTGATGGCTATGCGCTCGAAGGCGAGCGGGATCATGAAAGCGGAAAGCCGCTGAAGGAAACGGCGATGGCCGTCTCGGCCTGGGCGGCCCGCTGGCGTATCCGCCAGTTTCAGTTTATTGGCGGTGCACCCGTCACGGTTTATCGCGAACTGCGCCGCCTGGCTGATCTGCAAAGCGCTCATGGTCCGGGCGAGGCGTTTGCTGCCGTACATGCTGCGGCTGATGCCGGTCAATGGGCAGCGTACACCGATGCCCAGGGCGGCCCCTTCGTTAAACGTGACGCACTTACCGTGCGTGTCTGGTATCAGCCCGATGAAAATTGTAATGCCTTTGGCGAGGAAACGCAGTCGATTAAAGGTGTTTATGCCACGGCGACAGGGCCCGGCGCGCCCGTGTTGACCCGGCTGAAAACATGGAAAGTTGTGCCTAAACGCGCTGAAGAAGAGAACGGCCAGAAACCGCAGCCGGCGTTGCGGTCTTGGAGTTCTGTTAATAACTGTACGTCTCAGACATATCTTCTTTCTGATAGCGGGACATTATCTGCGGAGGCGCGGAATAAAGTCGGGTTCGGGAACGGTACAGGTCAGAAGCCTTTTCAGTGCCCACACACAACCCAGTCTGTCGCATTCTCCGGCACGGTTTTTAAGCCGGACAGCCGGACAGCGTTGACGGTGCCGCCGCGTTATCGTGACAGGCAGGCCTGGCCTGATCCGGACGAAAACAGGTGGGTTAAAAGGCCAGATTTTTAAACTATAAACAGTAAAAATCTATTGATTTTTCTTACGCTTCTGCAGGTCAGTGCCGCAGGTTTGTCTTAAGGGAAGGTTAATAAAAGTTGATGCCTATCAACATGATATAATTTTTTACCAACTATCTTAAAACGCTTCCACAGTTAATCAATGCTATGATACTGTATGTATGTACAGTGTTTATTTTGGGGGAGGGAATTGTGGGAAATGAATTACATGAGCGAGTTATGCTTGAGCGCGTTGAGCTTATCGCCAGGCTCACCAGTGAAGGGGCCTGCGGCGAACGAGACAGGGAAATTGCGTTAAATTTGATTGCTGAACTCGCAGCTAACTACACCCTTTCCGATAACCGATTTTCCGTTGTCTTTTCGGCTACGCCTTTAAAAAAACCATGATGCCGGCGTTCTCACTGTAACGTCAGCGGGTTGTCTGTCGCCTGAGCCCACCCAAAGGATGATGTGGGCTCAGGCGCGGGCAGCGGTCCGGGCAAACAGACCTTCACTTCGATCGGTCTTTAGCGTTCCTTTCTGTCATGTCAGGCCACAAAAAACGCCAGGTAGTTGTCACGTTCCTTTCCCGTTTCACTGCTTCATCCGGCCGCAGACGCTCATCGTTAATCACGCATTTTTCTTTCCCGTTTCGCTGCCTCTTCCGCCTGCGGATCATCACGGCTAAAACACGCACCTTCCTTTCCCGTTTTATTGCCTCTTCCGGTCGTTGAACCTCATCGTTAAAACGCGCGCTTTTCTTCCTTCCTGCCGTTTTTTTAGCCGGATTCATCCCATTTTTACTGCCTTTGCCCGCTCACTGTTGAGCGGGCGCTCCCGCGTTGAGCAATGCGCTGCTGAAGCAGACACTACTCCTGTCGCGCGCTGGCAACGCAGGCCGCGCTGAGCACATGTCCCCTGTTTACCGCATGGCCTGAGCTTTATGAAACCTGCTTTTGCGACAGGAGATATGGCCTGGCGATGCGGTGCCGGTAATGCAGGCTACCGCTGACAACATTTCGCCCAGCCAACCATGGTTTTTATGCTCATAAGGGGCCAATCAATGCTGATTTATGCACGACAGGAAGAAACGGTTGATGAGATTTGCTGGCGTTATTACGGACGCACGCAGCAGGCGGTTGAACAGGTTTATGCCGCCAATCCTGGCCTGGCAGAAAAAGGCCCAACCTTACCGCACGGATGCAAAGTGGTCTTACCGGATCTGCCCCAGGCGGCTACTGGTGAGACGCTCAATCTGTGGGATTAGTGCCAATGGAAAAAATCAGTTCTCTGATTAATTACCTCATCGGGATTGTCCTGATGTGGTTTGGACGTCACACACCACAGGATATCGCTTTTATGGTGGGCTCTGGCGTTGCTGTGTTAACGATGTGCATCAATGTCGCAACCTTTTTTATCAACTGGTATTACCGCCGCAAAACCTACGAGCTGCAGCAGCGCAACGTTAAGGGGCTGAATTTTGAGCCAGACCGCTAAGCGATGTGCCGTCGCCGCCGTGCTGGCCATGGCCGCACTGCTACCGCAAATCAAGATGCTAAAAACCTCCGAAGCCGGACTCAGGCTGATTGCTGATGCCGAAGGGTGCCGCACGTCACCTTATCAGTGCAGCGCCGGCGTCTGGACTAATGGCATTGGCCATACGCAGGGTGTTACGCCTGCCAGCGTGGTGAACGAGCGCCAGGCGGCAGTCAACCTGGTTTATGACGTCATGCGCGTTGAGCGCGGCATTGATCAGTGCATGACACGTGACATGCCATCCGAGGTCTACGACGCGGTGGTGTCCTTTGGCTTTAACGTCGGCGTACATGCCGCCTGTAACTCCTCGCTGGCGGGCTTCATTAACCGTGGCCGCTGGCGCGATGCCTGCCTGCAGCTCAGACGCTGGGTCTATGTCAAAGGGACGTATAACGCCGGGCTGGATAACCGTCGCCAGCGTGAAATGGCCTGGTGCCTGAAGGGGGCAGGATGATGCGACTGATGGTGATTGCGATCGTGACGTTACTTGCGGCACTGGGGGCCGGCGGCTGGCGTCTCAGCGTCATCGAGGCGCGGCTGGACAAGGCACAGCACAAGGCCGCGGCGCTGGCCGCCGACCTGAGCAACCGGGAGAAGGCCATCGATCAACTCAACCGGGATAGTCAGGCCAGCCGAAAACGTGAGGCCGAACTGCGGCTACAGCAAAACCAGGCCAGCGCTCAGGCGCTGAACCGCGAAACGACAATCAGAAGAGAAACCGATGCGAATCCCGCTTTACGTGCCTGGAGTGCGACTGCTTTGCCTGCTGACGTTATCCGGCTGCACAGCCGTCCCGCCTTCAGCAATGCCCGAGATTATCTGGACTGGCTGTCCACGCGTGACCAGTTGCCCCATCCCGGAGAACCGCCTGCAAACGCAGGGTGATTTGGCGGCAGATAACCGCCAGTTAGAGGCTGCGCTCGCATCGTGCGGGTTGCAGGTAGAGATGATTAAAGCGTGCCAGGAGCAGCATGATGTTGAAAGCAACCCAACTCCGTCAGGTGCTGATAAACAGCGTTCCGCTGCTACAGCAAAATCCTGACAACCTGACCATCGATATTCAGTCCGGCAGTCTGGTCTCCACCCTCGCCAGCTCGCTGTCGTTTGAATACCACTTTCAGCTGGCTGTCGTCATTACTCAGTATGCCGACGATATTGATCTGATCATGGTGCCCGTGCTGGCCTGGCTGCGGGAAAACCAGCCCGACATCATGGTGTCGGAGGAAAAACGCCGCACCGGCTTTACCTTCACGCTCGATGCCACGGGCGAGGGGAAGCACACCGTGACGGTCACGCTCCAGCTGACCGAACGTGTCTGGGTTGAGCAGCAGGAAGGTGGATTACACATCACGCATCTGCCGGAACCTGCGCTGCCAGAAAACGATGCGCGGCCCTGGCAGTTGTATATCAAAGGCAAGCTGGTCAGCGAATGGAAGGCATAGCCACTGCCGCTTTTGCTGAGGCGCTGTTTAGTCATTTCTGAGTAAACGGCATTCGATTGCTGCTTTTCTCCTGCAACGTGAAACTACTGCCATGAACGAGCAAATATTAGAAATCAAGCGCTTGCTGCGCAACATGGTCCGCATCGGTACTGTCTCCGACGTCAATCTGGAGGCGGGCACCTGCCGTGTAAAGACCGGTGATAACACCACTGACTGGCTGCACTGGCTGACAGCCCGGGCGGGACGCACCCGTACCTGGAATGCCCCTTCGGTTGGCGAGCAGGTGTTGATCATGAGCCTGGGCGGCGAGCTGAACAGCGGCTTTGTTTTGCCCGGTGTGTTTTCGGATGCCAGTCCGGCGCCATCGGCCTCTGCGGATGCGCTGCACTGCTCCTTTCCCGATGGGGCGGTAATTGAATATGAGCCCCAGACCGGCGCGCTGAAAGCGGAGGGGATCCAGACTGCCACTCTCAAGGCGACCGTTAAAATCCTGCTGGATACGCCCGAGGTGGAGTGCACAACGTTACTCAAAACCGCCACGCTGGAAGTCACCCAGGGCGGCACCATGAAGGGCGACGTATCGCACAGCGGCGGCAGTTTCGCCTCCAATGGCAAAGTGCTGCATACGCACCAACATCCGGGCGACAGCGGTGGGACAACAGGAGCGCCATTATGACAACAGCACGCTACAGCGGTATGAGCCGCGAAACGGGTACGACGCTGGAAGAGCTGGATCACATCCGACAATCCGTGCGCGACATTTTAACCACGCCACTCGGGTCGCGGGTGATGCGCCGTGATTATGGCTCGCTACTGTCGGCGCTGATTGACCAGCCGCAAAACGACACGCTGCGTCTGCAAATCATGTCGGCCTGTTATATGGCGCTGCTGCAGTGGGAGCCGCGCATCAGCCTGACCGGCATCAATTTTGAGTCTGCGTTTGACGGCGGGATGGTGGTGGAAATCACCGGCAACCGTGCGGATACCGCGCAGGATTTTTCGTTAACCGTCCCTGTGAGTTGAATCATGCCTACTATCGACCTGAGCCAGCTGCCTGCGCCAAATGTGGTGGAAACGCTGGACTATGAAACGCTGCTTGCGGAACGCAAGGCGACATTGATTTCGCTCTATCCTGCTGACCAGCAGGCGTCGGTTGCCCGCGTACTGGCGCTGGAGTCGGATCCGCTGGTGAAGCTCCTGCAGGAGAACGCGTACCGGGAAGTTATCCTGCGCCAGCGCGTTAACGAGGCGGCAAAGGCGGTGATGGTTGCCTGGGCCAACGGCAGCGATCTGGATCAACTGGGCGCAAATAACGGCGTGACGCGGCTGGTACTGACTGCTGCAGATCCCACCGCCACGCCGCCTGTTGAAGCCGTAATGGAGCGCGACGAAGATTTTCGCGCCCGCATTGCTGCCGCCTTTGAGGGGCTGAGTGTGGCAGGGCCATCGGGTGCCTATGAGTTTCATGCGCGCAGTGCCGACGGACGCGTCGCCGATGCTTCCGCCATCAGTCCGTCTCCTGCCAGCGTCACCATTACCGTGCTGTCACGCGAAGGCAACGGCGTGGCGGATAACGATCTGCTGGCAATCGTGGATGCCGCCCTGAACGATGAAGATGTACGACCGGTCGCCGACCGCGTCACTGTTCAGTCGGCTCAGATTGTGGATTATCGCGTCGAGGCCACGCTGTACCTCTATCCCGGCCCGAAGCCGAACCTATTCGCGCTGCCTCAGAAGCAAAACTGCAGGCGTTCGTGAACACCCAGGCACGTTTGGGCCGCGATATCCGTAAGTCTGCGCTTTACGCCGCCCTGCACGTCGAAGGCGTACAGCGTGTCGAACTGGCGCAGCCGACTGCGGATGTGGTGCTGGATAAAACCCAGGCGGCGTTCTGCACCGGTTATCAGATCACGGTAGGAGGTTCTGATGAGTAAACGCCTGCTGCCACCGGATCTTCGGCACTGGAAGTGGCGGCGGCGGAAGCCTGCGCAACGCTGGAGGCCATCCCTGCGCCGATGCGCATGTTGTGGAATGCTCAGACCTGCCCGGTCGAGCTGCTGCCTTATCTGGCCTGGGCCTGGTCGGTTGACCGTTGGGATTCAGGCTGGAGCGAAAGCACCAAGCGCAGCGTGGTTGCCGCATCGGAATACATCCATAAGCACAAGGGAACGATTGGATCGCTGCGCCGTGTGGTGGAGCCGCTTGGCTATCTAATCCGCATCAAGGAATGGTGGAACACCAACGAAGCGCCGGGCACATTCCGCCTGGACGTGGGCGTGCTGGAAACCGGTATCACTGAGGCCATGTACAACGAGCTGGAGCGATTAATTGCCGATGCCAAGCCGGTCAGCCGTCATCTGACGGGGTTATCCATCAATCTGGACAGCACCGGCACCGTTCCTGTTGCGGCCGCCAGTTACAGTGGCGATGAGCTTACCGTTTATCCCTATACACCTGAAGTTATCACCGCAGGCGGTTCCGGTTACACCGGCGCAGCGGTCCATCTTATTGACCTGACGGAAGTGAGAGCATGACAACGAAATATTTTGCCATACTGACCAATCAGGGCGCGGCTAAGCTGGCCAATGCCGCGGCCCTGGGTACCCAACTGCAAATCACCCAAATGGCGGTGGGGGATGGCGGCGGCACCTTGCCCACGCCCGATCCTGCACAGACCAAACTGGTCGGCGAAAAGCGACGCGCCGCACTGAATTCACTGAAGGTGGATGCGGCGAACACCAGCCAGATCATTGCTGAGCAGATTATCCCTGAAGGTGAAGGCGGCTTCTGGATCCGCGAAATTGGCCTGTATGACGCCGATGGCGTTATGGTTGCGGTGGCAAACTGCGCGGAGACTTACAAGCCACAACTTCAGGAAGGCAGCGGCCGTACCCAGACCGTGCGCATGATTCTGATCGTGAACAGCACCAGTGCCGTCACATTAAAGATTGATCCTTCGGTGGTGCTGGCCACGCGCCAGTATGTGGATGACAAAGTCATCGAAGTGAAAGCCTATACCGACGACGTGATGAAGAAGCATGTCGATGCGGCAAACCCTCATAGCCAGTATCTGCAAACGGCTAAAGCGCTGGCAGAGATTAAAGATGCGGGGCTGGTGGCGGAGGTTCTCAAAAACCTCGGTTTAGGCGAAGGCTCTGCTTTGCCGGTTGGCGTGCCGGTTCCCTGGCCTTCGGAAAATCCGCCAACTGGGTGGCTAAAGTGTAATGGTGCCGCTTTCAGCGCTGCCACCTATCCGCTTCTGGCTAGAGCCTATCCATCGCTTAAATTACCGGATTTGCGTGGGGAATTTATACGTGGCTGGGATGATGGGCGTAACATTGATAACGGAAGAACAGTGCTTTCTGCACAGGATGATGCGTTTCGCTCACATAACCACCGTTTTGTTAACGAATATGGTACTCCAACACCCAATATTGTTGCCTATACAGATCAAAATAGTGAGTCTGTTGATGTCACAAACCAACCGGGCAATCGTTGTCACACTTATATTTTTATGGAAAACACGGGTGGATCAGAGACACGACCACGCAACATTGCATTTAATTATATTTTGAGGGCTGCATAATGTTAAGAGCTCAATTGGATAAAAATCTCATAGCTATTAACTATGGGGAAATTAGTGTTTATAATTATGATGGTGTTTCTCGTGAATATCTTTCAACTATCACTGAAACTCTTGCTAAAGGAGTAGGACTTCCTGCTAATTCATGTGTCGATGCTCCCTTAGAAAAAAAAGAGGGCATGAAGGTTTGCAGAACTAAAGACCTTTCTGCATGGGAATATATTAGTGATCATCGCGGTGAAACTGTCTACAACACTGAGACAGGAGAATCATTTATTATAACTGAACTGGGTGATTACCCAACCAATACAACTTCAAAAGTTCCAGCTTCAGAGTACTGTAAATGGGATGGTGAAAACTGGGTTGAGGATTTTTCGCTTAAACATGAAGCCGATAAAAAAATTGCAGAAAAACATCGAGAAGATATTTTAAATAGTATCGATAAGACAATCTCCGATTGGAAGATTGAACTTTTGCTTGGTGACATTAGCGATAATGACAAAGCAAAACTATCAGCGTGGATGGCATACAAGTCTGCAGTGAAAGCCGTCGATGTATCGACGGCACCTGAAGTTAACTGGCCGCAAAAACCGGAATAATTAAAGTGTTCCTCAAGAATGACAGATAGCGAGGCTCGCTATCTGTTAACTCAGCTTGGTTATGAGAATTTTTCACTCTTTGGACAGGGAAACAATAGAAACCCACTTGTCTTTTAGGCCATTTGAAACTGTAGAAATACAACAATTATTTTCTATTGAAATATTATTTGAGTAGATTAATTCCAGAACCAAGTCAACGTCATCTTAAAAAAATGAATAATTTATCTTTTCAATAGTGAGCTTAACCATGGCTTGTTTTATACTAAAAAAGCCAGCCACTTTATTCCGCAGAAAGATGTTCAACTAAAAAAATCCCTGCAAATTACAGATACATAAATATCCTTGCATCTGTAATTATTTCGATATCAATTTCGAGCTGGTACGGATAAATTTTAATATTCCAGGGTCGTCGATACATCGACGGCTTTTACTGGATTATCATATGCTAGACAAGATAATATTTTCGACTTTATATTGCCGCTAATATCACAAAAGAAAGTTGCAATCTTTCGGTGCAATATAATATTTTAGTATCATTCAATAACACATCATCAATGCTTGTCGACATTTGTCATACAGACTTCATACTTTTTGCCAGCCCCTTACCCAGCTTTCATTATCTCCTAAACAGAACTCTAAAACAGGATGTATATAAGTCATTACTTAGCTCTCACTATATAATTGAATGCTAAGTTGCGTGGCCTGGTAGTTATACCTTTGGATATTCCAGATTTTATAGAGGTAATAATGGTTGAACTCATACCATTGTCTGAAATCGCGCCTTCATAATTATTCGGGTTAGTTCCATCTGGCATTTTAAAGTCAGATTGCTGCATATCAAATAATGAGTCTTCATTTTTGAATCCTAGCCCGACTACACCATTAGCGCCCGTTGCGTCCTGATTATAATAATCGAGCATCGCTGTTCTGAGGGTCGTAGACTGCTGCGATGTTAAGATCCCTCTTCCATTATCGATACCACGACCACCATCCCAGCCACGAATAAACTCTCCACGTAAATCCGGTAATTTAAGTGATGGATAGGCTTTCGCCAGAAGCGGGTAATCAGCTGCGCTAAAAGTATCACCATTACAGGTCAACCAGCCTGATGGTGGTATTTCAGACGGCCATGGAACCGGCACACCAACCGGCAAAGCAGAGCCTTCGCCCAAACCGAGGTTTTAAAGTTTTTCCGGGCTTTGTGCCAATAATAAAAAGAGGATACAAACCTCGGTTTAGACGAAAAGCTTTTTGGCCGATTATTGAAGGTAAATATTTTCAGTCAAAATACGACTTATGCAAAACCGACCGCGAGACTACTAAAAATAATCGTTACAGGAGGCGGCGGCGGTGGCGGTGGGACTTCTGCAGTTGGAGCAAATCAGGGAGCGGTTGGCTCAGGTGGAGGGGCGGGTGGTACCGCTATCTCCTGGCATTCAGTCGATGAGCTTGAGTTTCCCATATTGCTAACCGTCGGAAAGGGTGGTTCTGGTGGAGTCGGTGGTAACGAGCCGCAATCAGGGCAAAGCAGCAGTTTTGGTAGATACCTCTCTGCATCAAGCGGTGCTCGAGCGGCAAGTGGTACGGCATTTAACTACGGAGAGAATCGCTTACTTTCTAACGGCGGCAGTGGTATTGGCTATGGTAGTAATCACATGAATGTCAGAGGCTCTGCAGGAACCCCAGCAATTACCTTAAGCTCGGGCTATGAGAGTGGAGGTGGTGGCGCATCGTTTTTCTGTGGAGGGGAAATCCTATTGCTGCAGGCTCATCTTTGTCTGGTGATCCTGGCGCGTTTGGATCAGGCGGCGGTGGTGCATTTTCTGTTAGTAATTCTTCTGCTCAAAATGGAGGGAGCGGTGGCGATGGCATTATTATCATTGAGGAATATGCATGAAAAACTATGCGCGAATTGAAAAAAGTACAGTAAGAGAACTATTTTCAACGGAAGATGATATAACGGAATTGTTCCATCCTTCTATCCAGTGGGTTGATATCACAGAGTGTGAAATTAAGCCTGAAGAAGGTTGGGAGTATGTAAAAGGTATGTTCGTGCCACCCAGGAAATGAACATCACTTCGAAAAAAGACCCGCGACAGCGGGTCTTACTTTAAATCCCATAAACATCAAAAAGATGCTTATAAAATGATTAGTAAATGATTCCAGGTTATGGCTTCAACTGTTATGGATTGCGTTAATAAACTTATGCTGAAGTATATTTTTAAAAATAACCCTCAAAAAAATATAAATTAAAAATTAACCATGGAAAGATTGAATATTTTTAATTATTTCTGGCCGGATTATTTCTTCAGGGTTATTAA
>NZ_CP028069.1:0-5487 GCF_043545505.1 Pantoea sp. SGAir0183
GGCCTGTTAACCGCCTTTGGCATCTCTGCGATTTTGGTCTCCTTCCACGGTTTTATCGTCTGGCTAAAACTGCTCGGCGCGGCCTATTTGCTCTGGCTGGCGTCAAAAGCCCTGCGCAGTGCCTTTCGCCCTGGCGACCTTGCGGCACGTCCCGCCCGTTCTCACACGCGTTTACGCGGCTACTATCTGCAAGGCCTGGGGTTGCACCTTACGAATCCTAAAGCCGCCCTGACCTGGTTCACCGTCACCAGCGTAGGCCTGACCCGCAGCGCCCCACAGTGGCAGAGCTATGTTCTGGTTGCCACCTGCGCACTGACCGGGGTGATGATATTTAGCCTGTATGCGCTGATTTTTGCTTCGCAAACGGCGGAGACGTATCTCAATCGGGCGCGGCGCAGTTTTGATGTCATTTGTGCGGGGTTTTATGCGTTGGTGGCGGTGGGGTTTTTGGTGTCGCTGAGGTGAAATCAATTACGTGCCGTCACAAACCGTCTTAACACTTTAATAGGAATGATTTAGATAGATATAAAGCAGAATTTACGTGCGACTCAAATCAGGTTTAACGCTTTGATTAAAGAGTGGTATGGGGAAACAATTTAATGCCAATGCGCTGTTGACCTTTAAAGTGAAACGGATTGCCCTGGTGATATAAAACGTTAAGACACGCTTTCTTGTCGACAAAAAATCAGGAATCCATGGCAGACCGTCACTGCAGGTTGTCATTAAGGATGGAGCCTTTAGTCTGCCATTGGAAAAAGAGCGTCCCCCATTCGCATTGAGAATGCGTTGCCTTGCTGCACGCAATACGATGTGATGAATTCTGAAAAAATCGGAAATGACTGATAAAAATGGAATCTGACGATTCTATACCTTACCCTCAAGCATTAATATTTTTTAATGTTAATGGAGTAGTAACTGTGTTTAGTAAAGATCATCGCCTCGAAATGCACATCGATAATGGCATGTTTAACGGGAAAACGGTTTACATCCATTACACATCTAAGGAAGGATTTGATGCGATAAAAAGTCAGAGAAAAATCTCATCGAATCCAAATCCTGACCGCAGAGGGACTAAGGCCAAAAGTGGGGTTTATCTGACCTACGCTAAAGATGCTATGAACGGCAGGGATGCTCACGTCTCATTGTTTCTCGGCGCGGAGCGCTATGTTTTGAGTGCTATGTATTGTATCGTTTTTATTTTCAATAGCCCTCGTCATCTTGAAACTCACCCTATTTCTTCTACAAGCCCAGTAACAGAGGTTATTTCATTGCAAGATATCCATTTTCATCAGATAAACATCATCTACGATGGTCAAAATCCTTTTATCTGATTTACACAATATCTGCCTACGATTGGCAGTGGGCAATATAATACCGGGATGGCGGGAGGAAACATCTGTGATGTCGTTTATTAGCACATCTCCCTTCCCTTAACTGTATCACTTTTGCCACATGAACCCGCCTACTATCATCAACGGAAGACCATGAAAGATGATAATAAGCAGCTCAGGATCAAGCCATACATAATACAGGGTAACTATGAGCATGCCCACACCAAAGCCCGTCATCTGCAACAAGGTCATCAGGCTAAAGACCGGCAGTCTCAGCGTGTCCGGTTCGCGCTGAATAGGTGAAATCAGACACACATCCGCAATGCCATCACTCATGGCCGCCACAATGATGAACGCTAGCGCCAGATTCAATGCTGTCTGCTGAAAGGTGGCAATAAAGCCCAGAGACATCAGAGCCGCACCGATAAAGAACAGCCTCTCGATACCTGGCCCCAGGTGATGACGTGATAAAGAGCTGACCAGCCGCGTACCTAAAAATTTACCGCTTGCCCACACGGTCAGCCGCGCTGAGCGCTTCTGAAACGCCAGGCTTTGTAAGTGACAACAGGTGGCTGGGAGAATGCTGCAACGGCAGCGCCACAGGCCAGACCGAGAGCACCCGGGATAACCGATTGGGCTGATCCAAAAACAAGCAGGATAAAGAACACGACCAGGCAAAATGTCACGGCGACAGCAGCAATAATAAAGCGCCGGGCCAGGTCGTTAATCGCTTCGCCCAGTGTATCGCCAGAGCGTTGTGACATGTTTTTTATTCTGCCCAGCTCACGTAACGTGAAACCGGCCTGCATAAGGGTTTCTTCGCTGACTTTCAATTTTTATCCTGACGTTAAGAACGTTACGGGTCTGTATACCAGATTATCAAGAACACGGCGACACAGGGGGATAAAGTAATAACGGAGCCTTACTGCATCTTCGTAATCATCAACAGACTTCACATTTGCAAAGCATTCTGCGTAATTACAGGATTATTCGAAAGGATTTCAATATCAGGCGACGAGCCTATCTCTCTTGCTGTCCATCTGGCTTCAGCTATTTGGCTGCGGGTCGGATAATAAAGGTTTAATAACCATTTCGATGATTTCATCTATTTAAAAAGGCAGATGCGTTTTTCACTGCAAATATCACGCTGGACAACATATTCCGGCATGCAGGCAATCCCAGCCCCTGAAAGCACCGATTTTCGTAACGGCGTACGGTCACAGACCGCAAGCGATTTGGGAATGTTGAAAAAGTGACATTCGTTAGTGATCTCATAAGCCCAGTCATTGCTGCCGGTCAGCAAGCTGGCATCAGTAAGTATTGCGGTGAGGCAACGGTCACGAACGGCTCGGCGATAAGATTACGCTTCACCAGCGGAAGCGCCTGATCCTGTGGCTAGCTAAGGCGTTAACAGTGCCGATGTGGAAATTGTTATGGCGATCCCAGGAGAGTGCGAGTGGCTGATAAAGGATTTCGGGGTCAGGGTTTGGTGACGCGGTGAAAGTCCCGGAGGCGGTTTAGGCCAGGGCAACAGGACAACGGATTGACGCTGAGGACGCGTGAAATGGTCGGGTATTTCCCTCTTCTTTTCGCCATTATCAGAATTCAGATCTGCCACTAAAAATGATGGATTACGTTGCGATTTGCGTGAAATTTCTGCGTATGTTTTCGCAGTTTGCTATTTTCTCTCTCGCTGCGTTTTCGCCTGCCTGATTAAATGTTCCGGTCATTTAGCGCGATACGAATGTGTTGCCCCACATCCGCATCGCTGATCACAATCACTATTTACGAGGAATAGTAATCATGACTGCCTTTGATTGTATTTCAGGCCACACTGAACCTAAAGCACCAAACTATACGCAGCGCTATGCGACCGTGGGTTATGTGACCCGCACTCCAAATTATCGCCGCGTTCCAGCGATTACGCTGAAGGGCTGCTGGCTAAAAGAAGCGGGTTTTCCGATTGGTGTGCAACTGGATGTGAAGGTCACCTGGTGCCAGATTATTATCAGCTTTAAACCCAGGGATGTGATAAACGGGACGCGGGTGGGATCGATTAAGGATCTGGCTTCGCTGTCCGTGCAGCAGAGAAAGCAGGTGATGAAGGCGATTGGGCTGACTGAGTGGTAAGAGGTTGAGGGGGCTTGCTCCTGCGGAGGTGGGAGCAGGCTGTATTCGTTACGCTTAGAGTAAATGCAGAGTTACTATGTCCAACGCCGATTTAGCCCAAATGGGCATTGCACGCGTAAAACGCCTTGCGGATAAAGATGGTAAGCCCTGCGCAATTGAAAAAGCGCCGGTAAGCGAGGTGGAATATGCTTTCTACTGCGATGCCGCTCCCCTTCAGGCTCAGCATGGCATTCTGACGCCCGTTGTGAAATCAGCCTGCTACGAACAACGAAAGCTCATACTCGAATATATTCCTGAACCCATCCAACAAGACGCTGTTACGGACAATACATTCCTGTCCGTTCTTGCACGATTACATTCTGTACCGCCTGATCCCTCATGGACGTTCAGCACACATCGGTGGGACGAGGCAGCACTGGAAGGCTGCCTCGATCTGCTTCGCCTGCCTGCTGAGTCGGAACGGCAGTTTCGGGTAATGCAGAAGCACAGCAATGTGCTTTTTGAACCGCATTGCGTGATCTCCGGTGATACCAATGCAGGTAACTGGGGAAAGAGAAAAAATGGCGAACTGGTGCTGTTCGACTGGGAACGCTTTGGCCTGGGTAGCCCGGCGATAGATTTAGCGCCTTTGATCAAAGGGATGGGCAGAGAAGAGGATTATCGGGCGATAGCGCGACGCTATTGTCAGTTGAATAGCAGGTTTAATGCGGATGTGCTGGCGAAAGAGATAGCCCTTGCTAAAGCGTGGATTGTGAATGAGGTGGTGGTGATATTGAGTGAGCGGAGGAAGCCGGAACTGGCGAAATATTTGGGATGGTACGGGGAGGTGCTGCCTGAGTGGTTGGCATCATTGAGAACAGGCAAAAAATATTAGAGTCCTTAAAATATTATACTTTAAGTCAAAATGTGAACTTATCGATTAAGCTCAGTACACCGCCAAAAGAAATTAGGAACACAAAACATCCAAAGCTTAATAAAAAAATATTAAAGAAAGGAATCATCCACCGCATCAATTCGACATTACTCTCATCAACAAACTGATATGCCTCACTGTTTTTATCCAAGAAAAATATACTTTTATTTCTTTTAAGTCTGATAAAGAAATATGCCATCGTGACAGCACCAAAGAAGCCAATCATACTGCTGTAAAGATATGGTGCAGGAAGCGTATATTTTTTCTGAAAAAGACTAATAATCTCATAATATTTTCTTCTGTTTATTGCGTAGAGAAGGACAGACAGGATGAGGCCCACATTGGCAAGCATTATGATAACAAGAATAAATATTTTCATTTCAATATAAAGCTAAAATATTCAAACAAGACATCCTTCTCCTATTCAACCAGCATACTTAAAAACCAGCGATGCCATAAAGATAACATCATTTTATTGCCCGAAAATCAAGGTACAGTCAGAACCTTTGCCCTTACGACTTATAAATATCTGATTTAATAAACAAACGAGATGGCTCTGATGGCTTGGTCTTCAACACTTAGTTTAGTGCTACTATCATTCGCAGTCGGGAACGTAACCAGTTTCTCCACTGATACCACCCTCGACTCCGCGCCTTGCATAGCCCATTTAGGCACATATTTTATCGATATCGATTTGTACAAAGGTACCTATGGTCTTATACGCATATGCGCGCTTGTAAGATCATCGTGTTAAAAGATCTTGATGACGCCTTTGTCGATTTGAGTTGAAAACTCAGCCGTTACCAAATGCGATTGTGATTTCTGATTCATGACGTCATAAGCGATTGAATATCTCTCACCCGGTGAAAATGTAAATCCAAATAGTGGCAGGCATTCCCCTTTAGCTACATAAACAGGTTTATCGTCAAAAACTTTATGAAGCGTATCGTCTTTATCCCCGTTTATTTGAATGGCAGTAATTCTTTCCTCTGCTTTCAGTGGCGACACTACACAAACTTGATTATCTTTGATAATCGCTGAGGTTAACTCTCGCTCAGCCATTCTGTCTCCTGGTCCAGGGCATCCGGCTAAAATAAATACTGAAGCCAATAA
>NZ_CP028070.1:0-12853 GCF_043545505.1 Pantoea sp. SGAir0183
TAATATTTCAATAGAAAATAATTGTTGTATTTCTACAGTTTCAAATGGCCTAAAGACAAGTGGGTTTCTATTGTTTCCCTGTCCAAAGAGTGAAAATTCTCATAACCAAGCTGAGTTAACAGATAGCGAGCCTCGCTATCTGTCATTCTTGAGGAACACTTTAATTATTCCGGTTTTGCGGCCAGTTAACTTCAGGTGCCGTCGATACATCGACGGCTTTCACTGCAGACTTGTATGCCATCCACGCTGATAGTTTGCTTTGTCATTATCGCTAATGTCACCAAGCAAAAGTTCAATCTTCCAATCGGAGATTGTCTTATCGATACTATTTAAATATCTTCTCGATGTTTTCTGCAATTTTTTTATCGGCTTCATGTTTAAGCGAAAAATCCTCAACCCAGTTTTCACCATCCCATTTACAGTACTCTGAAGCTGGAACTTTTGAAGTTGTATTGGTTGGGTAATCACCCAGTTCAGTTATAATAAATGATTCTCCTGTCTCAGTGTTGTAGACAGTTTCACCGCGATGATCACTAATATATTCCCATGCAGAAAGGTCTTTAGTTCTGCAAACCTTCATGCCCTCTTTTTTTTCTAAGGGAGCATCGACACATGAATTAGCAGGAAGTCCTACTCCTTAGCAAGAGTTTCAGTGATAGTTGAAAGATATTCACGAGAAACACCATCATAATTATAAACACTAATTCCCATAGTTAATAGCTATGAGATTTTTATCCAATTGAGCTCTTAACATTATGCAGCCCTCAAAATATAATTAAATGCAATGTTGCGTGGTCGTGTCTCTGATCCACCCGTGTTTTCCATAAAAATATAAGTGTGACAACGATTGCCCGGTTGGTTTGTGACATCAACAGACTCACTATTTTGATCTGTATAGGCAACAATATGGGTGTTGGAGTACCATATTCGTTAACAAAACGGTGGTTATGTGAGCGAAACGCATCATCCTGTGCAGAAAGCACTGTTCTTCCGTTATCAATGTTACGCCCATCATCCCAGCCACGTATAAATCCCCACGCAAATCCGGTAATTTAAGCGATGGATAGGCTCTCGCCAGAAGCGGGATCAGCTGCGCGCTGAAAGCGTCACCATTACACGTTAGCCAGCCTGATGGTGGATTTCAGAAGGCCAGGGAACCGGCACGCCAACCGGCAAAGCAGAGCCTTCGCCCAAACCGAGGTTTTAAAGTTTTTCCGGGCTTTGTGCCAATAATAAAAAGAGGATACAAACCTCGGTTTAGACGAAAAGCTTTTTGGCCGATTATTGAAGGTAAATATTTTCAGTCAAAATACGACTTATGCAAAACCGACCGCGAGACTACTAAAAATAATCGTTACAGGAGGCGGCGGCGGTGGCGGTGGGACTTCTGCAGTTGGAGCAAATCAGGGAGCGGTTGGCTCAGGTGGAGGGGCGGGTGGTACCGCTATCTCCTGGCATTCAGTCGATGAGCTTGAGTTTCCCATATTGCTAACCGTCGGAAAGGGTGGTTCTGGTGGAGTCGGTGGTAACGAGCCGCAATCAGGGCAAAGCAGCAGTTTTGGTAGATACCTCTCTGCATCAAGCGGTGCTCGAGCGGCAAGTGGTACGGCATTTAACTACGGAGAGAATCGCTTACTTTCTAACGGCGGCAGTGGTATTGGCTATGGTAGTAATCACATGAATGTCAGAGGCTCTGCAGGAACCCCAGCAATTACCTTAAGCTCGGGCTATGAGAGTGGAGGTGGTGGCGCATCGTTTTTCTGTGGAGGGGGAAATCCTATTGCTGCAGGCTCATCTTTGTCTGGTGATCCTGGCGCGTTTGGATCAGGCGGCGGTGGTGCATTTTCTGTTAGTAATTCTTCTGCTCAAAATGGAGGGAGCGGTGGCGATGGCATTATTATCATTGAGGAATATGCATGAAAAACTATGCGCGAATTGAAAAAAGTACAGTAAGAGAACTATTTTCAACGGAAGATGATATAACGGAATTGTTCCATCCTTCTATCCAGTGGGTTGATATCACAGAGTGTGAAATTAAGCCTGAAGAAGGTTGGGAGTATGTAAAAGGTATGTTCGTGCCACCCAGGAAATGAACATCACTTCGAAAAAAGACCCGCGACAGCGGGTCTTACTTTAAATCCCATAAACATCAAAAAGATGCTTATAAAATGATTAGTAAATGATTCCAGGTTATGGCTTCAACTGTTATGGATTGCGTTAATAAACTTATGCTGAAGTATATTTTTAAAAATAACCCTCAAAAAAATATAAATTAAAAATTAACCATGGAAAGATTGAATATTTTTAATTATTTCTGGCCGGATTATTTCTTCAGGGTTATTAAATTTTGGTGAGAAAAAATTTTTTCCCAGTTACCATTCGACTATGACTAAACCTGGCTGCCCCATAGCCCCTTTACCATTTATTCCTGTTGAACCACCTGCACCGCCAGCACCATAACCATCACCAACGTAACCATTTTGGCCTCCAGCACTACCTGCGGAAGATGAGCGAACGGAGCCACCGCCTCCACCGAATGGACATGACGCGCCTGCGCCGCCGCAACCTGTTCCAATCGTCGAGCCCGTTGTTCCTGCTCCATCATTTCCAGTGCTTCCACGAGGATATCCTCCCCCACCAGCCCCACCATACTGCGCTGAACCACCACCACCAGGGTCTCCACCCTGACCGGCGATGAGGGTCAAATAATTGCCAAAAACAGTATTGCCACCAACTCCTCCAGCTTTGCCATCGGAGTTTACTGACGTGGTTCCACCGGCACCACCAGCCCCGATGACTACATCGATCATTTCTCCAGGCTTAACTGTTATGGCGCGCTTAATAACTGACTGTCCAGCGCCACCGCCACCGCCACCGCCGCCAAATTCACTGGTGTTTGTACGGCAACCGCCCCCGCCCCCGCCGCCTCCAGCAGCACATCCGGATAAGTAGACAGTGCTTACGCCATCCGGGACCTGGAACTTGCCGTTACTCGTGAATTGTTTAACGCCTCGGGAGCGCGAAATTTCATTTTGAACCGCTTCTACAAAACCGAGGTTTTCGCGAAACAAACCCCTGGCCCCTGTAACCTACGCAATGGCAAACTCCCCACCTTTTACCAGAGGAAAAACGATGCTGATTGGCTATGTCAGGGTGTCAACAAATGACCAAAACACCGATTTACAACGGAATGCCTTGCAGAGTGCAAATTGTGAACAGATTTTTGAGGATAAAATCAGCGGTAAGACCAGCGAACGGCCAGGCCTAAAGCGGGCGCTCAGGACGTTAAAAGAGGGCGATACTCTGGTGGTGTGGAAGCTGGATCGGCTTGGCCGCAGCATGCGTCATCTGGTCATGCTCACTGAGGAGCTGCGTGAACGTGGAGTCAATTTCCGTAGCCTGACAGACAGCATCGACACCAGCACGCCGATGGGACGTTTTTTCTTTCATGTGATGGGCGCCCTGGCGGAAATGGAGCGTGAATTGATCGTTGAACGCACGCGAGCGGGCCTCACCGCTGCGCGAGAAAAAGGACGCATTGGTGGGCGGCGGCGCATTATGACGCCGGACGTCGTGGAGCGGGCAAAAAGAATGCTGACGAACGGCGCCACACGTTACCAGGTGGCACTGGTGCTGGATATCTCTGTCAAAACCCTGTATCGCTATCTTCCAGTCAACGCCGCTAAACCCACCGATCATAGTAGTAACTAACAGGAATAAACGATGTCATTTGCCGTGCGTTTTTACGATCGTGCCGACCGGGCTGATATTCGCAAAATCCATATGGACGCTCATCTGCAGTGGCTGGAAAGCGTCAGGTCAGGCGTACTGATTGCGGGCTCCCTCAGAGAGCATGCCACGGCCCATCCCGATGGTGCGTTATGGATTGTGGAAGCCGCATCCAAAGAAGCTGTTGAAACCCTCCTGAAGCAGGACCCGTTCTGGCAAGAGGGCTGCGTCAAAACGTGGATATCCGGCTCTGGAGTAAGGCTTTTGACAGCCCCGTTACCCTGTAAATTATCGCCACTGTTTAGCCACGCGCCAGCAAACTGCAATCGCATGCATCCTTTCTGCTGACCTGACACTCTGAGCACACCCTCAACACGGAGTGCTACAGATGTCTGATTTTCATCACGGTGTCCGCGTCGTCGAAATTAATGACGGCACACGCACCATCTCGACTGTTTCAACCGCCATTGTTGGCATGATCTGCACCGCAGAAGATGCTGATGCAACGGCGTTCCCTCTTAACACACCTGTTCTGCTGACCAACGTGCAGGCAGCCATCGGCAAAGCCGGTACCCAGGGCACCCTGGCGGCCGCGCTGCAGGCGATTGCTGACCAGGCGAAGCCAGTGACTGTCGTGGTTCGCGTAGCAGAAGGCGCGAGTCAGGCGGAAACCACCTCTAACCTGATTGGCTCGACAGACGCGAACGGTAAATACACCGGCATGAAGGCGCTGCTCAGCGCGCAAACTCAGCTGGGTGTTAAGCCACGTATTCTGGGCGTGCCAGGGCTGGATTCGCTGGAAGTGGCGACCGCGCTGGCCAGCATTGCACAGCAGCTGCGTGGCTTTGCTTACGTGTCCGCCTGGAACAGCAAAACCATCTCTGATGCCATGAAGTACCGCGAAAACTTCAGCCAGCGTGAGCTGATGGTCATCTGGCCAGACTTTATTGCCTGGAATACCGCGACCAGCAAATCTGAAATGGCTTATGCCACCGCACGTGCGCTGGGCCTGCGCGCCAAAATTGACAACGATACGGGCTGGCATAAAACCCTGTCCAACGTGGGCGTCAATGGCGTAACCGGCATCTCTGCAGACGTTTTCTGGGATCTGCAACAGACTGGCACCGATGCCGATCTGCTGAATGAGAAGTGCGTCACCACGCTGATCCGTAAAGACGGCTTCCGTTTCTGGGGCAACCGTACCTGTAGCGACGATCCGCTTTTCGCGTTTGAGAACTACACCCGTTCAGCGCAGGTGCTGGCCGATATCATGGCGGAAGCGCACATGTGGGCCAACGATAAACCGCTGACGCCAGTACTGGTACGCGAAATCATCGCCGGCATCAATGCGAAGTTCCGTGAACTGGTCAGCGCTGGTTATCTGCTGGGTGCGAACTGCTGGTACGACGAAAGCGCGAACGATAAAGAGAGCCTGAAGGCGGGCAAACTGTTTATCGATTACGACTACACGCCGGTGCCCCCGCTGGAAGATCTGACGCTGCGTCAGCGCATCACTGATACCTATCTGGCGAACTTCGCCGCATCCGTAAACAGCTAAGGAGCCGGATAAATGGCACTGCCACGTAAACTCAAGGGGTTAAACCTCTTCAATGATTCAAACAGCTATCAGGGCATTGTAACCGCCGTTACGTTGCCGAAGCTGTCACGCAAGCTGGATACCTATCGCGCAGGCGGCATGAACGGCGCCGCGTTTATCGATAACGGCCTGGACGATGCGGCGCTCGATATGGAGTGGACGCTGGGCGGTATGGATGAGCTGGTACTCAGCCAGTGGGGCGCAACGGCCAACGTTCCGTTACGTTTTACCGGTTCTTATCAGCGCGATGACACCGGCGAAGAGATTGCCGTTGAAATCGAAGTGCGCGGTAAGCACCAGGCGTTTGACTTCGGTGAAGCCAAGCAGGGTGAAAACGCCGAAACCAAAGTCACCAGCAAAAATACCTATTTCAAACTGACCTGGAATGGCAAAGAGCTGATTGAAATCGACACCGTCAACATGGTGGAGAAGGTCAACGGCGTCGATCGTCTGGAACAGCGCCGTAAAAATCTCGGCCTGGTGTAATAACAAAGGCCAGCGCGTTCTGCGCTGGTCCCTCTTGATTGAGATGGAGAAAAAATGGAACAGCTGGATAAGCCGGAACAGAAAGACAACCTGGTGGTGCTGGAAAGCCCGATTTCACGCGGTGATGTAGTGATCGCCCAGATCGAGCTGGTCAAACCGAACGCCGGCGCACTGCGCGGTGTACGACTGGCCGAGCTGGCCTCGTCCGATGTGGATGCGCTGTTGATGGTGCTGCCCCGTATCACGATGCCTTCGCTGACCAAAGCGGAATGCAATGCGCTGGACCCGGTTGACCTGATTGCCCTGGGCGGCAAGGTGATTGGTTTTTTGTCAGCGAAATCGGCCACGTAAGCTGGCCCCGCGATATGACGGTCAATGATCTGATGGCCGATATTGCCAGCGTTTTTCACTGGCCCCCCTCAGAAATGTATCCCATGTCGCTGGAAGAGTTACTCGACTGGCGGCATAGAGTGATGATCCGCAGTGGAGTAACCTCAGATGAGTAACACGCTCAAGCTGCAAGTGCTGCTGGAAGCGGTTGATCGGGCGACGCGCCCGTTCAGTGCCGTGCGTAAAGAAACAGAAAAACTGTCTGCGGATATCCAGGAAACGCAGGACCACCTGGATGCGCTCAACGCTAAATCCGCGCAGATTGAAGGGTTCCGTGCGACGCGCAAAGAACTGACGCTGACCCAACAAAATCTCAAAAATACCCGGGCAGAAGCGGCAGCACTCGCCATTCAACTTAAAAACACCCAAAACCCCACCGCGGAACAAACGCAGGCGCTGGATAAGCTGCGTCAGTCGGCTAACGCGCTGCAGCAAAAAAATATTCAGCTGCGTCAGTCGGTACAGGAGCAACGCCAGGCGCTGAATGACGCCGGGATTTCCACGCGCCGGTTGAGCAGTGAGCGCCGGAAGCTGAATCAACAAGCCGAGCAGACGACATCCACCCTCAATGCGCAGGGTCAGTCCATGGATCGGCTGAATCAACGTCAGGACAAGCTCAACCGCATACGCGATCGCTACCGTGCCGGCATGGCGCTGGCAGATAACGTGCAAAGTGCCAGTTCGAAGGCCAAAGACTTTGTTGAAAAGGGCCGAAAAGTCATTGATTACCTGTCACCTGCAAATGAGGTTGTGCAAGCCCGCGCGGCGATTACGCAATCGGGTGGCTCATCGGGAGAGGCAAAAGCTGCAGCACCGGCAGTGGCTAACCTTGCAAACGCGACGCAACGTAGCATGCAAGAAAGCGCGTCTTTGGTGCTCAATATTAAAAACGCGTTCGGCATTGCAGATGACCAGGTTGGTCAGTTAGGCGACGTGCTCTCATCGACCTTTGCCAATAAAACCACCGATTTTACCGCGCTTAAGACGGCGATGGTCGCTGTAGGGCCAGCCGCGAAGGACGCCGGTGTAAGCGTCGGTCAGACCGCGGCCATGATGGGCGTGCTGGCGGAAAACGGCATGACGGGCAGCCAGGCCGGTGCTGGCGTCAGCGCCATGTTGACACATGTTCAGGCACCGGACGCCAGCGCAGACAGCGCACTGAAAGCGTTGAATGTGCAAACCGCTGACGAACAGGGCAACAACCAGCCCATTTTCGCGGTGCTCGGTCAGGTACAGGCGGCGTTTGAGAAAAATAAACTCGACGCAGCCCAACAAGCCGCTTATCTGCAGGCCATTTTTGGTGAACAGGGCGCGGCCCCTGCCGCAGTGCTGATGAAGGGCGCAGCCAGTGGCCGACTGGATCAGCTGTCTCAGGCGCCCGCTGCCCAGCCGCCAGCCGCAGACGCGTCGGTTGATACCAGCCTGCAGGCTATCACTCAGGATGGCTTGTCCGTACAGTCCGTACTGACCGGCGTCATGAATATCAATCCTCAGCTCTCGGACAGCCTGCTGACGCTGGCGGCCGGTGGGCTGACGTTGGTGGATTCCCTGGCCAGCGTGGGGAACATTGCCTGGCCCGTCATTAGCGGGCTGAGTACTATCATGGCGGGTGTGGAGCTGCTGGGCAGCGCGTTTGCCATCATCGGTGGCGCGATTACGGCCACGCTGGGGGCGATTACGCTACCGGTGGTCTTGCTTGGCGCGGCTATCGCGGCGGGTGCCATGTTGGTTTACCAGTACTGGGAACCGATTAGCGCTTTTATCAGCGGCGTTGCTGAAGGTTTCAGCGCGGCGATGGGGCCGATAAGCGACGCGTTCGCGCCGCTGAAGCCGGTATTTGACTGGTTCAGTAACAAAGTGTCTGAGCTGGGCGCATGGTTCTCGACGCTGCTGGAACCCGTGAAGTTTTCTCAGCAGGAGCTGGCTTCAGCAGGGGAGATGGGACAGCGCTTCGGCAACATGCTGGCGACAGCGCTGAAATTGCCTGGTGAAGCCCTTAACCAACTGCGGGGCGGCATTGACTGGGTGCTGGGCAAACTTGGCATCATCGATGAGAAATCTGACAAGGTGAAAGACAAGCTGCCACCGCCCAAAATGCGCGAGCAGGACGACGAGGATGAGGATAACGCGGATGCCCGTCCGGCCGCATCGCGCGCCAGCCTTAACAGCACGCTCAATCAGCCTTTGCCTTCGGTTAACAATTCAAACGTGGATAACCGTCAGCACACCGTAACCAACAACATCTATGCGACAGGCGACCCCCAGGCGATCGGACAGGCCGTTGCACAGTATTCCACGGCATCGCCGTGGTCCACGGCTGATAGCAGCTATAACTCCATGTTTAGCCGGGATTAATTCACCATGATGATGATATTAGGCATGATGCCGTTTGTACGGCAAACCCTTCCCTTCGACAATCTGAAGCATGACGTGGGCTATCGCTGGGCAAAGAACAGTCGCGTGGGGCGACGTGAGTCGACCCAGTTTTTGGGTGCCGGTGACGATAAAATCACCCTGTCTGGCGAGCTCCGGCCTGAAATCACCGGCGGCAATGTCACGCTGCTGGCACTGAAGGCGATGGCCGATGAAGGCCTGGCGTGGCCGCTGATTGGCGGCAATGGCATTATTTACGGCATGTTTGTCGTAACAGATTTCTCGGCCACGCATACCGAATTCTACAGCGACGGCAGCGCGCGCAAGATAGGCTTTACCCTCAACCTGTTGCGGGTTGACGATTCGCTGACCAGCATGTTCGGCGACTTAAAAAGGCAGGCGGAAGAACTGCAAAACCGGGCCAGTGACGCAGCGCAACGGGTGGGTTCTGTCATCAACAGCGTTACCTCTGCGCTGAGCGGAGGGCGCTGAGATGAGCGATATCGCCCCGATTCCGGTGCCTCTGCGCGTTGCGCCGACGCCGGACTTCAATATCAAAATTGAGACGAAGGATAAAACGGAAGATATTCGCCCACGGCTGATTTCTCTGAAGTTAACGGATAACCGTGGCTTGCAGGCCGATCAACTGGAGCTGACACTGGACGACAGCGACGGCCAGTTGGTCATGCCGCCTTTTGGCGCAAAAGTCGCCCTGGAGATTGGCTGGAAAGGACAGCCGCTTGCAAATAAAGGCATCTACCTCATTGATGAAGTCACCTACCAGGGCGCGCCGGACACGATAACGGTGGTCGCCCGAAGCGCCGATTTTAGCGGTTCGCTCGATGTTAAAATCACTGATTCATATCCAGACATGACGGTTGGCGAGGTCGTGGAAAAAATCGCGAAACGTAATAACCTCAAGTGGAAAGTTTCGCAGGAGATAGCTAAGAAAAAGATTAAGCACCTCGATCAAACACAGGAAACGGACGGCACATTTATTACTCGTCTGGCTATGCTGGTTGGCGCGGTGGCGACAATTAAAAAAGAAATGCTGCAGTTCTTTGCCCCCGGGCAGGGCGTGACCGTGAGCGGAAAGCCGATTTCACTCCTGAATCTGAACCGACAGGATGGCGATAAGTATGAGTACAAATTGTTTAAGCGCGACGATTACAGTGGCGTAGAAGCAAAATGGTACGATCAGAAAAAGGCGCAGCAGAAAGGGGTAACCGTCAACACGATACCGCCAGCAACACCGGCGGTGAACCCTGTCCATCCCGCAGCCAAAAATATCCCCACAATCGGGCAACAAGACCCGGGAAAAACCTATGTTTTTGGCAGCAATAAGAAGCTGTATGTACTGAATACGCACTTCAGTAGCCAGGAGGAAGCAGAGGAGGCGGCTAAGGCAAAGTGGCAGGAACTGCAACGCAACCGGGCTACGCTGAAGATCCTACTGGCGCTGGGTGCTGCGGAGTTGATTCCTGAAACGCCGGTCAAAGCTCATGGTTTTAAATCGGTCATCGATAATCAAAAATGGCTGATTACCAATATCGTGCATACCCTCGATAAAAGTGGCTTTACCACCCAGTTGAACCTGGAGCTGATGACTGAAAACGTGGATTACATCTTAGTTGAAAAGCAAGTTGGTTAGATTAAATCTAATTATTGTTGCTTTTTGTTTAGTCTTTGGCTAATGTGATTGTATGCCAGAGAGGAGAACAACTATGATGCATTGCCCAAAATGTCAGACCGCCGCCCATACGAAAAGCAGCCGTTATGTTTCGAAAGAGACGAAAGAACGTTATCACCAGTGCCAGAATATTAACTGCAGTTGTACCTTTAAAACCCTGGAGAGCGTATCCGGATTATCGTCGAACCGGCACAGATTAATACCGTGCCGGTGATGGCGAAAGGCAGCAATAATCCGTCACCGCAGCTGCTGTAAGCCCAACCCGCGAAAGCGGGTTTTTTTTATGGCTGCGGCCTGGATGGGATCGCTGGGAGATCAGGCTGAAGGCCAGCGAGCCGTTGACGTTTAAGGGCGCGACAGCGGCCTCTGGGAGTGCTGTTAATAACTGTACGGTGGTGAGGGCCGGGGCCCTTGGGGACACTGGCAATTACTGTACGGAATAAAAAGATTTTACTGATATGAGTCAGGCAAAACAGGCTTCCGGTGAAGAGAGAAAAAGCGTGGCGATTTTCGGCAGAAGAAAACGCAGGGGTGATAAAGTATTTTGGTACTAAGAGTAAGTCCGCGCTGGGATTTGAATTCGGTATGCGAATTCCCTTCTTCCAAAGGGAAGAAGGGAAAGGGCCGGAATTAATGAACGCTATCTGTAAGTTTGCTATCGATCATCACCAGCCCCGACGCTGTTTGCACAAAACGCGGCGCGGTTAAGTCATCAGTCATGATGTTAATCATCTGGAATAACAAGCCGGTGATGTGTTTCTGCAAGTCTGTAGAAGCCGGCTGATTCAGCAACACTAACGTCAATGCGCTGCAATATTGCCGCATCTCTTCCGAATCTATCGAACAACCGCTGCGACAGGCTTTGTCATTACCTTTCTCCAGCGTGAGGCGTTTAATCAGGTGTTCTGGCAGTGGCTTGTCTAACAGAACTTTCAAGACTTCCAGTGCAGCGAGCAGACGGCCGCATAGTGCCATACGAGCGGTGATATCGTGACATTCCACCAGGGCATCGACATAGTGGCTACATGCTCCAGCACCTGAAAGAGATCGTGCGTCGTGCCGAGCGGTGTTTTCAAAGGGTTGATACTGCCGGTTCGATAACTGGTTGAATGTCCACGATTTCATAATGAGTGGTTGTGTTACTATTGGTATTAGCCATAGCGTTGTTTCCTTTAGAGTGAACGTTGTGGTCAGACGCTCCGGTATGTGTTGCATCACTGCCGGGGCGTTGCTCTCATAAAAGGCCTCATGTTAGTGTGGTCTTTTAAAGGATTAAAATGAGGAATAGGTCAGTACATGTCAATTATAATGCGTGAAAAAAAACCAAAAGGTGGAGGCAAGTCCCCACAATTTCAAATGCGCATTGATCCCGCCTTAAAAAAACAGCTCGATGCGGTTGCAACTGAAGAAGGAATTAGTCTGGCAAGCTGGCTGAAGAATCTGGCGAGAGAGGCGTTAAAGGCAAGGGGAATTGAGCCGGAGGGTGAGTTTGTACGTGAAATATTGAGTTAATTATATGTGTGGTAAATGAAAAAAGCTAAATTTCGCTATTGTGAAGTTTTTAATTTGGCCATTACAAGTTTGATAAAATAGCTGAGGCTTTGATGGAGTTGTGAGTAAATGAAGCTTTTTATTGTATGGTTACTGCAATCTTTTTTCTATCTTGTACCGATTATAGTCAGTGTTGTTGGTGCTTATTTTATTGTGCGATTCGTTCCATTTTACCCAATGGGGTTTGTGGTTGTCTGGGTCGGTATCGTTGCTTATCTTTATGTAAGATACAGTAAGTGGGTTTAACCTCAACCGTATAATCTTTTCATGGCGATTTTCAAAACACCATGAAGTTTCAATATTTATCTGTAATATGATGTTCAGTGAATCGGGACTTACCCATATTGACTTGCTCAAAGTAAATAATCAGGATGTAAGGTCCTTATAAATGAATGAGCAATCTAAGTTGTACGCTTACAAGATTGGCTATGAGATAACATTCAAATAAAATAATATTGCCAGAAAGAAGAGCAGACTACGATAATGGACGAGACAGAAAAGCAGTACTCGATCTTGTTGAGACTTACAATGGTCGAAGCATATTTACCTTTAAGCGGTATCCGCTCAAACATAATACCGATCTTAATGAAGATTTTCGAATGGACCCGTTAGATGCCTATGATTTACTAGAGGAATTCACAGAGAAATTTTCGAATTAATTTAGATGAAATCAATTTCACTCGCTATTTCCTGAAGATAAGGCAAAGCAGAAAAGGCGTTGACCATTCAATTACTGATTGACTCGGCCCGAGCAGGTCACTGGACGATGAAGAAAAATCAAAAACAGAAATACCTTACCTCAAACTCAGACAGGAAAATAATGAAAAGGGAAAAATAAGACGATTTATATTTTAGCAGTCATTATATGTTTTCTGATTCTTCCGGAAATAATGGTTCGTACACTAACCCCAGAACAACTCGTCAGACTCAGCGATTTCACAAGCCTGGGCGGATTTTTAGCCATCTCCTTTCGTTAATGTTTTCTCGGTATAACATCGATTTTGCTGGGCATTGTCGCTATCTGTCTGGCAAAAAAA